>NZ_CWKH01000001.1:2400000-3000000 GCF_001245615.1 Mycolicibacterium neworleansense
CTTGGCTGCCAGCCTGCTCAGCCCTCAACCCGCGCACCGCAACGCCGCCCCGCCGTGGTTCGTTGGGCTACCCACGGCGGCGGCCCAGTGTCCGCCGGACTGCGGCGGGAACGGCGGTGGCGACTACGGACCGCCAGGCGGTGGGCAGCAGTTCCAACCACCATCGATGGGCGGACAGCAACCAGGCTATTCCGGCGGGATCAACTCCGGCTACCCCGGACTCGACCCGAGCAACGGGATCTCGATCAACAACCCCGCAGCACAAGCCCCCACCGGCCAACAAGGCGGCAATGCCCAGTACCCACAGCAGGCCCAGCCCCGCACCCCTGCGCACGGCCAAATGCCACCCAACTACGACGCACCGCCCCAACAACCGGCGCAACCACCAAGCCAGCAACCGGCTCAACAGCAGCCTGCCCAGCAGCAACCGCAGCAACCGGCTCACCAGCAAGAACCTCAGCAGCAGGCCGACAACAATCAGGAGACCCAGAAGGTCAATCAACGCCAGCAGCAATGCCAAGACGCCGCCGCCATGCTGGGCAACACCCTCCTCGGCATCAGCGGTGGCGGCGGCCGAGGCCCGATCTGGATCGAACCCGGCCTCGACCCCGCACCAACGCCCACACCACCGTGTCCACAATGCGAACCGACCACGGCGCAGAAGCCGTCGGTTCAGGATCAGATCGATAATCTTCAGAAGCAAATCGATGAGGGCAAGCAACAACATGTCCAGGACCAACAGAAGATTGCCGAGCTAGAAAAGAAACAAGCCGAGAAAGATCTGTGCACTGTCGGGGAAAAGATGAACATCGGAATGGCAATCGGAGGCGGGCTACTGGTTATCGGCGGCGGACTACTATCACTGACCGGAATCGGCGCCACAGGCGGCGTGCCAGCGATCGCGGCAGGACTAGGAATCCTCGGCGGCGGCGTTGCCACCACCGGTGGAGTAGTGGCAGCGATAGATTGCGGCACCCGTTGATGGCAACTTCAAATCGAAAGACTGGCAACAAATGACACGAGCACGACGCACGCTTCCAGTTGTCCTGACCGCCATGGGATCAATCCTGTTAATAATCGCATCAGTGGTCGGCGCAGTTTCGAATACTGCCCTCGTATTTGTCCTCTTGCAGGGGATCGTTGGCGCATACGGGCTGGGCTTCGCAATATATCTCTATCGAAAAGTGCGCAGATCGGGTGATAGTGATGCTTAAGTTCGGTGCCGTGTTAACCGCAGTCGCATTAGTCACCGCAGCATGCAACGGCACTCAGGGAGAAGAAGACCACGCTTCTGCACCACCCACGGCGCCAGCGCCTGCGGATTTCAGTCGTATCCCCGGACAGTTCCCCTCACAGCCCCCCAACGTCCCCGGCGAATCGATAGCACCAGTTGGGGCGTGCGTCAGCTTTGAAGGACCGAGCAACAACGCCACACTCATGGTCGTTGACTGCGGATCGCCGAACAACGGCTATACAGTGATCCAGCGGGTATCCACGCCTGACCAGTGCCCGGCAGATGTGGCTCAAAAGTTCTACATGAACCCCGACGAGGGGCAATTCACCGCCTGTCTGGACTATGCCTGGAGCAGCACCGACTGCCTGAGCATCGGGAAGGTGACCGCTGTCCGCGCCAAATGCGACGACACCACCAAACCGAATCGCGAAAAGCCTCTCAATGTCATCCTGAACACCACCACCAACAACGACTGCCCCACTGGCGGATTCCCGCACGCGGTGCGAAAGTTCACGATCTGCACCGAAACACAAGACTGACCACGCCATCGGCAGTCGAAGGTCGGAAGTCTGCACTGACCGTCGGGGTGGTTACCCCGTACTTGCGGACGATCGATCGATTGATCTCGTACAGGAGCTCGATATCGTCGAGTCATGACAAGCGATCCGACTTGCGCCGTTGCCATTGCCGTCAACACGAATCAGAAGAATTCGATTGATTCGTACGTGCACTGCGAGGGGATTCCTGCTGTCAACGACGGACGAAGAGTGAGCCAGCCTCTGTTGAGGGGCAGGCTCACTCGTGTCGCTCGGTCGCGTGCTGGTCGCCCTGCTTAACGCCCTCGATCTGATGTCTGACCCCGAGAAGCCTTATACCGACGGCAACGATGCCATACGTCGCAACATGATTTCCGAGCTGCGCTCCACCTCGCGGACAAGACCAAAGTGGGTGCACTGACAGCATCAACCACCACAACGAAACAAGGCCCCCTGCGGGAGCCTTGGATCGAGCACAACCTTGTCGTTCTAACTCTGGATTAGCTCTTTCCCTTGCCGACATCCTTTCGGGCGTCGGTTCGAGTAAGAACTCTTTGGTGGAGCTAAGGGGATTCGAACCCCTGACCCCCACACTGCCAGTGTGGTGCGCTACCAACTGCGCCATAGCCCCGTTTGTCGTGCCCCACGAAGTTACACCACGGCTACCCCAGGTTCAAAATCGCTGGTCAGGGAACCTCGCCGCCGGCCTCAGGACCCAGTGCGCGGGCCGGAGTGTGCTCGGCGGAGGGCCGTCCGCGGGTCTCCGGAGCGAAGACCCAGCCCACGGCCGCGACCAGGAGGATCACCCCACTGATCACGAAGGACCAGGAGAACGACAGGTACTGCGCGATCAACCCGACCAGCAGCGAGCCGCCGACCGAACCGACGTCGGCCATCATCTGGAAGGTCGCCACCGCGGTACCGCCACGCGCCTTGTTGCCGATGATGTCGGCCACCGCGGCCTGCTGGGGTGCGGTGAAGATGCCGGTCGAGAAGCCCGCGACGTAGGCGCTCACCAGAAACAGCGTCAGTCCGTCGGTGAAGCCCACCATCACCGTCGAGATCCCGGCCGCGGTGAGTCCGACGATCAGTAGCACGCGCCGGCCCGCCCGGTCGGACAGGTAGCCGCTGGGAATCACGGCGGACACGTTGCCGACGGCGAAGGTGGCCAGCGCCAGCCCCGCCATCCCCGGACTGTGATGCAGTACGTCGACGATGAACAACGGCACCAAGGCAATTCGGAGCCCGAAGGCCGACCATCCGGTGGCGAAGTTCGACAGCAGCGCCGCCCGGTAGGCACGGTTGCGCAGTGCGGTACGCACCGTCACCTTGGCTCCTTCGTCGGGCGCGGGCGCGGCCAGCGACGAATGCCGCAGGCTGACGAACACCACGGCAGCCGCCACCAACAGGGCGGCGCCGTAGATGAGGAACGGGGCGCTCAGCCCCAGGCCCGCGGTCATGCTGCCGAGCACCGGCCCGCCGACCGAGCCCACCAGGAATGCCGAGGAGAACATGCCGGCCACGCGACCGCGGGCGTCCTCCGGGCTGATCCGGATCATCAGGCCCAGCGCCGACACGAAGAACATCGTCGAGCCGACGCCACCCAGTGAGCGGAACAGCAACAACTGCCAGTACGTCTGCGCGAACGCACAGGCCCCGGTGGTGACGGCGACGATCAGCAGACCCCACACGTAGATCCGGCGCTCCCCCAGGCGCTGGATCAGCACCCCGGTCGCCGGCGCGAAACACAGCCTCATCAGCGCAAACGCGGTGATGACGAACGTCGCGGCGCTGATGCTGACGCCGAAGTGACGGGCATAGGCGGGCAGCACCGGCGCGACCACGCCGTACCCGAGCGCGATGACGGCGTTGGCGACGATCAGGACCCAGACTTCACCGGGCAGCTTCGCCTTGGTCTGACAGTCACCCTCCGCGACAGAACTCACCCAATGACTGTATTAACCACGTCCTTGGCGGCCTCCTGCACCTCCGCCAGGTGATCGGCACCGAGGAAGGACTCCGCGTAGATCTTGTAGACGTCCTCGGTGCCCGACGGCCGTGCGGCGAACCAGGCGTTCTCCGTCGTGACCTTCAGGCCGCCCAGCGCCGCGCCGTTGCCCGGTGCGGCGGTCAGCTTCGCGGTAATCGGCTCACCGGCCAGTTCGGTGGCGGTGACCTGCTCGGGTGACAGTTTGGCCAGCCGTGCCTTCTGTTCGCGGTCGGCCGGGGCGTCGATGCGCGCATACGTCGGTGATCCGTAGCGCTCGGATAGTTCGGCATAGCGCTGTGACGGCGTCGACCCGGTGATCGCCAAAATCTCCGAGGCCAGCAGCGCCAGGATGATGCCGTCCTTGTCGGTTGTCCAGGTCGTCCCGTCGGTGCGCAGGAACGAGGCCCCCGCGCTCTCCTCGCCGCCGAAACCGATGCCGCCGCCGATCAGCCCGTCGACGAACCACTTGAAGCCCACCGGCACCTCGACCAGCTTGCGATCCAGCCCGGCCACCACCCGGTCGATGATCGAACTGCTGACCGCGGTCTTGCCCACCGCGGTGGCCACCGGCCAGTTGGGCCGGTGGGTGTAGAGGTAGTCGATGGCCACCGCCAGATAGTGGTTCGGGTTCATCAGCCCACCGTCGGGTGTGACGATGCCGTGCCGGTCGGAGTCGGCGTCGTTGCCGGTGGCGATCTGATACGAATCCCGGTTGGCGATGAGTGACGCCATGGCATTCGGTGAGCTGCAGTCCATACGGATCTTGCCGTCGGTGTCCAGGGTCATGAACCGCCAGGTCGCGTCCACCAGCGGATTCACCACGGTCAGGTCCAGGTTGTACCGCTCGGCGATCGCGCCCCAGTAATCCACGCTGGCCCCGCCGAGCGGGTCGGCACCGATGCGGATGCCCTCGGCCCGGATGGCATGCAGGTCCACCACATTGGGCAGATCGGCGACGTAGGCGTCCAGATAGTCGTGGCGCTGGGCCATCTGCAACGCCCGCGACAGGGGCATGCGTTTAACGTCCTTGAACCCGTTACGCAGGATCTCGTTGGCGCGCTGGGCAATCCACCCGGTGGCGTCGGTGTCGGCGGGTCCGCCGTTGGGTGGGTTGTACTTGAAACCGCCGTCACGCGGCGGGTTGTGCGACGGGGTGACGACGATGCCGTCGGCCAGGTCGGCGTCACGGCCTGTGTTGAAGGTCAGGATGGCGTGGCTGACCGCGGGCGTCGGGGTGTAGCGGTCGGCCGAATCGATCATTGCCACAACGTCGTTGGCAGCCAGCACCTCCAGCGCCGAAGCCCAGGCTGGTTCGGACAGGGCGTGGGTGTCGCGGCCGAGGAACAACGGACCCGTGGTGCCCTGCGCGGCCCGGTACTCGACGATCGCCTGGGTGGTGGCCAGGATATGACCCTCGTTGAACGCGTTGTCCAGACTGGACCCGCGGTGCCCGGACGTGCCGAACACCACCTGCTGCGCAATGTCATCGGGGTCGGGCCGTCGGGTGTAATACGCGGTCACCACCGCGGCGACGTCGATCAGATCCTCGGGTCGAGCCGGTTGCCCGGCACGGGGATTGGCAGCCATGGTTCCCGATTCTGCTCCCGAACGGATGTCGGTGCCTGCTAGTCGCGCACCAGACGCCATACTTTTGGCTTATGTTCGGCCACGACCCCCGAGAATTGGCCGCGGTGTTCGTCGGCGGCGCCCTGGGCACGCTGGCACGCGCCGGCCTGGCGGTGCTCGCGGCCCACGATCCCCATCAATGGCCCTGGCCGACGTTCATCGTGAACATCGTCGGCGCGTTTCTGCTGGGGTACTTCACCACGCGACTGCTGGAAAGGCTGCCGGTATCGAGCTACCGCCGCCCTCTCCTGGGCACCGGGTTGTGCGGCGGGCTCACCACGTTCTCCACGATGCAGGTCGAGACGATCACGATGCTCGAGCACGGTCACTGGGCGTTGGCCGCGGGCTACACCGTGGCCAGCATCGCGGCAGGCCTGCTCGCGGTGGCGGTGGCGACCGCGTTGGTCCGGCGGGCCGCGGTGGGTCGATGACTACCCTGTTGTGGACCGGGGTGATGCTGCTGGGCGGCGTCGGGGCGGTCTGCCGATTCCTTCTCGACCGCGCGGTTTCCGCACGGCACTCGCGGGGGTTTCCGTTCGGCACCCTCGCGGTGAACCTGAGCGGCGCCTTCCTGCTCGGCTTTCTGGGCGGCCTGGCCCTGGACCGGCACACCGCGCTGCTGGCGGGTACCGCATTCGTCGGCTCCTATACGACGTTTTCCACCTGGATGCTGGAAACCCAGCGCCTGGGCGAAGAACGCCGGATCTGGCCGGCAGTGGGCAATATCGTCGTCAGCGTCGCGCTCGGATTGGCCGCCGCGTGGCTGGGGATGACGCTGGGAGCCCGGTTGTGAGCTCCGCCGATTACCTCAAGCTGACGGCCTACTTCGGTGAGCGCCTGCGCCACGAGCACCGCTTCGTCGCCGATGCGCTGCTGGACCTGTACGGGGGCAATGACGTCGCGATCAGTGTGATGCTGCGCGGGATCGCCAGCTTCGGCCCACATCACCACCTGCGCACCGACGAGACGTTGACCGGCTCCGAGGATCCCCCGATCGCCATCGCCGCCGTCGACGCCGCAGGCAAGATCGCGGCACTGGCCGAGCAGACTGTGACCGCCATCCCCCGCGGCCTGGTCACCCTGGAACGCGCTCAGCTGGTTCGTCGGGAGTCACCGGCTCCGACGGTCACCGATGCCTGCAAGCTGACGGTGTATGTCGGCCGCCATCACCGGATTGACGGGATTCCCGCGTACCGCGCGGTGTGCGACCGGCTGCACCGGCACGGGTTCGCCGCGGCCACGGTGTTTCTGGGGGTGGACGGGACCGCACACGGTCAGCGTCGACGCGCCGCATTCTTCAGCCGCAACACCGAGGTACCGCTCATGATCGTCGGGCTGGGAACCGGGGTGCAGGTGAATGCCGTATTGGGCGAGCTGACCGAACTGCTCCAGAACCCACTGCTGACCGTCGAGCGGGCACAGCTGTGCAAGCAGGGCGGGCGTCTTCTGACCCGGCCGGCCGAGCTGCCGAGCACCGACGCCCAGGGGCGTCCGCTGTGGCAGAAACTGATGGTGCACACGTCCGAGACCGCACAGCACGACGGGGTGCCGATCCACCGGGCCATCGTCCGCAGGCTGCTGCAGTCGCGCTCATCCGGCGGCGCCACCGTGCTGCGCGCGGTCTGGGGCTATTGCGACGACGGGAAGCCCCACGGAGACAAGCTGTTCCAGCTGGGCCGCCACGTCCCGGTGACGACCATCGTGGTGGACTCGCCGGAACGGATCTCCGCATCCTTCGAGATCGTCGATGGGATCACCCGCGAGCATGGCGTGGTCAGCGCCGAGATGGTGCCCTCGGCAACCGTTGTCGACGCCGGCCACCGGCTCGGCGGGACCGATCTGGCGTCCTTCAGTTACTGACCTCACAGCCAGCCTGGTAAGGCTAGCCTATCTTTCCTCGGCCGTGTACCGTGCCACCCCATGCAGTCGACAACACCCGAAGCGGTCAGCGCCGCCCTCACCGAGATCCTTCGCGACGACATGAACGTCGATGTCCGCCGGGTGACCAGGGAATCCCGACTCATCGACGACGTCGGCCTGGACTCGGTGGCCTTCGCCGTCGGCATGGTCGCGATCGAGGACAAGCTCGGGGTCGCCCTGTCCGAGGAAGACCTGCTCAGCTGCGACACCGTCGGCGACCTCGAGGCGGCCATCCTGGCGAAAGTGCCTGCCGCGCAGAGCAGCCAGTGAGCGTGCTGGCCACGGCGCTCGCCGCGTCGCTGACCGCCACCGACGCTGACCTCGTGGTGTACGACCATGAGACGCACGCCTGGACGCGTCATTCCTGGGGCGAGGTGTACGCCCGCGCCGAGAACGTCGCCGAGCAGATCGGTCAGGACGGTTCGACGGCGGTCGGTGTGGTCGGCGAGCCCACCGTGGAAGGAATCGCATCGGTTCTCGGTGCCCTGCTGGCCGGCGCGGCGCTGTCCGTACTGCCGGGCCCGATCCGGGGTGCCGACGCGGATACCTGGGCCCAGTCCACCGTGAACCGCTTGGCAGGCATCGGCGTGGGCACGGTGTTCAGCCACGGCGGTTACCTGGACCTGCTGCGGACCGTCGAGACCCCGCTGACGCTCCACGACGACGCCGTCGTCGCCCACGCTCAGCGGTCCACCACGCTGCCGCTGGGAACCGGCCCGTTCGCGGTCCTGCAGGGCACCGCCGGATCGACCGGCACGCCCCGCACCGCCCAGCTGACCCCGTCGGCGGTGCTGGCCAACCTGCGTGGGCTCAGCGATCGGATCAGCTTGTCGCGCAGCGATATCGGCTGCTCCTGGCTGCCGCTGTACCACGACATGGGGCTGACCTTCCTGCTGGCCGGAGCGCTCGGGGGCATCGAGGTGTGGCAGGCCCCGACGATGGCCTTCGCGGCCTCACCGTTCAGCTGGGTGCGCTGGCTCACCGAGAGCCGCGCAACCTTGACCGCGGCCCCGAACATGGCCTACGGCCTGATCGGTAAGTACTCCAAGCGCCTCACCGATCTGGACCTGTCCGCCCTGCGGTTCGCGCTCAACGGCGGCGAGCCGGTCGATTGCGAGGCCACGATCCGATTCGGCACCGAACTGTCCCGCTTCGGCTTTGATCCCGGAGCGCTCTCACCGTCGTACGGCATGGCTGAATCATCCTGCGCGGTCACAGTTCCCGTTCCCGGACTCGGTGTGGTACTCGACGAGATCACCGTCGCCACCGATGCCGGGAGCAACCGGCAGCAGCTGGCGGTGCTCGGTGACGCCATCGCCGGCATGGAAGTGCGTCTGCGGCCCAGTGAAGACAACGCGGGCATCGTCGGCCGCGAGGTGGGCGAGGTCGAGATCCGCGGCACCTCGATGATGACGGGCTACCTGGGCCAGACACCACTGGATCCCGACGACTGGTTCGCCACCGGGGATCTGGGCTACTTCGTCGGCGGTGGACTCGTGGTCTGCGGCCGCACCAAGGAACTGATCACCGTGGCCGGGCGCAACATCTTCCCCACCGAGATCGAGCGGGTTGCCGCTCAGGTCAAGGGAGTTCGCGAAGGCGCGGTCGTGGCCGTGGGCGCCGGCGAGAAGTCGGTCCGCTCCGGCCTGGTGATCGCAGCCGAGTTCCGTGGCGCCGACGAGGCCGGCGCTCGTAGCCAGGTGATCCAGCAGGTCGCATCCGAGTGCGGCATCGTGCCCGCCGACGTGGTGTTCCTGACCCCCGGATCACTCCCCCGCACCTCCTCGGGCAAGCTGCGCCGCCTGGAGGTCAAACGACAATTGGAGACAGCGAAGCCATGACCGCGACTGTGCCCACGCCGGCGCCGGCCACCACCACCCTCGACGAATACCGTGATCTGCTGGAGCGCGCGTTCGACGACCAGGTCAAGGCATGGACCGCCGAAGCCGAAGAGACCGAGAGCTTTCCGCGCCAGCTCATCGAACATCTCGGCCGCAGCGGGGTGTTCAGCGAGAAGTGGGGTGACGGCCAGCAACCCGACGTGGCCAAGCTGGTCGAACTGGCCTTCGCCCTGGGGCGGACCGGCTCGTCTGGTATCGGCGTCGGGGTCAGCCTGCACGATTCGGCAATCGCCCTGCTGCGCCGCTTCGGCAAATCCGACCACCTGCGCACCATCTGCGAACAGGCCATCCACGGCGAGGCTGTGCTGTGCATCGCCGCCTCCGAGGAATCCGGAGGTTCGGACCTGCAGATCGTTGAGACCGAAGTACGCACGGTCGACGGCGGTTTCGCGATCAAGGGCATCAAGAAGTTCGTCTCTCTGTCGACGATCGCCGATCACATCATGGTGGTGGCCCGCAACGTCGATCACGACCCGACCAGCAGGCACGGCAACGTCGTCGTCGTCGCCGTGCCAACCACGCAGGTCGAGATCCAGACGCCCTACCGCAAGGTGGGCAACGGACCCCTGGCCACCGCGGCGGTGCACATCGACACGTGGGTGCCGGCCGACCATCTGGTGGCCCGCGCCGGCACCGGGCTGGCGGCGATCTCCTGGGGATTGGCCCACGAGCGCCTCTCGATTTCGGGACAGGTCGCGTCGGGATCACAACGGATCCTCGGAATCACGTTGGCGCGCATGATGAAACGCCGGCAGTTCGGCCACACCCTCTACGAGCATCAGGCGCTGCGGATGCGGATCGCCGATCTGCAGGCCCGCGTCGATCTGCTGCGTTACGCCCTGGCCGGGGTGGCCGCGCAGGGCAAGCTCGATCTCCGGGCCGCCGCGGCCTTCAAGGTGACCGCCGCGCGGCTGGGCGAGGAGGTCGCATCCGAGTGCATGCACATCTTCGGCGGCTCCGGCTATCTGGTCGACGAGACACCGCTGGGCAAGTGGTGGCGCGACATGAAGCTGGCCCGTGTCGGTGGCGGCACCGATGAGGTGCTGTGGGAGCTGGTGGCCGCGGCCATGAAGCCCGATTACGACGGCTACGCCGAATTCGCCGGAGCCTGAACCGGTTCGCCAGTTACCCGGCGACGCCGATGGCGTCGTCGGGTGTACGCGGCAGCGCGTAGAGGGCCATGCGCCGGTTCGACATCTGGTGCTCGCCCAGGAATTCGCATCCCGCCCATTCGCACACCCGCCGGGCGCCGGCGTTGCGGTGGTCCGGATCGAACATGACCCGACGGCAGTTCGGTTCGAGTTCGAACACGTTGGCTACGATGCGCGGCAACAGGATCGGGCCGATGCCACGGTTGACGAATCTCAGATCGGCGATCGCGGCATGCATACCGATGTCATGTGGATCGGCGGCGTACCGGGGTGCGATCGAATCCTTGGCCGCCCGGTACAGCTCGACGTACCCGACCGGCTTGCCGCGGAAGCTCGCGATGAACGGCCGTGAGTATTCGCCGTCGAGCTGAGCCTGCAGGTACCGCCGCCAGCGCTCCGGCTCCCAGTCGTACTCCCAGGCCTCCACCAGGTGCGGACGGTTCATCCACTCCGACACCAGCTCGGCGTCGGCATCGGCGTCAGCCACCCGGATGTCGTACGGCTCAGCCAGGACCGGGGTGGGAGGGGCGTCGACCGCGCGCACCGCGTCGGCGATGTCGGTCAGCTCGCGTTTGAGGACGGGGGCGCCGGGCAAGTCGGTCACGTCGGTATCGATATCGCTCATTTGAGCGCCGAGCCTACCGTAGCGAGTGAGGGTAGGTTTACCTTCCTACCCTGCAGCCCGAGGTCAGCCGAGCAGCTCGGCGAGAACGGTCAGATGGCTCAGTTCAAGTTCGCGGGTCGCCGTCACCAACGTGACCGGACCGTCGCCGACCAACGCCCGCAGCTCCTCGAGGGCCGCGGCCTCGTCGCCGGACTGCAGTTCCTGCGTGTAACGCGCAGCGAATTCGTCATAGCGCTCGGGTTTGTGGTCGTACCAGTGCCGCAACTCCGTGGACGGAGCCACCGCGGGCAACCAGCGCCCCACCCGCGGATCTGTCTTCTTCAATCCCCTGGGCCACAGCCGGTCAGCCAGGACCCGCCGGCCCTCATCGGGTTCGGGCTCGGTGTACACACGGGCCAGCCGCACTCGGTTTTTCTCGGCCATGACATGCCATGGTAGGAGGCATGAGCCTGGACCGGATCGCAGATCTGCAGCGTTGGCAGGATTCCGGCGCGCACTGGCGCGTCCTCACCCGAACCTCGAACAGCCTCACGATCGCGCTGCTGCGGTGCGACGGCGGCGAGGAGGTCGACCGCTTCACCTCCAGCGATCCACGACTGGTCGAATTCGTCGGCGCCCGCATGTCCAGCGAGGACCCGGATCAACCGGGCTGATCACCTCACCGGACCGAAGCGTGCCAACCGGGCCAGATGATCACGGTCCTCCACTCCGAGCTTGGCGAACATGCGGTATAGATGCCCGTCGACGGTGCGCACCGACAGACACAGCTTGCCGGCGATCTGCCGGTTGCTCAGCCCGACACCGACCAGGTTGGCGATCTCCCACTCACGCCCGGTCAACGGCAGCGGATCTCCGGCGCAGCCAAGGGCCGGGGTCAGCGCACCGCTCTGGCGAGACAGCCACAGCGCCCGGGCGGCCGATTCCAGTTCCCCGCCGCGGCCGCGTACTCCTGGGCCGCGTGGGCGGCAGCATCGGCGGCCAGGGCCAGCGCACCGATCGCCTCGAACCGGTCGGTGGCGGTGACGAGTTGATCGGGATCATGCTGGGCCAGCCCCAAACCGTGCGCGGTGATCGCCTCGGCCATCCGGCCACCGTGGGCGCGCGCCAGGTGCCGGACTCTGCGGTGCCCTGACGTGTTCCCGAACCTCAGTGCAGTGTGCAGCGCCGCGAGTTCGACCGTCACCATTCCGCCCGCCTTGGCGCACTGGGCCGCCCGCAGGGCGTGCTCCACAGCCGATTCGGGGTCACCGTTGGCGGCCGCTGCCCAGGCCCTGGCCAACTCCAACTCGGGCCGGAACACATCGAGCGGCCCGACCCCGGCAGCTTCGGCCCGCAGCAGCGCAGCGCCCGCCGCGGGACCGTTGCCGCGCATCCCCTCGGCCTGGGCCAGCCAGGCGGCAACCACCATCAACCACCCGGGCGGAAGCCCCTGCGGTGTGGCCCACACCGCAGCCTGCAGGGCTTCGCAGGCCGAGGCCAGGTGTCCGCGAGCCAGCGCGACCCGGCCCGACAGCGCGGTGACGATGGCCTCGGCCTGCGGGGAACCGGCTGCCGGTACGGTGTAGCGGTCACAGACCCGCTGCGCCCGCCCCAGGTCCCCCTCGGCCACGCCCGCCGACACCTGCGCGAAAGCCAGCCAATAGCGCTGTGGCCCGGACCCGCAATCCTCGGCGGCCAATTCACCCGCCTGCGCCACGGCGACGACCTCATCAGTCCGGCCCGACAAGGCCAGCGCGCTCGAAGTAGCCAGGGCCGCCCACACATTCGCCGTCGACGACACCTCGGTGCCGAGAGTTTCGGTACCCGACGCGATCGCACCGGCCAGATCGCCGGCGAAGAACGCGAACACCGCCTCCATCGCCACCACCAGATGCAACGTCTGCGAGCGGTGGACGCGCCCCCGCACCGTCGCGAGAACGGAATGCGCCGCGTCGGGGCGGGCACACCCGAAGAACAGGTTCGACGCCCGCAGACAACCCCAACGCGCCAGCGCCGGTTCGTCGCCGGCCGGCGGTACCGAGCGAGCCAGCAGTTCCTCGGCCTGCTCACCGCGCCCCTGCCAGCTCATCGCATCGGCCAGCACGATCGCCGCGGGCAGCCCGGCACCGTGGTCGAGCGCGTATCGCGCAAGTTCTTCGCCCAGTGCCAGATTGGACATGGTCACGGCATTGGCCGCGGCATCGGTGATGACGTCCGGATCGGCCGGGCCGTTGCCTCCGGCCATGAATCGAGCCAGCTGAATGCGTCCCCGTACGTCGGGGATCGTACCGTTGTTCGGCGACTCCAGGTGCGCCCCGAGCAGCGATGCCAGCAGCGTGTTGATCTGCCGGGAACGGGTTTTCGAGCATCGGCCGCGGGCGACTTCCCCGATGATGGGATGGCCGGGCTGCACCAGGGTGCAGGCAGCGTCGTTGAGCACCTGGATCGCTCCCCGGCGCTCGAGCCGCGCAATCGCGTCGGTGTCGCAGGCCGCCACCAGCACATCCCAGTCGAGCACCTCGGCGGTGGAGACCACCTCCACCACATCGCGTTCAGCCGGTGTCAGCGTGTCGAATCGCGACTCGATCAGCGCGTGCAGATCGGCACTTGCCCGCAACTGCCCGCGCAACCGCCAGCGTCCCTGATCGCAGACGAACACCGAATCTCCCAGGGCCGCGTTGAGCGCGCCGCGAAGGTAGAGCGGACTTCCCGAGGAGAACCGGTGCAGTTCACCGACCGCACGCTCGTCGACATCACCGCCCAACACCGCCCTGGCCAACTCACCGGTCTGCTCCCGGGTGAAGGGTTCGAGGTCCAACCGCAGCAGCAGCTGTTCCTTCCACAGCGCTGTCACCGCATCGGAAGCGGGTGCCCCGTTGCCGATGGTGACGATCAGGCGCGGCGAGCCGTGCACCGCCAGTTGCTGTACCAGCAGCGCCGACAACGGATCCAGGTGCTGCGCGTCGTCGACGACGATGACCAGGTCGGGGTCGGAGGCCAACCGTTCGTGTGCCGCGGCGAGCATGACCGTCGGGTCATGCGCGTCGGTGAGGGTGAGCGCGTGACGAAATGCCCCGAGCGGCACCGCCTGACCGGTTTCGGTGCCCAGCACGAACCGGACCGGGCAACCTTCGGCCTCCAGGCCTTCGGCCAGTACCCGGGCCAACGCCGACTTGCCGACTCCGGCCTTTCCCGCCAAGACCACCCCGCGGGCGCCGCCTCTCAGCGCCTGCGCGGCCTCGCGCAACTCGACATCCCGTGCGACAAACGGCCAGTCCGACAAATACCACCCCCAGAAGCCTCGCGCCGTACTCGGGTGACGGTACGCCGGTACAAGAATCTGTAACGACAATTCACCACCGGCGCAACCCGAATCTTTGCCTCAGAAAGCACTTCTCGGGATTGCAGCATACGTGGCGCGCGCTCTACGCCACCGGCTCCATTTCCCACACACCTCGACGCAGCACCCCGGCAACCGTCAGATCCGGACCTAGTGCCACCAGATCGGCTGCGGCGCCGGGCGTCAGGCCGGCGCCGGGCAGACCCAGTGCCCGTGCCGGGTTGATCGAGGCCTGACGAACCACAACCATGAGGGCCTCGTCGCGGGGCAAACCGCAATGGGCGACCGCGAATCGGACCACCAGGTCCATGGTCGCCGTGCTCCCGGCGATGGTGTCGGTGCCTCCGACGAACGCCACCCCGTCCACCACATCGACCTGCACGGGGCCCAGGTGATAGCGGCCGTCGGCCATGCCGGTGGCCGCCATCGAGTCGGTGATCAGCGAAACGCGATCCGGTCCGGCGGCGTGCGTGACGTGCCGGTAGATGGCCGGATCGAGATGGACCCCGTCAGCGATGAGTTCGACGGTGACGGCGGGATCTTCGAGCAATGCGATCACCGGGCCCGGCTCACGTCGGTCGATCGGGCGCATGGCGTTGAACAGGTGCGTGCCCACCGTGGCACCGGCGGAAATCGCCGCGCGGGTCTGCTCGTAGGTCGCCTCGGTATGACCGACGGCCACCACCACCCCCGCCTCGACCAGCTGCCGGATCGCGGCCGGCGCGCCCGGACGTTCCGGTGCGATCGTCACCATCCGCAGTGTGCCCGCGGCGGCGGCCAGTAACCGGTCGATCTCGGCCGGGTCAGGGTCACGCATGAGATCGGGTTGATGAGCACCGCACCGCACGGTCGACAGCCACGGGCCCTCGAGATGGATGCCGTCGATCCGCCCGGCACGCGCGTCCTCGGCCCGCGCCCGGACTTGGCGCAGCAGGTCATCGGGGCTCGCGGTGACAAGCGAGGCGATCAGGGTGGTGGTGCCGTGCTTACGGTGCAGCGCCACGGCGGCCGAGGCGTCGTCCTCCGACACGACCGAGAAGCTGCCTCCGCCACCGCCGTGGTTATGGGTGTCGACGAACCCCGGAGCCAACGTCACCGAACCCAGATCACGATCCGGAGGGCGGGGCGGTGCACCCGCGCCGGTCGCGGTCACCCGGCCGTCCGTCACGTCAATCCACCCTGGCCGCAACAGTTCTGCGCCGGTGATCAGGGTTTCGGCGGTCAGCAGCACTCAGATGCCCTGCCAATCCGGCTTCGAGCGGTAGGTCTCCCGGTAGTAGTCGATGAGCTGAAGCCGCTGCGCCGCAGCATCATCGAGCAGCACGCTGACATGCGGGTGGTGCTGCAGGATGGTTGCCGGCCACATGGCGCTCACGGCGCCTTCGACGAGATGGTGCACGGCTTCGGCCTTGCTGCGACCGACGGCCACCAGGATCACGTGCCGGGCCGCCATGATGGTGGCCAGCCCCTGTGTCAGGCAGTGCGTCGGCACCGCATCCAGGTCGTTTCCGAAGAACCGGGCGTTGTCGAGGCGGGTCTGCCGCGTCAACGTCTTGATCCGGGTACGGGACGCCAGTGAGGACCCCGGTTCGTTGAACGCGATGTGTCCGTCGGTGCCGATACCGACGATCTGCAGATCGACACCACCGGCGTCGCGAATCGCCTGCTCGTATGCCGCGCACGCGGCCGGGATGTCGGCCGCCAGTCCGTCGGGACCGGCGACGGCGCCCGGCGCGAAGTCCACGCGTGAGACGAACACCGTGTCGATTACGTTGCGGTAGCGCTCGGGATGGTCAGCGGGCAGGCCGACGTACTCGTCGAGGGTGAACCCCCGGGCCTGCCGGAATGACATCTGCCCGGCGGCATAGCGCGCGGCGAGTTCGTCGTAGATCGCCAGCGGCGACGAACCGGTGGCCAGGCCCAGTACCGCGTCCGGCTTGCGACCGAGCAGCGCGCCGACCGCGTCGGCAGCCACGCCGCCGATCGTGGCAGCATCGGCCAGGATGATGACTTCCATCTACTTGCTCGCCGTGAAAAGTTCTGCGCCCGAGCCGATGTCGGCCCCAGCCGTCACCGGCGCGGCCACCGTCACGTTGCCGGGCTCCCGCTCGTCCATGACCACTACGGGAACTACCGGATTGAGGCCCTTCGCCTCGATGGCGGGCACGTCGTAGGTGATCATCACCTGGCCGGCGGTGACGTCGTCGCCCTGGTTCACATGCGTGGTGAAGCCTTCTCCGTTGAGTGCCACCGTATCGAGCCCGAGGTGGACCAGGACGCCGACGTTGTCGGTCGTCATGATGACGTAGGCGTGCGGCATCAGTTTCAACAACTTGCCGCTGACCGGGGCAATCGCGTCGATCACGCCACGCGGCGGATCCACCGCGGCACCGTAACCCACCATGCCCGCCGAGAACACGGGGTCCGGAACATCCTGGAGTGCCACTGCACGCCCCGGAACCGGGGCGAGTACTCGCGTCGTGCTCACTGTGCGGCTCCTTTTGCGGCCCGGGCTGCTCGTGCCACAAACAATACGAGCGCGGCCGAAAGACGACCTCAAGTTTACGGGTTCTCGTCTAAGCTTCCGCTCAGCCTCGCGGCGGATCGCGCCGGGCGGCCAGGAGGGCGACAGTGCGATGAGCGGTACAACGAAACCTGAAGGTACACAGGCGAAGTCCGGCCTGCGTATACCCGCTTTCGCCCAACTGCAACGACTCGGCAAGAGCCTGATGTTGCCGATCGCCGTGTTGCCCGCCGCGGGCATCCTGCTGCGCCTGGGCCAGCCCGACCTGCTCGGCCGGATCGACTCACCCGTCATCGGCCCGTTCTTCAAGGCGATGAGCGCCGCCGGCGACGCCCTGTTCACCAATCTGCCCCTGCTCTTCGCGGTCGGTGTCGCGATCGGCTTCGCCCGCAAAGCCGACGGCTCGACCGCCCTGGCCGCGGTGGTCGGTTACCTGGTGATGGCCGCGGTCTTCAAGACCATGTCCCCCATCGTGCTGGCCGGCGAGGTGGACAAGGCCGGCGATCAAGCGCAGATCAACTACAGCGTGTTCGCCGGAATCGTGGTGGGTCTGGTGACGGCATGGTTGTTCGACCGCTACCACACCATCCAATTGCCCTCTTATCTCGGTTTTTTCGGCGGACGACGATTTGTCCCGATCGTGGTGTCGCTGGCGAGCTTGTTCATCGCCTTCCTGATGAGCTACTTCTATCCGATCTTCGACGCGGGGTTGACGGCGCTAGGCCGGTTCATCGGCGGCAGCGGCGCATTGGGCGCCTTTGTGTACGGGTTCGCCAACCGCATGCTGATTCCCGTGGGCCTGCACCACATCCCGAACTCATACGTGTGGTTCATCTACGGCGACTATCAGACCCCGGACGGCAACGTGGTGACCGGCGAGCTCACCCGGTTCGCGGCAGGAGACCCGACCGCGGGCATCCTCACCTCCGGGTTCTACCCGGTCCTGATGTTCGGTCTGCCCGCTGCGGCGCTGGCGATGATCTTGGCCGCCAACAAGAAGCAACGCAAAGTCGCGGTCGGCATCCTCTCAGCGGCCGCCCTGACCGCATTCCTGACCGGCGTGACCGAACCACTGGAGTTCGCGTTCATGTTCGTGGCGTTCCCGCTCTACGTGATTCATGCGGTCCTGACCGGGCTGTCGCTGGCGATCGCCTACCTGCTCGACATCCACCTGGGCTTCTCGTTCTCAGCCGGGCTCATCGACCTGCTGCTCTACGGCGGTGCTCCCGCGGCGAACAACATCTGGCTGCTCATCGCGATGGGCGCGGTGTTCGCGGTGGTCTACTTCGTGCTGTTCTATGTCGCGATCACGAAGTGGAACATGCGCACCCCTGGCCGTGAACCGGAAACCGATTTCGAGGCCGAGGAACAGGCGAACCTCGGTGAGGGCGCCGACTCCACGACTGCCGTTGCCGCAGGCGGCGTGGCCACCGAAACGCTCACCGCCCCCGCCCGAGCCGACACTCAGGCCGAACAGATCATCGCGGCCTTCGGCGGCCGGGAGAACCTCGTGAACGTCGACGCCTGCATCACCCGGCTCCGCATGGAGGTCGCCGACAAGAGCAAGGTCGACCAGGACCGACTGAAGGCGCTGGGCGCCGCAGGCGTCATCGAGGTCGGCAACAGCGTTCAAGCGGTCTTCGGCACCAGTTCCGAGGCGATCAAGAACGCGATCGTCGACACCTTGTAGACCCTCACACCGACAGTAGCCGGTGGAAGAAGTCGCGATAGCGCTGCAGTGCCAGCCGGAGGTCCTCGGTCGAGGCCTCCTCGCCGCGGCCCCATTGCGCCTCAAGGCGAGAACGCGTATCGGCGAAGCTCGCGGTGAGCTCATCGACAACTTCCGAGACGAGGTTGTCGGCTTCCTGGACGCAGCCCTTCGGATCGTCGACGAACGCGGCCTGAACCTCGTCCCACCGCGAATTCAATCTGGTCCGGTGTTCATCGGCGAACAACAACGCGTTGTCGTCGGATGGCGGCTCGGGCTCCACGGTCTGCTCGGTCTCTGCGCGCTGAGGTGGTTCGACCTCTTCGTGGGCCGGCCCTGCCGCACCCGTATCGCGGCCTTCCGCTACATCAGTCGGCTCCGCTCGAACTGCTGACGTCTGCTCGTCGTGGGTGGTCATGCTCGCGCCTCCTTCGGCGAATCTGTACCGGCCTCCGGCTCGGTATTTGTGTGGCGCTGGCGCTCATGCTCGGCGCGGGGCTCACGCTCATGCTCGGTGGGCGTCTCCGGCTCCATTCCGAGCAATCGTTCGAAGAGCGCGCGATAGTGCACGATCGCCTCGCGTTGCGCCTCGGTGCCGATCTCCCCCTTCTCCTGGGCGAGGTGAAGGATGTGCGCCGCCCGGTAGTGCTCGACCACCTTGGGGTGATCGACCGAGATGTCGGCCGCACGTTGCTCGAAATCGTCTACCGGATAACCCCGTTCACGCATCACCTCGGTCACCAGGCGGTCGGCATCACCGACCGATTTCGCCGGATTGTCGACGAATCCGGTCTGCGTCACGCCCCACGCCTCGACATATCGAGCCCGGGACTCCGGCGTCAACTCCTTGATGTCCAGCTTGTTGTGCTTGCGTTCGCGCGCAAGTAGTTCCCGCTCCGCGGCGCGCTGATCACCGGCCGTCTCGACCGCGTGCTCATATTCCGGCCCGAACTGATCCTTGAGCCGTTCGCTGCGCTTGTGACGCATCATCGATGCGGCCACGACCACCGCGAGCAGCACGAGCGCCACGACAACTACAGCGATGACGATCCAACTCCATGTAGGCATTTCCTGACCTCCTGCGGCCAGGAGTACCCGCCCCCTGTCTACAGAAACGTCAATTCCGGAATGTGCCCCGCAGTCAGCGGCAATAGGACCGGGTGGCGAAGTCGAGCGCCCGCCGGTACAGCGGATCCAGATTCCGTGCCACGGCTACGGCATCGACGGCGCTCGCCAGGTCAGCCGGGCACGACGGTGAGTGCAGGGTCGGCCACTGATCGGCGATCTCGTCGACCATCGTGTGGTTCAGCGCGTCGATCGCGCTCCGCGACGCCGAAAGGTCGGGGGCGCTCACCGGAGCGGTGTCCGGATCCAGTTTCCACTGCGCGAACAGGCTGTGCTCCACGGCGACGGTGGCGTCGATCTGGTCCCGGAACACGTCGCCCACGTAGGCCGGGACGATGTGCCGGCTGTCGGCCTCGGCCGTCGTTGCGTCGATGACCTGCTGTTCGCGGCGCGGATCCTCGATCGGCCCACCGGTGCGGAACTTGTTGGCGGCCACCGGGTCCGCGGTCTGTAGCCGCTGCGCCGCCGCGTCGACCAACGGCAGCAGCGGGTTGGGGTCCTGCGCACTGGCGATCGGCGCGAGGGGCAGCACCGCGAGCGTGAGCGCGCCGGCGGCCGCGATTCGGGTCAGCATCAGAGCTTGGCGAAGCAGGCGTCGTCGGATTCGTCGTTGGGGATGGATGCGTTCTGGCTGGAGAACTTGCCCACCACGCCGGTGTCGGTCACCGCGACACTGTCGGCGTGGATGCCCAGTGGGTAGGCGTCGTTCAGCTGGGTCGTGAGGCCGTTGAGGGCCGCCTGCACGGTGTCCTTCTCGAATGGACCGCTGACATCGGTGACCTCCAGCTTGAGGTCACCGTTGTCGACGACCGGCTTGGCCGTCACCTTGGTGTCCCCGACGGCCTCCATGGTGATGGTGCCCGCCGCCGGATCGGTGGTGACATCGGAGACCAGTGCGCCGACACCGGGGAGGTTCTCGGCGACCGTGTCCTTGATCCCGGCCGATGTCCAGCTCAGGGTGGCGCTCAACGATCCGATGGTGCCCTTGGAGTCGTCGGTGCCCTGCAACCGGATGTCGGACAGCGCCACATCCGCCGTCATCCCCTTCGCGGCCTGCACCTGCTTGCCCCCGGTCTCCACCGAGATGTTGGTGTAGTGCCCGTTGATGTGCTGCCACAGGAACGGCGGGTTCACCCCGAACGAAACCGAGGCGTTGTCCTGGACCACGCACTCGGCGACCGCGACCAGTACCGAGCCGGCCTTGTGCCGGGCGTACAGTTCGGCACCGGTCAGGCCGATGACGACGAGCGCGACGACGATGACGGCGCCGAGGATGATCGCCTGGGGACTGCGCCATCGTGAGGACGGCTTCGCCGGTTCGGGCCGTGCATCCCCGGGGCCGGGGGAGGGCCGTTGCGGCGGTGGCGGACCGGCCGGGCGCGGGGCAACCGGTGGCCGGTTCCGCATGATCTTCTCGGTCGCGGCCTCGGGCGGCTGAGGGCGGGCCCGAATCTGTTCGGTCGGCGCCTCGGAACGTCCGGGGCGAGGCAGCCGCCGGGTGGCCGGGTCAGGCGGGGGCACCGGGCCCCGGCCTCGCCGGCCGGGGTCGCCGGGATGTTGCGGCGGTGTCGGCACCTCCGCAATTCTGCCGCATCGCGCGTGCCGTCAGAGGTGTGGCGCGCCTGTGGGTTCGCTCCTCATTCCTGGTTGCCTGCCGCCCCTGAGGGCACCGCATCGGGTTCTTTCTGCAGGCCATCGGGATTTGCGGTGGCCGCCGCAGCGATCGACAGGCCCGCGATCAGCAGGCAGATCACGGTATAGGCGAGGCTGCCGATGGGATCGCCGTCGGCGGTGACTCCGTCGACCGCGCCGAAATACGCCGGCAGCGCCGCCAGCCACAGCACGGTCATCACCGCCAGGTACACCGCGGCATAGCGCAGGATGAGCGGGTTCGCGTAGCGCACCGCCGCCGGATCGCCGCCCTTGCGCAGGCTCGACCATTGAGTGAACAGGACCGGGATCGCCACGAGGGTGAGCACGACGAGTTCGGCGGCGTACACGATGCCCCCGACGGTGGTGCTGCCCGAGATCGACGCGGCGAGCGTGGCAGGCAGCGGCAGCACCGCGGTGCCGATCGAAG
Source organism: Mycolicibacterium neworleansense (assembly GCF_001245615.1). Classification (NCBI taxonomy): domain Bacteria; kingdom Bacillati; phylum Actinomycetota; class Actinomycetes; order Mycobacteriales; family Mycobacteriaceae; genus Mycobacterium; species Mycolicibacterium neworleansense. Next base: position 2,421,740 of record NZ_CWKH01000001.1, read on the forward strand.
CCAGAACACCGACGACGATGGTGCGGCCGAGGATTTGCAGGCCGGTGAACGTCTTGCCGTCCTGGACGTGGCGGCCGACGAACAGCTGCACACAGAAGGCCAGCGACATCGGCCACAGCGCGGCGAACACCACCACGCTGGGCAGCGGCACCGAATCGAAGAACGGCTGGTTCATCGGATGGTCCAGGGTCCACTCCCACCACCGCAGCTGCGGCCCGAGGTGGTCGAAGATCTCGTAGAACGCGTGATGGACGAAGCCGACACAGACCGCGCCGACCAGGACCCCGCGCCGGCGGAACACCCCGAGGATGCGGACGATCTCGTACGCCACCGTCGCCATCATCGGGTAGATCGCCACGATGTAGAGCGGCAGCCGTCCCCACAGGAAGTCGACGGTGAACACGTTGTGCGCGAACATCGTGTCGACGTGCTCGGCAATCCCGAATGCCCCGGGGAAGTACAGCGGCGGTTCGATGATCAGCAGATAGGCGATGGCGCCGAACCACAGCACCAGGTTGGTCGGGTCGTTGTGACGGCGCAGCCGCACGATGGCGTACACCAGAGCCAGTACCGCGCCGACGATGACGGTGATCTCCAGCACCGGCAGCGTCCAGTTCTCCAGGCCGAACGGGTTACGGAACTCGACCGGCCCGCCGGCGGTGTCACACGAAAAGCCCAGGCGTCCAGCCAAATCCGAGAACGTCGGCGTGCACAGATCAGACATCGGCGGTGTCCACCTTCTTGCTCGGGGCCTTGTCGGCGGTGTACCACTGGGTGACCTCGTAGCCGTCCTCGTACCGCTGGAACCACTCGTCGGCCAATGCCGGCAGTTTCTCGTGGGCCGGATCGTGGCCCGGGACCTGGCTGCGCACCACGCCGGTGAGGGCGGTCAGCATCTCGCGCACCGGCAGATGCGCGAACGCGTTCTCCACCGGCCCGTCGTAGGCGGTCTTGGTGAACGGAAGCTTCTGCAGCAGAGCCTTTTTCCGCGCCTGCATGCCGAACATCGACATCGCGTCGATCTTGCGCTCCTCCAGTGGCACGTGCTTGTTGAAGCCGTCGCAGGCCACCTTGAGCACCGCCCACACGTGTTTGAAGATCGACGGCGCCACCCGCATGCGGTACCACGGATCGTCGGCCACCGCGTCATAGATGATCAGCGCCGAGCTGCGGTGCTCGACCTCTTCGACGAAGTGCCACAGGAACAGTGACGCCACCCGGTCGTCCCCCGGAGCGAACAGCGTGTCGTCATGGTCGAGCATCAGTTTGAACACCGGGGTGAACGTCGCCTCCAGATCGGCGGTGTAGGCCAGCCGGTACTTCAGCGGTGTCTCGGCGGTCAGGTCGTCGAACGCCTTGACCACCTCGTCGAGGGTCTCCTTGAGACCCGGGTAGGTCTTGATCAGCCCCTTGGCGTGCTGACGGTGGGCCATCGCATGCTGGCCTTCCTGCCGCACGAAGGCCTGAGCCTCCTCGGCCACCGCCGGGTCGGTGATGAACGGCATGGCCTCGGTGATCATGTGCCCGATCATCTTCTCGAATGCGATGGCCAGGAATGACACCGCGTTGGCCATCGACGAGAACGCCGGATTGGACTCATTCCACAGAAATGGGACGCGGTGATCCGCGAACGCGAACCTCATCTTCCGCACGATCAGATCCGTCATCGGTGCCACCTCGCTTGTCCGAGTAATCATACAAAGAACGCCTTAGTTGTATGATTACTACACGCGGATGCGGCGCGTCAACGATGGGTGGCGATATCCTGCAGAGATGTTGCTGGCCAGGAATCCGGACCGTGGCGCGTAGGCGCGGGTGGGACGGGCAACCGCCCGGCAGCGACGAGGAAGCCTCCGAACGCATCGTGGCCACCGCGGTGCGGTTGATCGCCGAGACCGGCACCGGCATCAGCATCGCCGACGTCGCCGCATCGCTCGGCGTCATTCGTCAGACTGTGTACCGCTACTTCCCCACGGCCGAATCCCTGATGCACGCGGCCGCCATCGCCACGGTCGACGGATTCCTCGACCGGCTCGCCGAAAGCGTGCGCGGCATCACCGACCCGGCCGAGGCGATGACCGAGGGCGTCATGTTCACCTTGGAGGAGGTCGCCCGCGTCCCGCATCTGCGCATCATGCTGTCCGGGCCACAGGCGGCGGCCAGTTCGGTCAATGTCGCTTCCGACGAAGGTCAGGCCTTCGGCATGCGGATGATCACCCGCTTCGACGTGGACTGGGAGAAGTACGGATACGACGAGGCCGCGCTGCGCGAGCTCGTGGAATTCACGCTGCGCACCATGCTGTCGTTCTTCGTCGCACCCAACGAACCGGCCCGCAGCCGCGAGGAGTTACGGCGCTTTGTCAGACGCTGGTTGGGCGGGGCGATTCTGGCGCAACCAACCGGCGGGTAGCCAGAACGTCGCCGAACACCGCCGGGATCAACCGGTTGAAGATGTCGGCCCGCTCCCACTGCAGGAAGTGACCGGCGCCCGGAACGACCAGCGGCCCAATGCGGTTGAGGAACGCCCGTTCGCAACGGGGCACGAAGTCCTCTCCGACCACATGATCGTCGGGACCGTACAGCACCAGCGTGGGTATCTCGACCGCAGCCATCAGCGGGATCTCGGACATGGCACGTCCGTAGGCGAGCTGGTAGGACGCCCAGCCGGCCCGCAGCCGTGCCTCGTCGGCGAACGGCTCACTCATGAAATCCACGTCGGCTTGGCTGAACGCGTAGGCCGATCCCCACAGCCGATTCGTGTACATCGCCGCGACCCACTGCCTGCGCGCCTGCGGCGTGGGCAGCATCGCGGCGAGCTCATCGGGAAAGGCGCCTTGCATCCAGCGGTAGTCGGCGGTCGGGTCGGCGGCGCCACCGACCGATGCCGGATGTTGTGTGCCGATTCCCGAGTAGTCGACGGCCATGGGCGGCACCGTGTTGAAAACACAGAAACCCGTGACGAATCCGGGAAACCGGTGGATCAGGTCGGTACTCACCACCGCCCCGACGTCGCTCGCGGCGATCAGGCAGGACTCATGCCCGAGCTGGTCATGGACCAGGGCATAGAGATCCCGGGAGTACGTGACGATGTCGTGCTGATCGTCGGGAGGGATCGAGCTGTCCCCCATACCGCGCAGGTCCGGGACGATGACCTCGAAACCGGCCGCGGCCAGGGCCTCGATGTTGCGCCACCAGATCCGCTTGGTCTCGGGATATCCGTGTACCAGCAGCAGGGGCACACCGCCGACACCCTCGCGGACGAACGCCAGCGAAACCCCCTCAGCGACAGGGGCAGTGTGGATGGTGAAAGCGTCAGCGGCCGGCGCCGGAGGTTGCACCGGGCGCTGACGCGGATCGTAACGGAAATCCGCCATGACGAAAGACCCTACATATCAACGGGTCCCGCGGACCAGCCGACCCGGACGGGCTCCGGTGTCGGCGCCGTGCCGGCGGGTGACCACGCCGCTGACGACAGTGGCGTCGTAACCACTTGCACCCTGCACCAACCGCTTTCCGCCGGCAGGCAGGTCGTACGCCATCCTCGGCGCATGCAGGGTCAGGGCGTCCAGATCGATGACGTTGACGTCGGCCTTCTTCCCCACGCTGACCACGCCGCGGTCAGACATCCCGTAGAGCTGTGCGGTGTCGTGCGACTGCTTACGGATCACGTACTCCAGCGGCAGCTTCTCGCCGCGATGGCGATCGCGCGCCCAGTGCGTCAACAGGAAGGTCGGGTACGAGGCGTCGCAGATCATGCTGCAGTGCGCACCACCGTCGGACAGGCCCAGCACGCCGGCCGGATGGGTGAGCATCTCGCGGATCGCGTCGTGGTTGCCGTCGGAGTAGTTGAACATCGGATACATCAGCATCGCGCCGGCGTTGGCCTCAAGCATCAGGTCGTACATCGCGGCCAGCGGATCCACACCTCGTTGCTTGGCGATGGCTGCGACGGTGCGCTCCTCGGTCGGTTCGTAATCCGGCGGTTCCCCGATGTGGTACAGCCGGTTCGCCGCATTCTGCGCGAGCATGAACATGCCGTCGAACAGCTTGCCCGGGTCTATCGGCAGGTCTTCCTCGGCCAGGATCGCCGCACGCACCTTCGGGTCGGCCAGCCGCTCGGCGAGCTCCTCGCGGGTGCATTCGGCCTGCAGACGCCGGTAGGTGGGCCGGTGGGTGAAGGCGTGGTGGCCGGGGAAGCCCAGCAGCATGCCGAACGGGCGCGCCGCCACCTGCGGGAACAGCCGGCTGCCGGCCTGGTGCGCCGCGGCCGACAGGTCGAGCTGCTCGCGCCACAGATTGGGATCCGCGTCGACCTGGATCAGGGCGAAGCTCAGGGCGCAGTCGACCTCCTCGCCGAGACGGCGCATCCAGTCGAGTTCCTTCTTGGGTGCGACGATGTCCTCGCCGGCGGCCCCCTGCGGCGCCAGCTCGAACACCGCGGCACCGGCGGCCGCGGTGGCCCGGCCCAGGGCGAACAGCTCGTCCTCGGCGGCGAAAGTGCCAGGCACCGGCTCGCCGTCCATGGCCCGGTGCGCGAGCGTACGTGACGACGAAAAACCAAGCGCCCCAGCCTCGATCGCGCCCTGCACCAGCTCGGCCATGGCCTTGATGTCCTCAGGTGTGGCGGGTTCGTTTCGGGCGCCGCGCTCCCCCATCGCATAGGCCCGGACCGCGCCGTGGGCAATCTGGGTGCCCATGTCGACGGCGAGTTCACGCTTGCCGATCACGTCCAGGTATTCGCCGAAGGTCTCCCAGCCCCAGGTGATGCCCTCGGTCAAGGCCGTACCGGGGATGTCCTCGACCCCCTCCATCAGTTTGATCAGCCATTCCTCCTGGCCCGGACGAACGGGCGCGAAGCCGACGCCGCAGTTGCCGGCCACCACGGTGGTGACGCCGTGGTTGCTGGACGGTTCGAGCACGGCGTCCCAGCTGACCTGGCCGTCGTAGTGGGTGTGGATGTCGACGAAGCCGGGGGCGACGATTTTGCCGGTGGCATCGATGGTTTCGGCTGCGTCACCGGGCAGGGCCGGGTCGTCGGCACCGCGGCGATGCACCTCGACGATCTTTCCGTCCTTGATCGCGACGTCGGCGGTGAACCGGTCGGCGCCGGTCCCGTCGACCACGGTGCCGCCGGTGATTTTGAGATCGAACACGTTTCTGCTCCCTTGAGGCGTTCAGGCCGCTACGGTGGCAATGTAACACCGTTACAGAACTGCCGTGCCGAGTTTTCGATCTTCGCAGCGGGAGGCATTTTCATGGCGCTGAGTTCCACGCACACCGACAACCCGCGACGGGTCGACGCGATCGGCGAGCCGCCGGCGCGCCCCACCCTGGTGCCGGCCGACCGCTACATCTCGCCGGCGTTCGCCCGACTCGAGGCGGAACGCATGTGGCCGCGGGTGTGGCAGGCCGCATGCACGGTGGATCATGTGGCCGAGGCCGGCGACTACTTCGAATATCGTTGCGGCCCTTATTCGGTGCTGATCGTCCGCGGGGACGACGGTGAGTTGCGTGCCTTCCAGAATGCCTGTCGCCATCGCGGCAACGCCCTGTGCACCGGCGCGGGCTCCGCGCTGCGGGAGCTGAAATGCGGCTATCACGGCTGGACCTGGGATCTGGCCGGAGCGCTCAAACGGATTCCGAACCGCAAGGGCTTCGGGGCTGTGCGCATGTCCGAATTCCCGCTGGCACCGGTACAGGTCGACACCTGGGAACGCTTGGTCTTCGTGAACCTCGACCCCGACGCCATGCCCCTGGCCGACTATCTTGAGGCGGTCCCGGGCGACATCGCCTGGTGCGGTCTGGGCGACTTCCGTTGCTACGCCACGATGACCATCGACGTCGAGGCCAACTGGAAGACCATCGCCGACGGCTACAGCGAGACCTACCACGTACAGACGCTGCACCCAGAACTGCACCGGTGCATGGACGACGTGTACGCACCCCAGCAGATCTGGGGCCACACGGGCAAATCGGAATCCCTGTACGGAGTTCCGAGCCCACGCCTGGCCGGGGCGCTGAGCGACGAAGAGGTGTGGGACGCCTACGTGTACACCCAGGGCGCCCTGATGGGCGTGGCCGAAGGAACCCCGTTCCCTCGTGACCGGCAGGCCCCCGGCCAGACGGTGGCCGACGTGATCGCCGCGCAGATCAAGGAGTTCGCGGCCGGCCGGGGAGTCGACATCGGCTGGGCAAGTACCGATCAGGTGATGTGCCTGCACCAGTACAACGTCTTCCCCAACCTCACCCTGCTGGCCAGCGCCGACCATCTGACGGTGATGACGTCGTTGCCCGGGTCCGATCCCGACCGGGGCCAGCTCGTGATGACCCTGATGACCCGCATGCCGGCGCAGGCGCCGCGGATCAGACCGACGGATGTCAACATGGGCGCCGACGAAGCCCACCCCGGTGTGGTGATGAGCCAGGACATCGCCGTGCTCACCGGTCTACAGCGCGGTTTGCACCAACCGGGGTTCACCCACCTGGTGCTGTCCGCCGAGGAGCGCAGAATCATCAACATGCACCACAACCTTGAGCGCTACCTCGACCTGCCGGAGCCCGAGCGCATCCGCGAGGCGGAAGCCGGCGGATGAGTCCGAAGGCAAAACCGATCGACGCCGATGTCATCCTCGACGCGGCGGCGGCTCTCATCGAATCCGATGGGGTGGAAGCATTCTCGATGCGAGCGCTCGCCGAACGCATCGGCGTCGCCGTCACCTCGATCTACTGGCACGTCGGCGGCCGGGATGCACTCTTCGACAGCCTGGTCGACCGCCTCGTCGCCGAGATGGCCGCATTGCCCATGGAGGGCGACACTCCGGTGAACCGGATTGCCGCGCTCGCCCGCAACCAGCGCCGCCTGCTGATCCGCCGCCAGCACCTGTTGGCGATCGCCCACGAGCGGGATCGCACACCGACGTTGTTCCTGCCGGTCCAGCAGAAACTCGCCGCGGAACTGGCCGAGGCGGGCGTCACCGGCACCCAGGCCGCCCTGGTGTTGCGGGCAGTGCAGGTACACGTGACCGCCTCGGCGGTGATGCTGTTCTCAGCTGTGCGCGGCCCCCGGCACCAGGAGGAGGATCCGTCGCTGTGGACCGCCGACTGGCCCGATCAGGCCCTCGTCGCCGCGCTGCAGTCCCCCACCGACTACGACGCGGTGTTCGAATACGGCCTGTCGGCGATGCTGGCTCCGCTGGCGTCGCCGCCGCGGACCAACGGCCGGGTCAGGGCAGCACGGTCTTCATCAGCATGACGTTGTAGGCCGACCACAGCGAAAGGTTGTAGTACAGCTCCTTACCCGTCGACCACGGGTGTAGGTACGGCGCGTAGATGCCGCCCGGGATCTGGGACGACGGCGCGATCAACTGCTCCGGGCCCCACGGACCCTGGGGGGCCGGCGCAGTCCGCATCACCACATCGTTGGCCCCGTTGCCGTACAGCACCAGGTACTGCTTGAGATACGTGTTGTACTGGGCCGACATTTCGCTCACCGGACCCGGGATCACCGGAGTCGCGGCCGCCGGATTGCCCGGTACCCACGCGTTGTTGTCGGCGTTGAAGTACTCGTACTTGGTGAGGTCCGGGATGAAGGCCGGGGACACCCGTGAGATGTACGCCGACCCGCCGCGCCCGTTCGGGGTGCCGAACGAGTAGACGTAGGGATCGCCCGGGCCCGGCTTGAGGAATGCGCCCATCTGGAAGTTCTCGTTGCCTCCACCGGGGGTGCGGATGGTTCCCGGGTAGACGCCCCAGTTCTCACCGTTGTCCGGAGACATCGCGATCGCCGAGAAATTGGTGGACCAGGCTCCCGGGCTGTCCCAGTTCCGGATCGACATGAAGTTCAGATACTGGTTGCGCCCGACCGAGATTCCCGCGGTGGGAATGATGCCGGTCTCCTCCGGTGCCCGGCCGATGCTGTTGATGATCTGCTTCGAAATGCCTTGGCGCCACACCGGAGAACCCGAGTATTTGTTGGCGACCACACCGTCGGGCACGGCGACGGTCCGCGACAGCGAGCCGTCCTGGCTGCGGAACAACGCGTTGTACCGCCACTGCTTGCCGGGGATGCCGCAATATCCGTTGGTGTCGCCGAAGGCCATCAACACCTGGCGGTTCACCGGATCCCCGTTGTCCCACATGATTCCAAGGTCGGTGCCGGTGATGGCGAACCGCTTGATGGTCTGGTTGGGGCTGTCGGGACCGGTCACCCAGCCGACGATGGAGGTACCGGGAGGTGCCCCTGGCGCCGGCGCGGCAGCGGGAGCCGGGGCTGGCTGAGACGCCGCCGGGACCGGAGCCGGCTGCGCCGCGTTCGGCACAGGTTGGGCACCGCCGGGATTGGGCGCCGGGACCACCGCCGCTCGCTGCCTGACCTGCCCGGTGTTCGGCATGAGCGCCTTGAGGAGGGCCAGCGGCAACTGGCCGAGCTTGGGGAGCGGGGCCCGGTCGTTGGCTCCGACCGGCATGTGACCGATCGGGCGGTTGAGCGGGGCGAGCCGAGAGGGCTTGGGGATCTGGAAGGCCTGGTTCGGAAGGGGTTGTGCGGCCGCCGCAGCACCTTCGCAGGGTTCAGCCGATGCCGATGGCGCCACGCCGACGGCGACGACAAGTCCGATCGCGGCCGCCGCTGCCATCGCGGAAGCACCTCGAGCACGTCGCGACATGTCACACCTTCCCAATGCAGGGACGTCGGCATGACGTCACAGTTGGCTGATGTGACGTTAGTGATCAATGTTGCCGATGTGACCGGTGATGCACTGATAGGTATCGTCCCGTGACCGTGTCGCAACCCTGCGCGGCGTGTTGCGTTTCCACTGCAGCCGGCGGCCCGTGAGTCGCCGGGCACTTTCTGCTCGCCCTGATTCCTGCCGGCAACAGGCCGTGCGCAGGTCTCTTTCAGCTGCTCATCGCCGTTCGCCACCCCTGGCCTTGCCATCGTGGTTACGGTGGGAAGTGGTGGAACTATCGAACCGAACGAGAGGGATCACCATGGCCGGAACATTCGATCCGAAAAAGGGCGGCAAATTCGAGCCGACCACCAAGGCCAAGCCGCCGCCACCTCCGCGGCCCGGGGGCAACAAGAAGTAATCAGGCGAAACTGCCCACGTGCGAGCGCATCTGCGCTCGCACGTGGGCAGTTTCGTATCGTGGCCGGCTACAGGCCTGGACGAGGCTGCTTCTCGAGTCAGGGCTGTGCGGAAGCTGTGTTTGTCTGCTGATGCAGCGCGGCCAGCCGCCGCTTGGACGCCGCCGACTGGATGACCTGCGGCCACCAGAACCACCGGCCCAGCATTGCCGCGATCGCCGGGGTCATGAAAGACCGCACGATGAGTGTGTCGAACAGCAGGCCGAGCGCGATGGTGGTGCCCACCTGTGCCATGACCTTCAGATCGCTGAACGCGAACGACGCCATGGTGAAGGCGAACACCAGCCCGGCCGAGGTCACCACAGAACCGGTACCCGCCATCGCCCGGATGATGCCGGTCTTCAGGCCACCGGGCAGTTCTTCCTTGAAGCGGGACACCAGCAGCAGGTTGTAGTCGGAGCCGACCGCCAGCAGCAGGATGACCGACATCGCCAGCACCATCCAATGCAGTTCCAGCCCGAGGAGATGCTGCCAGACGAGCACGGACAACCCGAACGACGCACCGAGGGACAGCAGCACCGTACCGACGATCACCGCTGCCGCCACCACACTGCGCGTGATCAGCAACATGATGATGAAAATCAATGACACCGCGGCGATTCCGGCGATCAGCAGGTCGTAGAACGATCCGTCCTTCATGTCCTTGTAGGTGGCCGCGGTGCCGGCCAGGTAGATCTTCGAGCCTTCCAGCGGCGTGCCCTTGAGCGCTTCCTTGGCTGCCAGCTTGATCGGGTCGACATGGTTGACGCCTTCGGGCGTCGCGGGATCACCCTCGTGACTGATGATGAACCGCACCGACTTTCCGTCGGGCGAGATGAAGTTCTTCATGCCACGCTTGAAGTCCTTGTTGTCGAAGGCTTCCGGCGGAAGGTAGAACGTGTCGTCGTTGCGGGCCTCATCGAAGGCCTTGCCCATGGCCGTCGAATTCTCCTGCATGGCGGCCATCTGATCCTGCTGACCGGCCTGCGTGGACCGCTGCGTCAGCATCATCGTCTTCATGGTCTTCATGGATTCGATCTGCTGGGGCATCAGCGCGACCAGCTGCGGCATCAGCGTATCCAGCCGCTCCAGCTCGGGTACCAATTGTTGAACGTCATCGGTGAGGGCGTCGATGCCGTCCAGGGTGTCGAAGATCGACCGGAGCGACTGGCACACCGGGATATCGAAACAGTGCGGCTCCCAGTAGAAGTAGTTGCGCAGCGGGCGCAGCCAATCGTCGAAATCGCCGATGTTGTCCCGCAATTCGGCGATGTCAAGGGTCATCACCTTGGTCTTGGCCACCATCGAATGCGTGATGTCGGCCATCTGCTGGGTCAGCCGCGACATCTGCTCCATCGTGTCGATGCTCTTCTGCATCTCGTCGGCCTGCACCAGCATGTCGGCCATGCGGTCCTGCTGGTACTTCCGGTTCATCGTGTTGGTCGTGCCCTGCCGGCTGAGCAGGAACGGGATACTCGTGTGCTCGATAGGCCGGCCGTTGGGCCTGGTGATCGCCTGCACCCGGGAGATGCCGGGCACCCGGACGATGCCCTTGGCGATCTTGTCGATGACCAGGAAGTCTGCCGGATTTCGCAAATCGTGGTCGGCCTCGACCATCAGCAGTTCAGGGTTCATCCGGGCGGCGCTGAAATGCCTTTCAGCAGCGGCATATCCGACATTGGCCGGCAGATCCGACGGCAGGTACTTGCGGGCGTCATAGTTGGTCTTGTACCCCGGCAGCGTGAGCAGACCGATGAGTGCCAGCCCCAAGGTCGCGGCCAGGATCGGGCCGGGCCAGCGCACCACCGCGATACCGACGCGGCGCCAGCCCCTCGACCGGATACTGCGCTTGGGTTCGAAACGTCCGAACCGGCTGCCGATCACGATGACCGCCGGGCCCATCGTCAACGCGGCGACGACCGCGACGAACGTACCCACGGCGCACGGCACACCCATGGTCTGGAAGTAAGGCAGGCGGGTGAAGCTCAGACACAGCATCGCGCCGGCGATCGTCATTCCCGACCCGAGGACCACGTGCGAGGTGCCGCTGAACATCGTGTAGTACGCGGTTTCTCGGTCTTCGCCCGCGCCGCGTGCTTCTTGATAGCGACCGATCGCGAAGATCGCATAGTCGGTTCCGGCGGCGATCACCATCAACGTCAGCAGGTTGACAGCGAAGGTCGAGAGCCCGATCACCCCGGTGTGGGCCAGGAACGCGACGATGCCGCGGGCGGCGCCGAGTTCCATGAACACCATGAGCAGAACCAGGATCATGGTGGCGATCGAGCGGTAGACGATCAGCAGCATCACCGCGATCACCACCAGCGTGATGGCGGTGACCCGGGCGACGCTCTTGTCGCCCGCGTGGTGCTGATCGGACACCAACGGCGCCCCGCCCGTCACGTACACCTTGATTCCCGGCGGCGGCGAGGACTCGTTGACGATTTCGCGCACCGCGGCCACCGAATCGTTGGCCAGCGTCTCGCCCTGGTTGCCGCGCAGGTAAACCTGGACGTAGGCCGACTTACCGTCGTTGCTCTGGGCACCTGACGCCGTCAGCGGATCACCCCAGAAGTCCGCCACGTGCTGTACGTGGGCGGTGTCGGCCTCGAGCTTGTCGACGATCCCGTCGTAGTAGTGGTGCGCGGCATCGCCCAAGGGCTGCTCGCCCTCCAGCACCACCATCGCGTTGCTGTCGGAATCGAACTCCTGGAAGTCGCTGCCGATCTTGCGCATGGCGATCATCGCCGGCGCGTCCTTGGCACTCAGCCCGACGGTGTTCTCCTCGCCGACCTTCTCCAGCGGCGGAACGAAGACGTTGGTCAGGACGTTCAGCGCCACCCAGATGAGCACGATCGGCACCGCCAGCGTGCGGATGACCCGCGCGATGCCCGACCGGTTCTGCGTGCCGTGGTTGCTCATCGCTCGCCCGCGCGTGTCGGTGATGCCTTGGTCTGCACAACCCGCCCCTTCGATCAGGCCACTGTCGCCCGGTGGGACAGGTCGCAAGCGATACACATTCGCAAACGCGCGTAATATACCTAGCCTGTCAAAGTGTCGGTGTCAACAATCACTTTGCACGTCAACTGACAGCAATTTCACAGTTAGGGTGCCGCGGCCCTCGCAGGTTGCCGCGCGCGCTCCCACGGCCAGGTCATCAGCGCCCACACCACGAGCACGATCGCGACCTCGGCGAGCAGATACACCGGCCACGGGCCCAACACATCCAGCAGCGACGCGGTGGGAGGCTTGCGGTTGAGGTAGCCGTAGTTGGTTCCGGTGACGACGTTGAACGTGAAGGTGACCGCCGCCCAGACGAGGGTGGCCACGACGGCGAAGCGGTAGTCCCGCCACCCGGGTCGCATCCCTCTCCCCCACGTCAGGTAGATGGCCGCCAACACGACGAGCACGTGCAGCGTGAAGAACGTGACGAACAGATGGTGTGGAAAATCCGGGGCGCCCTCTTTCGGCGTACCGATATCCGGCGTGATCAACGCTTGTGAACTCAGCACGAGGCCCCAGTAATAAGTCAGGACGAAGGCCCAATGCCGTTGGGACCACAAGGCATACGCCGCCGCCAGCTCCGCGAGGTCGCACAACTGCAGTGGGACCGAGGTGTCGATGGAGGGGTCGGCCAGTTTGTAGGCCAGCGCCACGAGAAATGCGGCAATGAGCAGAACTGCCAGACCACGGCTCAGGATGCGGGCCTGCGCCTGGGTCTGGCGACGGCCGATCATGACCAGAAGCACGGCGCCCGTTACGAAAACCGCCAGCACCGCCAGGTGCGACGGGCCGTATGCCGAAAACTCGCGCTGCGCAGAGAACATCTTGATCAACTCCCCGTTTCGTCGCAGGGAACGATTCCCAATGATCGCAGGTCGCATTCGATCTCCGCGCCGGAAAATGCCGAAGGGCCGCGTCTCCGCGGCCCATGGGCATGTTCGTCAGAGGATCGCTCAGACCAATCCGACTGCGGTCGACGGCGACGAAGACCCGGGAGTCGGCGGGTCGGACCCGGGTGGCTGCACGCCGTACCCGGGCGAGACCGGCGCGTACCCCGGCGAGGGTCCGTACCCCGGTTGCGGTCCGTGCAGCGACGTATTCGGGTCGGATCCGGGCCCATAGCCGGGCAGTGACGTGTCCGGGCCGTAACTCGGCCCGTATCCGTAATCCGGCAGCGCCGGGCCGTACCCGGGCAGCGACTGGCCGAAGCCGGCCAGCAGCTTCGAGGCGGCGAATGCCGCCGCCTGGGTCGTGTACACGGGGACGTAGCCCTCGGTGTGTCCGCTCCACTCGTTGCCCTGACCCTCGTGACAGATCGGGTCGCTGGGGTTGCACAGGTCGATCGCCTTGGAACCGAACAGTGCGCTCTGCGTGGATATCGATTGCTTGGTGCGGGTGCCCACGTCGCCGAAGGTGGTGATCGCCGCGACGTTGTCCGCGTACTCGGGCGGCAGCGAATCGCCCCACTTGATGCCACCCAGCGGGTTGCCGGCCACGATGTTGATCACGCTCGCACCCTGCGAGTAGCCGCCCAGCACGATCTGGGTGTCGGGACACGAGGACAGCGTGGACTTGATGTGGGAGATCGCGTCTTTGGCGCCGTCACCACCGTGCAGCTGCAGCTTGCTGGCCTTGTAGTCGACCGCGTAGGTGGTGATGTTCATGCCGACGGCCTGCTTGCGTAGGGAGTCGACGAAGGCGTCACCGACACGGCCCATGCCCGGCGGCTCATCGGTGCCACGCGCGAAGACAACCTCGGCGTCGGCACAGTCGGCGGCATAGGCCACCGGCGGTGCGGTCAGGGCCACGAGCGGGACGCCCGCGGTGATGAGAGCAGCAGCGCCAAGCCCGACCCAGCGACCACCTGGCCGCGCACTGCCCGTCAAAGGGCTGAGTATGCGGCGAGAGAACATGCCTAAATCTAACCCGCATCCAGGACGGATGCGGCATTTGCCCTGGATGGACTGCCCGGCGCTGACGGTGTGGCCGCAGCTGTCACCTGCGAGCACGAACCCGAACTTGGGGTAGTCCGCTACTCCAGACACGCGTGATCTCGCGACCGAAGATGTCGTTACCGGGAACGCTCACGCGCGGACGAAGGAGCCACCATGGACTGCACTGGCACACCGAAACGAAGAATCGTCGGGTTGTCGACGGCGGTGGTGATGTCTGGTTTGAGCCTGGCCGGTTTGGCACTCGCGGGTAATGCGCAGGCCCGGCCCACCTGGTGCCCCGGGGATCCCCGGCCGGCCGCAGCGCCGTGGCCCGACTTCGACTGGTCTTCGTGTTACGAGTACAGCGGACAAAACGGACAGTACGGCTGGATCGACTTGGGCACCGGGATCTTTCACCCCATGCCGCTGGACATTCCGGCTACCCCACCGCCACCGAATCCGCCGGAGTGCATCGGCTTCTTTCCACTGCCCGGAGTCGACCCGTCGCACTGCGTGATCTAGCGGGCAACGATGAAGGCCCAGGTCTGAGATTTACTCTGACCTGGGCCTTCGTCGTGGAGCTGCCGGGAATTGAACCCGGGTCCTACGGCATGTCCTCGAGGCTTCTCCGTGCGCAGTTCGCTGTGTCTCTACTCGGATCTCTCAGTCACGCGAACAAGCCGAGATGACGATCCCAGTCGCTGTTTGATGTCCCCACGGGTCCCGCGACCGAACCCGTAGGTGGGTCCCTCTAGCTGATGCCAGGGTCCGGGCCGAGGGCGCTCCCGGTCTGACAGACACGCAGTCGCTTAGGCAGCGAGTGCGTAGTCGCGCTGATTGGAATCGGCGCTTAATTGGTTGCAACGACGCTTACGGTGGTCTCTTGCCTGCACCGGCACGCTTCCCTTGATTCGATGCGCGAAGTCGAAACCGATCAGCCCCTCGCATCCCTGCCGACTTTCGGCAGGACAATCAATGGTACGCGAACACCAACGGCGAACGCCAAGCGATTATTTCGCGGCATTTCCGTGTCGCTCGCGGGCGCCGAAGGTGCCCAGAATGCCCACGAAACCCGGCGTGTCGGCAGCAGACGCGCACGCTCGCGGTGCAAAGGGGGGACGGCTAGGACATGCCCTTGGCGCGGCGGCCCAACTCGCGGGTGATCTCCCGGTCGGCGTCACGCTTGGCCAGGTCCTGGCGCTTGTCGTGGGCCTGCTTGCCTCGGGCCAGCGCCAGTTCGACCTTGACCTTGCCGTCGGAGAAGTACATCGACAGCGGCACCAGGGTCAGGTTGCCGTCGCGGATCTTGCCGATCAGGTTGTCGATCTCCCTGCGGTGCAACAGCAGCTTGCGGTTGCGCCGCGGCGCGTGGTTGGTCCACGTGCCGTGGTGATACTCCGCGATGTGCACGTTGCGCAGCCAGATCTCACCGTCGTCGACGGTGGCGAACGCGTCGGCCAAGGAGGCCTGGCCTTCGCGCAGGCTCTTGACCTCGGTGCCCATCAGCGCGATACCCGCCTCATAGGTATCGAGGATCATGTAGTTGTGCCGCGCCTTGCGATTGCTGGCCACAATCTGCTTGTTGCCGGCGGGGCTGGACTTCTTGGTCGCCACTAGTTCACGACTACCTTCGTATGTAGAGCCGCAGCGTCACATACGCGGTTATGCCGGACATCGCCAGGCCGAGGAACAGCATCCACGGTGCGCTGAAGTAGAGCACGTCAGCGTAGTCCACCCGGGCGATGAGATTCGACTGATAAAACTGGTCGAGCGCCTTCTCCAGGAACACCGCTCTGACCACGATCAGCCCGACGATCGCGATCACCACACCGATCAGGGCCGCGATCATCGCCTCGACCAGGAACGGCAACTGGGTGTACCAGCGGGTCGCACCGACCAGGCGCATGATGCCGATCTCGGTGCGCCGCGTGTACGCGGCCACCTGGACCATGTTGGCGATCAGCAGCACCGCGCCGATCGCCTGCACCAGCGCCACGGCGAACGCGACACTACTGAGACCGTCGAGGACGGCGAACAACCGGTCGATCAGGTCCTTCTGGTTGAGGACGTTGAGCACACCGGGCTGGCCCTGCATCGCCTTGTCGAACGCCTCGTGCTGCTCGGGATCGTTGAGCTTGACGATGAACGACGCCGGGAACGCATCCTTGCCCGCGACGTCCTTGTACTGCGGGAACTTCTTGATCGCGTCGTCGTAGGCCTGCTCGCGGTTGAGGAAGCTCAGCGAGCGCACGTCGTCGCGGTCGTCGATCATGCGGTACAGCGCCTTGCACGCGTCGGCGTCGCAGTTGGGGTCGTTGGCCGAGATGTCATCGGTCAGGAACACCTGGCTCTCGACCCGGTCCAGGTAGATGTCACGGGACTGATCGGCCAGCCGCACCACCAACAGGCCGCCACCGAACAGGCCGATAGAGATGGCGGTGGTCAGGATCATCGCCACCGTCATCGTGACGTTGCGACGAAGCCCGGTCAGAACTTCATTGACGAGAAAGCCGAAGCGCACTTAGCGATCCATTCCGTAGACGCCGCGCTGCTCATCACGGATCAGCCGGCCGAGTTCGAGTTCGACGACCCGCTGACGCATGGAGTCGACGATGTGATGGTCGTGGGTGGCCATCAGCACCGTGGTGCCGGTGCGGTTGATCCGCTCCAGCAGATCCATGATGTCCTTGCTGGTCTCAGGATCCAAGTTGCCGGTGGGCTCGTCGGCGATCAGGACCAGCGGGCGGTTGACGAAGGCGCGGGCGATGGCCACGCGCTGCTGCTCGCCACCGGACAGCTCGCTCGGCAACCGGTTGGCCTTACCGGACAGGCCGACCATCTCGAGCACGTCCGGGACGACGCGGTTGATCACCTCGCCGCGCTTGCCGATCACCTCAAGGGCGAACGCCACGTTCTCGAACACCGTCTTCTGCTGGAGCAGCCGGAAGTCCTGGAACACGCAGCCGATCACCTGACGCAGGTTCGGGACATGCCGGCCGGCCAGCTTGTTGACGTGGAACTTGGACACTCGGATGTCACCCGAGGTGGGCGTCTCGGCCGCCAGCAGCAGCCGCATGAACGTCGACTTGCCCGAACCCGACGGGCCGATCAGGAAGACGAACTCACCCTTGTCGATTTTCAACGAGACGTCGTCGAGCGCTGGGCGCGCCGAAGACTTGTAGTGCTTCGTCACGTGGTCGAGGGTGATCATCACGGCACGCCAGTGTAGCGGGGCGAAATCATCCGGCAGGTCAGGCTATCGCGGCAATGTCGGGGCCACCGACTCCTGGCCCGGTTGCTGCTGATCGATCGCCGGACTCGGGGCCGGGCCGGGGAGCACCGGCAACGTGATGGGCGGGATCAGTCCCGGGCCGTCCGGATCGATGACCGTCGTCCGCGGAGCGCCCGGCGGGGTTGTGGTGCTCGGACTCGTCGACGGACCGGGCACCGGCTCGGTCGTCTCCGAGGGCTCGGTCGGCGTCGTCGTCGGAGTCGTGGTCTCGGTGGTCGGCTCCGCCGTCTCGGTCGGGGTCGTCGTGCGAGGAGGCTGCACCTTGGTGCGCGGAACCCACGTGTAGTCCGGATCCGGCACGAACCCGGGCGGGACCACCTGCGTCCCGGGCGCGGGCTGTGCGGGCTGCGCCGGCCGGTATTCCTGTTGCAGCCACGACAGCGCGATGAACGCCACGATCAGGACCACTGTCGAGGTGCGGAGCCGGCCCAGCCGGCTGCGCCAGAGCTTGGTGGCGGCATCGGTCACCTTGGAGAAGTCGAGCTTCACTTCTTCTGCTCCTGCGCCGAGGACGCCGGTGCCGTGGTGGCCTGCGTTTCCGCGACAGCCGCCGGATGCACCACATCGCCTGCCGCGGCGATCGACGCATCAGACGAGGTCACCACGCCGGCACGGCGCAGCGCGCGCACCACCCGTACCCGCAACCGCCGGCCCACATCGAACTGCTTGCCCGGCAGAGTGCGCGCGACCATCCGCAGGTTCACGGTGTCCAGGCCGATGCTCTCCACACCCATCAGCTGCGGCTTGTCGAGCAGCAGCTTGGACAGCTCGCCATCCTCGGCCGCCTTCTCGGCGACATCGTTGAGCACGTCGTTGACCACGTTCAGGTCGGCGCTGACCGAGACCGGGATGTCGACCACCGCACGCGCCCAGTCCTTGGACAGGTTGAGCGCCTTGACGATCTGCCCGTTGGGCACGGTGTACATCTCCCCCTCGGAGGACCGCAGCTTGGTGACCCGCAATGTGACGTCCTCGACAGTGCCCTCGGCCTCATTGGCGGCGGCGATCGTCAGCCGGACCAGGTCACCGAACCCGTACTGCTTCTCGGTGATGATGAAGAAGCCGGCAAGCAGGTCCTGCACGATGCGTTGCGCACCGAAACCGAGAGCGGCACCGAGCACCGCGGCCGGGGCGACCAGAGAGGCGATCGGCACCGCGAGCGCATCGGTGACCTCGACGAGCACGATGATGAACAGCACCGCCACCGAGACCCAGGAGATCACCGAGGCGACGGCCTGCCGGTGCTTGGCGCTCTCCGAGCGCACCAGCTGATCGCTTTCCTGATATTCGGCGTCGATCCGGCGCACCACCCGTTGCGCGGCCCAGTTGATGAAGCGCGCGGCCAGCAGGCCGCCGATCAGCAACAGGGCGATGTGCAGCCCGGTGGTCAGGATCCAGACGCCGATCTCGCCATGCCAGAAACCGTGCCAGCGGTCGGCGAGGGAAAAGGCCAGCACCGTATTAGTCGTCGTCATCTTTTCTGTTGCGCCATCTGATCCCTGCTTCCAGGAATCCGTCGATGTCTCCATCCAGCACCGTGGCCGGGTTCCCGACCTCGTACTCGGTGCGAAGATCTTTCACCATCTGATAGGGGTGCAGAACATAGGACCGCATCTGGTTACCCCAGGAGCTGCCGCCGTCACCCTTGAGCGCATCCATCTCGGCGCGCTCCTCCAGACGCTTGCGTTCGAGCAGCCGGGCCTGCAGCACCCGCATCGCGGCGACCTTGTTCTGCAGCTGTGACTTCTCGTTCTGACAGGTCACCACGATCCCGGTCGGGATGTGGGTGAGGCGGACGGCCGAGTCGGTGGTGTTCACCGACTGCCCGCCGGGACCGCTGGAGCGGTACACGTCGACGCGCAGGTCGCCTTCGGGGATCTCGATGTGGTCGGTGGTTTCGACGACCGGGAGCACCTCGACGTCGGCGAACGACGTCTGGCGCCGGCTCTGGTTGTCGAACGGGCTGATGCGCACCAGCCGGTGGGTGCCCTGTTCGACCGACAGGGTGCCGTAGGCGAACGGGGCGTGCACCGCGAAGGTCGCGCTCTTGATCCCGGCCTCTTCGGCGTAGGAGGTGTCGAACACCTCGACCGGATAGTCGTGCTTCTCGGCCCAGCGGATGTACATCCGCATCAGCATCTCGGCCCAGTCCGCGGCGTCGACGCCGCCGGCGCCCGAACGGATCGTGACGACAGCTTCGCGCTCGTCGTACTCGCCCGAGAGCAGGGTGCGAACCTCAAGGGTCTCGATGTCCTCACGGAGCTTGGCGAGTTCGGCGTCGGCCTCGGCGAGCTCGTCGGCACCACCCTCTTCGGCCGCGAGTTCGAACAACACCGGCAGGTCGTCGACACGCTGACGCAACTCCTGCACCCGGCGCAGTTCGTTCTGCGCGTGCGAGAGCTCACTGGTGACTTTCTGCGCCCGCGACTGGTCATCCCAGAGGTTCGGATCGGAGGCCTGCTGCTCGAGCATGTCGATCCGCTGGCGCAGGCCATCGATGTCGAGCACCCGCTCCACGGTCGTCAGGGTGGTGTCGAGTGCGGCTACGGCGGCTTGGCGGTCTGGATCCACGAATGTTCAGGGTACCCGGCGGCATTTCGGCGGCAGTTCTCTCCGACTCGCGGCAGCACAGGCGATCTGTGTTTAGCATCGGGTGGTACCCGTCACAGCACGCCAAGGTTCGGGTTGTGACGGCTTTTCCGGCTCGTAAGAAGGCAGGGTATGCGCCCATATCACGTAGCGATCGTCGGCTCCGGCCCCTCAGGTTTCTTTGCTGCCGCATCGCTGCTGAAGTTCGCCGATTCGCCCGACTCCGATCGCGACGTTCGGGTCGACATGCTCGAGATGCTGCCGACCCCGTGGGGGTTGGTGCGTTCGGGAGTGGCGCCCGACCATCCGAAGATCAAGTCCATCAGCGCGCAGTTCGACAAGACCGCAGCCGATCCGCGGTTCCGGTTCTTCGGCAACATCAAGGTCGGCGAGCATGTCACGCCGGCCGAACTGGCGCAGCGCTATGACTCGGTGATCTATGCCGTCGGGGCGCAGTCCGACCGGGCGTTGCACATCCCCGGGGAAGAGTTGCCCGGCAGCGTTGCCGCAGTGGATTTCGTCGGCTGGTACAACGCCCATCCCCATTTCGATGACATGGCACCCAATCTGGCGGGAGGACGGGCGGTGGTGGTCGGCAACGGCAACGTCGCCCTGGACGTGGCCCGCATCCTGGTCAGCGACCCCGAGGCCCTGGCCAACACCGACATCGCCAACCACGCGCTGGCCTCACTGGACACCCGCGGGGTGGAAGAGGTGGTCGTGATCGGACGTCGCGGACCGCTGCAGGCGACGTTCACCACCCTGGAACTGCGCGAACTCGGCGACCTCGAGGCGTTGGGTGATGTCGACGTCGTCCTCGATCCGGCCGATTTCGACGGCATCACCGACGATGACCTGGAAGCTGCGGGCAAGACCGTCAAGCAGAACATCAAGGTGCTGCGCAAGTACATCGACCAGCAGCCGCGAGAAGCCAAGCGGCGCATCATCTTCCGCTTCTGCACCTCCCCCGTCGAACTGCGCGGCGAGGATCGGGTCGAGTCGATTGTGCTGGGCCGCAACGAACTTGTCCGTGACGCCGACGGACGCATGGTGGCCAAAGACACCGGCGAACGCGAGGAGCTGCCGGCCCAGCTGGTGGTGCGGGCGGTCGGTTATCGCGGCGTGCCCACGCCCGGACTGCCGTTCGACGAACGCTCCGGCACGATTCCGCACACCGACGGACGTATCGAGGGCAGCCGCAACGAATACGTGGTGGGCTGGATCAAACGCGGGCCGTCCGGCGTGATCGGCAGCAACAAAAAGGACTCACAGGACACCGTCGACACCCTGCTGGACGACCTTCGGGCCGGCGGCGTCGACGAGCGAGGCGCCGAGTACGACATCGAACTCGCCGAATGGCTGCTGGAACACCAGCCCAAGCTCGTCACCGGCGAGCACTGGCAGCTGATCGACGCGCACGAGCGCGCCGCCGGAGAGCCGCTGGGCCGTCCACGCGTGAAGCTGGCGAGTGTGGCCGAGCTGCTCCGGATCGCGCACGCCTGATCAGGCCGGCGGCGGCTCCGCAGGCGCGAAAGCCCACTTGTCCGGATTGCTCGGCGAGTAGACGACGGGGAACAGCGCCCCCATGGCCGGCCACTCGTTCACGTCGACAGCCATGCGCTGATACACGACGTGCTCGCTGAGGGTCGGACCGGTGATGACGCCGGTGATGGTGACGTACTGCTCCCCCGTCGCATCCGGCCGGGGGCTCACCCCGGTCACCAGCAACGTGCCGTGCGCCAGTTCACCCCGAATTCCCCGGCGCCGCATGATCCATGGCGCCAGCAGCAGCACGAGGGCCCCGACCAGCAGGAGGAGTATTCCGAATTCCCACACGAGGCCATGGTAGGACTGCACGCATGAGTTCCGTTGCAGATGACTTGACGTTGGCCCTCGAACTGGCCGACCAGGCCGACTCCTTGACCATGGACCGCTTCGGCGCGCTGGATCTGCACATCGAGACCAAACCGGACCTGACTCCCGTCACCGACGCCGACCGCGGAGCCGAGGAGGAGTTACGCGCCTCGCTGGCCGCGGCCCGCCCCGGCGACTCGGTGTTCGGCGAAGAATTCGGTGGCACAACGACATTGACCGGCCGTCAGTGGGTGATCGATCCGATCGACGGAACCAAGAACTTCGTCCGGGGCGTGCCGGTGTGGTGCACGTTGATCGCGTTGCTCGAAGACGGTGTGCCGACCGTCGGCGTGGTGAGCGCGCCGGCGCTCGCGCGGCGTTGGTGGGCGGGGCTGGGCCAGGGTGCGTTCGGCTCCTTCGCCGGGGCTACTCGCAAACTGTCGGTGTCGGGTGTCAGCGATCTGGCGTCGGCCAGCCTGTCGTACTCGGACCTGACCACCGGGTGGGAAGACCGTCGCGACCGTTTCGTCGAGCTCACCGACGCGGTCTGGCGCGTCCGCGCCTACGGCGACTTCTGGTCGTACTGCATGGTCGCTGAAGGCGCGGTCGACATCGCCTGCGAGCCCGAGGTGAAGCTGTGGGACATCGCCCCGCTGGACATTCTCATCCGCGAGGCCGGTGGCACCTTCAGCAGCATCGACGGCAGCACCGGACCCCACGGCGGTAGCGCGCTGGCCACCAATGGACTGCTGCACAGGCAGGTGCTCGACCGGCTCGCCGGAAACTGAGCTCAGGGCCGGATGACAAACCGACCGCGCACCCCGCCCTTGGCGAGCGCCCGGTGGGCATCGGCCACCTGATCCAGCGGCAGCACGGCATGCACCCGCGCCTGCAACTGCCCGGAGGCCATGCGGGCCAGGAGGTCGGCGAGCCGAGAGCCGTCGGGATGGGCCACCACCGCTGACACGGTGATGCCGCGTTCGGCCGGCAGCTCCGAACTCGGCTGCACCCCGACGAACCGCCCGCCGTCGCGTACGAGCGCGAGAGCCGCCTCCTGCATCGCGCCGGCGTCGGCGACCGCGTCCCATCCCGGCTCCGCCGTGGCGGTGAAGGCAGCTCCGAGGCCGCGGACGAACTCCTCATCGTGCTCGCGGGCCAGGCCGGTGACGTTCCAACCGCGCTCGGCGGCGAGCGCGCTGAGGTAAGCGCCGACCGCACCCGCAGCTCCGGTGACCAGGAGGCGGCGACCGTCGGCGGGTGCGTCACCGAGCAGATCGAGGATCTGCGCGGCGGCCAAACCGTTGAGCGGCACCGTCGACGCGTCGATCAAACTCAGCCCGTCGGGCACGACAGCAACGTCGGCCGCCGACACCACCAGTTGCTCGGCGTAGGTGCCGTAGTCCCGGTCGAATCCAGCCACGACACCGGCGACCCGCGTACCCACAGCCAGATCCACACCCGGCCCGACAGCCTCGACGATGCCCGCGAAATCCCAGCCGAGCCCGGTCCAGTTCGGTTGGTCGACCAGGCCGAGATCGTGGAACACACCGGCGGCCACGCCGACGTCGACCGGGTTGACCGTCGCCGCGGCGACCTTCACCCGGACCTGACCGGGGCCAGGCGCGACCAGCGGAACTTCGATGATCTCGATGGAGTCCGGCCCGCCCGGAGTACGTACAACCGCGGCGTGAAAAGTAGAGACGGACATGAAAATTCACTCCTTCTTGAACTCTTGCGTGGAACTGCTCTCCCACTCCACGATGGAGTGGTAACTCTCCGATGGGAAGTAGGCACTTCGAAGTGCGTAACCCACCCCGGAGCGAAAGGAGCGGACGTGCCGACGACAACCGCCGCCCAGAAACGGGCACGAGCAAAGCTCGAATACGACGCCTTCCTGGCGAATTGCCCTAGCCGCCAACTACTCGACCGCATCAGTGACAAATGGGTAGCCCTCATCTTGGCGGCGCTCGGTGGCGACGGCCCGCGACCCGGGTCCGCGAGCGCCGGCGAACCGCGGCCGATGCGTTATTCCGAGCTTTCTCGGCGCCTGGCCGGCGTCAGCCAGAAGATGCTCACCCAGACACTGCGATCCCTGGAGCGCGACGGGTTGCTCATCCGGACCGTGACGCCGAGCGTGCCGGTCACGGTCACCTACGAGCTAACTGACCTGGGGTTTTCCCTGCACCAGCTCATGGTCGGGATCAAGTCATGGGCCGAGGCCCACATGGACGAGGTGCGCGCGAACCGCGAACGCCACGACCGGCTCTCGGCGGCCGAACCCTGATCTCAGGCGATGTGAAGTTGGTAACAGATGCCATACCTTACTCCGGAGTAAGATACGGTCAGATGCGTCGCCACGACCAGTAGAGGCAGCAGACATGACCAACACCCTGCCGTCCAAGAACGGCACCCAATCCCGTCCCTCCAACCCCAGCCAGCAAAGCGCGGTGGGACTGCACAAGCACAAGCGGACAGCGACCGACATCGGGTTGGCGCTGATCACGCCCATCGTCGGCCAGGAATTCCTGGACCGTTACGGCCTGCGCGATCCGCTCAACCGCGGCCTGAAATACGGTGTGAAGCAGGTGTTTTCGACCGCGGGCGCGGCCACCCGCCAATTCCAGCGGATCCAGGGGCTCGGCAAGGCGCCCACCCGGCTGAAGGCCAGCGGGGCCGACTACTTCGACCTGACCCCCGACGAAGACCAGCAGATGATCGTC
This sequence comes from Mycolicibacterium neworleansense, assembly GCF_001245615.1. Taxonomy (NCBI): domain Bacteria; kingdom Bacillati; phylum Actinomycetota; class Actinomycetes; order Mycobacteriales; family Mycobacteriaceae; genus Mycobacterium; species Mycolicibacterium neworleansense. The sequence continues at coordinate 2,446,256 of NZ_CWKH01000001.1, forward strand.
GAGACGGTCCGGGAGTTCGCCGAGGAGATCCTGCGGCCCGCCGCGCACGACGCCGACGAGGCCGCGGCCTACCCCGCGGATCTCATCGCAAAGGCCGCTGAGCTGGGCATCACCGCCGTCAACGTGCCCGAGGACTTCGACGGCATCGCCGAGCACCGCAGCACCGTCACCAACGCGCTCGTCGCCGAGGCCCTGGCCTACGGCGACATGGGCCTCGCGCTGCCGATCCTGGCGCCCGGCGGCGTCGCCTCGGCCCTGACCCACTGGGGTAGCGCCGACCAGCAGGCCACCTACCTCAAGGAATTCGCGGGCGAGAACGTGCCCCAGGCGTGTGTGGCGATCGCCGAACCGCACGCCCTGTTCGATCCGACCGCGCTCAGGACCAGCGCCGTGCGCACCCCCAGCGGCTACCGCCTGTCCGGCGTCAAGTCACTGGTTCCGGCTGCCGCCGACGCCGAATTGTTCATCGTGGCAGCACAACTCGACGGCAAGCCGGCGCTGTTCATCGTCGAGGCATCGTCAGCGGGCCTGACCGTCAAGGCCGATCCCAGCATGGGCATCCGTGCCGCCGCGCTCGGTCAGGTCGAGCTCGACAACGTGGCGGTGCCGCTCGCCAACCGTCTCGGTGAGGACGGCGCCACCGATCAGGACTACTCCGAGGCGATCGCGCTGTCCCGGCTGGGCTGGGCCGCGTTGGCCGTCGGCACCTCGCACGCGGTGCTCGACTACGTCATCCCCTACATCAAGGAGCGCCAGGCGTTCGGCGAGCCGATCGCCCACCGCCAGTCGGTGGCGTTCATGACCGCCAACATCGCCATCGAGCTCGACGGCCTGCGGCTGATCACCTGGCGCGGTGCCGCCCGCGCCGAGCAGGGCCTGCCGTTCGCCCGCGAGGCCGCACTGGCCCGCAAGCTCGGCACCGACAAGGGCATGCAGATCGGCCTCGACGGCGTGCAGCTGCTCGGCGGTCACGGTTACACCAAGGAACACCCGGTCGAGCGCTGGTACCGCGATCTGCGGGCCATCGGCGTCGCCGAGGGTGTCGTGGTTATCTAGGTCCTCGATCGAACTGAAAGACTAATCATGGCAATCAATCTGGAAATGCCCCGCAAGCTCCAGGCGGTCATCGAGAAGGGCCACCAGGGCGCCGCCGAGATGCTTCGCCCGATCTCGCGCAAGTACGACCTCGCCGAGCACGCCTACCCGGTCGAGCTGGACACGTTGGCCACGCTGTTCGAAGGCATCTCGGAAGCCAAGACGATCTCGTTCGCCGGCGCCGAGGCGTTCCGCGACGACGCCAACACCAAGGGCGAGAAGGTCACCGTCAACGGCGCCAACATGTCGGCGCTGCTCAACGCGCTCGAGATCAGCTGGGGTGATGTCGCCCTGCTGTTGTCGGTGCCGCGTCAGGGCCTCGGGAACGCCGCCATCTCCTCGGTGGCCACGCCCGAGCAGCTCGAACGCCTCGGCAAGGACGTGTGGGCCGCGATGGCCATCACCGAGCCCGGCTTCGGCTCCGACTCGGCGGCCGTCACCACCACCGCGGTGCTCGACGGCGACGAGTACGTGATCAACGGCGAGAAGATCTTCGTCACCGCCGGTTCGCGGGCCACCCACATCGTGGTGTGGGCAACCCTCGACAAGTCGCTGGGCCGTGCGGCCATCAAGTCGTTCATCGTGCCGCGCGAGCATCCCGGCGTCACCGTCGAGCGTCTCGAGCACAAGCTCGGCATCAAGGCGTCCGACACCGCGGTGATCCGGTTCGAGAATGCCCGCATCCCCAAGGACAACCTGCTGGGTGACCCGGAAATCCACGTGGAGAAGGGTTTTGCCGGGGTCATGGAGACCTTCGACAACACCCGCCCCATCGTGGCGGCCATGGCCGTCGGCATCGCCCGCGCCGCGCTGGAGGATCTGCGTGCGATCCTCACCGACGCCGGCGTAGAGATCTCCTACGACAAGCCCGCGCATGCTCAGAGCGCCGCGGCAGCGGAGTTCCTGCGGATGGAGGCCGACTGGGAGGCCGGTTACCTGTTGACCGTGCGCTCGGCATGGCAGGCCGACAACAGCATCCCCAACTCCAAGGAAGCCTCGATGGGTAAGGCGAAGGCCGCCCGGGTGGCCAGCGACATCACCCTCAAGGCCGTCGAAATGGCCGGTACCACCGGCTATTCCGAGCAGACGCTGCTGGAGAAGTGGGCTCGCGACTCGAAGATCCTCGATATCTTCGAAGGTACTCAGCAGATCCAGCAGCTGGTGGTCGCCCGCCGCCTGCTGGGCCTGTCCTCGGCCGAGCTCAAGTAGGTCTTTCGGCGAACAGACGTAAAGCTGCCCAGAACCGCCTGGTTTTGGGCAGTTTTGCGTCTGCTCGGACAATAGGGTGAGGCCATGGACACGTTTCAGGCACTGGTCGCACGGCAGGACGGCGACCGCATCGACGCCGCGGTCGAGACGTTGCAGGCTTCCGAACTACCTGCGGGTGACGTCACCATCCGGGTGTTGTACAGCAGCGTCAACTTCAAGGACGCCCTGGCGCTGACCCCCAAAGGCGGTGTGGTGCGCGACTATCCGATCGTCCCGGGCATCGACCTGACCGGCGAGGTGGTCAGCTCCGAGTCCGCTGAGTTCGCGCCCGGTGACCTCGTGCTGGCCCACGGCTATCAGATCGGCACCGGTCATCACGGCGGCTACGCCGAATACGCCCGACTGCCCGCCGATCAGGTGGTCGCACTGGGCTCGCTGAGCCCGCGCGAGGGTGCGGCGATCGGCACCGCCGGATTCACCGCGGCGATGAGTGTGCAGGCCCTGACCCGCCACGGCATCACCCCGCAGGACGGCCCGATCGTGGTCACCGGAGCGACCGGCGGTGTGGGGTCGGTCAGCGTCGACCTACTGGCCGCCGCCGGCTACCAGGTGGTGGCATCGACCGGAAAGGCCGACCAGGCCGATCACCTTCGCGCTCTGGGCGCCTCGGAGGTGATCGGCCGGCTCCCCGCCGAACCCGACGCCAAGCCCCGCCCGCTGGGCAAGACACGGTGGGCGGCGGCGGTGGACTGCGTCGGCGGCGCCACGCTCGCCGATGTGCTGAGCACCCTGAAATACGGCGGTGCGGTGGCGGCCAGCGGACTGACCGGCGGAGCGGCCCTGAACACCACGGTGATGCCGTTCATCTTGCGCGGTGTCTCTCTGCTGGGCATCGATTCGGTGCTGCTACGGATTGAGCCGCGGCGGGAGCTGTGGGCACAGCTGGGTGGGCCGCTGAAACCGCGCCACCTCGACGACGTCACCCACGAGATCGACGTCAAGGATGTCGTCGGCGTCCTCGACGAGGTCCGTGCCGGACGGTACTCCGGGCGCGCGGTGGTAAAGGTGGCCGGCGGCTTCTAACCCGGCAGCTACGCCCGCCCATAACGAAATCGCCCAGAACACAAGGTGTTCTGGGCGATTTCGTTATCGCGTGTTGTTCGGCTTAGCCGAGCACCCGCTGCAGGTCCGGAACCATGGCCTGCAGCTCCCGGGCCCAGTAGGCCCAGTTGTGCGTGCCGTTGTTCGGGAAGTTGAACACACCGTTGGTGCCACCTGCGGCGATGTAGTTGTCCTGGAAGGTGCGGTTGGTCTTGATGGTCAGGCCTTCGAGGAAGGTGGCAGGCAGATCGCCGCCGCCGAGCTCGTTGGGCTGGCCGTTACCGCAGTAGATCCAGATGCGGGTGTTGTTGGCGACCAGGGTCGGGATCTGCAACATCGGGTCGTTGCGCTTCCAGGCGCTGTTCGGATCCTCCGTCGGACCCCACATGTCGTTGGCCTTGAAGCCACCGGCATCGCCCATGGAGATGTTGATCAGGAACGGCCACCAGCCCTCGGAGGGGTTGAGGAAGCCCGACATCGAGCCGGCGTAGATGAAGCGGTCCGGGTGGTAGGTCGCCAGGATCAGCGAGGCGGAGCCGGCCATCGACAGACCGATCGCGGCGTTGCCCGTGGGCGCGACGTCGCGGTTGGCGGCCAGCCATGCCGGCAGCTCGTTGGTCAGGAAGGTCTCCCACTTGTAGGTGACGCAGCCGGCCTTGCCGCATGCCGGCGAGTACCAGTCGGTGTAGAAGCTGGACTGGCCACCGACGGGCATGACCACTGACAGGCCGCTGTCCAGGAACATCTCGAACGCGTTGGTGTTGATGTCCCAACCGTTGAAGTCGTCCTGGGCGCGCAGGCCGTCGAGCAGGTACACCGCGTGGGAACCGGGGCCACCGCTCTGGAACTGAATCTTGATGTCGCGGCCCATCGACGGCGACGGGACCATCAGGTATTCGACCGGCAGGCCTGGCCGGGAGAATGCCCCCGCGGTCGCCGATCCGCCGGTAACGCCGATCAAGCCAGGCAGCATCAGCGCTGCCACAGCCGCCACCGTCATGCGGCGTGCCCAATGGCCACGAATCTTGTCAATGAAGGTCATACTGCGAATCCATCCGTCTTCCGGTCAATTACGCCTAGTGCGCGATCAGCGATCAGCATCGCCAAGCGACACCACAGCGACGGAGTCACTGCACTGTCGCGCCCGCTCGCCCGAGCCGGTGCCTCTGAAGAGCGGACCGAAGAATTCAGTTGTTGCGCCATGAGTAAATCACGCGCCCACGACGAGGGAAAACCCGCCGCGCGCCGCCGAACTGCATATCTGCGGATTCAAAAAAGTGAATTCGGCTTTATCTATTGTCGACCTGCAGGCGATCTACCTGGGAAAACGGTCCTACCCCCTCGACTGCCCCGCCGACACTCGATGGACACCGATGCCTATCTGTTCACAACTGGTGTCCGGAGGGTTATCCGATCGTCGCCAACCGGTTTTCGAAATGCCTGGCCGGCCCCCTCGGAGCGACCCGAAACTCGACCATACTAAAAAGTATGGTAGCTTTCGGGCCATGACCTCGCCCCCCGCCACGGACTGCGTCATCACCCCCGAATTCGTCGCGCTACTGGCCGAACGTGCCGCCGAAGCCGAGCAGTTGCGCCGGCTTCCCGATGCGACGGTCACCGACCTCGTCGACTCCGGTTTCACCGAACTCCTCGTGCCCGCCCGCTACGGCGGTCGGCAGGCAGATTTCCCGCAGATCCTGGACCCCGTGCGCCGGATGGCTCACGGCTGCACGTCGAGCGCCTGGACCATCGGCTTCTTGGCCCTGCACAACTGGATGCTGTCGCTGTTCGGCGAGCAGGCCCAGGAGGAGGCCTTCGCAAGCCGGCCGTTTCTCGCCCCGGCCCCGCTCGCGCCGACCGGGCGCGGGGTGCCGGCCGACGGTGGCATCCGCCTGACCGGCCGGTGGTCCTGGGCCACCGGCGTCATGCACGGGAACTGGATCATCGTCGCGGCCCTGTGCGGCCCCGACGACGGGCTGTATCCGGCCCTGGCACTGCTACCGATCAGCGACGTGACCGTGGCCGACGTGTGGCACACCGATGGCATGCGGGCCACCGGCTCCAACGACGCCATCGCCACCGATGTCTTTGTGCCGGAGCACCGACTGGTGAAAGTGCTCGACATCTATTCCGGTACCGCTCCGGGCGCGGGGTTGCACGACAGCGCCACCTACCGCTGGCCCATGGTGCCCGCCCTGGCCCTGCTGGCGGCGATGCCCGCCCTGGGCAGTGCCGAACGGGTCACCGAGATCTACGCACAGCGGTTGGGCGAACGCGTACTGCCGTACGAAGGCGTCGTACAGAAGGACAAGCCCATCGCCCAGGCCCATCTGGCCGGAGCCCAGGTCCGCGTACGCGCCCTGCGCGCGTTGCTGGCCGACACCGTCGGCGAGATCGAGGCCATCGTGGCCTCGGGTGATGCAGTGGACAAGCCGGTGCGCGCGCAGGCCCGGCTGTCGGCCGCCCACATCGTCAGCGAGTCCAAGGCGGTGATCGCCGACCTGTTGGGTGCGGGTGGTGCCAGCATCCATTTCCTGTCCAGCCCGTTGCAGCGGTTCAAGCGCGACGTCGACGTTCTGTCCGGACATGTGGTGTTCGACTACGACACCAGTCGCGAGCTGGCGGGCGCGCTGGCGCTGGGGATGCGAATCCCCCGTACGTCCATGGTCTGAGGGAGCTGATCTGATGCGGACCCTGTGGATCGAGGCCAGCCCCAAAGGGGACGACGCATTGTCCTCACAATTGGCGCAGGCCTTTCTCGATGCCGGCGACGGCGTCGGCGAAGTGGAACGGTTCTCGGTCTGGGACGAGGACGTGCTGCGGTTCGGCCGGGACGCGGCGGTCGCGAAGTTCGCCCAGTTGTTCGGGGAGCCGATCACCGAGGACCAGCACGCGGTGTGGCAGCAAGTGCTCGCCGAGATCGAGCGAGTACGAGGGTTCGACCGGCTGGTGCTGTCCTCCCCGATGTGGAACTGGCATGTGCCGCATGCCCTCAAGGCGTGGATCGACATCATCGTGCAGCCGATCGCCAGCTTCACCCTCAATGAGCGCGGCGAACATGTGGGTACCCTCGGCGATGGAAAACCGTTGCAACTCATCCTGACCCGTAGCAGCGCCTACGACGGCCGTCACGCCGAACTGCAGGATTTCCAGAAGCCGTATCTCGAGTACGTGTTCGGGATGCTGGGCTATCGCGTGGACACCCTGGTGGTGGAACCCACCACCAGGTGGACACCGGCCGAGCGGGAACAGATGCGCGCCGAGGCCGTCGACCGAGCGCGTGCGGCCGGTACTCAGGTTTGAGCGGGGCTGCTCGCCAACACCTCGGTGATGGCCTCACAGAACGCCGGCAGATCGTCCGGCGCGCGGCTGGTGATCAGGTTGCCGTCGACGCACACCTGCCGATCCACCACGGTCGCACCGGCGTTTCCGAGATCCGTGCGGATGCTGGGATAGCTGGTCAGTGTGCGTCCGCGCACCACGTCCGCCTCCACGAGGGTCCACGGGCCGTGACAGATGGCCGCGACGGGCTTGCCCGATTGGACGAAATCGCGAACGAACGCGACCGCGGTCTTGTCGAGCCTCAACTTGTCGGGGTTCACGGTCCCCCCGGGCAGGATCAGCGCGTCGAACTGGTCGACTTTGGCCTCGGCGACCGTGCGGTCCACCGGGAAGGTGCCCGCGGGCTCGAGGTCGTGGTCGCGGGCCTGGATTTCACCGGCCTTGAGCGACAGGAGCTCGACGTGACCGCCTTCGTTCTCGACAGCCGCGCGCGGTTGTTCGAGTTCGATGCGCTCCACACCGTCGGCGGCAAGGATCCCGACCCTGCGGCCTTCCAATTCCTTTCTCATGCGAGTCCTTTCGTTGACGCCGACCGGCAGGCGCCCGGCTGGGCACCCGCCTGAGGGCTACCCAGCGACGCCGGCACCGAAACGGTGAGATCCGTCCGCCGAACCCCTTGTCAGGGGCTGTAACAAAAAGTAAAGTCACTTTCAGTTTTCGACCGCACCTTTCAGGAGTCGAGCATGGAATCCTTCGTTCACCTGCGCAAAGGCAAGACCCCGAAACGGGTGCATGCCGACCTAGACGGGCTCAAGGACGACGAACTTGGTCGCGGGGGGTTCGTCGGTCGCACCGCGAACATGTACCGGCGTAACGACCCCACCGCCTACCGCACGGTCGGCCCCCTGCGCCCCACCGACGTGTTGTCCAGTGAGCTCAAGCCCAGCGACGCGACCGACGCCCATGGCGGACCGCTGTTGATGTTCTCCAACGCCGACTGCCAGGTGCTGCTGAGCCGGCGCACCGAGGAGATGCCGTTCTACGTCCGCTACGTCGACGGCGATCTGCTGCTGTTCGTGCACAAGGGGTCGGGCCTGCTGGAGACCGAGTTCGGTCCCATGCGCTACCGCGAGGGCGACTGGGTCTACATCCCGAAGGCCTGCACGTTCCGCCAGCTACCCGACAGCGAGAGCACGTGGCTGATGATCCAGGCCACCGACGATTTCCGGGTCCCGCCGGCCGGCACCCTGGGTCGGCACTTCCCCTTCGACCCCGCACAGGTGACCATTCCCGAACCGGAACCCATCGACGACGACGGCCGGGACGAGTACGAGGTCCGGCTGATCCACTCAGAAATCCAGGGGGTGGGCTCTACATCTTTGTTCTACCAACACAATCCCCTCGACGTGGAAGGCTGGCGGGGCGACAACTTCCCGTTCACCTTCAACATCGAGGACTACACCGTCATCACGTCCGAGAGTGTGCACCTGCCACCGACCGTGCACCTCTTCATGCAGGCCACCGGGGTGTACGTGATGAACTTCCTGCCCAAGCCGGCCGAGAGCGTGCCGGGCACCGAGCGCACCCCCTGGTATCACCGCAACGTCGACTACGACGAGATCGCGTTCTTCCACGACGGATCGCTCTACGGCATCCCGATGCCAGCCGGCCTGGTTTCCCATGCCCCGCAGGGTGTTCACCACGGGGCACCGGAGAAGGCGCGGGAACGCGCCCGCCGCAAGTTCGACGATTACGACCGGGTCGACTGGTCGGTGATCGCCATCGACACCCGCCGTCGGCTCGTCCCGTCCGCCGAAATCCTCGCCAACGACCTGGGGCAGCACTAGTGATGAGCGCTTGCGCGAAGCACGAAGGACAGTGATGAGCGCTTGCGCGAAGAACAAAGGACACCGATGACAACGATCGATTCACCTGTGAAGCACGCGTACGACCGCATTCCGTATCTGGTTGCCTACCAGAACAACTCGGCGGTACGCGACGTCTACGGTGGCGTCGCCGAACTGGTGGTGCTGGAGAGCTATCTGCTCAAGCCGAAGGAGAAGTCGTCCGACACGGTGCTGGTGTTCATGCACCCGATCGGCGGCGGCGCCTACCTGCCGATGATCAATGCACTGGCCCGCGCCGGACACCACGTCATCTACTGCAACAGCCGGTTCCGAGGCACCGACTCGGCCCTACTCATGGAGAAGGTGGTCGAAGACCTCGGTGAGTGCATCAAGGACGCCAAGAACCGGCTCGGCTACGACAAGGTGGTGCTGGCCGGGTGGAGCGGCGGCGGCTCACTGTCGGTGTTCTACCAACAGCAGGCACAACACCCGACGGTGACGGCCAGCCCGTCCGGAGACGGCCCCGACCTGACCCAGCTGGGGTTGATCCCGGCCGACGGAATCATGTTGCTGGCCGCGCATATCAGCCGGCACGGCACCATGACCGAATGGATGGACGCATCCATCCTCGACGAGAACGATCCGTCCAAGCGGGACCCGGAACTCGACCTCTACAACCCGGACAACCCCAACCAGCCGCCGTACACGCCGGAGTTCCTGGAGCGCTACCACCAGGCGCAGATCGCCCGGAACCGGCGAATCACCAAGTGGGTCAAAGAAAAATTAGCGGAGCTCTCCGAACAGGGGCGGCCCGATGACGAGTTCGCGTTCGTCGTGCACGGCACGATGGCCGACCCGCGCTGGCTGGACCCGACGGTCGATCCCAACGAGCGCACGCCCGGCACGTGCTATCTGGGCGATCCCCAGGTGGTCAACATGAGTCCGGTGGGCCTGGCGAGATTCTGCACATTACGCAGCTGGCTGTCGCAGTGGAGCTACGACGACGCCAACGGTGACGCGGTCAAGGCTGGGCCGGATATCGCGGTGCCCGCACTGGTGATCGGAAACCTCGCCGACGACGCGTGCACGCCCAGTCACACCCGGCGGTTGTTTGAGGCCATCGGTCACTCCGACAAGGAGATGCACGAGATCCCCGGTGCCAACCACTACTACTCGGGTCCGGATCAGCGCGAAACGCTGCGCCAAGCCGTCGGCATCTGTACGGATTGGCTGCATCGCCACGGGTTTTCAGCATGACGACCGGGGCGCTGGACGGGATCCGGGTCATCGAGCTCGGCACCTTGATCTCGGGGCCGTTCGCCGGCCGGCTGCTAGGCGACATGGGCGCCGAGGTCATCAAGATCGAGCTACCGGCCACTCCCGATCCGTTGCGCACCTGGGGTCAGGCCGAACTCGACGGACACCACTTCTTCTGGACCGTGCATGCCCGCAACAAGAAGGCCGTCACCCTCGACCTTCGCAAGGAAGCCGGCCGGGAGCTGTTTCTCGAGCTGGTCGAGCAATCCGACATCATCGTCGAGAACTTCCGGCCCGGCACCCTGGAGAAGTGGAACCTGGGCTACGACGTTCTGCGCGAACGTAACAAGGGCATCATCCTGGTGCGGGTGTCGGGCTACGGGCAGACCGGACCGGACGCCGGCAAGGCCGGGTACGCCTCGGTCGCCGAGGCCTCCAGCGGGCTGCGCCACATGAACGGCTTCCCCGGTGGCCCCCCGCCACGGTTGGCCCTGTCCCTGGGCGACAGCCTGGCCGGCATGTTCGCCGCCCAGGGCGCCCTGGCCGCCCTGTACCGGCGAACCGTCACCGGCGAAGGTCAGATCGTGGACACCGCACTGACCGAAAGTTGCCTGGCGATACAGGAATCCACCATTCCCGACTATGACGTGTGTGGTGTGGTGCGCGGTCCGTCGGGCACCCGACTGGAGGGCATCGCGCCGTCGAACATCTACCAGAGCGCGAACGGCAGCTGGGTGGTGATCGCGGCCAACCAGGACACCGTGTTCCGCCGGTTGTGCACGGCCATGGGTAACCCGGAGCTGGCGACCGACGATCGATTCGTCAACCACGTTGCCCGCGGCCGCAATCAGGATGAGCTCGACAAGATCATCGGTGACTGGGCCGCGACGCGCCAGCCCGCCGAGATCATCGAGACCCTGTCGCAGGCCGGCGTGATCAGCGGGCCGATCAACACCGTGGCCGAGGTCGTAGAGGATCCGCAACTGCGGTACCGCGGCATGATCGCCGATCACTTCGATGAACGGATCGAGCGGACCGTGAAAGGACCCGGCGTGGTCCCGGTGCTCTCCGAGTCCCCCGGCAGCATCCGCAACGCCGGGTCGGCGCGGCCGGGCCAGCACAACGACGAGGTGTACGGCGATCTACTCGGCCGCAGTACACAGGAACTGGAAGCCCTGCGTTCACAGGGGGTGCTGTGAGATGAACCTGCCAACCAAGGTCGATATCCGCGAGGTGTGCCTGCGCGACGGCCTGCAGATCGAGACGCCGATCCCCTTGTCCGCCAAGGTCGCGATCCTCGAGGCGATCGTGGCGACCGGGGTGCGTGAGGTGGAGGCGACGGCGTTTGTCTCACCATCGAAAGTACCGGCACTGGCCGATGCGGCCGAACTCGCCGAGGAACTGCAGCGGTTTCCCGATGTGGAGTTCTCCGCACTCGTGGCCAGCCCCAACGGCGCCAAACGCGCCATCGCCGCCGGCCTGCGCTCGATCGAATACGTGGTGTCCGCCTCGGATGCCCACTCCCACGCCAACGTCGGCCGCACGTCGGCCGAGGCCACCGCGCAGATCGCCGACATCGTGGCCATCGCCGGCGACAGCGGCACCTCGGTGGAGGTGATCGTCGCCACCGCGTGGGACTGCCCGTTCGACGGGCCGACCGACCCACAGCGGGTGCTCGACATCACCTCGGCTGCCGTCGGTTTCGGGGTGAACCGGTTGGCGATCGCGGACACCATCGGCACCACCACCCCGCGGCGAGTGAGTTCCTTGATCGAGAAGGTCCGGCCGCTGATCGGGGACCTGCCGCTGGGCGCGCACTTCCACAACACCCGCGGCGCTGGCCTTGCCAGCGCATACGCGGCCGTGCAGGCCGGAGTGACTCGGCTGGACGCGTCGGTCGGCGGATTGGGCGGCTGCCCGTTCGCCCCGGGCGCCAGCGGCAACATCGCCACCGAAGATCTTGTCTACATGTTGCGCGACAGCGACATCGCCGTCGATGTGGATCTGCCCGCCGCCATCGATGCCGCCCGTGTCGCGCAGGAGGCCGTGGGCCACGAACTTCCCAGCGCGCTGCTGCGGGCCGGCGACCGGATCCTGGGCTGAGGCGTCGATGACCGCCGCCGAGCTGGGCACCAAGGGCCGCCAGACCCGGTCGGCCCTCGAGCTGGCCGCGCGGAAACTATTCGCCGAGCGTGGCTTTCACGGCACCACCCTGGCCGACATCACCTCGGCCGCGGGCAAGAGCCCGGCGGTGTTCTATCGGTACTTCACCGACAAGGAGGATCTGCTGGCAGCGCTGGCCGAATCGTTTTTGCACGATGTCGTCGAACCCTCCGGGCTCAATCTGCATCTACCGGACTCCCCCGACGACACCGAGTTCTTCACCACGGTGGTGACCGGTTACTGGAACATCTTCAAACAGAACATCGGCATCATGATCGCGGTCGCCCAGTTGGCTGCCACCCAGCAGAGATTCGCCGACGTGCAGAACAAGTTCCGCCGGTTCGGCATAGACATCGTCATCGCGTCGGTCCACCACGCTCAGGGCCAGGGGTACGCGCAGGGGCTGGAGCCGGAGCACGTCGGTGCGGCCATCGCGCTGTTGTTCGAGAACTTCACCACCGTCTTCGTCGGCCAATCCGGGCTCGGCATCGAGATCGGCGATGCGGACGCCATCGCCACGCTGTCCACAATCTGGAAGAGAACCCTGTACGGCTTCTGACCCGGGCTTTCGACCCGAGAAAGAGAGATCATCGTGGATTTCGCTTTACCCGACCATCTTTCAACTGTCCTTGCCGAGATGGACGAGTTCATCGAGACCGAGATCAAGCCGCTTGAGCGCGAGCACATGCAGTACTTCGACCAGCGCCGTGAGTATGCCCGCACCGACTGGGACAACGGCGGGATACCCAACCGGGCCTGGGAAGATCTGCTCGACGAGATGCGGCGCCGCGCGGATGCCGCGGGGTGGCTGCGGTACGGGCTGCCCGCCCGGTTCGGCGGGCGCGACGGCAGCAACCTCGACATGGCCGTGATCCGGGAGCACTTGGCGCACAAAGGCCTCGGGCTGCACAACGACCTGCAGGACGAGTCCTCGATCGTCGGCAACTTCCCGCAGGTGATCATGATGGACCGGTTCGGCACCGAGGCGCAGAAGTCCGAATGGGTCGAGGCCATGCTCACCGGCAAGCGGTCGATGGCGTTCGGATTGACCGAGCCCGACCACGGTTCAGATGCCACCTGGCTGGAGACGACAGCGGTTTCGGATGGGAACGGCTGGATCATCAACGGACGCAAACGGTGGAACACCGGGGTACACCGCGCCACCCACGATCTGATCTTCGCCCGGACGTCAGGTGATCCGGGGCAGGCGCGTGGGATCACTGCCTTCCTGGTCCCCACCGATGCCCCGGGATTCACGGTCCCGTTCTACTGGTGGACGTTCAACATGCCCACAGATCACGGCGAAGTCGAACTGAACGACGTGCGGGTCCCGGCCGATGCGGTGCTCGGTGAGATCGACCGCGGTCTGGAGGTCGGGCAGACGTTCCTGCACGAGAACCGGATTCGTCAGGCCGCCAGCAGTCTGGGCGCCGCCCAGTTCTGTATCGACCGCGCCGTGGACTACGCCAACCGGCGCAAGGTGTTCGGCAAGCCACTGGCGGTGAATCAGGCCGTGCAGTGGCCGTTGGTGGAACTGCAGACCGAGGCGCAGATGGTCCGGTTGCTTGTCCGGTATGCCGCAACGCAGTTGGACCAGAACCACCATATGGAGGTGTCAGACAAGGTTTCGATGGCCAACTACCGCGCCAACCGTCTGGTGTGCGAGGCCGCCGATCGGGCCATGCAGGTGCACGGCGGCATCGGCTACAGCCGTCACGAACCGTTCGAGCACATCTACCGCCACCACCGACGCTACCGCATCACCGAAGGTGCCGAGGAGATCCAGATGCGACGAGTGGCGCAGCGGCTCTTCGGTTTCGGCAAGGCAAAGCAGTGACGGAGGCCGGCCTGCTCACCTCCGGGCTGGTCGATGTGCTCACCCCGGTACTGGGCGACGGGGTGGCCGTGCAGAACCTGCGCGAGCTGACTGGCGGGGCCAGCCGCACCACCTGGTCGTTCGACGCCGTCACGGACGCGACCCGGCGCCCGTTGATCCTGCGCACCGGCGCGCCAGACGAGGTACATGCCGGGATGGAGCTGGAGGCCGCCGCCCAGCGGGCTGCGGCGCTGGCCGGGGCGCCGGTACCCCACGTGCTGGTCGCCGACAATTCCGTTGCCGCGCTGGGTGATCCCTTCCTCATCTGTGACTTCATCGGTGGCGAGACCATCGTGCGGCGGATCCAGCGCACGCTTGACGACAGCGGCCGGGCCCGGCTGCTCACTCAGTGCGCGCAGGCTCTGGCCGCCATCCACCGCGCCGAACCGCCCGAACTGCCCGGCCTCGTCGAGCAGGACCAGATGTCCCAGTGGCGCGCCCAACTCGACGAGATGGGCGATACCACCGCCACTTTCGAGTGGGTGTTCCGCTGGCTGGCCGCCAACCGCCCGCCGCCGTCGCCGACCCGGTTGGTCCACGGCGACTTCCGGATGGGCAATGTCATCGTCGACGAGTCGGGCCTGGCGGCGGTATTGGATTGGGAGTTGGTACACCTCGGCGAGGTGTACGAGGACCTGGCCTGGTTCTGCATCCGGGCCTGGCGGTTCGGGGCGCCGGCCGGGCTCGGTGCGGGCGGTCTGGGCAGCATCGAGAGCTTCCTGACCGCCTACGAGGACGCCGGCGGCGCCACCCTCGACCGGTCGGCGATCCGCTGGTGGCTGGTGCTCGCCACCCTGCGTTGGGGAGTCATCTGCCGCTATCAAGCAGAGCGCCACCTGAGCGGGCAGACCAGGTCGGTCGAGCTGGCAACGATCGGGCGCCGCGTCTGCGAAACCGAGTGGGACTTGTTGTGTCTGCTGGACGGGAGCGGATGGTGAGCAACCTGTACGGGCGGCCGAGCGCGGCCGAACTCGTGGCCGCGGTCGCCGAATTTCTCGACACCGAGGTGCGCGAACAATGCGGCGGCGCCCTGAACTTCCACGCCCGCGTGGCCGCCAACGCGCTGCGGATGGTGGAACGCGAGCTGCTGACCGAGGATGCGGTCCCGGCTGCCGAGGCAGCCCTGGCCGGCGTCGGGTTCGCCGACGAGGACGAGCTGGCAGCGGCGATCCGGGCCGGCGACCTCGATGACCGAGCCGACGACGTCACCGCCTGCCTGCGCGTCCTGGTACGTCAGCGGCTTTCCGCCGCGCATCCGGGCTACGACGAGCCGTGAGCCCGTCAGAGCCTGCGGATCCGGGCCAGCCACGCCGGCTCGTCGACCCGGGCTCCGACCGGTTCACCGATCGCCTCGGCGTGAGCCGCTCCGACCACACCGCGGTATGTCGTGGTGTCCAGCGCTTCCAGCTCCCAGCCTTCAGAGAAGGCCTGTCGGATGACGTCCTCGCTGACCTGGGGCCCGAAACCGCGGCCCGCATCCGACAGTGCCAGTACGTGCACCCTCGCGCCGGGACTGCACGCCCGGTGCAGGCTGGCGACATAGCGCGGCCGGTCGGCATCGCCGAAGATGTGGAACAGGGCGCTGTCGACGATGGTGTCGTACCGCGGCCCGTCGGACTCGCCGAGACGGGTCGCGTCGGCGACGGCGAACTGCGCATCGATGCCCCGTTGGGCGGCATTCTCCCGGGCCTGGGCGACGGCTTGTTCGGAGAAGTCGATGCCGAGCACGTCGTACCCGAGCCGGGTCAGCAGCATGGTGTGTTCACCGGCGCCGCAGCCGACATCGAGCACCTTGCCGCCCAGGCGGCCGGTGCGTTCCAGCTCGACGATGGCCGGCTGGGGCTCGCCGATGACCCACGGTGCGGTGCGGGACTCGTAGGCTTCGTCGAACAACGAATGTGCGGGCGTGGAGTTCATGATTCGAGTCTGAAACCTGAATGGCTATTGAGGTCAAGCACCAACCGAGGAGGCCGATGATGTCCGCTGCCGAAGCCGCGATCGTCGACGACGTCGCGCACCGCCTGTTCGACGCGATCGAGCGTGGCGACACCGCCGGCGTGGCTCAGCTGTGGGCCGATGACGTCGCGGTATGGCACGCCGGTCACACCAGGGACAACGACCGGACCCGCGCGCTGAAGGTCATCGCCTGGTTCGTCGACGCCACCCGCGAGCGCCGCTACGAGGTGCTGGACCGGCAGTTCTTCGACGGCGGGTTCGTCCAGCAACACGTCCTGCATGCCGGGGCGCGCGACGGCACGTTGATCGCGCTGCGCGTGTGCATCGTGATCAAGGTGGGTACCGACGGACTGATTCACCGAATCGACGAGTACTTCGATCCGAGGGACATCGCTCCCCTGTTGACCTGACCCGAGGAAGATGGAGGTCTCATGCCTACGACCAGCGACATCCTGACCGAAAGCGCCGGAAACTGGGCGCTGGTACCGGACCGGTCCAGGGTGCGGTTCCGGAACAAGACGCTGTGGGGCCTGGCGACCGTCTCCGGTGAGTTCACCGATTTCAACGGCGAAGGCTCGGCCGGCGCGGGGGTGACGGGCCAGGTGGTGATCAAAGCGGCATCGGTGCGCACCGGCATCGGTAAACGGGACAACCATCTGCGGTCCGCCGATTTCTTCGACGTCGAGGCACATCCGGACATCATCGTGCAGGTGACGGGTTTGGAGCCCTCCGACGACCGGGTGCGCTTGACGGCGGTTCTGACCGTCCGCGGCGTGTCGAGGCCCGTCGAATTACCGGTCGACGTGCAGGCACTCGACGATGGCGCGGTGCGGGTGTCCGGCCAGTGCGAGGTCCAACGAGACGACTTCGGCGTGTCGGGTGACCTGCTCGGGATGGTCGGACCGACGACGGTCCTGTCCGGTGAACTTGTGTTCACCCGGGACTGATGCGCCACAACAGAATTCGTTGAGTTGTCCGGCCGGCGGCGCCGTGCGCAGTAGCATCGGCAGCATGGCCGGCCCCGCGCCGCTGCACATCATGGTGTACAGCGACAATCCGCGCACCCGCGAACAGGTACGTCTCGCACTGGGCAAACGCGTGCACCCGGAACTGCCCGAGCTGGAATACGTCGAGATCGCCACCGCGCCGATGGTGATTTCTCGGATGGACGCCGGGGGCATCGACCTGGCCATCCTCGACGGGGAAGCGACACCCGCCGGGGGCATGGGAGTGGCCAAACAACTCAAGGACGAGATCGCGGAATGCCCGCCGGTCCTGGTGCTCACCGGGCGGCCCGACGATGCCTGGCTGGCTAGCTGGTCGCAGGCCGAGGCGGCCGTGCCACACCCGATCGATCCGATCCGGTTGGGCGATGCGGTGGTGTCGCTGCTGCGCACCCCGGTCCAGTGATGTTTCTTCGAATTGCCCTGTAGCCGTTGATTGTTGACGGCACGGCTGTGGCCGCAGCGACACGCTGCCCCGATATGAAACGATACTAACCAAAATGTGTGGCGCAGGCCGCAAACCTCGCTAGGCTGTGGGTTAGCTCACATCGACAGGCAGGCGAGGGAGCGGTCAGTGGCATGAATTTATATACGCCAATCCTGGTTCTCGGAGCGATCGCGGCCGCGTTCGCCGTGGTTTCCGTGGGGATCGCGCTCGTCATCGGCCCGCGCCGCTACAACCAGTCCAAACTCGAGGCCTACGAATGCGGTATCGAGCCGATACAGCCCGGGGCCGCCGGCGTGACCGGGCAGCGCATGCCGATCCGGTACTACCTGACGGCGATGTTGTTCATCGTGTTCGACATCGAGATCGTCTTTCTCTACCCGTGGGCCGTGGCGTTCGACAGCCTCGGGTTGTTCGCGCTGGTCGAGATGTTGCTGTTCATGCTCACGGTGTTCGTGGCGTACGCCTATGTCTGGCGGCGAGGGGGCCTGAATTGGGATTAGAGGAGCGTCTGCCCGGCGGGATCCTGCTGTCGACGGTCGAGGCCGTCGCAGGATACGTGCGTAAGGGGTCGTTGTGGCCGGCCACATTCGGCCTGGCCTGCTGCGCAATCGAGATGATGTCGACCGCCGGACCGCGTTTCGACATCGCCCGGTTCGGGATGGAACGATTCTCGGCGACACCGCGACAGGCCGATCTGATGATCGTGGCGGGCCGGGTCAGCCAGAAGATGGCGCCGGTGCTGCGACAGATCTACGACCAGATGGCCGAGCCGAAATGGGTGCTCGCCATGGGGGTTTGCGCCTCCTCCGGCGGGATGTTCAACAACTACGCGGTGGTCCAAGGCGTCGATCATGTGGTGCCCGTCGACATCTACCTGCCCGGATGCCCACCCCGACCGGAGATGCTGCTGCACGCAATCCTGAAGCTGCACGACAAGATTCAGCAGATGCCACTCGGGGTGAACCGCGAGGAGGCCATCCGGGAGGCCGAAAAGGCGGCACTGGCCGTCACCCCCACCATCGAGCTCAAGGGGCTGTTGCGGTGAGCACCGCCAACGGAAACAGCGAGGGTGCCGAGGTGATCGGTACGCGCCGCGGCATGTTCGGCGCCTCGGGCACGGGCGACACCTCGGGGTACGGCCGGCTGGTGCGCTCGGTGGCATTGCCCGGCAGCTCCCCTCGGCCCTACGGCGGGTACTTCGACGAGGTGGTCGACCGGCTCGCCGAGATCCTCGGCGAGGAACGGTATGCGGTGTCGATCGAGCGCGTGGTCGTTCATCGAGACGAGCTGACACTGGAGATCAGCCGGGTCCAGCTGCCGGCCGTGGCCAGCGTGCTGCGCGACGATCCGCAGCTGCGGTTCGAGCTGTGCCTGGGGGTGAGCGGGGTGCACTACCCCGACGACACCGACCGCGAGCTTCATGCCGTCTACCCGCTGATGTCGATCACCCACAACCGCCGGATCCGGCTGGAAGTCGCGGCGCCCGACGCGGATCCGCACATTCCGTCGCTGTATGCGGTCTATCCGACCACCGACTGGCACGAACGGGAGACCTACGACTTCTTCGGCATCGTGTTCGACGGGCATCCCGCCCTGACCCGGATCGAGATGCCCGACGACTGGGTCGGCCATCCCCAGCGCAAGGACTATCCGCTGGGCGGTGTTCCGGTCGAGTACCACGGCGCGCAGATCCCGCCGCCCGATCAGCGGAGGTCCTACAACTGATGAGTACCGAATCCCCGGTCGTTGTGGTCGGCGGGCAGGACTGGGACGACGTGGTGTCCGCGGCCCGCGAGCACGCCGGCGAACGCATCGTGGTCAACATGGGCCCACAGCACCCGTCCACGCACGGCGTGCTGCGACTGATCCTGGAGATCGAGGGCGAGATCATCACCGAAGCCCGTTGCGGCATCGGCTATCTGCACACCGGTATCGAGAAGAACCTGGAATACCGCAACTGGACACAGGGCGTCACGTTCGTCACCCGGATGGACTATCTCTCGCCGTTCTTCAACGAGACGGCGTACTGCCTGGGCGTGGAGAAACTGCTCGGCATCACCGATGATGTTCCCCAGCGCGCCAGCGTGATCCGCGTGATGCTCATGGAGCTCAACCGGATCACGTCGCATCTGGTGGCGCTGGCCACCGGCGGTATGGAACTCGGCGCGATGAGCGCGATGTTCTACGGATTTCGGGAGCGCGAGGAAATCCTGCGGGTGTTCGAGTCGATCACCGGCCTGCGGATGAACCATGCCTACATCCGGCCGGGCGGCCTGGCCGCCGACCTGCCCGACGGTGCACTGGCCCAGGTGCGGGCGCTGCTCGACCTGTTGCCGAACCGCTTGGGCGACTTGGAGGATCTGCTCAACGAGAACTACATCTGGAAGGCGCGCACCGTCGGTGTCGGGTATCTCGACCTGACCGGGTGTATGGCATTGGGAATCACCGGCCC
This sequence comes from Mycolicibacterium neworleansense, assembly GCF_001245615.1. NCBI lineage: Bacteria > Bacillati > Actinomycetota > Actinomycetes > Mycobacteriales > Mycobacteriaceae > Mycobacterium > Mycolicibacterium neworleansense. The sequence goes on from NZ_CWKH01000001.1 coordinate 2,465,946, forward strand.
GGTGTTGCGGTCCACCGGGCTGCCCCACGATCTGCGCCGCGCACAACCGTACTGCGGTTACGAGAACTACGAATTCGACGTGATCACCGATGATCGCTGCGACTCCTACGGTCGGTACATCATCCGGGTCAAGGAGATGCGGGAGTCGCTCAAGATCGTCGAGCAGTGTGTCGATCGCCTCGAGAAGATGGGCGATGGTCCGGTGATGATCAGCGACAAGAAGCTGGCCTGGCCGGCCGATCTCAAGGTCGGGCCGGACGGGCTCGGCAACTCCCCCGAGCACATCGCCAAGATCATGGGCCACTCCATGGAGGGCCTGATCCACCACTTCAAGCTCGTCACCGAGGGCATCCGGGTGCCGGCCGGACAGGTTTACGTCGCGGTCGAGTCCCCGCGCGGGGAGCTCGGGGTGCACATGGTCTCCGACGGCGGCACCCGGCCCTACCGGGTGCACTACCGCGACCCCTCGTTCACGAATCTGCAAGCGGTGGCGGCGATGTGCGAGGGCGGCATGGTGGCCGATGCGATAGCCGCGGTGGCGTCGATCGATCCGGTCATGGGAGGGGTTGATCGATGAGCGCTTGCGCGAAGAGGAGACAGCACGGATGACTGACGTATTCATTCAACTGGGGCAACGCCCCGATGAAGCGGGCCCGCCGATCAACGGGCCCGCGGCGTATCCGGAGGAGGTGACAGCCCGGCTCACCGCCGACGCCGAGCAGATCACCGCACGCTATCCCGATGCCCGCTCCGCGCTGCTGCCGCTGCTGCATCTGGTGCAGGCAGAGGACGCGTGCCTCACCCCCGCCGGAATCAATTTCTGCGCAACGCTGTTGGGCCTGTCCGATGCCGAGGTCACTGCGGTGGCGACGTTCTACTCGATGTACCGGCGCACCCCCACCGGCGACTATCTCGTCGGTGTCTGCACCAACACGTTGTGCGCGATCATGGGCGGCGACGCGATCCTGGATGCGCTGCAAGAGCATCTGGACATCCACGCCGGGGAAACGACTGCCGACGGCCGGGTCACCCTCGAACACATCGAGTGCAATGCGGCGTGCGACTACGCCCCGGTGGTGATGGTCAACTGGGAGTTCTACGACAACCAGACCCCGTCGTCGGCACGGGATCTGGTGGACGGACTACGCGGCGGCACGCCACCGGCGCCGACCCGCGGTGCACCGCTGTGCACCTTCCGCGAAACTGCCCGCACGTTGGCTGGGCTGGCCGATCCGCACGTACCCGGTGGTGTCCCCGGGGCGGCCACCCTGGCCGGCCTGCGCGAAGCCCGCAAACGCGGATGGTCTGATCCCGAGGCAGGACCGATCGCATGACCGCTCTGACCCCGGTACTGAGCCGATTCTGGGACGAACCCGAACCGTGGACGTTGGACACCTACCGCCGCCACGATGGCTACCGCGGGCTGCAGCAGGCCCTGGCGAAGGCGCCGGACGATGTGATCGCGCTGATCAAGGATTCCGGGCTGCGCGGCCGCGGCGGCGCCGGGTTCCCGACCGGGACCAAATGGTCGTTCATCCCGCAGGGCGAAGAGGGGGCCGGGGCCAAGCCGCATTACCTGGTGGTCAACGCCGACGAGTCGGAACCCGGCACCTGCAAAGACATTCCGCTCCTGCTGACCACTCCGCACTTTCTGGTCGAGGGAGTGATCATCGCGGCATACGCGATCCGGGCCCGCCACGCATTCATCTATGTCCGGGGTGAGGTGGTGCCGGTGCTGCGGCGGCTGCAGGCCGCGGTCGCCGAAGCCTATGCGGCCGGCTATCTGGGCGCCGACATCCTCGGCTCCGGCTTCGATCTGGAGCTGACCGTACACGCCGGTGCGGGCGCCTACATCTGCGGCGAGGAGACCGCCCTGCTGGATTCCCTGGAGGGCCGGCGCGGTCAACCACGGTTGCGCCCACCGTTTCCCGCCGTCGCGGGGCTGTACGCCTGTCCCACCGTGGTCAACAACGTCGAGTCCATCGCCAGTGTGCCGCCGATCATGGTCAACGGGGTGGACTGGTTCCGGTCGATGGGATCGGAGAAATCCCCTGGCTTCACGCTCTACTCGCTGTCGGGCCACGTCAACCGGCCCGGTCAGTACGAGGCACCGCTCGGCATCACCCTGCGCGAACTGCTCGACTATGCCGGCGGTGTGCGCGACGGCCACACGCTGAAGTTCTGGACCCCGGGCGGCTCGTCGACACCCCTGCTGACCACCGAACACATCGACGTGCCACTGGATTACGAGGGTATGGCCTCGGTCGGGTCGATGCTGGGCACGAAGGCGCTGCAGATCTTCGACGAGACCACCTGTGTGGTGCGGGCCGTGCGGCGCTGGACACAGTTCTACGCCCATGAGTCCTGCGGCAAGTGCACCCCGTGCCGGGAGGGCACCTACTGGCTGGCCCAGATCTATGCCCGGCTGGAAACCGGTGCCGGCACCCAGGCCGACATCGACAAGCTGCTCGACATCGCCGACGGCATCTTCGGGAAGTCGTTCTGCGCGTTGGGCGACGGCGCGGCCAGCCCGATCATGTCCTCGATCAAATATTTCCGTGACGAGTACGTAGCGCACCTGGACGGGGGTTGCCCGTTCGACCCGCACGCCTCGACGCTGATGGCGACCGAAAGTGCGGGTGCCTGAATGTTTCGCACCACTCGCGCAAGGAAAGGGGGACGTGCATGACGCTGGCCGAGCCGACCAAGGACACCCCGCCGGTGGAGATGGTGTCGCTCACCATCGACGGCCACGAGATCAGTGTCCCCAAGGGCACGTTGGTGATCCGTGCCGCCGAGCTGATGGGTGTCCAGATCCCCCGGTTCTGCGACCACCCGCTGCTCGATCCGGTCGGGGCCTGCCGGCAGTGCCTGGTCGAGGTCGAAGGCCAGCGCAAACCGATGGCCTCGTGCACCACCACGGTCATGCCGGACATGGTGGTGCACACGCAGTTCAGCTCCGAGGCGGCCGACAAGGCCCAGCGCGGGGTGATGGAACTGCTGCTGATCAACCATCCCCTGGACTGCCCGATCTGCGACAAGGGCGGCGAATGCCCGCTGCAGAACCAGGCCATGTCCAACGGGCGGCCCGAGACCCGGTTCGAGGATGTCAAGCGGACCTACCCGAAGCCAATCAGCATCTCCTCGCAGGTGCTGCTGGACCGGGAACGCTGCGTCCTGTGCGCACGTTGCACCCGGTTCTCCGCACAGATCGCCGGCGATCCGTTCATCGAGCTGCTGGAACGCGGTGCGCTGCAACAGGTCGGCATCGCCCCTGGCGAACCGTTCCAGTCGTACTTCTCCGGCAACACCGTGCAGATCTGCCCGGTCGGGGCGCTGACCGGGACGGCCTACCGATTCCGGGCCCGGCCTTTCGATCTCGTCTCCAGCCCCAGCGTCTGTGAGCACTGCGCTTCGGGCTGTGCCCAGCGCACCGATCATCGGCGCGGCAAGGTGATGCGCCGCTTGGCCGGCGACGATCCCGAGGTCAACGAGGAGTGGAACTGCGACAAGGGCCGGTGGGCATTCACCTACGCGACCACCGGTGACCGGATCACCACACCGTTGATCCGTGAAGACGGCGTACTGCGGCCGGCTTCGTGGTCGGAGGCGTTGACGGTCGCGAGTTCGGGCCTGCTGGCCGCGGGTGCGAACACCGGTGTGCTGGTCGGTGGACGCTGCACCGTGCAGGATGCCTACGCGTACTCGAAGTTCGCCCGAATGGTGCTGGGCACCAACGACATCGACTTCCGCGCCCGGCCGCACTCCGCCGAGGAAGCCGCATTCTTGGCGGCCCGCATCGCGGGGCAGCCCATGACCTTGCGCTACGCCGATCTGGAGAAGGCGCCGACGGTGCTGCTCATCGGACTCGAACCCGAAGAGGAGTCGCCGATCGTCTTCCTGCGGCTGCGCAAGGCGGCCCACAAGAACGGTCTGCAGGTAATCGCGGTGGCCCCGTTCGCCAGTCGCGGGTTGACCAAGACGGCAGGCGCGCTCATCCCGACGGTGCCGGGAGGCGAAGCGGCCGCACTGGAAGCGCTGGAAGCCGATGAGCGGCTGCGACGCCCCGGCGCGGTGATCCTGGTCGGTGAACGCCTGGCCAACTCACCGGGTGCGCTGTCGGCGACACTGCGGCTGGCCTCGGCCACCGGGGCCCGGCTGGCCTGGATTCCACGCCGGGCCGGTGAGCGCGGCGCCCTGGAAGCAGGCGCCTTGCCGAACCTGCTTCCCGGCGGACGTCCGGTCGACGACGCCGACGCTCGCGCCCAGACCGCCGCGGTGTGGAATACCGCGGATCTGCCCGGCAGCGCGGGCCGCGACACCGCGGGCATCCTGGCCGCGGCGGCCGAGGGAGCGCTGTCGGCGCTCATCGTCGGCGGCGTCGAGATCACCGACCTGCCCGACCCGGCCGCAGCAGTGGCCGCGCTGCGGGCCACCCCCCTGGTGGTGAGCCTCGAGCTACGCGAGAGCGAGGTCACCGAGCTGGCGGACGTGGTCTTCCCCGTGGCGCCGGTCGTGGAGAAGGGCGGTGCGTACCTGAACTGGGAAGGCCGGATCCGCCCGTTCAAGCCGGCGCTGCAGACCAACGCCATCCCCGACCTGCGGGTCCTGCACTATCTGGCCGATGAGATCGGCATCGACCTCGGCATGACCGGGCCCGAAGCCGCCGACCGCGAGCTGTCCCGGCTCGGCACATGGGCCGGAGCCCGGGCCCCAGAACCGTCGGCAGCACCCGGACCTGTCCCGGCCCCGGGCCCCGGGCAAGCCGTGCTGGCCAGCTGGCGTCTGCTGCTGGACGCCGGACGCCTTCAGGACGGTGAGCCCTTCCTGGCTGGCACTGCGGTCAGCCCCGTGGTACGGCTGTCCCCGGCCACCGCCGCCGAACTCGATGTGGCGCCTGGAGATTCCGTGACCGTGAGCACCGATCGCGGCACCGTCACGTTGCCGCTGGAGATGGCCGAGATGCCCGACCGGGTGGTGTGGTTGCCCACCAATTCGCCGGGATCGGCGATTCATCGCCAACTCGGGGTGACCGCCGGTGCGCTCGTCTCGATCGGGCGGGCCGACTCATGACACACCCCGACCCCACTCTGTTCGGTCACGACCCGTGGTGGCTGATACTGGCCAAGGCGCTCGGGGTGTTCGTCTTCCTGCTGCTCACGGTGCTCGCGGCGATCCTGATCGAACGTAAAGTGCTGGGCCGCATGCAGATGCGTCCAGGGCCCAACCGAGTCGGGCCCTGGGGACTGCTGCAGTCGTTGGCCGACGGTGTGAAGCTGGCCCTCAAGGAGGGTCTGACCCCCGCAGGCATCGACAGACCCATCTACCTTCTGGCACCGATCATCTCGGTGATCCCGGCGTTCATGGCCTTCGCGGTGATCCCGATGGGTGGCGAGGTATCGGTCTTCGGGCACCGCACCGCACTGCAGCTGACCGATCTGCCGGTGGCGGTGCTCTACATCCTGGCCGTCACGTCGATCGGGGTGTACGGCATCGTGTTGGCCGGCTGGGCATCCGGATCCACGTACCCGCTGCTCGGCGGCCTGCGGTCCAGCGCCCAGGTGATCTCCTACGAGATCGCGATGGCCCTGTCGTTCGCCGCGGTGTTCCTCTATGCGGGGACGATGTCCACCTCGGGCATCGTCGCGGCGCAGGACCGCACCTGGTACGTGTTCCTGCTGCTGCCCTCGTTCGTGGTGTACGTGACCTCGATGGTGGGCGAAACCAACCGGGCACCCTTCGATCTGCCCGAGGCCGAGGGCGAACTCGTCGGCGGATTCCACACCGAGTACTCGTCATTGAAGTTCGCCATGTTCATGCTTGCCGAGTACGTCAACATGACCACTGTGTCGGCGCTGGCCACCACCATGTTCCTCGGCGGCTGGCACGCGCCGTTCCCGTTCAACCTGATCGACGGTGCCAACAGCGGGTGGTGGCCGTTGTTGTGGTTCACCGCCAAGGTGTGGACGTTCATGTTCCTGTACTTCTGGCTTCGGGCCACCCTGCCCCGGCTGCGCTACGACCAGTTCATGGCGCTGGGCTGGAAGGTGCTCATCCCGGTGTCGTTGGTCTGGATCATGGTCGTCGCCGTCACCCACAGCTTGCGCGAGCACGGCTACCACAACTGGGCCACCGGTCTGGTGACCACCGCAGTCGTCATAGTGGCGGTCCTGGCCGTCGCGCTGTGGAAGGCGCTGCGGGCCAGGACCGTTCAGCCCGTACCACAACAGAGCTCCGGCGCCTATCCGGTGCCGCCGCTGCCGAACGCGGGAAAGGAGACCGTCGATGTTTAGGAAGCCGAAGTTCCTCGACGCGCTGGCCGGATTCGCGGTCACCTTCGGTTCGATGTTCAAAAAGCCGCTCACCGAAGAGTATCCGGAGAAACCGGGGCCGGTGGCGCCGCGCTATCACGGCCGGCATCAACTCAACCGCTACCCCGACGGCCTGGAGAAGTGCATCGGCTGCGAGTTGTGCGCCTGGGCCTGCCCGGCCGACGCCATCTTCGTCGAGGGCGCCGACAACACAGACGCAGAACGCTTCTCGCCGGGAGAGCGGTACGGCCGGGTGTACCAGATCAACTATCTGCGTTGCATCGGATGCGGCTTGTGCATCGAGGCGTGCCCGACGCGTGCGCTGACCATGACCAACCAGTATGAGATGGCCGACGACAACCGGGCCGACCTGATCTGGGGCAAGGACAAACTCCTGGCCCCGCTGCAGCCTGGCATGCAGGCGCCCCCTCATGACATGGCCCCGGGCAGCACCGACGACGACTATTACCTCGGCCGGATCAACCCGCTCACCCAGGACGTCCAGTGAGCGCTGACATCATGCTGCTCGCCGCGGAGAACGCGGCGCGCACCTCGACGTCGGAAGCGGTCCTGTTCTGGGTCCTCGGGGCGGTCGCAGTGCTCGGTGCCATCGGAGTGGTCGCCGCCCCCAAAGCGGTGTACTCGGCGGTGTTCCTGGCCTGCACCATGATCGCGCTGGCCGTGCTCTACATCGCCCAGGACGCACTGTTCCTCGGCGTGGTGCAGGTGGTGGTCTACACCGGTGCGGTGATGATGCTGTTCCTGTTCGTACTGATGCTCATCGGTGTCGACCTGTCCGAATCGTTCACCGAAACGCTACGTGGACAACGCCTTGCGGCCTTGGCCGCCGGCACCGGATTCGGCATTCTGTTGATCGCGGGGATCGGCAACGTTTCGGCCGTCGGCTTCACCGGGTTGGCGCAGGCCAACAGCGGCGGCAACGTCGAGGGGCTGGCAGCGCTGATCTTCACCCGCTACCTGTGGGCGTTCGAGTTGACCAGCACACTGCTGATCACCGCGGCCTTGGGCGCGATGGTGCTCGCCCACCGGGAACGCTTCGAGCGCCGCAAGACCCAACGGGAGCTGGCTGTCGAACGTTTCCAGGCCGGGGGCCACCCGACGCCGCTGCCCAATCCCGGTGTCTATGCGCGGCACAACGCCGTCGACGTCCCTGCTCGGCTGCCCGATGGCTCCGATGCGGCGTTGTCGGTAAGCGCCATCCTGCCGCAGCGCTCAGTCAGTGGCTCGTCGAACGGGGAGGGGTGATGCGGTGAATCCCGACAACTATCTGTACCTGTCGGCACTCTTGTTCACCATCGGGGCGTCCGGAGTGCTGTTGCGGCGCAACGCCATCGTGATGTTCATGTGCGTCGAGCTCATGCTCAATGCCGCCAACCTGGCATTCGTGGCGTTCTCCCGCATGCACGGTCATCTCGACGGTCAGGTGGTGGCGTTCTTCACCATGGTGGTCGCTGCCTGCGAGGTGGTGGTCGGGCTGGCGATCATCATGACCATCTTCCGTACCCGCCGTTCGGCCTCGGTCGACGACGCCAGTCTGCTGAAGCACTAAGGGCACCATGACGATTCCGATATGGCTGGTGATCGCCCTCCCCGCCGCTGGAGCCGCCGTGCTGTTGCTGGGCGGTCGGCGCACCGACCGGTGGGGACATCTGCTCGGCTGCGCGACCGCGCTGGGCGCCTTCGTCCTGGGAACCGTGCTGTTCACTCAGATGCTGGGCCGCCACGGCGAGCACCGCGTGGTCACCGAATCCCTGTTCTCCTGGGTCCCCGTCGCCGGACTGCAGGTGGATTTCGGGCTGCAGCTGGACCAGTTGTCGGTGTGTTTCGTCTTGTTGATCACCGGCGTGGGCTCGCTGATCCACATCTATTCGATCGGCTACATGGCTGAAGATCCGGATCGCAGAAGGTTCTTCGCGTATCTCAACCTGTTCCTGGCGGCCATGCTGCTGCTTGTCCTCGCCGACAACTACCTCGGCCTGTACGCCGGGTGGGAAGGCGTGGGCCTGGCCTCGTATCTGCTGATCGGATTCTGGTCCCACAAGCCCTCGGCCGCCGCCGCGGCCAAGAAGGCATTCGTGGTCAACCGGGTCGGTGACATGGGCTTGGCCATTGCGTTGATGATCATGTTCGCCACCATCGGGTCCATCTCGTTCGCCGGAGTCTTCAGCGCCGCACCGGCATTGAGCGAGGCTACGCTCACCGCGATCGGTCTTCTCCTGCTGTTGGGCGCGTGCGGCAAATCGGCCCAGGTGCCGTTGCAGTCGTGGCTCGGAGATGCGATGGAGGGCCCGACGCCGGTGTCGGCGCTGATCCACGCTGCCACCATGGTCACCGCCGGCGTCTATCTGATCGTGCGCTCGGGGCCGATCTTCGATCTCGCGCCGGGCGCCCAGACCGGCGTGGTCATCGTCGGGGCCGTCACGCTGCTGTTCGGCGCGATCATCGGCTGCGCCAAGGACGACATCAAGAAAGCCCTTGCCGCATCGACCATGAGCCAGATCGGCTACATGGTGCTGGCCGCCGGGCTCGGACCCGCGGGGTACGCGTTCGCGATCATGCACCTGCTCACCCACGGCTTCTTCAAGGCAGGCCTGTTCCTCGGCGCCGGGTCGGTGATGCACGCGATGAACGACGAGGTCAACATGCGCCGCTACGGCGGGCTCCGCAAGGTCTTGCCCGTCACCTTCGCCACCTTCGGGCTCGGCTACCTGGCCATCATCGGAGTGCCGCCACTGGCCGGCTTCTTCTCGAAGGACAGCATCATCGAAGCGGCACTGGGTGCCGGAGGCATCCGCGGCGTGATCCTCGGTGGCGCGGCCATTCTCGGCGCCGGGATCACCGCGTTCTACATGACCCGGGTCATGTTGATGACGTTCTTCGGCGAAAAGCGCTGGGACGACGGGGTTCACCCGCACGAGGCCCCGGCCGTGATGACCTGGCCGATGATCCTGCTCGCGGTCGGGTCGGTGGTTTCCGGCGGTGCGCTGGCCATCGGCGGCACGCTGTCGCACTGGCTCGAGCCGGTGGTGGGTGCGCACGAGGCGCACCACGCGGTCCCGGCGTGGGTGGTCACCGTGATCGTGCTCACGGTCGTCGCGGTGGGGATCGCGGTGGCCTATCGGATGTACGCGCAGCGGCCGGTGCCTGCCGAGGTGCCCGACGGCTCGGCACTGACGTTGGCCGCCCGCCGCGACCTGTACGGCGACGCATTCAACGAGGCGGTGTTCATGCGCGGAGGCCAGACCCTGACCGCGGCCCTGGTGACCGTCGACGACAAGGTGGTCGACGGCACTGCCGGTGGGCTGGCCGCGCTCGTGAGCCGGACATCGGATGGGTTGCGCCAGTTGCAGACCGGCTTCGCCCGGTCCTATGCGCTCTCCATGCTCGGTGGGGCGGCCCTGGTGGTGGCGACGATCCTGGCGGTGCAACTGTGGTGAGCACATTCCCGTGGTTGACGGCGCTGTGGGCGATCCCGACGGTGGGCGCGGCCATCGTGATGCTGCTGCCGGCCGCGCACCGGACCCTCGCGAAGTGGCTGGCACTGGCTATCTCGCTGGCGGCGCTGGGACTCGTCGGAGTGATTGCCGTCGGTTTCGACCCCGCCGGCGAGCAGTATCAGTTCGTCGAATCACACCGATGGATCCCGTCATTCGGAACCGGGTACATCCTCGGAGTCGACGGCATCGCCTTGGCCCTGGTGGTTCTCACGGCCGTGCTGCTACCGCTGCTGATCGTCGCGGGCTGGAACGATGCCACCCACCAGACCGGGCTCGGCGGCCGGGGTGTGCAGGCGTACCTGGCGTTGACGCTGGCTGTCGAAGGCATGGTGTTCATGTCCCTGGTGGCACTGGACATCCTGCTGTTCTACGTCTTCTTCGAAGCCATGTTGATCCCGATGTACTTCCTGATCGGCGGATTCGGAGGACACCGGGCCAAAGCTTCCAAGGCCGCGGTGAAGTTCCTGCTGTACAACCTGTTCGGCGGCCTGGTGATGCTGGCCGCGGTGATCGGCCTCTACGTGGTCACCGCAGGCAGCGATGCGTTCGACTCGGGCACCTTTGACTTCCGCGCGATCGTCACCGCGGTCTCCTCCGGCGAATTCGTGATCAACCCGGCGGTCGCGAACCTGCTGTTCCTGGGGTTCATGTTCGCGTTCGCGGTCAAGGCGCCGCTTTGGCCGTTCCACCGCTGGCTGCCCGATGCCGCGGTTCAGGCCACCCCGGCCAGCGCGGTGCTGATGATGGCGATCATGGACAAGGTCGGCACCTTCGGCATGCTGCGCTACTGCCTGCCGCTGTTTCCCGATGCGTCAACGTATTTCCGTCCGCTGGTCATCACCCTGGCCGTGATCGGCATCATCTACGGCGCCGTCCTGGCGATCGGTCAGACCGATGTGATGCGCCTGATCGCCTACACCTCGATATCGCACTTCGGTTTCATCATCCTCGGCATCTTCGTGATGACCAGCCAGGGCCAGGCTGGTTCGACGCTGTACATGATCAATCACGGGATCTCCACGGCCGCGCTGTTCCTGATCGCCGGTTTCCTGGTGTCGCGGCGCGGTTCCCGCTTGATCGATGCCTACGGCGGTGTGCAGAAGGTGGCCCCGGTGCTCGCCGGAACATTCCTGGTGGCCGGCCTCGCTACGTTGTCCCTGCCAGGCCTGGCGCCGTTCATCAGCGAATTCCTGGTCCTGATCGGCACATTCACGCGCTACCCGGTCGTCGCCGTCTTCGCCGCCACCGCGCTGGTGTTGTCCGCGGTGTACATCCTGTGGATGTATCAGCGGATGATGACTGGCCCGATCCGCGATGGGCTGCTCGACGGTGAGAACAAGGTGCGCGATCTGGTGCCACGCGAGCTGGTTGTGGTGGCGCCGTTGATCGCGCTGCTACTGGTGCTGGGCATCTATCCCAAACCCGCTCTGGACGTGATCAATCCGGCCGTGCAGCACACCTTGACCACCATCGGGCAGACCGACCCGATACCGAGCGCACCACCGACCGTCGCCGAGGGGGGCCGCTGATCATGGTGACGCCGAGCATCGAGTACGCCCTGCTCTCCCCCATGCTGATCGTGTTCGGAGTGGGCGTTGCCGGTGTGCTGGTCGAGGCCTTCCTGCCCCGGCCGGCCCGCTACGGGGTGCAGGTCGCCCTCGCATTGGGTGGGCTGGTGGCCGCCATCGTCGCGGTCGTGCTGCTGTCCCGGGACCTGCACGGTACCCCCGGCAAGCCCGCGGTGCTGGGCTCCGTCGTGCTCGATGCCCCGGCGCTGTTTCTGCAGGGCACCATCGCCCTGGTAGGCATTCTGGGTGTCCTGCTGATCGCCGAACGCCAGTCCGCCGCTGAAACTTCCGGCGGCGCCCGAGGCCTGGACGGCTTCACTCCGCAGGCGTCGGCGGTACCTGGAAGTGTGGCCGAGCAGCTGGCCACCAAGACCGGCGTGATGCAGACAGAGGTCTTTCCGCTGACGATGTTCGCCATCGGCGGCATGCTGTTGTTCCCGGCAGCCGACGATCTGCTGACCATGTTCATCGCGCTGGAAGTGCTGTCACTGCCGCTGTACCTGCTGTGCGGGCTGGCCCGCCGGCGGCGGCTGCTGTCGCAGGAGGCGTCGCTGAAATACTTTCTGCTGGGCGCCTTCTCGTCAGCGTTCTTCCTGTACGGCGCGGCCATGCTGTACGGCTACGCGGGCACCCTGGACCTGAACGGGATCGCCAACGCGGTGATCACGAAGGAACCCAACACTCCGCTGGCACTGATCGGAATCGGGTTACTGCTGGTCGGACTGTTGTTCAAAGTCGGTGCTGTTCCGTTCCATTCGTGGATCCCCGACGTGTACCAAGGTGCCCCCACGGCGATCACCGCGTTCATGGCCGCGGCCACCAAGATCGCCGCATTCGGCGCCACGCTGCGCATCTTCTACGTCGCACTGCCGCAGCTACGCGATGACTGGCGGCCGGTCCTGTGGGCGATCGCGATCCTGACCATGGTCATCGGCACCATCACCGCCGTCACCCAGACCGATGTCAAACGAATGCTGGCCTACTCCGCGGTGGCCCATTCGGGTTTCATCCTCACCGGTGTGATCGCCGCCAACCCGGCCGGGGTGTCCTCGACGCTGTTCTATCTGTTCGCCTACGGTTTCAGCACGCTGGGCGCATTCGCGGTCGTCGGTCTGGTACGCAACTCCTCGGGCGAGGAGGCCACCGCGATGGCCCAGTGGGCGGGCCTGGGCCGGCGGTATCCGATTGTCGGCGTGGTGTTCTCGCTGTTTCTTCTGGCGTTCGCCGGGATCCCGCTGACCAGCGGCTTCGTCAGCAAGTTCGCGGTGTTCAAGGCGGCAGGTGAAGGCGGGGCGATTCCGCTGGTCATCGTCGGCGTCGTCGCCAGCGCCGTCGCGGCGTACTTCTACGTGCGGGTCATCGTGCTGATGTTCTTCACCGATCCGCCCGAGGACGCACCCGCGGTCGTGGTCCCCAGTGGCCTGACCACCGCCGTCATCACCGTCACCGCGGCTGTCACGTTCGCGCTCGGCGCGTTGCCTCAGCCGCTGCTGGATCTGGCCAACAATGCCGAGACCTTCCTGCGGTGATCTCTCACCGCGAGCAGACACAAACTCGCGTAAATGTGCGGCGTAGCATGCGATTTTATGTCTGCTCGCAAAGTTGTGCTGACCACCGATCATGGCGCGGTACGAGTGCTGACGCTGAATCGTCCGCAGTCCCGGAATGCCCTGGGCCGTGAGCTGATCGAGGAACTGTACGGCGCCCTGGTCGCCGCCGACGCCGACGATGCCGTGCGGACGATCGTGCTCACCGGGACCGACCCGGCGTTCTGCGCCGGCGTCGACCTCAAAGAGGCGCAGACCCTCGGCATGGAGTATTTCGAGAGGTTCCGGTCGCACAACTGCATCACCAAGACTGGAGAACTGCGCACCCCGATCCTTGGGGCGATCAACGGCGCCACCTTCACCGGCGGGCTGGAGATGGCTCTGGGCTGCGATTTCCTGATCGCGTCGGACCGGGCCGTGTTCGCCGACACCCATGCCCGGGTCGGCATCCTGCCCGGTGGCGGGATGACGGCCCGGCTCCCCCATGTGGTCGGCGCCGCCATGGCGCGACGGCTGTCGATGACCGGAGAAGTCATCGACGCCGCCCGCGCCGAACGACTCGGTCTGGTCACCGAAGTGGTGCCGCACGAGCGCCTGCTGGACCGCGCGTTGGAGCTCGCCCGACAGATCGCCGAGGTGCCTGGCCCGGTCATGGCCGGTCTCAAGGAGATCTATGACCGCGGCACCGAGCCCCTGATCGGTCCGGCCCTGGCCGCCGAGCAGGCCATCGCCGGCGCGCAGACGCGGGATTTCGACGGCCTGGGCGACCGTTATCGCGCTGTCGCTCAACGGAATCGCGGTCAACTCGACGGTTAGCCGTGGGTGGCGGCGCATCATCGACCGGGTCAGCCGATTGTCTTGATCACCCTTGCCGGTACGCCGGCCACCAATGCCGGGCATGCGCGCGGACACCGAATGGGGTGCGTACTACGACGATTTCAGCCGGACGTTCGGAATCCGGATCGACACGATCGGCCCTGGCTTCGGTGTCGACGTGCTCCTCGACGAGCTCGCCGCATCCACCGAACTGTCCACCCTCGTCGGCGAGGGCTCTCGATACCTCTGGCCCGAGTCGTACGACCTGCGGCGGATCCCTATCGTGGATCCGACCCCGGTCTACCCGCACTCGATCATCTGGCGCGACGACAACCCACAACCTGCACTCGGCGCATTCCTGGAGCATCTGCGCAGCATGCGAATCAACAGTCCCGGTGTCGAAACATGGGCGCCCTCCTGGGCGTACCAAACGGACGGGACTTCGAGCCGGAGTGCGGGCAACAGCTAGTCGGCCCGCCCAGGCTCGACGATCGTCATCCCGACGGCCGGATCGTCCATGGCCGCGAGCGCCGCTCCGGCGTCGTCCAGACCCACCCGCCGGGTCACCAGCAACTCCGGCTGCAATGCGCCCGACGCCACAAGGTCGAGCATCGCCGGATAGTCGACGGCGGGCATGCCGTGCGACCCGAGGATCGAAAGTTCCTGGGCGATCACCTGATCCATCGGTAACGCGGTCTGCGCCGCGTCGCCCAACAGCAACCCGACCTGGATATGCCGTCCACGACGGCGCAGCGAGGACACCGAAGCTGCTGCCACCGCGGGATGTCCGATGGCGTCGACCCCGAGGTGTGCGCCACCTCCGGTCCGGTGCACGACTTCGGCTGCCACATCGGAGATCTCGGTACCGTCGATCATTTCGTCGGCCCCGATCCGGCCGGCGCCGGCCAGCGCGGCGGCGCTGCGGTCGATGGCAACAACCCTGGCGCCGAACGCCTTCGCGATCATCACCGCCGACAGGCCCACCCCTCCGCATCCGTGCACCGCCACCCACTGGCCGGGCTGAACTCCGCCGTGGGTGACCACGGCCCGGAACGACGTCGCGAACCGGCACCCGAGCGACGCCGCCGCGACGAACGAGACGCTGTCGGGTAGCCGCACAAGATTGGCCTGAGCCCGCGGCACCGCCAGCCGCTGCGCGAATGAGCCCGGCAGGGTGAAGCCCGGCTGCAGCTGGGCCGGGCACACCTGAGCGTCTCCGGCCACACAGAACTCGCAGTGTCCGCAACCCAGCACGAAGGGTGCGGTCACCCGGTCGCCCACCTGCCAGCCCGCCACTCCGGCGCCGACCGCCGCGATCGTTCCGGCGAATTCGTGCCCAGGGATGATCGGCAGGGCCACCGGATCGTGCCCCCGCCAGGCGTGCCAGTCAGACCGGCACACCCCGGTGGCCGCGACCTCGACGATCACGCCGTCGTCGGGACATTCGGGGTCGGCCACCTCGACCACCGCGGGCAGCACGCCTACCTCGGAATACACCACAGCACGCACAGCTGCGATCGTAGGCCGACGCCGGCGGGGTCAGCGATGCCGCTTGAGGATGAAACCGACGGTTCGCTCGCCGAAGCCTGGCAACGCCGGTGTGGACATCTCCACCTGCGCCCGGGCCTGTTCGACCACGGGGGTTTCCGGGTCGAGCACCGACAGGTAAACCTCGTGAGCGGCAAGGGCATCCACCGCTGCATCGGTGTAGCCGTCGACCACCTCGCAATGCGTGGGATCCGGTCCGTTCTCGAACAGCCACCCCGGCGGGTCGGCGAGACTGTCATATGCCGCCGCGACCGCATGGGCGAACTCGATGTGATCACGCTGGTTCGGGGCGCCGGGCGCCCAGGCCGGACCGCTGTAAGTGGTGACGACGACATCGGGACGCAGCGACACGATGGTCTCGGCGATCTTCGCCTGCAACTCGGGGGTGTCGTGGATGTTGCTGTCCGGAAAGTCCCAGAATGTCACGTCGTCCACTCCCACAATGGCAGCCGATCGGCGCTGCTCCCCTTCCCGTAAGGGTCCGGCCTCCTCCGGGGGCATTCCGGCGATCCCGACCTCACCCCGGCAGGCCAGCGCGTAATGCACGGCCTTGCCCTCGGCGGTCCACTTCGCGACGGCCGCACCGACCCCGTACTCGGGATCATCCGGGTGTGCGACCAGCACGAGCGCTGTCTGCCAGTCGGTGGGAAACGGTTGTACCGGCATGGCTAGCTCACCCGGGTGTTGTGGGCGGAGCGAATCAACCAGCGCCCGTCGCGTTCCACGACGACGTAGCTGATGATTCCGCTGCGGTTCTCCGGGCGCGCTCCCGGCTGTGCATGGTCGGGCCAGTCCCAGCGCGTGTGCACCAGCGCCACACCGGGCGCGATCTCGGCGATGGCCTCGACCCGCTGGGTGTAATTATGCTTCTGCCGCACAACGGATTCCGGCACATCCCGGTGCCCATCGACATTGTCACCGCGGGACGTCCACCACAGCCCACTGTGTGCGACGAAGTCGGCGTCCTCGGTGAAGTACCGCCCCCAGCCGTCCATATCGTGCGCCACCCACAGGTCGGTCGCGGCGTCCATGACGGCCCTGATGTCCTGCTGGTCTCGTGTGTCCACCAGACCAGTGTCCGACCTCAACAATGGTTCATGTCAACCCCAGCCCGGCGGTCGGTAAGTCGCGCCGGGATGCTCGGCCGCCAGCAGCGGCCCCGCACCGCCGAGCCGCTCGCGCAGGGTGGCACGCTCGTGGTGACCGGGTATCCGGCCGCGGCGGCGCAACTCGGGCACGACATGGCGGGCGAAGTCGACAAAGGTGCCTGGAGTGGTGACATAGGCGAGGTTGAAACCGTCGACCCCGGCCTCGTCGACCCAACGTTCGAGTTCGTCGGCAACCTCGGTCGGTGAACCCACCACCACCGGGCCACGGCCACCGAGGCCGACCTCGTGGGCCAGCTCTGCCGCCGTCCAGTTGCGGTCAGACGTGGTGAACGATGCCAGCGCCGAACGATTGGCCTCGGTCTGCACGTATCTCAGCGGTTCGTCGGGCCCGAGCTCGGCCAGATCCACCCCGGTCCAGCCGCCGAACAGCGCCAGCGCCCCATCCGGGCTGACATACTGCCGGTAGTCGTGCAGCTTCGCGACGGCCAGTTCACGAGTCTCGGCGACGATCGGCGTCAGCATCGTGAAAACCTTGACGGACTTGGGATCTCGCCCGAGTTCGGCGGCAGCGGCACGCAGTGCCTTGACCGGCTTGGCCACGATTTCAGGCGTCGGACCGGACACGAACACCGCCTCGGCGTGGGCCGCGGCGAACCGGACTCCGCGCGGTGAGGCACCCGCCTGGAACAGCACGGGGGTGCGCTGCGGGGACGGTTCGCACAGGAACGGCCCGGGAACGCTGAAGTAACGCCCCTTGTGTTCGATGTCGTGCACTTTCGCCGGGTCGGTGAACACGCCACGCTCACGGTCCCGGATGACGGCGGACGGCTCCCACGATGCCTCCCACAGCTTGTAGCAGACCTCGAGATACTCCTCGGCGATCTCGTAGCGTTCGTCGTGCGGGATCTGGGCATCCAGACCGAGATTGCGGGCGGCACTGTCGAGATAGGACGTGACGATGTTCCAGGCCACCCGTCCGCCGGTCAGATGATCCAGCGTCGAGAACCGCCGAGCCAAGGCATACGGCTGCTCGTAGGTCAGCGATACCGTGACACCGAACCCGAGCGTCTCGGTGACCGCGGCCATGGCTGAGACAGCGAGCGTCGGATCATTGACCGGTACCTGTGCCGCGTCGGCCACGGCCGCATCCCGCGAACCGCCGTACACGTCGTAGACCCCGAGGACGTCGGCGAGGAACAACGCGTCAAAGCCGCCGGCCTCCAGCGTGCGGGCCAGATCCGTCCAGTAGCCGAGTTCGCGGTATCGGTAGCCCTGATCCTCGGGGTGGCGCCACAATCCCGCCGACTGGTGTCCGACACAGGCCATGTCGAAGGCATTGAGGTAGATCCTGGTCACCGGGCATCTCCGATCTCGTCCAGATGCGTTTCGCGCGCGACGTACGCGGCCGCGAAGGTGATCGCCGCCAGCACCGCGAAATACCCGACGATGAGCCAGGGACTGCCGCCACCGGCGACCAGCAGCGCCGCCGCGATCAACGGGGCGAAACCTCCCGAGAGCACCGCGCCGATCTGATAGCCCAACGAAGCACCGCTGTAGCGCACCCGGGTGTCGAACAGCTCACCGAACCACGCGGCCTGTGGCCCGTACATGGCGTCGTGAGCGATGTTGACGCCGAACACGATCGCCAGCACGATCGCGACGTGGGATCCGGTGCCCGCGGCGACGAAGAACAGGATGAGCGCCACCACACCGGCGACCGCACCGAACAGATACGGTGGTCGTCGACCGATGCGGTCCGACAGCCATGCCCACGCCGGGGTACTGATCAGACCGATGGCCGACGAGATGAGGACGGCGGTCAGACCGACCTGACTGCCGGCCTCCGACGAATCCTGCAGGTAAGTCAGCGAATACGTGGTCAGCAGGACGAACAGAGCGATCTGCGAGAACCGCAATGCGGTGGTGATCACGACATTGCGTGGTTGTGTCCGCAGCACCTCCAACACCGGCAGGCGCGCCACCTCACCGCGATCCCGGACCTGCGTGAACACCTCGGCGTCGCTGAGCCTGAGCCGGATCACCAGGCCGACGACGATCAGAACCGCACTGAGCAGAAAGGGAATTCGCCAACCGTAGGCGAGGAAAGCCTCGGGCCCGGTGATCGTTCGCGTCAGGTAGAAGACCGCCGTCGACAGCAACATTCCCGCCGGAGAGCCCAATTGAGTGAAGCTGCCGAACAAACCACGACGCCCCACCGGCGCGTGCTCCACCGACAGCAATGCCGCACCTCCCCATTCGGCTCCTACCGCGAGACCTTGCAGCAATCGCAGCGTCGCCAGCAGAGCCGGCGCGATGAGCCCGGCCTGCGCATAGGTCGGCAAGAGACCGATCGCAAACGTGCTCAATCCCATTCCCACGAGCGCGATCACCAGAACCGTCTTGCGTCCCAAGCGATCTCCGTAGTGACCGGCTATCAGCGCCCCCAACGGCCGGGCACCGAATCCGGCGGCATAGGTCGCGAACGAGGCCAACGTGCCTGCCGTCGACGAGATGTTCGGGAAGAACAGAGGTTTGAAGACCAGAGCGGCGGCGGTGGCATAGAGATAGAAGTCGTACCACTCGATCGTGGTACCGACCGCGCTGCCGAGTGCGACGGTGCGCGCTGTCGGTTTGGCCGCTGAACGTGGGGCGGTAAGAGTCACGTCAGCGCAGGCTATGCGGCGCCGGGACCACTCGGAAGGATTGTCCTCAGCGTGATGCGAACAGCGTGGGACGTTACTTGCTGACGGTGGCGCCGTGCACCAGGATCGCCGCTGTCTGCGCCACCCATTCGTCGTCGAGTTCACGTTCGGGCCACAACAGCATCCGCAGCATGGTCGACCCGCCGATCAGTTCCACCAGACGGTCCGGGTCCACATCGGCCTGGACCTCGCCGCGCACGATGCCGTCGACGATGCGGGCACGCACGGTGACGAAGGTCCCGGCGAACCGCTGCATCACCCGTGAATTGAGGTCGGTGTCGGCGACGACATCGGCCACAAGGCCGGGCAGCGCCGCACGCATCACCGGACTGGTGAACACGTCACGGGCCGCAGCGACCATCGCCCGGATATCCGCGGCGATGTCGCCCGCGGGTGCGGTCAACGCGGTCGCGGCAGCGGGGAACACGGCCTCGTGCACCAACTCCGCCTTGCTCGACCACCGGCGGTACAGCGCGGTTTTCGTGGTCTCCGCCCGCTCGGCAACCGCCGCCATCGTCAGGTTCGCGTAACCGATTTCGACAAGCAGGTCCACGGTCGCCTGCAATATGGCAGCGTCAATGCGCGGGTCACGGGGACGTCCTGCTCCGGCGGTCTTGCCAACCGGTGATGGCTCTGCTTTCATAACGCTACTAACAGTATCGTAATTGTGCCGGTAAGGAACAGTTGAATGGCAAACGAGGCCGTGGACGCTCCTGTGGAGAACGTCGAACACCTGCAACGCTCCAGCCGTGACGTCACCACCCTCCCATCGGTGCTGTCGAAATGGCTGTCCACCGTGATGCCCGGCGGCGTCACACCCGAGATCACCGTGGAGAGCGGAGTCGACTCCAACGGCATGTCCTCGGAGACGATCATGCTGACCGGGCACTGGGAAGAGGACGGCGAGCCGCGAGAGCAGCAATGGGTGGCCCGCGTGGCCCCCACCGCCGACGACGTCCCGGTGTTCTCGTCCTACCGGCTGGACCACCAGTTCGAGGTGATGCGTCAGGTCGGCGAACTCACCGATGTGCCGGTCCCCAACGTGCGCTGGATGGACACCACCGGCGAGGTGCTCGGCACCCCGTTCTTCCTGATGGACCGCGTCGACGGTCAGGTGCCGCCGGACGTCATGCCTTACACCTTCGGCGGCAACTGGTTCGCCGATGCCCCCCTCGAACGTCAGCGCGAGCTGCAGGACAGCACCGTCGAGGTACTGGCGAAACTCCACGCGATCCCCGACGCCGCCGAGCGGTTCGGCTTCCTGTCCGAGATCGACCCACCCGGCGACACCCCACTGCGCCGGCACTTCGGCTGGCTCAAGGATTGGTACGAGTACGCGGTACCCGACATCGGCCGGTCACCGCTGGTCGAGCGCGCACTGGCCTGGCTGGAGGAGAACTTCCCCGAGGATGTCGCGGCGTCGGACTCCGTCCTGATCTGGGGTGACTCACGCATCGGCAACGTGCTCTACGACAACTTCCGGCCGACGGCGGTTCTCGACTGGGAGATGGCCACCATCGGCCCTCGCGAGCTCGACGTTTCGTGGATCATCTTCGCGCACATGGTTTTCCAGGAGCTGGCCGGCTTGGCCGGACTCCCGGGCCTGCCCGACGTCATGCGGGAGGAGGATGTCCGCGCCACCTACCGCGAGCTGACCGGGGCCGAACTCGGTGACCTGCGCTGGTTCTACATCTACTCCGGCGTCATCTGGTGTTGCGTGTTCATGCGCACCGGTGCCCGGCGGGTGCACTTCGGCGAGACCGAGAAACCCGAGGATGTCGAATCGATGTTCTACCACGCGCCGTTGCTGCGGCGCCTGATCGAGGAGTCGTAAATGCTCGGCCCGATGGACGAATTCCCGGTACACCAAGTCTCCCAGCCGATCGCCTGGCCAGGGTCGTCGGACCGGAACTTCTACGACCGTTCGTATTTCAACGCCCACGACCGCACCGGTGACATCTTCGTCATCACCGGTCTCGGCTATTACCCCAACCTCGGGGTGAAGGACGCGTACTTCCTGGTGTCCCGCCGCGACAGCGGCAAGTTCGGCGGTAGTGGGGACACGCAGACGGCCGTGCACCTGTCCGACGCGATCGACCAGGACCGGCTCAACCAGCACGTCGGCGCCTACCGGGTCGAGGTCCCCGAGCCGCTCAAGAAGGTTCGCATCGTGCTCGAGGAGACCGAGGGCATTTCCGCGGATCTCACCTGGAACGGGCTGTTCGACGTCGTCCAGGAACAGCCCCACCTGATGCGCCAGGGCAACCGGGTCACCCTCGACGCCCAGCGGTTTGCCCAATTGGGTTCCTGGAGTGGCCATCTGGAGATCGACGGCCAGCGCATCGACGTCGACCCGGAAACCTGGATCGGCTCGCGCGACCGGTCCTGGGGCATCCGGCCGATCGGTGAGGCCGAGCCTGCCGGGCGCCCGGCCGACCCGCCTTTCGAGGGCATGTGGTGGCTGTACGTACCGATGGCCTTCGACGACTTCGCGATCGTGCTCATCATCCAGGAGGAGCCCAACGGGTTCCGTTCGCTCAACGACTGCACGCGGATCTGGAAGGACGGCCGCGTCGAGCAGCTCGGCTGGCCGCGCATCAAGATCCACTACCGCTCCGGCACCCGTGTGCCGACCGGGGCCACCATCGAGGCCACCGCGCTCGACGGCACCCCCGTCCGGTTCGACGTGGAATCCAAACTGCCCGTGCCGATTCACGTCGGCGGCGGCTACGGCGGCGACGTCGACTGGATCCACGGCGTGTGGAAGGGCGAGAAGTTCACCGAGCGCCGCACCTACGACATGACCGACCCGGCAGTCGTCGGGCGCACCGCCTTCGGCGTGATCGACCACGTCGGCCGCGCCGTCTGCACCGAGGGCGGGACGACGTCCGAGGGCTGGGGACTGTTCGAGCACGGTGCACTCGGCCGGCACGACCCATCGGGCTTCGCCGACTGGCTCACCGTCGCCCCGTAATCACTTCCTCGCGCGAGGAAATCAGGCGGCCCAGAAGAGCGCGGCCGCACCGATCGCCTCGACCAGGCAGTAGAACCAGTTGGGGTAGAAGGCAGTCCGTTCATCCAACACCGCCGAGACGGCGCGGCCGAGGGCCATGCCGGCCAGCGCGGCGCCGACGGTGATCACCACCCCGGTGCGCACCTGCCCCGGCGTCACCGCCGCGTACGCCAGCACCGCGGCCATGGCGAGGCCGAAACCGCCGTACACGCCACGGACTTCCGCGCGGGCCGCGGCGGTTCTGAGGTCATAGTCGAACGGGCGCAGAATCGCCGCGGGAGCCGCCAGCGCGTAGATACCCATACCGGCGAAGAACACGCCGACGACGGCGATGACAGCAACAGCCACGGTAGCCTCCTGGTCAGGTTGTCCTTCAGCATGCAGACTGAACCCGTGCCGGCGCTTCCACAAACCTGCTGCCCGACGGTGTGGCTGTGGCCCGGCCAAGCCCTCTACGCCGGGCCCGGGCTGGGTCTGGAACCGCACTCCGGCTCGGTGTGGTGCCTGGCTGTCGGTGTCGACGGGCCGCTGACCGTGACGGTGTCCGGCCAGGCGATCGTGGCCCACAGTGTGTTGATCCCCCCGCGGCTCACCCATCACCTGGCGATGCCGGGCGCGATGGTGTCGTGCTATCTCGATCCCAGTGCGCAGCGCAGCGCGTCGTGCCGAGGCCAGTTCACCGAATTCCGGGGCAGCATCGGCGTCGGCCACGCTGCCGAGTCCGCGCTGACGGCGATGCCTGATGACGACGCGGCCGCCCGGCGCTGGCTGGATGTGGCCGCACCGGAGGTGCCGCACCGGATCGATCCCCGGATCGAGCTGGTGGCCAAGCAGATTCGCCAGGACCCGGCGGCGGCGGTGCCGGCGCGCGAGCTCGCCGCCGCTGCGGGGTTGTCCGAATCCCGGTTCCTGCATCTGTTCCGCCGCGAGGCCGGAACCAGCCTGCGCCGCTACCGGATGTGGAGCAGGCTCGTGCTGGCGGGTACCGCCGTGGCGACCGGTGAGAATCTGACCACCGCGGCCGCTGATTCCGGTTTCGCCAGCCCGTCACACCTGGCGGACACCTTCAAGACCACGTTCGGGCTGTCGGCCACCCAGCTGCTGACGACGGGCTTGCGTATCCGCACACCATGACGAGCGTGCACAGAATGTCGGCAAAATGCGGCGTTTCGGGCAGCAGACACGCACGCTCGCGGTGCTGAGGACGGTGCTCAGGACGGTCCTCAGGACGGTGCTCAGGAAGCGGCCTCGGACGTGACGGCAGGGGCGCGGCCGAACACCATTGACTCTTCGATGCGGTCGAAGCGGTGGTCGATGGCGTCCAGCACATAGTTGTGCCGCACATGCCACGGCCGCTTGGTGCCCGACCGCGGCAGCGCATGCTCGGACCGCTGGATGTAGCCGGCCTCCAGGTCCCACGTCCGCTTCTCCGGCATCGGCGCGGCACCCTTGTGCGGATAGGCGTGGGTGTAGCCGTGAGCACCCATGTAGGCCAACAGGTTTGCGAATGCCCGTGCGGTCATGTCGGCCCGCAGCGTCCACGACGCGTTGGTGTACCCGATGCACCAGGCCAGATTCGGGACGTCCTCCAGCAGGAACTCCTTGTAGACGAACCGCTCGGTCGGCTTGACCTCGTGACCGTCGACCGCCAGCCGGATCCCGCCGAGCGCCTGCAATTGCAGACCGGTCGCGGTGACGATCACATCGGCGTCCACCCGCGCACCGGATTTCAGCACGATGCCGGTGGCGTCGATGTGGTCGATGTGATCGGTGACGACGTCGACCCGGCCGTCGCTGATATGCCCGAACAGGTCTCCGTCGAGCACCAGACACAACCGCTGGTCCCACGGGTTGTACCGGGGCTTGAAATGCACGTCGACGGGATACCCCTCGGGCAACGCTGCGACGATCCGCCTGCGCAGATAACTGCGACCGAGATCGGGGGCCTTGCGGAAGAAGAAATAACTCAGCACATGGATCATCGCGTTGCGGAACCGCACGATCTGATGAGACAGCTTGCGTGGCAGAACCTTACGGATGGTCTGCACCGTCGGAACGATGCGGTCCGCCGACACCATGTAGGTGGGTGAGCGCTGCAGCATCGTCACGTGCGAGGCCCGCTGCGCCAGTGCGGGCACCAGGCTGACCGCCGTCGCGCCGCTGCCGATCACCACGACGCGCTTACCCGAGTAGTCCAGCGACTCGGGCCAGAACTGCGGGTGTACCACCTCGCCGCCGAAGCTCTCGATGCCGGGGAATTCCGGAGTGTAGGGCTCGTCGTAGTTGTAATAGCCGGTGCCGCAGAACAGATACCGGCACCGGTAGGTCCTGGACTGGCCGTCCTGCTCGGTCTGCACGGTCCAGGTGTCGGTGTTCGAGTCCCAATCCGCCGACAACACACGGGTGTTGAACCGGATGTGGCGGTCGATGCCGTGCTCCCGGGCGGTCTCGGTGAGATAGTCGCGGATGTCGTCACCGTCGGCCACGTTCTCCGGCCTGGTCCACGGCTGGTACGGGAAGCTCAGCGTGAAGATGTCACTGTCGGAACGGATCCCCGGATAGCGGAACAGGTCCCACGTGCCACCGATCCGCTCCCGGCGTTCGAGCACGGTGTAGGTCAGTCCGGGGCTCTTCTCATGGACGCGATAGGCCGCACCCAACCCCGAGATCCCGGCCCCGATGATGAGCACATCCGAATAGTCCGGATCCGCAGCCCGACGAGCGTCGTCCATGGCGAACCTCCTTTGGTCCCGCTCGGTACCACCCTATGTGCTCAGTCGCGCAGCGCGTCAACGATCCGGGCAAGCACATCCACGTCGATCGGACCCGGTTGGTACAGGCAGATCCGGTCGGACACCCCGCCCACCCGATCCCGGATGTGGGCGGCGATGTCGGCGGGGCTGCCGCAAGCCGCGATGGTGTGCAACACCTCGTCGTCGATCAGCGAACCCATCTCCTGCCAGCGGCCCTGTTTGGACAGCGCGTTGAGCTCAGGCTGCAAATCTCCCCAACCGTGCACCTCAAGCACCGGCCGGTACGCGGGCGTGGAGCCGTAGAACGCGAGCAGGCGCCGCGCCGCGTCATGGTCGTCCCCGGCCGACACGATGATCTCCGGGACGATGGCCAGTGCCGCCTCGTCCCGCCCGGCGGCGGCCAGCCCGTCGCGCACCGCGGGCAGCGTGGCCTCGTGCAGGAACCGCTTCGAGCCGAACGGCATGACCAGCAGGCCGTCGGCGAACTGCGCGGTGGCGCGGGTGAGCCGCGGGCCCAGCGCGCCGACATAGATCGGTGGCGGGCCGTACGGATTGTCCCGCGGCGTGAACGTCGGCGTCATCAGCGTGTGCCGGTAATACTCGCCGCGAAAATCCAGCCGCTCGCCGGTGTCCCAGGCGGCGAAGATCGCGCGCAACGCCGCGACGAACTCGGACATCCGGGCCACCGGGCGGTCGAACTCCGCACCGAACCGCTTCTCGATCTGGGTGCGGATCTGGGTGCCGAGCCCCAGGGTGAACCGCCCGCCGGAGAGGATCTGGTGGTCGATAGCCTGGTGCGCCAAGTGAATCGGGTTGCGGGGAAACGCAATTGCCACATTGGTCATCAGATCCAGATCCCCGACGGTGCTGGCCAGCGTCAAGGGGGTGAACACATCGTGCGGCCCCTCGAAGGTGAACACCCCACTGGCACCGGCCTCGCGCAGGGCCGCAGACCTCTCGATCGCGTCGCGCGGCCCGAACAACGCTGTCATGACCTTCACGCGTGAGAGCCTAGACAGGTGAGCATCCCAACCAGCACCGACGTCGTCGTGGTGGGCGCCGGATTCGCCGGCCTGTCCGCCGCCCGGGCCCTCGCCCGGCTCGGACACCAGGTGGTGGTGCTGGAGGGTCGCGATCGGGTCGGCGGACGTTCCTCGACCACGACGATCGCCGGAGTACCGGTCGACCTGGGCGGCACGTTCGTCGGTCCCACCCAGGACGCGGTGCTGGCGCTGGCCGCCGAGCTCGGGTGCCGCACGGTGCCCACCTACGACCGCGGCAAGAACCTGATCCGCTGGCACGGGCGGGTGCGCTCCTACCGCAGCACCATTCCGCGGCTGTCGATGATGGAACTCTTCGACGTCTCCCGCATCCAGTGGCGCTTCGAACGGCTCAGCCGGCAGATCCGGGTCAACGAGCCGTGGACGAGCGCGAACGCCCAGAAACTCGACGAGCTCACCCTGGAGCAGTGGCTGCGCTCGGCGGGCGCCAACGCCTCGACCCGCAACCTGATGGCGATCATGTCCCGCGTCACCTGGGGTGCCGAGCCCGACGAGGTGTCGATGCTGCACGCCGCCCGCTACGTGAAAGCCGCCGGCGGACTGGACCGCATGCTCGACGTTCGCGACGGCGCCCAGCAGGACCGGTTTCCCGGCGGTACCCAGCAGATCGCGGGCAAGATGGCCGACGAACTGGGCGACCGCGTCGTGCTCGACGCCCCGGTCAGCCGCATCGAGCGCCACCCCGACGGCACGGTGGCGGTGAGTTTCCCGGCCGGCGAGATCCGCGCACGCGCGGTGATCGTGGCGATTCCACCCCAGCACCGGACCGGTATCGAATTCAGCCCTCCACTGCCCCAGGCCTACACCGAGCTGTCCGCGCACTGGCCCCAGGGCAACCTCAGCAAGGCCTACGCTGCCTATGAACGGCCCTTCTGGCGCGCCAACGGCTGCTCGGGCGAGGCCTTGTCCGACGAGGGGCCGGTGTTCATCACCTTCGATGTCAGCCCGGACGACGCAGGACCCGGCATCCTGCTCGGATTCACCGACGCCCGCACGTTCGACCGGCTGACGCCGGACCAACGACGCGAGCAGGCCCTGTCCGGGTTCGCCACCCTGTTCGGCAAGACGGCGCTGGAACCGATCGATTACATCGACCACCGTTGGAGCACAGAACAATTCGCGCCCGGAGGACCGACGGCGGCGGTGCCGCCGGGGTCGTGGACACAGTACGGCCGGTGGCTGCGCGAACCCGTCGACGCCATTCACTGGGCCGGCACCGAAACCGCCGACGAGTGGACCGGATTCCTCGACGGGGCGGTCCGCTCCGGTCAGCGGGCAGCCGCCGAAGTCGCCGGCCGCCTTACCGACTGACGAGCTACTGACCGACCGCCCGGGGCGGGGACACCGATTCGGCCAAGGCCCGCAACTGGGCATTCACCTGTGACGGGCATTCCAGGATGGCGCAGTGACCGCCGGGCATCTCGACGAAGGCGCTGAGATTCGGCGCGTCGGCGGCTATGCGGCGGGCGGCGTTGATGGGCAGCAGACGGTCCTTGACGCTGCCGATCACCAACGTGGGCACCGACAGATTCTGCAGCGAGATATGTTGCGGTCCAAGACTGTTTACCAGCGCCCTGGCCCAGCCACCGCGGCCCGCCGGCGGGGTGTCGGCGAACAGCCGATAGACGTACTCGGCAACCCACGGCTCGGCGTCGTGGCCCACCGCCAGGTGCGCGACGAATCGTTTGTTGGGGCGTTCGGTGATCCGGGGCATCGAGGCGCCGCCGAACGTCCTGATCGCGGTACCGGCTGCCCGGATTCGCGTCGCCGCCAGCGGTGCCGGGACCCTGAGCAGTTCCACGTCCCGCACCAGGTCGCCGGTGGTGGTGTTGATCAGGGCGACCGCGTCAGCGCGGGCGGCCACCCGACCCGGATAGCGCTGCGACCACGAGGTGATCGCGATACCGCCCATCGAATGCCCGGCGAGGATGGCATGTTCGCCCGGCTTCAGCGTGGTGTCGAGCACCGCGTCCAGGTCCGCGGCGAGATGGTTGAGGCTGTAGCGGCGCCGCCCGTGCGGAGTCTCGCTGCGGCCGTGCCCACGATGGTCGTAGGCGATGACGCGGTAGTCGCCGGCCAGATCGGCGATCTGGTGGGCCCACACTCCGATGGCACAGGTGATGCCGTGGGCCAGCACGATCGGATAGCCGTCCTCCGGCCCGAACACCTCGGCATGCAACCGCACGCCGTCGACGGCGCGAACCTCGACAGGGCGTCCCGGTGGTAGCTGGGGAAGGGTCATGATGCTCCGATCATTGGCGCCGTTGCCGGTGAAAGGTGGGGTTTGTCAGCTTACCGCGCCGGTGATCAGCACGGGTTTGACGACGTCAGCGGCCTTGGCGGCGGCCCAGGCCCGGCCGAAGTCGTCGAATGGGTAGCGGCTCACGAATGTGTCGAGCGGAAGTTCGCCACGGCGGTGCAGATCGACCAGGCGCGGAATGAACGCCTGCGGGTCGCTGTCACCTTCCACCACCCCCCGAACGGTCAGGCCCCGACCCATGATGGCCGCGACGGGCAGCTCGGCGGTCAATGCGCCCAGGCCCAGCAGAACCAGGGTGCCGCGCTCACGCAGCACCCCGACCGCCGCGGCGAGGACGTCCGGCCGCGCGGTGGTGTCGACCGCGGCGGCCACTCCCCCGGTCAGCTCGAGCACCGCGGCAGCGGCGTCGGATGCGGTCGGGTCGATCGTCGCGGTGGCACCCAGTTCGGTTGCCAGCATGCGCCGCTGTGCGATCGGGTCCACGGCGATGATGGTGCGGCACCGTGCGATGCGGGCGCCCATGACCGCCGAGAGCCCGACGGCGCCTGCGCCGAACACCACGAGCGCGTCCTCGGGTTGCGGCGCAACCACATTGAGGACAGCACCGACACCGGTCTGCACGCTGCAGCCCAGCGGAGCGGCCAGCGCCGGGTCGATCGGCTCGGGCAGCACCACAGCGTTTCGGCTTCCGGCGATCGCGTAGGTACAGAAGCTGGACTGCCCGAAGAACCCGCCGCCGATGGGGACGCCGTCGCGGTGCAGGGCCGCCGACTCGTCCCGCCGGCTGCCGCGCATGTTCAGGTCGGTGGAGCGCTCGCAGTACGCCGGGGCGTCGGACCGGCAGTTGGGGCACTCGCCGCAGCTGGCGAAGGTGAGAACCACCTGGTCGCCGACTCGGGGCGTCGCGTCCGGTCCGGCCTGGACGATGGTGCCCGCACCCTCGTGACCGAACACCATGGGCAGCTTGCGAAACCGCCCGGCCACGCTGACATCGGTGTGGCAGATACCCACCGCGTCGATTCGGACCAGCACCTCGTCGCCGACGGGTTCCCGGATCTGGACCTCGGTGAGCTGTGGATCGGCTCCGGCGTCGAGCACCACCGCGGCGCGGGCGTTGAGCATCCGGTGATGCTAACCACCGACTTGACACCTGTCACAATTGGCTGGCGACCCCACCAGAAGGAGACACCGATGCGTGCAGCACAGATCACCGCCCTCGACGGTCCCGACGCGGTACGGGTGGCCGACGTGGAGGAACCGAGCGGCGGCGCCGCCGACAACCCCGTGGTGATCGACGTCCATGCCGCCGGGGTCGCCTTCCCGGACGCCCTGCTGACCCGCGGGCTCTATCAGTACAAGCCGGATCTGCCGTTCACCCCGGGCGCGGAGGTCGCCGGCGTGGTGCGCAGCGCCCCGGCCGGCGCCCATGTGTCCGCCGGTGACCGCGTGCTGGGCCTGACCATGTTGTCCGGCGGCATGGCCGAAGTCGTGGCGCTGCCGGCCGAGCGGGTATTCGCGCTACCGGACTCGGTGTCCTTCGAGGCCGGCGCCGGCATCCTGTTCAACGACCTGACGGTGCAGTTCTCCCTGCGCACCCGCGGTCGGCTCGCCGAGGGCGAGACCGTGCTGGTGCACGGCGCGGCGGGCGGCATCGGCACCTCGGCGCTGCGGCTGGCCCCAGCGCTGGGCGCCTCGCGCACCATCGCCGTGGTGTCCACCGAGGAGAAGGGCGAGATCGCCAGGGCCGCAGGCGCATCGGATGTGGTGCTGGCCGATGGATTCCGTGACGCCGTGAAGGAACTCACCGACGGCCGGGGGGTGGACATCGTCCTCGACCCGGTCGGCGGTGACCGCTTCACCGACTCGCTGCGATCGCTGGCCGTGGGCGGGCGGTTGTTGGTGGTCGGGTTCACCGGCGGGGAGATCCCCACCGTCAAGGTCAACCGCCTGCTGCTCAACAACGTCGACGTGATCGGCGCAGGCTGGGGCGCGTGGACGTTCTCCCACCCGGGCTACCTGCAAGAGCAGTGGGCCGAACTGCAGCCGCTGCTGGCCTCTGGCGCAGTGCCGGCCCCCCAGCCTGAGGTGTACCCGCTGGAGCAGGCCGCGCTGGCCATCGCGTCACTGGAGAACCGCAGCGCGAAGGGCAAAGTGGTCCTCAAACTGCGCTGACCGGAATAGCAGCGACGTCGCCGGTGTTGCGGGGTGCGTGACTGAACATGCCGAATTGAGCCCGACCGACTGGGTACGCGATCAGACCCAACGCATCCTGGAACAAGGCACCACCGACGGCGTCGAGGTACTCGACCGCCCGATCGTGCTGTTCACGACGACCGGCGCCAAGTCCGGCAAGAAGCGGTACGTACCGCTGATGCGCGTGGAAGAGGACGGCCGCTACGCGATGGTGGCATCCAAGGGCGGCGACCCGGCGCACCCGTCCTGGTACTTCAACGTCAAGGCCAACCCCGCCGTGACGGTGCAGGACGGCGACAAGATCGCGTCGCTGACCGCGCGCGAACTGTCCGGTGACGAGCGCGAGCATTGGTGGAAGCTGGCGGTCGAGGCCTACCCGCCGTACGCCGAGTACCAGACCAAGACCACGCGACAGATCCCGGTCTTCATCGTCGAATGATCGCTACCACCAGCCGAGGGCGACGGACATCTGCCGTGCCAACTCGGTGGTGAGCGTGCGCACGTAGGCCGCCGACAGGTGGTGGGCATCGTGGTAGACCAGCACGTTGCCCTCCACAGCGCGACAGATCGTCGGCCGGCACACCGCGTCGCTGAGGTCCAGGGCCTTCATCAACGGATAGTCGGCCAGGTAGTCCAGTGTGGGGTTGCGCTCGGCCAGGGCTTCGTCCCGCGGCAGCCCACAGGCATCGGCATCACCGCCCTTGGACAGGCAGTCGACCGGTGAGAAGAACCAGCCGTCCCGGATCATCCACGGCGTGTCACGGATACCGAGCATCGGAATGCCATTGGCGGACAGCTCATCCCAGATCCCCAGGTAGTAGTCGGGCACGTAATCGCCCGGGCTGTTGAGGATCGGGCGCGTCGAGGTGAAGAACACGTAGTCGGGCCGGTCGGCGATGATCTTGGCCAGCGCGTTGTCGGACCAGGTCCGGCATGACGGGTAGGTGTCGAAGGATCCCGCGATGATCGGCACAGCCTTGGTGGTCAGTGGACAACCGAACTTCAGGTACGTGGTCACCTTGACGCCGTGCTGGCGTCCGATCTGGTGCAGCGCGGTCAGCCAGTGCTCCGAATGCGAGCCTCCGGCCAGTGCAATCGTGCGGGCGCCCTTCGGGTCTCCGTACACGCAGCTGACGACCTCGTCACCGGTGAAGCCCGTGACGCAATGGTCAACCGACGACGGCGGGATGTCGTCATCGGCTTCCAACACACTCGGGCGCATCGGCAGCTTGGCGACCCGCTGATTGTCGATGAGCGCCTGCGCGCCCGGGTAATCGCGAATCGAGAGCATGCCGAGCTCCGCGCCGCTGGCCCGAGCTCGTGCGACGTGTCCCTGCCACATCAGCGATGTCGCGACCAGCGTCACCGCCACCAAGAGGACGACCGCACTCGACGCCATCCACGCGCCGATCCCGCGACGCCACGGCCGCTGGGTCCACCGCGCGGTGAACGCCGCCAGCAGCACAACGACCAGCAGGATCACGATGCCGTCGGCCAGCCCGACGGCATCGTCGTTGATGGTGGCCAACCAGAAGATCAGCAGGGGCCAGTGCCACAGATAGAGCGGATAAGCCATGGCTCCGATCGCGACCAGCGGGGCGCTGGGCAGAAATTGGTTCGTTCTCATCGACGTTCCCTGGGCCGCGCTGACGATCACCAGCACCGTCGCCGCCGCCGGGATCAAGGTCCAGGCGCCCGGGGACTGCACGGTCCGGTCCGTGAGCGCACCGCACACCCCGATTGCCACCACCCCGGCCGCAGCCACCCCGGCCCGTATCGGGCTCGGCCACCGGACCCGCCCCACCGGCCCGGTCACGAGAGCGGCGGCCAGCACCCCGGCCAACAGCTCCCAGGCTCGGGCGCCGGTGCTGTAGTAGGCCAGCATCGGGTTGTCCGGCTGCGTCGTGACCGCGCAGTACAGCGATGCCACCGCGGCGACACCGGACGCGGCAACCAGGATTGTGCGTCGCGCAGCGCGACCCCGACGCGTCGTCGCCGCGAGAACCGCACCGGCGAGCAGGAAGAACGCGAGCGCGAACTGGCCCAGCACGGAGATCGCCCACAGGTGGTGGAGCGGGGTCACCGCCTCACCGGCCTGCACATAGTCGTCCGCCGAGCCCAGCAGCTGCCAATTCTGATAGAAGCCCAGGCCGGCCAGGGTCTGGTCGGCGAATGCCTCCCAGCGGGTCTGCGGCTGTACCAGCACCGTCAGCACCGCACTCACCACGACCATGAGAACCAACGGCGGGATCAACCAGCGTGCCGCCCGGCCCGCCTCGACGGCCAGGGCCGTCGGGCTCGCGGTCCCGATACTGCGCAGCACCCGGCTGCCGATGAAGAAGCCGGACAGGATCAGCAGGACATCCACTCCACCCGACGCCCGGCCGAACCAGAAGTGGCAGATCACCACCATCACGATGGCCACACCGCTCAACCCGATCAGGTCATCGCGGACCTGCCGCCGCACGGCAGGAACGCGAACCGGATCGCCAACAATCGCCTGCACGCTGAACTTCCCCTGGGATGTATCCGCCGGTCACTGACGACGGCAACACCCAGGGGCCACGCCATTCGTCGCACCGAGCATAGGCCCACCGAGTCGGCGGGCCAGGTCGGGTGACGAACACCAAACGCACCCTTTTGGGACAGCCCGGCAGCGGTGAGGCCGATCTCAGCCCGGCCGGCGAGACTCCAACAGCTGCCACGCCTTGAGCGCCAGCCACAGCTGTGCCCGGGTATCGGCAGATTCCAGGTCGTCGCCCAACAGCTGACAGATCCGCCGCATCCGGTTGCGCATGGTGTGACGATGCACCGTGAGCTCGGCGGCCGCGGCCTCCATCTGGCCGTTGCGCCCGAGGAATGCCGCCAGGGTGGGAATCAGCTCGTCCCCACCGGCCAGCGAATCCAATGGTGCGGCCAGTACCCGCAGTTCGGCCACGCTGCGGCCGTCGAGCAGAACACCCATCGGGCCGAGTTCACCGAAGTCGCTGAACCGCCCGGCGCCGGCATGCGCGGCGATGCGGGCCTGTTCCAGCGCCGTGTGCAGATCCGCCAACCGGACCGGCCGGCTCATCCCGCCCCGGACCGGTACGCCCGTCTGCTGTTCGAGTTCCTGCACGACGGTGCGGATCCGGCGCCGGCTGCCGCCGGCCGGCACCACGAGCACAATCTCGTCGCCCGTCGGGGCCATCAGAAACGACGTCAGCACCCGGCCCAGCACGTGTTCGGCCGCCAACAACGGCCCCGCCCCGGTGAACGACGCTACGACGACGTCACCGTCGGGCTCGAAACCGAAGTAGCGCAGCACCGCGCTGTCGACCGACCCTGCGCCGGTGAGCATCTCGCGGGTCACCGCGATCCGCAACAGTTGCTCGGCGTCGACCACCCGGGCCGGCTTCTCGATCGCGATCGAGATGAGCGACACCGCATGCGCGATCAGCAGCCGGTCTGCGTTGGACATCGGGCCGGACGTCCGTACCGCAAGCCGACCGCGAACCGGTTGAGCGGCGCGCAGATTCTGGATCGTCACATACGCGTCCCCGTCGGCGGTGACGTAAGCGCCGTGCCGACGGGTCGAGGCGGCCTGCTCGCCCAGTACGGCGATGAGCCGCTCCTGCGCGCTGCCCGCGGCGGCCAGCACGGTGCCGTCGGGGTCGACCACCACGACCGTGGCGGACAGACGCTCGGCCAGTGCGCCGACCACCCCGGGGATACCGCCGCGCAACGTTGCCCGGGCCAGCACCTCCTGAGCGTCGACGACCCGCTGGACCGAGCGCAGTTCCTCGGCCTTGAGCGCGTCGATCACCACCCGCGCGATCGCGATGAACGGCGTCGACTCGGGCACCTCGAACACCGGGAGCCCGAACTCGTCGCCGGCGGCACGCACGGCGGGCGGCACATCGGCGATCGTGGTGCCGGTGTCGACGGCCAGGGCCACCGTGCCGGCCGCGGCCAGGCGGGCAACGTAAGCGTGCTGCGCGGCGGCATCGGCACCGATGTTGATGCCCGTCGTCATCACCAACTCACCACCGGCCAGGTACGGGGTCGGATCGGTCAGCTCGATCGCATGCGCCCACGAGATCTCACGGTCAGCGCCTTGTGCCCCGGCCACCACGACAAGGCCGAGGCTGTCGACCTCGGCCAAGTCCCGCACGGTGAGCGCCACAGAAGCAGTCTTACTCCTTTTCGGCGGTCACCGCCGTCACCTCGGCTCGTGACTGTGACGGCGAGCACTCATCCACGATGAAAACAGTTGAGCTGTAGCCAAACTCACACTCTAAGAATTGGTTTTAATCACTGCCGGGCGGGACCATGGAGGTGTCCTTTTCTTCGGGCGATCCCCGATGTGGATGTCAGAAAACGAGTACCCGTGATCCGGGGCACTTTTGAGGAGTGAGAAGTATGTCGTTCGCACAATTCCGTGCAAACCAGAAGCGCGCCAACATGCGGCGCCGCCTCTACGCGCGGATCAACGAACTGCCCAACTCATCGGTCCGCGAAGAGCTGATCGCAGTGGTCCAGCGGCACGAGCTTCAGGATGCACAGCACTGAAACATCGATTCCGCTTACAGAGCCGGTGGCCCTAAGGCCCCGGCTCTGTCGCCTTTTCGGGCCGGAATCGTCAGCCGCGGCCGAAGTAGGGCATCGCCCGCGCCATCACGGTCAGTGACGGGACCGACACCTCCAGCGGCAGATCGACCAGGTGCTCGATGGCGCGGGCCACGTGCTCGACGTCGAAAGTCGGCTCCGCCGCGAGACTTCCGTCGGCCTGCAGGGTCTGATGGCTGAAACCGGCGGTCATATCCGTGGCGGCATTGCCGATGTCGATCTGGGTGACGCAGATGTCGATATCGCGCAAATCCAACAACATTGACGCGGTCAGCCCGCTCATCGCGTGTTTGGTGACGGTGTAGGCCAGGCTGTTCGGGCGGGGGCGGTGCGCGGAGATCGATCCGTTATTGATGATCCGACCGCCCCTGGGCAACTGGGCAGCCATGACACGTGCGGCTTCTCTGGCGCAGAACACCGCGCCGTCCACATTGGTGCGCCATGTCGAGTGCCACTGTTCATCGTCGATATCGGCGATCGACGCCGACGGACCGAACACGCCGGCGTTGTTGAACAGCACGTCGACCCGTCCGAAGGTGGACACCGTATCGGCGAACAACGCCCGCACCGAGGCGGAATCCGTGACGTCGGCCGGGAAGACGCGGGCGTTCGGGTGACCGTCGGCGACAGCCACCAGAGGTTCATTGCGGCGACCCGACAGCACCACCCGATGACCGGCGTCCAACAGGACCCGGGCCGTGGCGCGGCCGATGCCGCTGCCCGCGCCGGTGACGATCACGACTTTCTGCACGGGTTCGATTGTGCCCGAGCTCAGTGGGGTTGAACTCGTGTGTCGAGTGCACTTTCACCATCGGCCGCGGTGCCGGCGCCACGCACGCGTAGTGCCCTACCCGACTGCACTGGCGCCACGGGCTAATGCGTCGGCGTACCGCCGGCGGGAGTCGGGCGCGGCGCGGTGAAGAACGCCATGACCACGGCGATCACGCTGATCACCGCGGCCGCCGTGAACGCCGCATGCACCCCGGGCAGATCCGGGGCCCCACCCGATTGCGACGCCTTCGTCATCACCGTCACGAACAATGCGGTCCCCGCGGCACCGCCGACCTGTTGCAGCGTGGTCAAGATGGCGCTGCCATGTGAGTAGAGCCGGTCGGGCAGGACCCCGAGCGCGTCGGTCATCAACGGGGTGAACATCATCGACAAACCCACCATCATGATCGTCTGCAGCACAACGAGTTCCCAGACCGGCGAGGCCGCCGACAGCAGCGTGAATCCCCACAGCGATACGCACAGCAGCACCGACCCGGGCACGACGAGGACCCGGGCGCCGTGCCGGTCGTAGGCCCGCCCGACGAGCGGCCCGGCCACACCCATCAGCAGACCGCCCGGCAGTGTGGCCAGGCCGGCGACCAACGCGCTCTGCTTCAGCACGTCCTGGACATACAGCGGCACCATGATGATCGCGCCGAACAGTCCCATGAAACCGAGGACCACCAGGCCCAGCGACACCGAGAACCGCCGGTAGGCGAACGGCCGCAGGTCGAGGAACGCGCGGTTGCGTCGTTGCAGCTGTATCTGCCGTGCGCCGAAGATCACCATCGCCACCGCACCGACCGTCATCGGCAGCCACGCCGGCATCGACTGCTGCCCATGTGCGGACTCCCCCATCAGCGACAGGCCGAACACCAAGCCCGCGAACGCCACCGCCGACAGCGGTACCGAGACGGGATCGATCGGCGTCGGTTCCTCCCGCTCATCGTCGACCCGCAGCCAGGCCAGACCGGCGCTGAGCGCCACCAGCGCGATGGGCAGCACGATCCAGAACATCCAGCGCCAGTCGAGTGAACCCAGAATGAAGCCCGACAAGGTCGGGCCGATCGCCGGTGCGACGGCTATGACGATCGAGATGGTCCCCATCATCTGCCCGCGCCGATCGGCCGGGATCAACATCATGACCGTCGTCATCAGCAGCGGCATCATCACGGCGGTGCCGCACGCCTGCACAATGCGCCCGACCAGCAGCACGGTGAATCCCGGTGCCAGCGCGGCGATCAAGGTGCCGGCGCAGAAAAACGTCATCGACGCCAGGAAGATGCCGCGCACCGGGAAGCGCTGTAGCAGCGAACCGGACATCGGGATGACGACCGCCATCGTCAACAGGAAGCCACTGGTCAGCCATTGCGCCGTGCTGGCGGAGATGTCCAGGTCGACGATCAGGGCCGGTAGCGCAACGCTCATGATCGTCTCGTTGAGGATCATCACGAACGCCGAGGCAACCAGCAACGCGATGATGACGTTGGCACTCGACTGGGCACGCGGTCGCGTCGCGATCTCCCCCGTGCTCGGGCCCGTTGTCATTACCACTCCCCTGTCTCCCCCGAGACGTCGTTTACGCAGCCACCCAGGGTAGGTGGGATACCCGACGCGAGGGAAACCGGTTTTTGCCACGACGACGGCACCAAAAATTGACGCAGGAAGAAATTGAGTAGTGCACTACTGCATACGTCGCGATGGCGGTGCGAAACGATCAGGCAATGACGATCATCGACGCGGCACCACACCTCGGCAGTGCGATCCCCTCATTCCCCATGTCCGCCAACGGAATGCCACATCCGCTTGCCCTGACCACAGCGAACTTCAAGGCTGCGATGTCAACCGCCGACCGACTGATCATCGACGGTAGTGCCACGAATGACGAGGTGCGGGACCGAGTTATCGCCGCCTGCGATGCCCTTTCCGACCAGATCCGCATCCACTTGCGGGAAGGCACTCCCGACGCCGACGAGTTGGGCGCCTTTGTGCACCGGGAGACGTACCCGTACCTGGGGTTGAGCACTCTGGTCGATCGCTCCTACACCAAGCCACGGGGCTACGCCGGTGACTATCTGACGTTGCAGATGGTGTACGACGACCAACCGGACGGGGTACGCCGACTCGGTCCCTTTATCGACCGGTGGTTTCTCGGAATACCCGCCTCTCGCGCGGTCAAGAACCGCCGGCAGCTCTTGCGCAGCATCATCATCGACGCCGCACGGGCCTGTGACGGAAGGCCGGCTGCCATCACGAGTCTGGCTTGCGGGCCGGCCCGCGAGATCTTCGACGTCTTCGCCGAGCCCGACCATCCGGACATCGTTGCCACCGGCCTGGACATCGACGACCAGGCGCTGGCCTATGCCGAAGGCATCGCGGACAGCGCCGGTGCGACCGAACGAGTTACGTTCGTACAAGCCAACGTCGTCAAACTGGCCCTCGGCCGTCAAACACTCGAATTGAGCGATCAGGATCTGGTGTATTCGATCGGCCTCATCGACTACCTGGCCGATCATCTCGTGGTGAAGCTCCTCGACTGGGTCTATCATCGCCTCCGCCCCGGTGGCCGAGCGATCGTCGGAAACTTCGACATCGGCAATCCCGACCGGGCGTTCATGGACCACCTGCTGGACTGGAAACTCATCCACCGGTCACCGCAAGACCTGGTCGGTCTGTTCGCACAGTCGGAGTTCGGGGATGCGCCGGTGCAAGTGCGGCGCGAAGCCACCGGAATCAACTTGTTCGCCTCGGCCCACCGGCCGGGCGGCGATTGAGATACCCAATCGTGGTTCGCAGGCTCAGACGCAGGATTAAGGTCGAAAAATGACTGGGTCAACCGTGATTCGTCGCCTGACATCAGCGGTGGTAGTCGTGTCGATGATCGGATTTGGGACAGCATGTAATTCGCG
This sequence comes from Mycolicibacterium neworleansense, assembly GCF_001245615.1. Classification (NCBI taxonomy): domain Bacteria; kingdom Bacillati; phylum Actinomycetota; class Actinomycetes; order Mycobacteriales; family Mycobacteriaceae; genus Mycobacterium; species Mycolicibacterium neworleansense. The sequence continues at coordinate 2,504,633 of NZ_CWKH01000001.1, forward strand.
CGATTCGGGCAGCGGGACCCGTCCGGAATCGACCACGACGGCCGGCGCCGTAACAACAAGCTCAGCAGCGCCTGCCCAGGCCGTGCCGTTCACAGGGTTCGTCGAAACCCTCGACGGCACAAAAGGAATCGTCACCTACAAGGTGGAGCTTCCGCAGCTCAAGGGCGGAACCGCCGCAGTCCGCGACAAGTTCAACGCTTCGGTGCGCGCTGCCCTCGACGACCATCTAGAGCCCACCGAGGATGGCCTTCCGGTCACCGTCGCGTCGGGGGCACTGCCCGAGGACGAGCGCAGCAGGGTGTCCCACATCGGCAGCGGTGTGGTGGCCGGCGTGCTGCTGCTCAACATCTACGTCGAGCATGCGGCGCATCCGTTCAACACGGTCTCCACGACGGTGATCGACACTCACACCGCGGCGCCGATCATGATCACCGATCTGTTCAACGACCAGAACGCCGGCCTGAACACCATGGTCGAGGCCATCAGGGCCGAGATGGCCGACGAGGACAAGCTGGCCAACCAGCCCCCACCGGAACCGGTCGCCGATCAGCTCGCCAACTGGTTGCCCGACGACGACGGCCTGGTGTTCTACGTACCGGTCGCCCACGTGCTCGGCGACTACTACCCCGTGGCCGTGGGCTGGGACGCCATAGCCGGCGTGCTCGCGCCAGGGATGCAGGACAAGCTGACGACGTAGGTGTACACGCCAGCCGGTCGCCGATCTCCAGGCCGGCAAGCGGCGAGGTGCCGTCGAAGATGACTTTGCCCCACTCGCGCACAGTGCAATGCAGCGTGCCCGCCAGGAACTCATGGTCGGTGTCGATGTTGCGGCGCTGCGCCGGAAGCGGTACGGGCAGCACGTGCGGTGAGCCTGCCGCGCCGCGCCCGTCCAGTTCCACCAGGAACTGTGGTGTGCGAGCGCTGATTCGCCAATGCCAGGTATCCCGGTCGAAGTGATGGTCCACCAGCGCCGGAGGGGTGAGGCGCAGCACGCGCGAGCCGAGCCGGACCACCACACCACCACCCGGCCCGACGCCGCGTCGGTCAGCCGCCAGAACCAGCCCTCCATCTCGGTGCCATGGGAGGGCAGCGGATCACCGAACGGCACGCCGGCACCCGTGCGGCGATACAGCGCGACGAGTTCTCGGCCAGGCCAGGTGAGGGCTTCCACGGCATCCATGCCGCCCTGATACCCAGTTCGGGGGACGGGGATGCACTCCCGAACGCAGGTTTGGAACATGCGCCACCCGGGGTACGAGCAGGCAGCGCGGCGCCACAGCGGCGCCCCAGACCGAGAGAGGCCGGTGCGGTGATTCCTTTTATCTGCCCAAGCTGCGGCAAGCTCGACATCGACTCCCCCGACTGCTCGTCCTGTGCGCGCAGCGACCACGAGATACATGACGCCGCCTGAGGGGTGAGCGCACCGAGGATCACGGCATGAAAATGGCCCCCGGAGATAATCTCCGAGGGCCATTTCCTCTTGGTAGCCCTGGGACGGTTCAGTCCGAACACATTGTTTGACAGTCGTGCAACATGAGGTTCCTGGGACTCGCCAGTCGTCTCGGTTCGTCTCCCCGTCTCCGAAGCGACGGCGGATCACCGCCCAGCTGCGAACGGCTGTCGTGGAGGCATACGAGTCCGGTTGCACGAGTCGGGAAGTCGCGGAAGAGCTCAATATTGGCCGTAGCACGGTCCTGAAGATCTTGAAGCAGGCGGGCGCAACCGTTCGCCCGCAGGGCCAGAAGTACTGACTCCAGCCACTCCCGTGCTCTCGCAAGAACCGTTCGCCACGCAGGAGACAACATGGACACGCCGCATAGCCGTTGTCATGGCGAGCGGCCCAAAACCAGCAGAGGAGCCGGCCCTGCTGGCAACAGTTCAAGCGGGTTGCTACTTCCGCTTGCTCTTGGCCTGGGCCAGTGCACTGGCTGCGACCGACTTCGTCTTCGCAGACGACTTCGGATTGCTCAAGAGTGCCGAAGCCTTCTTTGCAACTTTCGCGCTCGTAACCCTGGTGCTGCTCGATTTAGCCATAGTCTTTTCCTCCTTTCCTTGCCACTGCATGGCCTTAGCTTGAGCACATCGTCGGGCTTCCCCTCCATACAATGCGCGAGCCCCGCAGGCATCGACCGGCTCACGAAGCCTGTAGCGCCATACCGACAGGGTTGTTGCAGAGGCTCCAACAACCCCAACCCTGAGTGCACCCAGAGCATTTCAGTATGGGGCCTCCGGTTACTGACGTTACGGACGCTATCAACGACACGCCGCCCTTTCGCTACACAAGTTCGCTGATCTGTCTGGCAGGGACTGTGGATTTAACGGTGTTTCTGGCCTGACACGCTGAGCGATGCTCGGCGGGGAAGGTGCCGTGATGACGACACTGGATGATGTGGCGAAGAAGAAGGCCGATGCGTCGGCTGAAGCACAAGCCGCTGCGGAGTTGGTGCGGCTGGCCCAGGAACAGGGCATGTCTCTGACCGGCCCTGGTGGGCTACTCAAACACCTCACCAAGGCGGTGCTCGAGACCGCCCTCAACGAGGAGATGACCGAGCACCTCGGCTATGAGAAGCACGACCCGGCAGGTGCCGGGACGGGCAATATCCGCAATGGCACCCGCACCAAGACGGTGTTGACCGATACCACCGGCGCCGTGGATCTGGACGTGCCGCGCGACCGCGAGTCGACGTTCGAGCCGCAGATCGTCAAGAAGCGTCAACGCCGACTGACCGGCGTTGATGAGGTGGTGCTGTCGCTGTATGCCAAAGGCCTGACTACCGGGGAGATTTCGGCGCACTTCGCCGAAATCTACGGGGCTTCGGTGTCCAAGGAGGCGATCAGCCGGATCACCGACAAGGTGATCGAAGAGATGAACGACTGGGCTGTCCGTCCGTTGGACGAAACCTACGCGGCGATCTTCATCGATGCCATCGTGGTGAAGGTCCGCGACGGCCAGGTCGCTAACCGGCCGTTCTACGCCGCGATCGGGGTCACGCTGGCCGGCGAGCGTGACGTCCTCGGGCTCTGGGCCGGCACCGGTGGTGAGGGGGCAAAGTTCTGGATGAGCGTGCTGACCGATCTGCGCAACCGCGGCATCAAGGACGCATTCTTCGTGGTCTGCGACGGGCTCAAGGGCCTGCCCGAAGTGGTCAGCAACGTATGGCCGCAGGCGATCGTGCAGACGTGCATTATTCATTTGATCCGCAACACTTTTCGGCTCACCTCCCGCAAGTACTGGGATGAGATCAAGCGGGACGTCAAACCGATCTACACCGCGGTCAACGCCGCCGCCGCCCGGGCCGCGTTCGACGATCTGACCGAGAAATGGGGCCAGCGGTATCCGGCGGTGATCCGGTTGTGGGACAACGCCTGGACGGAGTTCATTCCGTTCCTGGACTACGACGTGGAGATCCGCCGAGTCATCTGTTCGACGAACGCCATCGAATCGCTCAATGCCCGCTACCGTCGAGCGATCAAAGCCCGCGGACATTTCCCCTCCGAGCAGGCCGCGCTCAAGTGTCTGTACTTGGTGACGCGTTCCCTGGACCCCACCGGGGTCGGCAGAGCACGATGGGTGATGCGGTGGAAGCCGGCGCTCAACGCGTTTGCGATCACGTTCGGCGACCGATTCCCGGCAGCCGAAACCTACTGATGGAAACCGCCGGAAACACCGTTAACGAGATAGCCCCCACTCCGCGACTAGGTTGGGTTATCGGGCCATCCGGGTACCGCTGGGTCTGCTTGGGGTGGGGTGTCGAGCACACTCATGAGGATTTGCGCTCGCTCATCGACGTTATGGGGCATCGTGTCGCGGCACTGCTGTCGTCGCTGGACATAGTCTGGATCGCGCGGCGTGTGGGTAGTGTTTTTGAGGCTGCCCCAGTAGTTGCCTTGTGAGGCGCCGGTGATCTTCCAGTTGCCGAACACATCACCGATCGGTGCGGGACTCTTGCCCTCTTGGAGTTGCGTAGTTTTATCCCCGGCGTCGCCGTTCTTGAACTCGATCCGCCAGAGGGTTACCGCGGCCTCTTCGCGCTTCTGCACATCATTTTTTCCACCCGGATAGTCCAGCACTGACGCGTACTTTCCAGAATGTCCAATGGCCGGATGAAATATGTTGTACTTACCGTCGCATACGTAGGCGAGATAGCCGTCTGCGAGTGGGGAGAGTTCCAGAACATGGAAGTACTCGTTGCCGAAGAAAGGTCCGTCGCCGAAATTGATGTCTTTGTCGATCGCGGGCATGAGCCATTTCAACTCAAAGGGCAATTCGCCCCATTGCACATGCTCGTCATAGCCGGCCCGCGGGTCGGGGAGGTCCGGGATAGCCCGCTGAAACCCCGGGTAGGTATTGGCTGATGACTTAGTCATAAATGCAGTCCGAAAAGACTCAAGGTAAGCGCGCACCGGAATCGCGGGGCCGGTAAGCAGATCGATACCGGGTTGTGCTGTCCACTGGAATCGGAAGCCGTTCAAGTCGTTCGGCCAGTTCGGGTACATGGTTTTTACGGCCGGGGCGGCAGAAGGTGATTCTTTGTGGTCGGAACATCCCGCGAGTACGCAAACCGCGGCGGCGGTGACGGCAAGTGTTTTCCTGACCATTCGTATCATCATGCGTGTGCTCAACTACTGACCAGCCTTGGGAGGATCATGCGGAAGGGTCCCCTGGTAGGCAACTTCCGCTTTGGTGAGGTCTCCCGTAACCCTATCGCCAAGGTATTGCTCGACCTTGTTTCGCACATCACCCTCCATATCGGCTTCGTATGCCTCGTAGGTTGGGAAGCCGTTCGGAAAGATGCCCTTGTCACCGTAGTCGCTTTTGTACAACTGTTCGGCGATTTGGTAGAGATTCGGTCCTGACTGTTGTAGCGGAATATGTGGAGCGTCGGGGGCTTTCGGCGCGTCACCGCCTCCGAACATGTCTTGTAAGATGCCGTCCGCTCCGGGCACTTTACCGACGGCGTCGAGCGCATCGCTGACGTGGGGGACGGAGCCGCCGATTGTGGTGATGGCCTCCCATCGTGCTTCCTTCTGCTCATGCTCCAGTTGGGCTTGGGCGTATTCGTTGGCAGCTTGTTGTACGTTGCTTTCGCTCACTGCCACATCGTTTAGCCCTTGAAGCCGACCGTCCGCCCTGAGAGCATCGACATCAGGGGTGTCGTGATTGGCCAGTGAGTTGACATAGTCCTGCTGGAGCCCGAAATGATGCCCTTCTACCGCGCCTTTGAGCGTCGAAGCGGCGACGGGATCGGAATTGAGGGTACTCAGCAGGTCACGCGTCTTAGGCATGTTTGCATCACCCCTGTCAACCAGGTTGCCGTTCTCGTCCGTCGTAGTTTCCAAATTGCCGAATCCGTGGGTGTTGTCCCAATCATGTTTCATCATGTCATCCAGGAACGGCGCATTCGCCTCGGCAAGCGCCTGTACGAGTTCTGGATGAGCATTTCCGAATGTTTGGTTGCCTTGCACGTCTGGTGTCCCAACCTCCCCCGGGGCCATGGGTACCCGGTCCAACATATTGGTGAATTCTGTGGGGTGGTCGACGATGTATTTGTCGAAGGCGAACACGGTTTCTCCGGCCCTGGTGGCGGCATCGAGTTGCGTTTGATCCAGCGCGACCGGCGCCAATCCTTGAACCAAGGTGGCGGCTGCCGCTCCACCGTCGTCCCATTGGTGCCGAAGTGCGTTGCTGATGAACTCATTGTTGGGTGACTTGCCGTCGGCCCCGGCAACCAGGTCGTGCACGGCCCACTTATCCCGCCCGGCCGCAGCCAACATGTCCTTGAGCGCAAGATCTGCCGAATGCTCCCACCCTTGCTTGAACGTCCCGGCCGGTGCGCCCTTGAGCAGCTCTTCGGTTTGCTTCAACACCGAGCGGTCCAGATCGGTGCCGTGCATGAATTCCGGGCTGCCCTTCATCATGATCGCGGCGAGGTCTTGACGGTCGCCAACGTGAATGTTGCCCCGATCCGCGGGAAGCCCCGCCGCAACATCTTTGATGCCGGTCGGCAGCCGGTCCAGTCCGCCCTTCCAGTCTGCGCCAGCGGCCTTGATCTTCGGGTCGGACAGCATCTGGAGACCGTTCATCAGATCCCGGCTCGCGCCCGGATTGGTCTTGTCCAGGTTGTCCATCATGGCGCGGGTCTGCTGAATATTCATGCCGTCCATCGAGCGGGCCAGCGAATGTAGATACTCCAGCTGACTGGCCGGCAGCACCAGGTCACCGCGTGCCAGCGCGTGCAACTGCTCGGGCGTCAGTGCCGTGTTTTCCTTCAACCGCGCCAACTCTTCGGGCGTCAGCTGGCCGTCGCGCACGGATTGCCCGTCTCCGGAGCCCTGTTCGGCCGGGGTTTGTGGATCGCCACCGGCCGCAGCGGCCATTACCCGCCCCAGATCGCCGTCGGCTTCGGTCGCCGCCGCCAGCATCGCCACGATACGGTCCTCTAGCTCGGCGAGCTTGTTGTTCAGATTCTGGATATCGTCGTCGTCCCACCCGGTGGTGTCGGGCTTGGTCACGGTGTTGGTCTCTAAGTTGATCGGGACGGCCGGCTGCTGTGCGGCATAGTCGACGATGGCTTTGAGGTCGTTCTTGACGGTGCGCACATCCTGGGCGGATTTCTTGGTCGCCAATGATGTCAGGAAGTCATTCTGCGCTGAGGTCTCCAGCGTGGCGGCCGACTTCTCGATGGCGTGTTTGGCGGCGTCGCCCGCGTCGCCCTCCCACTCGCCATATCGTGCAGACCACGCAAGTCCTGGGCGGTCTGCCCGCCAGTGCGTGCGCGTTCGGCGAGGGCGTTGCCAACCTCATCGATCTGGTCAGGCTGCCACTGATCAATATCAGCCATCGACAGGGTCATGACTATTACAGCTTCATGGCCGCAGCGGCGGCTTGGACATCAGAAGCCTCGTTGTTGTCGGTGGCGCCGTAGCTGGCAACGGCCGACCGATAACCTTCGGCGTGCCCGATCAGCTCGGTGTAGCGCGCGGCCGATTCGTCTTCCCACTTACCGGTCGCCGTTGTCAGTGCAGTTCCGCTGGTCCCGATCCACCCCGTTTTAGCAGCGGTGATGCGGTCATGAACCGCGCCATGGGCGGCCCGCAGCCCCCTCGGCCGCGGCCTCAATCTTCTCAGCGGCCGCCTGTACAGACGGCAAATCAACCTTCAGCTCGTTCGACATCGCCAATCCCCCAAACCCACAAGCTCGATACGCGCCAGTTTGCTGACAAAATCTACCATTGCCGCACCCACGCCGACGGCGGCAAATTCTGCCGCATGCAAGGGACTTTCAGGGAGGAAAGCTGGATCCGGATTGCACCGGGGAGTTGCCAGTCGGAGTGTCTGGCCGTTGGAGGTGATCTTGTACCCGCGTAGCTCTAATGGCCGTGGCAGCATGATCGCGTGAAAAGTCCCCATGCGGTGCTGCGGCTGCTCCACGCGATGCGGGACCGTGAAGCGGTCAATCTGGCCAGGACCGGGGAGTTCGGGGTCGCGGTAGGCGAGGTGTGCGAGGAACTCATCCGCCGCACACAGGTGATCGCCGACCAGTACCCCAACGACGAAGCCATGACCTTGCGGCTCATCAATGAGATGCCCGCCGTCGCCGATGCACTCGCAGCGCTCGTGAACACCGCGCATGCCCTGAGCGAGGCGAGAAGGGAAGGCGCCGATGCCGTTCACGCCCGGCGCGAGCCGCTGCTGAAATTCGTTCAACGCGTGGAATCGGAGGGCTTCGAAGTCGCCAACGACTGGACTCTTACCGACACCCGCGCCTGGCTACCGCCCGATGCCGCCGAACCCGACCTTCTTGTGCAGCGCGAGGCCGAGACAATCGCCCGCGCCGAACGCGCAACGGCATACCACGAGCGCCTCACGCGCATGGCCGCCGCGTTCGGCCACACTCACGACGAGTACACCCAACGGGTCCGCAACCTCATCAGCACCGTCCTTGACGGATAGACAACACACATCGAGACCCGGCTTACCGCACGGCACAACGCGCTTCGCGTGGAGCTCTCTTCGGCACCATGCGATTTGAACCGCTGCTGGCCAAGCCCGGCAGCCATTCGCACTGCTGCGAGCGGGCTCACCGTGCATTGTTGACGACATCGCGAGACGCATATCGCTGCCGCGGCTCTAGCAGTTCGACGTCTCCCACGAACTTCGCCACCAGCGTGTCGTAGCCGGCGCGAACGTCGAGCATGCTGTCGCCCTCGACCGGTTGATCCTCCCCCAGGGTGAACATTGACTCCCACTCAGGGCGCCAGGCTTCACCGGCGGCCTGGCGCCGCCGTATGCACCCGCTCTGGATCCGGGCGTCCCTGCCCCAGCCACCATGGGTCGCGAAGCACAACTGCATGAACCTGTTGTAAGCCGTTTCCGTGTCCGTGCTGAACAACGGCGCGACAGGGTAGAACAGGCGGTCGAGATTCCGTTTGAGCGCTATCACCTCTGGAGGCGTCAGTTCCTTCCACCGCCCTACGAATGTCAGGTAACACATCAGGTCGTTCAGCATCGGCGCGATCTGACCGAAGTACTGCAGCCTTGCCTTGATGAGTTCCTGATTCCGCCATTGGCTGGCGTCGTACTCTTTGAGGCGCTTGTTCAGCTTGTATCCGATCGCCGCCACCACAATTGGCACCGACACCGCCGAGACTGCCTGGATGAGTTGTACGACCACATCTCCTCCTCGGAACACCGACGAACAACCATCGATCTTGCCGCTGAACTGAACCGGCTGACACGCGTATCCGACTACCTGAATCGCGAGGACAGGGCCTATGCCGATTGCCTGGCTGCACACCCTCGTGGACGGCGCATTCGGCAACCTCAGTCCCCTGCTTGGAAGCTTCGCTGCTGCCGGGCAGAACATTGGTGCGACCACCTGGAGCTTGCCGTTGCCTGGCCACCCGCGCAGTCCATCGCAAAAAACGAAAGGCACGTACTGAGCGCACAAGACAGGCAGGGCACTACCAGTCGGCCGACCCCCACTACCTGAAAGGCAGCCTGTATTGCGGACATTGCGGTGACATGCTCGGCGTCGAGATCGTGAGAAACGGCAAGGGAACCCTCAATCCGTACTTCTACTGCCTCGGCAGGAAAACACGCAGGACACCGTGCCACTTCAGAGCACTGTCTATTTCTGCCGTCGAGAGGCTAGTCGAAGACCACTGGGCGACTCGCGAGCTTCCAGATTCACTCCGGGCAGCCATTCGCAAGGATGTCATCGAATACTTGGATGTGCTGCTTCCGATGCGAGACAAACGCGTGCGCGCGGCAGAACGTCAGGTCAAACGGCTCACCAACGAACGCGATGCAGTTCTACGCGCCCACTACGCCGGAGCAGTACCGCTCGACCAGCTTCGTGCCGAACAGGACCGAATCAGTACCGAGCTTGCCAATGCACAACGCGAACTCAATCAACACCAGCTCACACGCAATCAGCTCCACGAGTCCCTCGATAGCGCTCTGAGCTTGCTAACTGCCTCTCACAGCCTCTACACGAAGGGGCGAGCCCCAGAGCGCCGATGGATGAACCAAGCACTGTTTCAACGGCTGTACATTCACGACGACACGATCGACGCGCAGTTGACCGATCTATTCGAACGCCTACTTGCGCCGGAGCTCAAGGAACTGCTGGATGAAGAACTCACCAGCGCAAAGGCACGACCAAGTGCGCTAACCCCCATAACGTCGAAAAGTTCGAACTTGCGCCCCCATTATCAGGACACAAGTTCGAACTTTCGAACTTTGGTAGCGGGGACAGGATTCGAACCTGCGACCTCTGGGTTATGAGCCCAGCGAGCTACCGAGCTGCTCCACCCCGCGTTGCGAATACAAGGTTACCGGGGCCTTACGTAGAGCTCCAAATCGGGTGCTCAGAGGCGTTTCTGGCCCGAAAACGACCGGCAGATCGAGCTCAGGAACGCACCACCTGCCCGCACCGGAACACCCCGGCCGGGTCGTGCCGCTCCCCCAGCGCGGACAGCCAGTGCCGGGTCTCGTCGTCGTAGACCCGCACGGCCCGCCCAGCGTCCTCCGACGGGGCGAAATTGGCGATCTGGCCCCCGCTGGACCACTGCGACAGCGCCACGATGAGCGCGCCGGCCTGCGGCACCACCAGATCGGCGACGGGAGGCGCCAGGACCCCGATCACGGCCACTGCGAAAGCGGCGTCGCGATGGCAGAACGCGCTGCGGTGTTGCCCCTCACGCGCCAAAGCACCACCGAGCATGCGGACCTCTACGATCGTCTGCACCGAACCGGAGTCCGGCCCGGCCGCGCCCAGCAGCACCTCGACGGTCTCGGCGGTCAATTCCCGTAGCAGCGTGTGGTGTTCGTAGATGGGCATCGGATCGACCGGATCGGCATGCACCGCACCGATGGCGGCATACGGCATCACCGCGACGGTGTCGAGGACCGGCACGGCAACCGCACGCATCGGTACCAGCCGGCGTTCAGCCTCGGCGAAGTCTCCAACGGCCACGTAGCGCACCGCGACCGTGAACCGGCCGGCCAGTGGTTCGGGAACCCCGGGCAGTGGTGGAAGCTGTTGCAGCGCGATCGAAGTCGAGATGGACTCAGGCAGATCGGCGCACCAACGAGCCCACTCACGGAGCACCACGGCGGCATCCGCGCCGTCGAAATACAGCGCGCCACCATAGAACTCGGCGATCGGCAACAGATCGATCTCGACCGTCGTGACAATGCCCAGCGTCGACTTGCCACCGCGCAGTCCCCAGAACAGTTCCGCGTTCTCCTCCGGCGTCGCGCGCAGCAGCTCCCCTGCGCCGGTGACCAATTCGAAGGACCGCACATGGTCCGACGACAACCCGACGGTGCGCACCAGCGGTCCGATTCCTCCGCCAGTGAGGTATCCCACGACACCGACTGACGGTGAGGATCCACACAATCCGGCCAGGCCGTGCGGAGCCGCGGCGTCGAGCACGTGCTGCCACGTCGCCCCGGCCGCCACCCTTGCGGTGCGGGCCACCGGGTCGACGGTGACGTTCGTCATGCCGGAAGTCACCACCAGGATGGTGTCGGAGGCGACCGACAGCGCGCCGTGGCCGGTGGCTTGGACACTCACGCGGTAGCCACGAGCCGCGGCGTAGCCGACCGTGTTGGCGATGTCGTAGGCCGTCGTCGCCAACACGACCGCGGCAGGCTCCACGGTGGCCGCCACGTTCCACGGGGCGGCCCGCTCGTAGCCGGCCTCCCCCGGCAGTGCGACAGGGGCGGCGACGTGGGCACGTAGCCCCTCCAGCGCGTCGTCCAGGCCCTCGTGCGCAAGGTCGGTCAGGGTCATCGGGGTCCTCTCGGGAAAGTTCGTGCAATTACTCGGCACACAGCATCCGCGGGACCACTTGGCGTCGACTTGGCGGCCTGCTCAGACCGGTCGAACAGACCAGAAAGTGCCCACCCTCCAAGGAGAGTGGGCACTTTCTGTCAGTTCACACCGATGCGCTACTTGGACGAGTTGAACTTGTTCATCGCATCGTTCAACTGCTGCAACGCCTGCCCGTACTTGCCGAAGTCACCGCTGCGCTGCGCATCCTGCGCCGCCGACAGGGCCGACTCGACCTCCTTGAGCGCGGCAGCCTTGGCCGGCGACAACTGCACCGGCTGACCCGGCGGGATCGCCGCCGCCGGGGGTGCGACGACCTGCGGTGCCTGCCCATCCTCCGGAGCGGCCTGCGGCTTGCCGTCAGTGGGGGCCACGTTGGTGGCGGTGGCCCCTGCGCCCGGGCCGAACAGCTCGGTCAGCGCGTCGCTCACGGTCGGGCCGTAGCCGACCTTGTCGCCGTAGAGCATGGCCACGCGGATCAGTCGCGGATAGGACGAAGCCGCATCGCTGGTACCCGGCGAGGCGTAAACCGGTGCCACATAGAGCAATCCGCCGTCGGCCACCGGCAGGGTCAACAGGTTGCCCCACCGGATCCGGTTCAGGTTGTCGCGGCCGATCACACCGAGGTCCTGCGTCACCGCGGTGTCGGTACTGATCGCGTTGAACGCCTGCTTGGGACCCTTGACCTCACCCGGAATGGTCAGCACGGTGATCTTGCCGTAGCTCGACGGATCCGAGCTGGCGCTGACATAGGCGGCCAGGAACTCGCGCTGCAGCCAGTTCAGTGCGCTGGTCAACTGGAACGACGACGAGTTGTCGTTGTTGGCCAGATCCCGGGCCACGATGTAGTACGGCGGCTGATAGCTGCTCGCGTTCGGGTTGGGATCCAGCGGCACGTTCCAGAAGTCGGCGTTGGTGAAGAACTTCACCGGATCGTCGACGTGGTACTTGGTCAGCAGGGACCGCTGCACCTTGAACAGGTCCTCGGGGTACCGCAGGTGCGCCTGCAACTCCGGGGAAATGTCGGCCTTCGGTTTGACGGTGCCCGGGAAGACGCTCATCCAGGCCTTGAGCACCGGATCCTGTTCGTCCTGGGCGTAGAGCGTCACCGTGCCGTCGTAGGCATCGACGGTGGCCTTGACCGAGTTGCGGATGTAGGACACCTGCTTGTCGGGAGCCAACCGGTTGACCGCCACCTCGTTGGAGTCGGCAGTGGCACTCGACAGCGTGGTGAGCTCCGAGTACGGGTAGTTGTCCAGCGTCGTGTAGCCGTCGACGATCCACACCATGCGCTTGTTGACGATCGCCGGGTACACGCTGGTGTCGGTGGTCAGCCACGGCGCCACCGCCTCGACCCGCTCGGCTGGATCCCGGTTGAACAGGATCTTGCTGTTCTCTCCGATCACGTTGGACAGCAGGAAGTTCCGCTCGGCGAACTTGGCCGCGAACACCGACCGGGCCAGCCAGTTGCCGATCGGCACGCCGCCGGTGCCGGTGTAGGTGTAGTTCTTGGTGTCGGTGTTGGTCTCGTAGTCGTACTCGCGGTCGACATCACCGTTCTTGCCGACGATCGCGTAGTCGGCAGAGGTGTCGGCGATCACCGGCCCGAAGTACACGCGGGGCTGATCCAGCGGCGCCGGTCCAGGTGAGATCACCTTGCCGTTGGCGCCGACGACGCTGGCGAGGAACTCGGGATAACCGCCGTTCTGGTTGGGGTCGTTGGCGATACCGCGCACAGTGTTGGCCGGAGAGGCGATGAAGCCGTTGCCATGGGTGTAGACAGTGTGCCGGTTGATCCAGTCACGCTGGTTCTCGATCAACCGGTCCGGGTTGAGTTCGCGTGCGGCGACGACGAAGTCGCGCAGATTGCCGTCAGGGCCGGCATAGCGGTCGATGGCCAGCTGATCCGGGAAGAAGTAGAAGTTCTTGCCCTGCTGGAACTGGGTGAAGGCGGGGCTGACGATCGTCGGATCGAGCAGGCGGATGTTCGACGTGGTCGCCCGGTCCGCAGCGACCTGCGCGGCGGTGGTCTGACCGTTGCTCTCGTAATTGCGGTAGGTCACCGTCTCGTCGGTCAGCCCGTAGGCCTGCCTGGTCGCGGTGATACTGCGGCTGATGTACTCGCTTTCCTTCTGCGCGGCGTTCGGCTTGACGCTGAACTGCTCGACGATCAGCGGCCAGCCCGCGCCCACCACCAGCGAGCTCAGCAGCAACAACACCACACCGATGGCCGGAATTCGCAAGTCGCGCAGGACGATCGCCGAGAACACCGCCACCGCGCAGATCAGCGCGATCGCCAGCAGGATCAGCTTGGCCGGCAGCACGGCGTTGATGTCGGTGTAGCCGGCACCGGTGAACGGCTTGGCGGCGCGGGTGTTGCTGAGCAACTCGTAGCGATCCAGCCAGTACGCGAATGCCTTCAGCAGGATGAGGAAGCCGACCAGGCTGATCAGCTGGATGCGTGCGGCGCGGCTCAGCGCCCCGCTACGCCCGGTCAGCCGGATCCCGCCGAACACGTAGTGCCCCAGCAGGTTCGCGACGAACGCCAGGAACGTCGCGACGAACAGGTATGTCAACACCAGCCGGTAGAACGGCAGGTCGAACGCGTAGAAGCCGAGGTCGCGGCCGAACTGCGGATCGGTTATCCCGAAATCACTGCCGTGCAGGAACAACTGCACCCGCACCCAATAGCTCTGCGCGATCACACCGGCCAGCAGGCCGATGAAGACGGGCACCCCGATCCCGAACAGCCGCAGCCGGGCCAGCACGGTGGTGCGGTAACGCGCCACCGGATCATTGGGGCCGGCGGCCGGGACGAACACCGGACGGCTGCGGTAGGCCAACGCCAGCCCGGCGAACACCACCGCGCCGATGAGCAACCCCACCACGAGGAACACGATCAGGCGGGTCGCCAGCACGGTGGTGAACACCGACCGGTACCCCAACTCGCCGAACCACAACCAGTCGACGTAACCGTCGACCACCCGGGGTCCGATCAACAACGCCAGCACCGCCACCAGTGCCAGGCCGATCAGCACCCGGCTACGTCGCGTCAGCTTCGGCATCCTCGCCGCGGGCCGCATCCCCACTCGTGAACTCCCGTTTCAGCCTCGGTGGACTCGTGACATGCCCGATGGGGCCGCCCGATTTTCTACAACTCTAGTCATCCACCGGCCGGGTGCGGTTCAGCAGCGAGGAGGTTCGCCACCGGCAGAAATCGTGTGCAGCGCATCGACCGCCTGGGTCAGCGTCTCCACCCGCACCAGGTCCATGCCGTCCTGGAGCGCCGACCGGGCCTCGGTGCAGTTGTCGGCGGGCACCAGGAAGACCGTGGCCCCCGCCTCCTTGGCGGCCAGCATCTTGTGGGTGATGCCGCCGATCGACCCGACCTTGCCCTCGCCGGTGATGGTTCCGGTGCCGGCGATGAACTTTCCGTCGTTGAGATCGCCGGTGGTCAGCTTGTCGACGACGGCCAGGCTGAACATGAGCCCGGCCGACGGGCCGCCGATGTTGGCCAGGTTGAAGTCGATGTCGAAGGGCGCCCACGGCGCATCGAGCACCCCGACCCCCAGGAATCCGTACTCCCGGTCGGGGTTGTCGCCGAGCGTGATGGTCGCGACCCCGGGCGGCGCGTTCTTACGACGGAAGTCGATGACCAGCTGCTCGCCCGGCTTGGTCTTCTTCAAAATGGCCTGGAACTCGTCGAGGTTGGCCACCGGCGTGCCGTTCACACCGTCGATCGCGTCGCCGTCGTGCAGCTTCCCGGCCGAAGGACCGGGGTCGGTGACGCTCTGCACCGTCACTGCCATCGGGTACTTGAGGTACGACAACGCCGCATACTCGGCGCTGTCCTCGGACTTCTTGAAATCGGAGTTGTTGGCCTCGTCGATCTCGTTCTTGGACTTGTCCGGCGGGTACACCAGGTCGCGCGGCACCAGCTGCTCACGGCCCGACATCCACAACGCCATCGCCTGGCCCAGGGTCAGGCCGTCGCGCTGGGACACCGTGGTCATGTTCAGATGACCCGATGTGGGGTGCACGTGGGCGTCGGGACCCTCGATGTCGACGACCTGCTTGCCCTCGACCTCGCCGAGCGTGTTGAACGTCGGACCGGGCCCCAACGAGACGAAGGGCACCGTCACCACCGACAGCAGCACGCCGAACGCCACGATCGGCACCAGCGCAACCAGCAGCGTCAAAATCCGCCTGTTCACGCCGCCCACAGTAAAGCCTGCGCGAACGTGTTCACCCACAGCGTGACCCACAGCCGCACCCCGGCACCCGGTGATGAGTACCGTTGTGGGTATGGCTGACCTGCCCTTCGGCTTCTCCGCCGGGAATGACCCCGACCGAGACAAAGACAAGAAGGACCCCGATTCGGGGTCCGGCTCCGGCAACTCCGGACCAGGTCCGGGATCGGATCCGTTCGGTTTCGGCATGGGCGGAGCCAACTTCGACATGGGCGACCTCGGGCAGATCTTCACCAAGCTCGGCGAGATGTTCAGCGGCGCAGGCAGCGCGATGGCCGGCGGCAAACAGTCCGGTCCGGTGAACTACGACCTGGCCCGCCAGCTGGCGTCGAACTCGATCGGCTTCGTCGCACCCGTACCGGAGAAGACGACCGGCGCGGTCGTCGACGCGGTGCGGCTGGCCGAGACGTGGCTCGACGGGGTCACCCCGCTGCCCGCGGGCACCACCCGATCAGTCGCGTGGACGCCCAGCGACTGGCTGGACAACACCCTCGACACCTGGAAACGCCTCTGCGACCCGGTGGCCGAGCAGATCTCGTCGGTGTGGGCCTCGGCACTGCCCGAAGAGGCCAAGAGCATGGCCGGCCCGCTGCTGGCGATGATGTCGCAGATGGGCGGCATGGCGTTCGGCTCACAGCTGGGCCAGGCACTGGGCAAGCTGTCCCGCGAGGTCCTGACCTCCACCGATATCGGCCTGCCGCTGGGCCCCAAGGGTGTCGCGGCGCTCATGCCCGAAGCCATCGAAACGCTGGCCGAAGGGCTGGAACGTCCGCGCAGCGAGATCCTGACCTTCCTGGCCGCCCGCGAGGCCGCCCACCACCGGCTGTTCAGCCACGTGCCGTGGCTGTCCAGCCAGCTGCTCGGCACGGTCGAGGCCTTCGCCAAGGGCATGAAGGTCGACATGACGGGCATCGAGGACTTCGCGCGTGGCTTCAACCCCGCCTCCCTCGGTGATCCGTCGGAGATGGAACAGCTGCTCAACCAGGGCATCTTCGAGCCCAAGGCCACCCCCGAGCAGGAAGCCGCCCTCGAGCGGCTGGAAACCCTGCTCGCGCTCATCGAGGGCTGGGTGCAGACCGTCGTGACCGCGGCGCTGGGCGATCGCATCCCCGGCACCTCGGCACTGGCCGAGACGCTGCGCCGGCGTCGCGCCACCGGCGGGCCGGCCGAACAGACCTTCGCCACGCTCGTGGGCCTGGAACTGCGCCCCCGCAAGATGCGCGAGGCCGCGGTGCTGTGGGAACGGCTGACCGAAGCGGTCGGCACCGACGCCCGCGACAGCGTGTGGCAGCACCCCGACCTTCTGCCCAGCGCGGCCGATCTCGACGAGCCCGCCGGGTTCATCGACCGGATGATCGGCGGCGACACCAGCGGCCTCGACAGCGCCTTCGAGCAGGCCATCGCCGACCTGGAGAAGGAACAGGGCGAGGGCCGCGACAAGGGCGACGACAGCGGCAACTGACCCTGCGCACGGCCTGTGGATAACTGAAACGGCCGTCCCCGCTGCCGTGGCAAAGTCATCGCATGACGCGCTACGTGCTGGCCCCGGGCAGACCGATCCTGCTGCGTCCCGACGAGGCGGTTCAGCTGGGCTGGGATCCGCGGCGCGCCGTGCTGGTCCGTCCCCCGGCCGGCATGACGCAGGCACAACTGGCCGAGCTGCTGCGCGCCCTGCAAACCGGCGCCACCCGCGACGAATTGGTCACGGCCACAGAAGCATTCGATGATGGCGGGGCCATCGATGAGCTGATCGACGCGCTGACCGAGACCGGAATGCTCACCTCGATGGCCACCAGGCCGTCACGACGCGCCCGCGCGGCCTCCATCCGCGTCCACGGCCGCGGACCCCTGTCAGAACTGCTGGCCAACGGCCTGCGGTGCTCGGGCGCGAAAGTCAGGCACAGCGCCAACCCGCACACCAGGAACGTGGCGGCCTCCACCGACCTGGTGGTGCTGGCCGACGATCAGGTCACCGACCCACAGCTACTGCAGGACCTGCACCAAAGCGGCATCGCCCACCTGCCGGTGCGGGTTCGCGACGGCGCCGGGCTGGTGGGGCCGCTCGTGATCCCGGGGGTGACCAGCTGCCTGCACTGCGCCGACCTGCACCGCACCGATCGCGACGCGGCATGGCCGGCCGTGGCCACGCAGCTGCGCGGCGCGGTCGGCAGCGCCAGCCGCGCGACCATCCTGGCCACCGCGGCGTTGGCGATGCACCAGGTGGACCTGGTGATCCGGGCGGTCGGGCACGCCGGTGGTGACCAGCCGGCGCCCGAGGTCCCGCCGACGCTGAACACCACCCTCGAACTCGACGCCACTGGGTACTCGATCGTCGCGCGACGCTGGACGCGCCACCCCGACTGTCCGTGTTGAAAACGTTTGTTGCCAGTTGGATGCGGCCCATTCAGGCGAGTCGTGGATGATGGTCTGGTGTCTGACATCAAACGTGGAAGCGTGGCACGGAATGCGAAGCTCGCCGGCCTGGCCGGCGGCATGGCGGGTCGGGCCGCACTGGGCTTCGGCAAGCGTCTGACCGGCAAGTCCAAGGACGAAGTCACTGCCGAATTGATGGACAAAGCCGCGCAACAACTCTTCACCGTCCTCGGTGAACTCAAGGGCGGCGCGATGAAGGTGGGCCAGGCCCTGTCGGTGATGGAGGCAGCCATCCCCGAGCAGTACGGCAAGCCGTACCGCGAGGCCCTCACCAAACTGCAGCGCGAGGCCCCGCCGCTGCCGGCCGCCAAGGTGCACCGGGTGCTCGACGCCCAGCTCGGCACCAAGTGGCGCGACCGGTTCACCTCGTTCGACGACACCCCGGTCGCCTCGGCCAGCATCGGCCAGGTACACAAGGCGGTGTGGTCCGACGGCCGCGAGGTGGCCGTCAAGATTCAGTACCCCGGGGCTGACGAAGCCCTGCGGGCCGACCTCAAGTCCATCCAGCGACTGGTGGGCGTGTTCAAGCAGCTGGCCCCGGGTGCAGACATCCAGGGTGTGGTCGACGAGCTGATCGAACGCACCGAGATGGAGCTCGACTACCGGCTGGAGGCGGACAACCAGCGGGCCTTCGCCAAGGCCTACGCGAACGACCCGCATTTCGCCATTCCCCACATCGTGGCCAGCGCCCCCAAGGTGGTGATCGCCGAATGGATGGAAGGCATCCCGATGTCGGAGATCATCCGCGACGGGACGCCTGAACAGCGCGACCTGATGGGCACCCGGCTGACCGAGCTGACATTCGGCTCACCCGAACGGCTGGAGATGATGCACGGGGACGCGCACCCCGGAAACTTCATGCTGCTGCCCGACGGCCGAATGGGCGTCATCGACTTCGGCGCGGTGGCACCGCTGCCCGGCGGGCTGCCCTACGCGCTGGGCGAGATGATCCGGCTGGCCCGCGACAAGAACTATGACGAGTTGCTTCCGGTCATGGAGGCCGCGGGATTCATCCAGAAGGGTGAACAGGTCTCGATCGAGGAAGTCAACGACATGCTGCGCCAGTACGTCGAACCCATCGAGGTCGACGTCTTCCATTACACCCGACGGTGGTTGCAGCGCATGGCCGCCGGGCAGATGGACAACTCGGTCGCGCAGATCAAGATGGCCCGCCAACTCGACCTCCCGGCGAACCTGGCGATCCCGGCGCGCGTCATCGCGTCCATCACGGCGATCTGCTGTCAGCTCGATGCCCATGTGCCGGTGAAAGCGATTGCCACACAATTCGTTCCGGGCTTCGTCGAAGAAGCCGCCTAGAAGCGACGAATCTGCGCTCAGGGTGCGTTCTTCTCGAACTTTCGCACCCTGAGCGCAGTATCGACGTCGGCGCCCGATGTCAGGCCGCGGCAACGCTCTTCCGCGGACGCCCACGCGGCCGCTTGCGGGCCACGATGGTTCCGCGGTCGAGAATCTCGCCGCCCCAAACACCCCATGGCTCTTGCCGTTCCAGTGCGGCGGCCAGGCACTCGTTGCGGATCGGGCAATCCGCGCACAGCGCCTTGGCCTGCTCCAGATCGACTGGGCTCTCGGCGAACCACAGATCGGGATTCCCGATGTGGCACGGCACCGCCGGCAGCCGCTCTTCGCATGTCGACGGCGCGACGCTCACCTCCGGAGCGGTCATCGCAATGGACATGTGCTTATCCCCCTGCTTCCTGGTCGTAGTTTGTCGGCGATCTGTCTCTTCGAGGGATCTGCGACCAGGTTTCTTGGGGTGGAGAACAACTCCCAAAAAAATTGGCCACGGATCCCGTTGACTGCGGTCCGTGGCCATTTGGCTGGTGATGGGAGCTCTACCTAGTAGGGGCTCCGATCCACGGACGCGCCAGTCGCGGCGGCGGGGCGGCGCTTGTGCTGCGGTGCAATAGCAGCAGCGGCGGCGGCCGGCCATCCAGCGGCGGCGGGGGCAGCGGGTGCGGCGTACCGATGCGCTGCCGGGGAAACCACGGCAGCGGAGACGGCGAGCACGGACAACGGCATGCCTGCAACCGCTACACCGCTGAATTCGATGTTGATATCCATTGCGGGCACCCTCCTTCCGTCTCGTCACCAGAGCTGTGTTACGAGGCTAAAGCCTAACAGCCGAATCGCACAACCTATTTTCTACCTGCGGTTTTGGCGCAATCTTTACGAATTTTGGCGGCCCTTGACCAACTCGAGAACATCCGGGCCGTACTGCTCGAGCTTGCGTGCACCGATTCCGGGGAGAGCCACCAGCGCAGCCTCGTCGGCCGGCATCGACTCGGCGATGGCGATCAGGGTGTTGTCGGTGAACACCACATACGCCGGGACTTTCATCTCCTTTGAGACACGCAGCCGCCACTCCTTGAGTTCGGAGAGCAGCTCCTCGTCCAGGTCCGACGGGCAGGTTTCGCAGCGGCGCAACATAATCGCCGGCGGCGTCGTCAGGGCGGCATTGCATACCCGGCAGCGCGGCGCCGGACCACGCTGACGACGTGCCCGATCCGGACCGGAGCCGGCCGAATTCTGCAGTTGCGGCGCAATGCCGTTGAGGAATCGCGACGGCCGCCGGCCCTGACGCCCGCCCGGAGTGCGGGCCAGCGCCCAGCTCAGCCCGAGGTGCACCCGAGCGCGAGTGACCCCTACATAGAGCAGGCGGCGTTCCTCCTCCACCGGCTCGCTGTCGGGACCGTGCGCGAGCGCGTGCGAGATCGGCAGTGTGTTGTCGGCCAGGCCGACCAGGAACACCGCATCCCACTCCAGACCCTTGGCCGCGTGCAGCGACGCCAACGTCACACCCTGCACCACCGGTGGATGCCGGGCATCGGCCCGCTGGCGCAACTCGGCGACCAGCGCCCGCAGATCCAGTTCCGGACGCACCGCGACCTCTTCGTCGACCAACTCGGCCAACGCCGTCAGCGCCTCCCAGCGTTCGCGGGCCTTCGTACCGGCCGGTGGCTCGGCGGTCAGGCCGAGCGGCTCGAGCAGCTCACGCACGAGGGCGGGCAGGTTGTCCTCGGGGATGTCACGCTCGGCGAAGCGCTGCATGGCCACCAGCGCCTGACGGATCTCCTGGCGGCTGAAGAAGCCCTCGCCACCGCGCACCTGGAAGGCGATCCCGGCCTCGGTGAGCGCCTCCTCATAAACCTCGGACTGCGCGTTGATCCGGTAGAGCACCGCGATCTCGGCCGGCTCCGTTCCGTTTTCGATCAGCTTCTTGATGGAGCGGGCGACGGCGTTGGCCTCGGCGACCTCGTCGGGATATTCGGAGAACGTCGGCTCGGGGCCAGGATCGCGCTGCCCGACCAGGTGCAGCTTGCTGCCGGCCATCCGGCCGCGCGCCGCCGCGATGACCCGGTTGGCCAACGACACCACCTGCGGCGTGGAGCGATAGTCACGCTCGAGGCGCACCACCGCGGCGTCGGGGAAGCGCCGCGAGAAGTCCAGCAGGAAACGCGGGGTGGCCCCGGTGAACGAGTAGATCGTCTGGTTGGCGTCACCGACCACGGTGAGGTCGTCGCGCTCCCCCAGCCAGGCGTCGAGCACCCGCTGCTGCAGGGGGGTGACGTCCTGGTACTCGTCGACGACGAAGCAGCGGTAGCGATCGCGGAATTCCTGGGCGACCGCGGCGTCGTTCTCGATCGCCGCGGCGGTGTGCAGCAGCAGATCGTCGAAATCCAACAACGCCGAGCCGTCCCGTCGAGCTTTGAGCGCCTCGTACCCCGAATAGACCGCCGCGACTTTAGACGCGTCGAACGGGATGTCGCGCCCGGTCTTGGCCACCGCGGTGCTGTAGCCCTCGGGGGTGATCAAAGATGCCTTGGCCCACTCGATTTCACCGGCCAGGTCACGGACGTCGTCGGTGCTGGTCTGCATGCCGGCCCGGTTGGCGGCCTGCGCGACCACGGCGAACTTGCTGTCGAGCAACTCCCAGCCGGTATCCCCGACCAGGCGCGGCCAGAAATACTGCAGCTGCCGGCGCGCCGCGGCGTGAAACGTCACCGCCTGCACCGCAGCGGTGTTCACCCCCGACTCCTGGCCGAGCACCCGCAACCGGCCCCGCATCTCACCGGCGGCCCGCGCGGTGAACGTCACCGCGAGCACTTGGCTGGGGGCGACGTGACCTCCGGCCACCAGGTGCGCGATCCGGCGGGTGATGGTGCGGGTTTTGCCGGTACCCGCACCGGCCAGCACGCACACCGGGCCGCGGGCGGCCAGCACGGCCTCCCGCTGCTCATCGTCCAGATCGCCCAGCGCGGGCGAGGCAGCCTCCAACGGCATGCGCTCCATGATGTCAGGGACCGGTGACAATCCCCGGCCCGGCGTGGCCCGCGTCTACTGCTGCCGGCTCAGCCACTGCTCGAAGGTGGTGGGCGCGATACGTGCCCCCTGGCCCGGCAGCAACGCATTGCCGGCCATCTGCACACCGAACACCGAGGACCACGTCGGCACCAGCGTCACCTCCCGACCGCGCACCGCCAGGGTGCGCCGGGCCATGTCCACCAGGTCCTGGGTCTGCGGGCCGGCCACATCGGTGTAGCGGCCCTGCGGGGCACCCACGACGACCTCGGCGAGCACGGCGGCCACATCGTCGGGATCGATGGGCTGCACCAGCAGCGGCGCGATCGCGGCGCTACCGTCCTGTTCGGTCCAGCCCACCACCATTTCGGCGAAATCGTGGAACTGGGTGGCCGGCACGATCGTCCACGGCACCGGCCCGGCCTCGATCAGCCTCTCCTGCTCACGTTTTCCGGCGTAGTGCGGATTGCCCTCGATGTCGTGGATCCCCACGATCGACAGCAGCACGTGATGCGCCACGCCGGCCCGCTCCTCGGCCGCGAGCAGATTGCGGGTGGCGGCGCCAAGGTAGTGCACCGTGCTGTCCCGATCGGTGGGCGGGGCGCTGATCGCGTCGACCACCGCCTGCACCCCGGTCAAAGCCGCGTCGAGGCCCTCACCGGTGGAGAGGTCCACCCCGTTCGAGCGGCTGATGGCCACCACGTCATGGCCTGCTCCCTGCAGGGCGGCGACCACACGCGCCCCGATGTTTCCCGTAGCTCCGGCAACTGCGATTCGCATGGCTTCTCCGATCCTCGCCGACAGATATCTCGGACTATATAGGTCCGTAATATCTGTAATAAACTACGGGCTGTGAAACTTCCCGTGGCCACCGAGTGGGCGCTGCACTGCGCGACGTCGCTGGCGCAGCTCGAGCCCGGGGCCACCGCATCGGCGGCCGATCTGGCGGAGTACTTCGACCTGCCCGCGGCCTATCTGGCCAAACAGCTGCAAGCGCTGACCCGCGCGGGCGTGCTGGCCGCGACGACCGGCCCGCGCGGCGGCTTCCGGCTCGGGCGGGCACCCACAGACGTCACACTGCTTCAGATCGTCGAGGCCGTCGACGGCGCATCACCGCCGTACGAATGCCGCGAGATCCGGCAGCAGGGCCGCGGCGCCCTACCCGCCGGCTGGTGCCGCCACGAGTGCATCCTGGCGGTGAAGATGGCCGAGGCTCACCAGGCCTGGCGGTCCAGCCTCGACGGCGTCACGCTCGCCGACATCCTCGCCGACATACCCGCCGCGGCGCCGGCCCGCACCCGAAAGTTGTTGGGCCGAAAGGGCTCATAGCAGGAGCTGGCGCAACTCCTCACGACCGCCGGCGTCGAGCGGAAGCAGCGGCGGGCGCGGGGCTCCCACCCCCCGCCCCCGCAGCCCGAGTCCACCCTTGACCGTGGTGGGCAGACCGCCGGCCACGATGAACTCCAGGAAGGGCTTGAGTTCGGTGTATATGGCCTCGGCCTTCGCCCAGTCTCCAGCCTGTGCCGCCGCGTAGAGATCGAGGCACGGCTGCGGCAGCAGGTTCGGCGCCGCGGTACACCAGCCCTTGGCTCCGACCTTGAAGGCCTTGAGAATCATGGGATTACTGCCGTTGTAGAACGGCAACTGGCCGCCGGTGAGCTCGGCCAGGCGCTCCATGCGGGTGATGTCCCCGGTGGATTCCTTGACCATGGTGACGTTGTCGATGTCGGTGAACATCTGGACCAGCAGTTCCGGCCGCATGTCGATGCCGCTGGTGGCTGGGTTGTTGTACACCATGATCGGAATGCCTATCGCGGCACCGATCGCCGCGTAGTGCTGGGCGATTTCCCGTTCGGACAGTTTCCAGTAGGAGATGGGCAGCACCATGACCGCGTCGGCACCGGCCCGCTCGGCATACCGCGCACGACGAATAGTGTTGGCAGTGGTCAGATCTGACGCACCGATGATGACCGGCACCCGACGGTCGACCACCCCGATCGTGGTGTCGATGACGGTATCGAACTCGGCCTCGGTGAGATACGCCGATTCACCGGTGCTGCCGAGCGGGACGATTCCGTGCGCTCCCCCGGTGACCAACCGGTCGACGAGGGCGGCCAGCTTGCCCGTGTCGATCTGGTGATCCTCGGTGAAAGGAGTCACCGGATAGGCGAGAATTCCGTGGATCTCAGTGCTGGAGGGCATGTTTGTGTCCTTCTTTCGTACGGATGAGGGCTGGGACTCGGGATCAACTGGTCAACGCGTCGGGATGATTGCGGAGCGCGCGGCGGGCGTAGTAGGCAAAGTTCGCCTGGCTGCGCTTGGGCCGCAGCGTCCAGTCGTGGGCCTCGCGGGCAAGGCGCGGAGGCAGCTCGGCGATCGTTCCCGCTGCCATGGCGGCCAATTGCAGTTTGGCGCCACGCTCGATCAACATCGCCAGCGAGCACGACTCCTCGATGCTGGCCCCGGCGATTACGTGCCCGTGGTGGGCCAGCAGGATGGCTTTCTTGTCACCCAGTGCGGCACTGATGATCTCGCCTTCTTCGTTGCCGACCGGAACGCCGGGCCAGTCGGCCAGGAAGGCGCAATCGTCATACAGCGGCGCGATGTCCATCTGGGACACCTGCAACGGAACTTCGAGCATCGAAAGCGCGGCGACGTGGAACGGGTGGGTGTGGACGATGCACTGCACATCGGGCCGAGCGCGGTAGATCCAGCTGTGAAATCGGTTGGCGGGATTTGCCATTCCGCCGCCTTCGAGAACGTTCAGATCTTCGTCCACGAGCAGCAGATTGTCCTCGGTGATCTCGTCGAACCCCAAACCCAGGCGCTGTGTGTAGTAGGTGCCCGACTTCTCGGCCCGCGCGGTGATCTGGCCCGCCAGACCTGAGTCGTGGCCGGCATCGAACAAAGCCCGACAGGTAAGGGCGAGCTTCTGTCGCGTCGTCAGCGTTGATTCTTCGATGTGGGCCGACAAGCCATCGAGTGCGCGCTGCATCAGAACTTGTTTCGAATCACCAAGCGTGGTGGTCATCTCGGGATTCCTTTCCGCTTCGGGTTACCGGGGACACAACTCGAACTGTAGGACACATAGTGTCCTGACGTCAACAGTATGGACTCCGCTACGTGCAATCGCGGGTCAATCACGTTTCCTTTATGACACATTGTGTCCTATGATTGGAGGCGTATCGCTCAGACCATCAAGAAGGAGTGGAAAGCCATGAAGAACATCGCAACCTGCACGGCGTTATCTATCGGCGCGGTCGCGAGCTGGCTCACCGCCGGAGCCGCCGTTGCCGCCGCGGCCCCCACCGGCCCGTCGGCAGCCGAAACCATCGCGCGCCTACAGGCCGACGGCAAGCGGGTGATCATCAACAAGGTCGGCAGCGGCCCACTCAGTCAGTGCACCGTGACCGATGTCCGCGCCGTCGTCGTACGCCCGCAAGCCAAGACGGTCACCATTCACGGACTGCCGGATTTCGAACCGATCCCCACCGTGCACGTCAACCTCAAATGCTGAGAGGCCTTCAGCGATTGCGGCTGTACTCGGTGTGCGTGATCACCAGAACCTCGCTCGGCGTGGTTCCCCGCTGCCGCAGTTGGTGCGGCAAGGAGGCATCGAAGTACGCGCAATCGCCGGGTTCCAGGGTGACCAACTCATCCTGGTAGCGCAGCTCCACGACGCCGGCATGGACGAACACCAGCTCCTGCCCGGCGTGTTCCGGATGCGGGTGCTCGGCGAACTTGAGTGTCGGTCGCACGATGAACGGCGACATCGACTTCCCGAGCATCCCGGCGGCCACGGCCTGATACCGGTTGTCACTGCGGTCGCCGGCGCGGTCGACCGACAACGTCGTGACCGCCGGATCCTCGGAGAACAACTGTGCGACATCGACATCGAGCGCACGGGCAACTTTCATCGCAACCGCGATCGACGGGGTGGAGCGCTGCCGTTCGACCTTGGACAGGTAACTCTTGGTCAATCCCGTCGCTTCGGCCAGCTCCTCAAGGGTCATACCCCGCTGTTGGCGCACAGCACGCAGCAGAGCGCTCATGACACCTCCCGCCCACCTCCGACGACGCCCGTTCTACCTATGGTCGCATAGGACAGCGGGTGTCATATCGTCGACATTCCGATTTGTCGGCGGTGAACCGATCACGTGCCGGTGGCGGTGACCAACGCCCACAAGCCGTCGGCTCCGGCGGTAGTGGCGTAGCCCGTCAGGGTCTCGTCCCAGTGCGCCACCGAGCCGTACTCCGACCGCCAGGACAGCGCGGGCATGGTGAACTCATGCAAACGGTGCTCGCGCGTGGTGCCGATCGCACCGTGCACCTGATGAGCGTTGCGCACCACCACCGAGGTCGCATGCCCGACGCACGAACGTGCGACGGCGACAAGGAAATCCAGGTGCGGAGACGACCAGTCCGACCGCAGCGCCTCGGCCAGGGCGCCGTCGGTGGCGGCCCGGGCCAGCGCCGACTCGGCCGCGATGTCGGCCACCAGATGCTGCACGGCCTGGAACTTGGCCAGCGGCCGGCCGAACTGGGTGCGCTCGCCGGCGTGCGCCACCGACAGCGCCAGGATCCGGTCCAGCGCCGCGCACACTTGTACCGCGCGCACCAGCGCGGCCCGGCGGGTGAACTGTGCCACCACGTCATCGGTCACGGGGGTGCCCGACAACGAGGCGAGATCCGCGCTGACCGCGTCGCGGGGTTCCCCCGCGTTGTTGAGGCTCGCGGTGACGGCCAGTGACGCGGTCTCCACATCGGCCACGCGATGGCCCGGGCCGTCGCGCCAGAGCAGCACCACCCGCTGTGCCTCGGCCGCCCAGGGTACGGCCCGCGCGACACCCTGGTCGTCGAGCAGACAGGCGGTACGCCGGGCCTCGTCGACCGCCAGCCCCGCCGTCTCCAACAGCCAACAGGCCAGCAGATCGTGTTCGGCCAGCGGGATTTTCACGCCGTGCCAGGCGGCCGCACGCAATAGTTCGACGGCCTCGGCCCAGCCCGCACCACTGCCACCGGATTCCTCGGATCCGGTGAGCCGGACCAGGCCGAGCTCGTCCAGCCGGCCCCACAATTCAACGATGCCCTCACCGGGCGGGTACTTTTCACGGTGCGCGGCGAACACCGCCGACATCATCTCGATCAGTTCGGCGTCAACAGCGCTCATCAGTCCCGTCTCCTCTTCGCGCAAGCGCTCATCAGTGCCGTCTCCTCTTCGCGCAAGCGCTCATCAGCGCAACCCCAGCCCCCGCGCAATGACCCCACGCAACACCTCGTTGGTCCCGCCACGCAGGGTGAACCCCGGACGTTGCACCACGGCATCGGCCAGCATGGCGCGGTACCCGTCGTCATCGGGCTCACCGAGCACGTCGGCGAAATCGGCGATGTCACCTTCGGTGGAGGTGCCCAGCACCTTCACCACGGCCGCCGCCGTATCGGCCGGTTCATGACGCTCCAACGCGCCGGCGACCGCCATCGACATCTGGTGCAGGCCGGTGAGCCGGGCCAGATAGCGCCCCAGATCGGTGTGGCGGGGCAGGGAGCCGTCACCCATGTGGCTGGCCATGTCGGCCAGCAGCGGGAACGTCGACAGGAACCGCTCGGGCCCGCTGCGTTCGAAGCTCAGCTCCGAGGTCACCTGCTGCCAGCCGTTGCCGATGGTGCCGAACACCATGGCGTCGGGCACGAACACCTCATCGAGGATCACCTCGTTGAAGTGATGCTTGCCGTTCATCGAGATGATGGGCCGGATATCGACGCCGGGAGCGTGCAGATCGACGATGAACTGGCTCAGGCCGTCGTGGCGGTGGGCGGGATCCAACGGCGCGCTACGGGCCAGGCAGATGAACGCATGCGCCAGATGCGCCCCTGAGGTCCACACCTTGGCACCGGTGATCGCCCAACCGCCGTCAACCTGAACGGCCTTGGTGCGCACACTGGCCAGATCCGACCCGGAGTCCGGCTCGGACATGCCGATACCGAAGTAACACTCACCTTTGGCTATGGCGGGCAAGAACTTTCGCCGCTGCTCCTCGGTGCCGTACTTGAGCAACGAGGGAACGATCTGGCGGTCGGCGATCCAGTGTGCCCCCACCGGTGCCCCGGCGGCCAGCAGTTCCTCGGTGACCACGAACCGCTCCTGATGGCTGCGCCCGTGACCGCCGTATTCGACGGGCACCGTCATGCCCAGCCAACCGCGGGCGGCCAGCGCCCGGCTGAAGTCCTCGTCCCATCCGGTCAGCCAGCTGTCGGCGTACCGGCCGACCTTGCCGGCCCGCTGCTGCTCGGCGACGAACTCGCGCACCTGCAATCGCAACTCGTCGAGCTCATGCGGGTCGCCGGCCACCGGGGGCACCAATCGGGTCATGTTCAGCTCCGTCCCATGCGGATTAGCAACTTACCGCTGCGCGTCGGAGACCTGCGTCACCGCGGGCATGAGACGGCGCCTGGGCTACGTTAGATGCACTATGACTGCGACACCGACTGTGACCATGTACACCACGACCTGGTGCGGCTACTGCAGGCGGCTCAAGACCGCGCTGAAGGCGGAGGGCATCGCGTGGACTGAGGTCGACATCGAACAGGACCCCGCGGCGGCCGAGTTCGTCGGTTCGGTCAACGGCGGTAACCACGTGGTCCCGACGCTGAAGTTCGCCGACGGGTCGACACTGACCAATCCGACGATCAAGCAGGTCAAGACCAAGCTCGGCTGAGCGTCAGTCCAGGGCAGCCCAGGATTCGATGATCTCGCGCGCGATCGAGATCGATCCGGGCAGCAGCAGCCTGGACCGGGAATCGCCGTCGGCGGCGCTCCAGTCACCCTGGTCGAGCGCTTCACGGATCTCGGCCCGGGTGAACCAGTCGGCCTCGGCGATCTCACCGTCGTTGAACGAGAACGGCTGCTCGGGATCGCCGATGGCGTGGAATCCGACCATCAGCGACCGCGGGAACGGCCACGGCTGACTACCGAGGTACTGCACGTCGGTGACGGTGAGGCCGACCTCTTCGGCGATCTCACGCACCACGCAGGTCTCGAAGGATTCACCGGCCTCGACGAACCCGGCGAGGATCGAGAACAACCGCTCGGGCCACGCCGTCTGCCGGGCCAGTACCGCGCGGTCATGGCCGTCATGCACCAGGCAGATCACCGCGGGGTCGATGCGCGGGAACTCCTCGTGGCCGCTGACCGGGTCGACCCGCGACCAGCCGCCCTTCGCCGACCGTGTCACCGCGCCGTCCACCGCACTGAATCGGGCCCGGTCATGCCAGTTCAGCAACGCGGTGGCGGTCGCCACCAGCTGAGCACTGACGTCGTCGAACACTTCCCCGGCCCGGCGCAGGTCGAGCACCTCGGCCGGCGCATCGGGATCCTCGGGCCCCTCCAGCGCGCTGCGGACACCCCAGACGTGACGCCCGTCGCCCAGCCGGCCGAGGAACACCGCATGCTCCGGCGGCTTGTCGGTGCCGAGGCTCGACGCCTTGCCGAGCACCACCTGGCCGCCCGAGATCAGCACCTGGTTGCGCCGGTCGACCCGCAGCAGCAGCGCGTCCTGCCAGCCCTCGGTCGCCGCGTCGATATCGGTGCGCAGCGCATCGGCGCGATCGGCCCCGACCCGTGAGAGCAGGGGGACGTTGCGCAGCCCGAAGCTGAGGTGTTGGCTCATCGCTCGGCGTCCGCGCTGCGGATGTAGAGCAGCCGGTCACCGGCCTCCAGCGCGTCGACCTCCGGCGCGTCGACCCGGACCAACCGGCCCTCACGCACCACGCCCAGCACGATGTCGTGCAGGTGCCGGGGTGAGCCGCCCTCCTCCTTCGGGGTCACCTCGCGTTCGGCGATGGCGAAGCCCGCATCGGGGGTCAGCAGGTCCTCCATCATCTCCACCACGCTGGGCGTCTGCGTCGCAATACCGAGCAACCGGCCGGCGGTCTCCGACGACACTACGGTGGAGTCGGCACCGGACTGCTTGAGCAGATGCAGGTTGTCCGATTCCCGCACCGCCGCGATGATCTTGGCCTTCGGCGCCAATTCACGGGCCGTCAACGTGACCAACACAGCGCTGGCATCGTTGTCGGCCGCCACGATGATCGACTTGGCGTGCTGGGCCCCGGCCAGTCGCAGGACACCGGAATTGGTGGCATCTCCGTGCACGGTCACCAGCCCGGCGCCCTTGGCGCGTTCCAGTGCGGCAGCGTCCTCGTCGACGACGACGATGTCGGCCGGGGAGACCTCATCGCCCACCATCGCGGCGACCGCCGTCCGGCCCTTGGTGCCGTATCCGACGACGACGGTGTGGTTACGCACTTTGTTCCTCCATCGCTGGATCTTCAGCGCCTGCCGGGATTGGGTGGTCAGGGTTTCCACGGTGGTACCGATGAGAACGATCAGGAACGCCACTCGCAGCGGGGTGATGACCAGAACGTTGACCAGGCGTGCCGAATCCGTATACGGCGTGATGTCGCCGTAACCGGTCGTCGACAGCGACACCGTCGCGTAGTAAAGACAATCCAGGAAAGACAGCGGATTGTTCGCATCCGGCAGGCTGTCGACGTCTCGATAGCCGTACCTGTCGGCGTAGACGATGAGCACCGCGGCGAACAGCGCCGTCAGCGCGTACAGCACCCGCATGAAGATCTTGCGGGCCGGGCTGACGAACGGCTCGGGGATGCGCAACACATCGACGAGCGCGGCGTCCGGGCGCGAAGTCAGGTTCGAGTCGATCGCGGCGAGGCGGCGCCGCAGCCTGCCTTTAGCCACGCGACCCCATCATCGAGCAAAGTGCCCCGGGACGCGCCGGGATCAATCTGATCAGACGCACGCCACAATGTAACCATGACCGCACCCGAGCCTCAGCGGATCTCCGCCGCACCCGCCGCCCAACGTATGGCGGCCCTGCTCCTGGGCATGGGCACGCTGCACTTCGTCGCGCCCAAACCCTTCGACTCGATCATCCCGGCCGAGCTGCCGGGCACTGCCCGCTTCTACACCTATGCCTCCGGGGTCGGTGAGCTGGCCACCGGCGCCCTGCTGGCCGTGCCCCGCACTCGGCGGCTCGGCGCGCTGGCCGCCGTGGCATTGTTCCTCGCGGTGTTCCCCGGCAACGTGAACATGGTCCGGCTGTGGTGGGACAAGCCTTGGCCGATGCGGATCGTCGCCATCGCCCGGCTGCCGCTGCAGATCCCGATGATCACCGCGGCGCTGCGCGTGTATCGCAACTCCTAGTCCCGCACACGGGTTCTCCCCGACCGCCCAGAACTCTTGGGCGGCAGCATTTTCGGTACCGGGCCGTTGACTTGGCGCCGTGCGGCGCCAAGTTTGGCAAGGCTATCGTTGCTGGTGGCGTGCGGTTTTCACCGATATCGTCGGACCGTGACGAATCCCAGCCATCCGGCCGAACCGCACGTGGGCTCCCTGTCATCGAGGCTGAACTGGCTTCGCGCCGGGGTTTTGGGTGCCAATGACGGAATCGTTTCCACGGCAGGCATCGTGGTCGGCGTCGCGGCCGCCACGGTGGAGCATGCGCCGATCCTGACTGCCGGCATCGCCGGCCTGGCCGCCGGAGCAGTCTCGATGGCACTGGGCGAATACGTCTCGGTGAGCACCCAGCGCGACACCGAACGCGCCCTGCTGCGCAAGGAACGCCGCGAGTTACGCGACGACCCGACCGCCGAACTGAACGAGTTGAGCGCCCTCTACGAGGCGAAGGGCCTGACGACGGCGACGGCACGTACCGTGGCCGAAGAACTCACCGACCACGACGCCTTCGCCGCGCACGCCGAAGTCGAATTGGGTATCGATCCCAAGGATCTGACGAATCCGTGGCAGGCCGCGGCGTCCTCGGCACTGTCGTTCACCATCGGCGCCTTGTTGCCGTTGGTCGCGATCCTGATCCCGCCGACGACGTGGCGGATCCCCGTGACCGTGGTGGCCGTGCTGCTGGCGCTCATGCTCACCGGGGCGGTGTCGGCCGGGTTGGGCGGGGCCCCGAAGGGACGCGCGGTGCTGCGCAATGTGATCGGTGGCGGCCTGGCCCTGCTGATCACGTATGTGATCGGCCTTGCGGTGGGCACGACCATCGCCTGATCTCGGCAGGCGGCTAGGACTCCTGCGCCGGCTCACGTGGCGCGGTGGCCGGGCCGGTGAGCAAGGCGACGAGTTCGTCCTGCCCGGGCAGCGTCTCGGGGCTGACGGTCTGCCCCGAGCGCACGTAATGGAACGCGGCCCGCACCGATTCCGGCGGGCAGCCCCGCAGCGACGCCCAGGCCAGGCGGTACACCGCGAGCTGCACCGCGGCCTGCGCCATGGCTTCCGGTGTGGCCGGCGGCTCGCCGGTCTTCCAGTCCACCACGGTCGTGGTGCCGTCCTCGTGCGCGAACACCGCGTCGATGCGGCCCCGCACAACGATGGTCCGGGCCTGCCCGATCGCCATGTCGAACGGCACTTCCACCTCGATCGGGGTGCGGGCGGCCCACGGCGACATGACGAATGCATCCTGCAACTCCGACAGTTCGGCTGCGCCGGCACGCCCGCTGTCACTGTCCACCGCGCCTGGCAGATCATCGAGGTCGAACAACCGCTCCGAGTGGAAGAACCGCTGCACCCATTCGTGGAATGCGGTGCCCAACAGGGCATGCGGATCCGGGCGTTGCGGCAATCTCCGCTGCAGGCGCTGTAGTGCGGCCTGCCGATCGCGGCTGAGCTCCACCAGAGTGCTGACCGACACCTGCCCCGGCAGTTCCCGCGGAGCGGCCCGCGGTGCGCGATCCCGTTCGGCCAGCAGAGCATCGACGTCGGCGGCCCAGCCCTCTCCGTCGGCGGCCTCGTCCCGCGCGGCGCCTTCCGGGTCACCGTCGCCGGCCAGCGCCTGCGCCACCAGCGCCGCACCGCGGTCGACATCGGCCGCCCTGGCCGGAGCCGCCGGCCAGACGGCCTCGACCGCCTTGTCCCGCAGCGGGTTCACCTCACCGGCCGGCGGCTCCGGAGCCCACTGCTCGATCTCGCCGCACGGCCGGCCCTGCGCGGCAGCATCCTCCACGATGGCCTTGATCTCACACAGGAATTCCGACGGTCCGCGCGGCTTGCTCTCGGTGGCGCCCCAGTGATGCCCGGAGATCAGCAGGGTGTCCTCGGACCGGGTGATCGCAACGTAGAGCAATCGGCGTTCCTCGTCGACGCGGCGCTGCTCCAGGCTACGTTTGTGGTCGGAGATCTTGTCCGACAAGATCTTCCGGTCATTGATGTCCGAGATGTCCAGCACCGGCACGCCGAGCTCTGATTCGGTCGCGCGATCGCCCCGCAGCAGCGGAGGCAGGTCCGACGGATCGGTGAGCCACGTGCGGGCCGAGGCCGTCGACGGGAACACCCTGGTGCTCAGATGCGGAACCGCCACCACCTGCCATTCCAGTCCCTTGGCGGCGTGCACGGTGAGGATCTGCACGCGGTCGTGCGACACCGTCAGTTCGGCAGGGGCCAAACCGTTCTCGACGTCGGTCGCCACGTCCAGGTAGGACAGCAGGGCGAGCACCGACGCCCCTGGCCGGGAGGCGAAATCGGCCACCAGATCGCAGAACGTGTCGAGATTCTCGGTCCCCGTCCAGCCCGCAGCCACCGGCCGGGCCGCTCGGGCCTCGGCGTCCAGGCCGGCCACCCGCCGCACCTCCGCCACCAACTCTGGCAGCGGATGGCTCAGATGCGCACGCAGCATGGTCAGCTCGCGCCCGAGCGCCTCGATCCGCTCATAGCCGGCCGGCGAATAGTGCTCGGCGGCACCGGGATCGCAGATCGCGTCGGCCAGGCAGGCCGAATCCGCATCCGGGGCGGCCTGCGCCACGATCTCGGCGGCGGTCGGCTCCCCCACCGACCGGTCGTCGAGTTCTCTGGCCCGGCGCCACAGCGCGGCGATGTCCCGGGCGCCGAAGCGCCATCGCGGCCCGGTCAGCACCCGCATCACCGCCGAACCCGCGGCGGGATCGGCGACCAGCCGCAGCATCGCGACCAGATCGGCCACCTCGGGCACCGCCAGCAACCCGGCCACCCCCACCACCTCGACCGGTACCCCGCGGACGCTGAGCGCCTCGGCCATCGGCGCGGCATCGGCGTTACGTCGCACCAGCACCGCGGCGGTCGGTGTGGCGGTGCCCTGCGCCACCGCGCCGTGGTAGGCGCGGGCCAGATGGTCTGCCACCCAATCGCGTTCGGTCTCGACATCGCAGAGCAGTGCGCACCGGATGGTGCCCGGCTCGGCGTCAGGCCGGGGCCGCAGTTCGTGCACCGTCACCGAGCGGCGACGCGCCTCGGCCGAGACCGCGTTGGCCAGGTGCAGGGCGCTCGGCGGGTTGCGCCAGCTGGTACGCAGCTCCAGCGTCGGGGCCGGCGTGCCGTCGGCCAGCGGAAAGTCTGTGGTGAACCGGGGCAGGTTCGTCGCCGACGCGCCGCGCCAGCCGTAGATCGACTGGATCGGATCCCCCACCGCCGTCAATGCCAGTCCGTCATCGACGCCGCCACCGAACAACGACGACAACGCCACCCGCTGGGCATGCCCGGTGTCCTGGTACTCGTCGAGCAGCACCACCCGGAACCGTTGCCGCAGTTGCTCTCCGACCTGGGGGAAGTTCGCGGCGAGCCGCGCCGCCGCGGACATCTGCATGCCGAAGTCCATCACCTTGTCGGCGCGCATCCGCTGGTGCAGCGCATCGATCAACGGCACCAGTTCGGTGCGTTCGGTCTGGGTGGACAGCATTTTCAGCAGCCACTGGCTGGGTCCACGGTCGCGCTGGTACGGACCGGCCGGCAGGGTGTGTACCAGCCGCTCCAATTCCACATGGGTGTCGCGCAGCTGGTCGGTGTCGACCAGATGCTCGGCGAGCGCCCCGGCCAGACGCAGCACCATGTCGGTGACGGCGGCCGGTGTCTTCTCGATGGCCAGCTCCCCCGGATGGGCGCAGACCACCTCAAAAGCCAACTGCCACAGCTCCGTCTCGCTGAGCAGCCGGGTATCCGGCTCCACCGGCAGCAGCAGGCCGTGCTCGCGGAGCAGCGTGCCGGCGAAGGCGTGGTAGGTGCTGACGGTCGGGATCTCGTCGCCTCCGCCGGAACCCGGTGCCAGGCCGGCCCCGGCCAGGCGGGCCAGCCGGGTCCGTACCCGGCGTAGCAGCTGGCCCGCCGCCTTGCGAGTGAACGTCAGGCCCAGCACCTGCGATGGCGTGGCGTACCCGTTGGCCACCAGCCAGACCACCCGGGCCGCCATGGTCTCGGTCTTGCCGGCGCCCGCTCCGGCGATCACCACCACGGGGCCCGGAGGCGCGGCGATCACCGCGGCCTGTTCCTCGGTCGGCGGGAACAGGCCCAGCGCGGAGGATAACTCGGCCGGGCTGTACCGCACGCCCACCGGTGCGGTGCCCGTCATGACCGGTCCCCCAACGCCTGGGCCGGGCACGACGAACGCACCGGGCAGTTCGCGCACCCGTCGTTGACCCGGGCGGTGAACTGCGGCCCGGCCGTGGCGGCCGCCGCGTCGGCGACCGTGCCGAGCCAGGCGGCACGGGTCTCTGGTGTCATCGGATCCTGTTCGCGTTCGGTGGCGCCGGCCGCCCCCGCCTTGCCCAGGTATACCAACCGGCCACCACCCGGCTGGTCCCCGTGCGGCAACAATCCCGCGGCCACCGCGAGCTGATAGGTGGCCAACTGCGCGTGCTTCTGCGCATCGTCCTTGGTGACCGGGCTCTTGCCGGTCTTGAGGTCCACCACGACGAGCCGGTCCGCCTGGTCACGCTCCAGACGGTCCAGCCGGCCCCGCACCCGAACGCCGGGGCCGTCCGCACCCGGGTCGACGATCACGCCCTCGACGTCGATCTCGGTGGCGACCTCGATCAGCTGTCCCCGGGAGTCCGCACGCCACCGGGTGAAGGTCTCCAGCATGCCCCGGTGCCGCGACAACTCATTGTCCGAATACCATCTGGCCTCGAAAGGCAGGTCCTCCCAGACCTTTTCCAGATCGTTGACGAGCTGGCTCTCGGTCTTGCCGGAGTCCGAAACCAGCGCATGCAGCAACGATCCGACCGTGGAACGCACATCGCGTCCGTCGCTGCCACCGTGCCGCTCCAGCAGCCACCGCAGCGGGCAGTCGGTGAGCATCTGCAACGTCGACGGCGAGAGGGTGACGACCTGCTCGGGATCCGACCACAACGGCTCCTCGGTGGACAACGTGGTCCTGGTGTGCCACTGCGAGGGGTCGGCCCCAGGCACACCCGCGGCGGCCAGCCGGGCCAACTGCGTTGCCGCACAAGCCCGGGCCTCGTCATCCACGGCACCCTCCGGCGCGCACACGACCGCCCGCAACCGACCGACCATCGCCGACGGCAGCAGCACCCGCGGCGCCGCCAATGGCGGCAGCGGTACGGATTCGGTTGCCCACTCGGCCAGTTCGGCGCAGAACGGCGAGGGCAGCAGCGATTCATCGCCACCGTCGCTGTCGACAGCGGTCACCAGGAGCCGGGTCCGGGCCCGGCCCATGGCCGCCATCAACAACCGCCGCTCCTCGGCCAGCAGCGGCGCCCGGGTCGACACCCCACGGTCGTCCGGAGCGGCCACCCCGTCGAGCACGTCCACCAGATTCTGCGTACCCAGGATGCCGCCACGCGGAACGGTGTTGGGCCACAACCCTTCCTGCACGCCGGCGATCACCACGAAATCCCATTCCCGGCCGAGCGCGGCGTGGGCGCTGAGCACCGCCACCGCGTCGCTCTGCGGGCTGGTATCCGATGCCGACATCGACGTTCCCAGCGTCGCCACATGGTCGATGAGGCCGCGCAGCGACGCCCCCGCCGTACGGCTCACATACTGGTCGGCCACATCGAACAGTGCCGTCACCGCGTCCAGATCCCGGTCGGCCTGCGCTCCGATGGTGCCGCCCCGCTCGCTGGCGGCCAGCCAGCGCGGCTGCAACCGGCAGGCGTTCCAGGCCTGCCACAGGGTGTAGCGCGGATCGGCGCCGTCACGCTCGCTGCGGCGGGCGGCGGCCAGGACCGACCGCAGGCGACGCAGCGGTTTGGCATGTTCGGCCGACAAACCGGCCGGCTCTGAGCCGATCGCGGCGGCCAACAGCTCGGTGAATTCCCTTGGCGGCGTGGAACCGTCGATGCGGCGCAACGCCCGGCGCAACTGCCGCAGCGTCACCGGGTCGACGCGCCCGATCGGGCCGGTGAGCAGGCTGATCGCACTGTCGCCGTCGAGGTGTCCGGACGCGGTCACCTCCAAGACCGTGAGCAGCGCCGCGACCGCGGGCTGTTGCGCGAGCCCCAGGTCGGGACCCGTGGCCTGCACCGGAACACCGGCCCCGCTCAGTGCCCGCGCCAGGGCCGCCCCCACCCGCGGAATCGAGCGCACGACGACAGCCATCTCTGACCACGGCACGCCGTCCACCAGATGAGCGCGGCGCAGGGCGTCGGCGATGAAGGCGTTCTCGGCGTGCGGTGTGGCCGCCAACCGCATGGTCACCTCACCCTGCCCGCGCTGCGGATTGCCCTCCAGCATGCGGCCGGACCCGACGCCGGGCAGTCGGCGCCCGATCCCCGAGATCGCCGTGGCGACGGCGGGGGCACAGCGGTATGACTGGGTGAGAGTGATCGCCGGGGTGTCGTCGCCTTGCTCGCGCAACAACACCGGATCGGCGCCACGGTATCCGAACACCGCCTGATCGGGATCGCCGGCGACGACGGTCAGCCCCGCCCGGGCGGCCAGTACCCGCACCAGCAGGGCGGCCTGCGGGTCGAGGTGCTGCGCGTCGTCGACCAGCAGCAGGCTGATCCGCGCGCGCTCGGCGGCCAGCAGGTCGGCATCGGTCCCGAGCGCCTCCAGCGCCGCACCGACGAGTTCGGCCGCCCCCAAGGCAGGCACCGTGGCCTGCGGCGCGGCCATCCCGACCGCCGACCGCAACAACATGATCTGCTCATACGCCTGCGCAAAACGTCCCGCCGCCAACCATTCCGGGCGCCCCGCCGAGCGGCCGAGCCGTTGCAGGGCCCGCGGATCCACCCCACGCTCGGTGCAGCGGGCCAGCAGATCTCGCAGCTCGGTGGCGAAACCCGCGGTGCTCAGCGCCGGCCACAGCTGCTCGGGCCAGCCCACGGGTGAATCAGCGCCGTCCTCCAGGTCACCGGCCAGCAGCTCACGGATGATGCCGTCCTGTTCGGCAGTGGTGATCAGCCGCGGCGGCGGATCACCGTTGCGCTGGGCGGCCAGCCGCAGCAGCGCGAAGGCATAGGAGTGCACGGTGCGCACCAGCGGTTCCCGCACCACACCGTGGGTGCCCGCGCCGAGCAGCCGCGCGGTGATGGCAGCCCGGGCCTCTGAACGCAACCGGGCCGAACCGGTCAACAACAACACCGATTCCGGATCGGTGCCCGCCGCGATGTGATCGACCGCGGTGCCGATCAGCAATGAGCTCTTCCCCGTGCCCGGGCCACCCAGCACCCGCACCACACCACTGTGGCCCGGCGCCAGCAGATCGGTGCCGGTCAGCGCGGGTTGGATGTGTTGTGCGGTCATGGAGGGAATGACACCAGAGGGGACCGACAAGTAGCGGAGCGGATTGGAGCGACAGACCCGACAAGCAGATCCCGGCAAGCAGCGTCCAACGGTCCCTGGCAGCATCTATGAAATGTCAGCCGAGAAGTTGCACGTCCACCGCTACGGCCCCGACCACCCGCCCCGGGTGTTGCTCGTCCACGGACTGACCGGGCACGGTCAACGTTGGAAGACATTGGCCGAGCAGCATCTGCCCGACGTGGCGCTGCTCGCCCCGGATCTGCTCGGGCACGGCCGCTCGTCGTGGGCCGCCCCGTGGACGCTCGATGCCAACGTCGAGGCGCTGGCGTCACTGCTGGAGGGTCCGACGCTGGTGGCCGGGCACTCCTTCGGTGGCGCGGTGGCGCTCAATCTCGCTGCCGCATATCCGGATCTGGTCAGTGGGCTGGTGTTGTTGGACCCGGCGGTGGAGCTCGACGGCGAATGGATGCGCGAGATCGCCGATGCCATGTTGGCCTCGCCCGACTATCCCGACCGTGCCGAGGCCCGTGCGGAGAAGGCCAACGGTTCGTGGGGCGAGGTGACTGCGGAGGAGTTGGACCGTGACCTCGACGAGCACCTCGTCGAGCTGCCGGGCGGCCGGTTCGGATGGCGGATCAGCATCCCGGCGATGATGTCGTACTGGAGTGAGCTGGCCCGTCCGGTTGCCCTGCCGCGCAAGGGCACTCCCACGGTCCTGGTCCGCGCCACCCGCACCAGCCCGCCGTATGCCCGTGACGGCCTCATCAGCGCGCTCAGCGGGCACCTCGGCCCGGATTTCACCCTGCTGGATTGGGATTGCGACCACATGGTGGCCCAGGCAAACCCCGCCGAGACCGCGAAACTGCTCCTCGAACAGCTGGGCTGAGATGCCCGCCGTCACCGAGGAGCAGGTGGAAGCCGTGCGGGCGCTGGTCGCCGCGATCCCGCCGGGACGCGTCTGCACGTACGGCGACATCGCCGATGCCGCAGACCTTTCCAGCCCGCGGATCGTCGGCTGGATCATGCGGACCGATTCCTCGGACCTGCCCTGGCATCGGGTGATCACCGCATCGGGACGGCCGGCCCCGCACCTGGCCACCCGGCAGCTGGAACGGCTGCGCGCCGAAGGGGTGCTGGCCGTCGACGGCCGGGTCCGCCTGGCCGAGTACCGGCACCGGTTCTGATCGCGAGCAGACGAGTCAGAGAATCAAGCGGACCAGCGAGGCAGTGCGCGCCAGGCCCGGGAACGCCGCCGCGGTGGACCGCGGGTGCAGTGCATGCACCGCCAACCGGAACATCAACGCGCGCAACAACATCTGCGGCCATTCCGGCAGCGACTGCCACCGTTCGATCAATCCGTCGTCGGCGTCGCCCCACGACAGCGCGTCGACCACCACCACCCCCGCGGCCCACGGTGCCGGGCGCCAGTACGGGGTGATGTCGGTGATCCCCGGCGCGGCCGTCCCGGCGAAAAGCACTGTGCCGTAGAGGTCGCCGTGTACCAGTTGACTCGCGCTGCGGGTCGGCCTGCGCAAGCCGGCCAACTGATTGATCAGCTCCACCGAGCGCTGTCCGTCCGACGATCCGGGCGAGACCCTGGCGCCGGGCGGCAGGGAGTGCAGCGGCCGGTCCTCCCAGGCCGCCCGGTCGGCGGCGATGAACACGTCGACATCGGCCCAGGGCGCGACGGGCGGTTGGGTCAGGAAGCGAGGCCGCTCCAACTTCGCGGTGGCCTCGTGCAATCGCACTGCCGCCGACACCACCTCGTCGTGCCGGGGCTCGGGCGTGCCGGCGACATAGGTGTCGGCCCGCCATCCGGCGACCACGTAACGGCCGTCCGTCGAGCGCACCGGGCGGGCGAGCCGCACCCCGTCGATGAACAGTGATTCCCGAACCTTGGCCGACCACGCCGCACGGGCGTGCTCGGGCACCATCGACATCACCACTTCGCCGCAGCGCCAGCCACCCTCCCAGCTCGAGCCGAGCGGTACCGGGCGCACCCCGGACAGGCCGAACGCCGCCAGCACATGTTCCGGCGGCCGTTCCACACTCACAACCTCAGCCTAAGGCGTTAACCGGCAAACCAGCCGTCAGTACATCACCATGTCGGGCTCGAGTTGCTTGGCCCAGGCCACAATTCCGCCCTGCAAATGCATCGCATCGGAGAAACCGGCCTTCTTGACGATCGCGAGCACCTCGGCCGAACGAATGCCGGTCTTGCAGTACAGGACCGGTGTCCGGTCGACCG
The DNA here is from genome assembly GCF_001245615.1 of Mycolicibacterium neworleansense. NCBI lineage: Bacteria > Bacillati > Actinomycetota > Actinomycetes > Mycobacteriales > Mycobacteriaceae > Mycobacterium > Mycolicibacterium neworleansense. Next base: position 2,545,772 of record NZ_CWKH01000001.1, read on the forward strand.
GGAGCTTGGCCAGGGCGTCACCTGACTCGAACGACGGCTTGGGAATGAGCTCGGCGCCCTCGATGTGATTGATATCCCACTCGACCGGTTCGCGGACGTCGATCAGCGCCAACGGTTTCCCGGAGTCGATCAGCTCCTTGAGTTCCCGCGGGGTGATCGTGGAATCGGCCGCGGCGGCGGCCGCTTCGTCCGATACGACGCCACAGAACGCCTCGTAGTCGATCAGCTCGGTGATCTTCGGCGTGGCCGGGTCCTTGCGGATCCGGATGGTCCGGTACGACATCTCCAGGGCGTCGTACACCATGAGCCGGCCCAGCAGCGGTTCGCCGATGCCGGTGATGAGCTTGATGGCCTCGGTACCCATCACCGATGCGATCGAGGCGCACAGGATGCCCAGCACCCCACCCTCGGCGCACGACGGCACCATGCCCGGTGGCGGCGGCTCCGGGTATAGGTCGCGGTAATTGAGGCCCAGCCCGTCGGGGGCGTCCTCCCAGAACACCGACACCTGGCCCTCGAACCGGTAGATCGAGCCCCACACGTAGGGCTTGCCTGCCAGCACCGCAGCATCGTTGACCAGGTAGCGGGTGGCGAAGTTGTCGGTGCCGTCCAGGATCAGGTCGTACTGGCTGAACAGCTCCACTGCGTTGTCGGGTTCCAACCGGAACTCATGCAGGTTGACCGTCACCAGCGGGTTGATCTCCAGCACCGATTCCTTGGCGCTCTGCGCCTTGGACCGGCCGATGTCGGACTGTCCGTGGATGATCTGCCGTTGCAGGTTGGACTCGTCGACGACGTCGAACTCGACGATGCCGATGGTGCCCACCCCGGCCGCGGCCAGGTACAGCAAGGTCGGCGAGCCGAGGCCGCCGGCCCCGATCACCAGCACCTTGGCGTTCTTCAGCCGTTTCTGCCCGATCACACCGACGTCCGGAATGATCAGGTGCCGGCTGTAGCGCGTCACCTCTTCACGCGTCAGCTCTGCGGCCGGCTCAACCAACGGCGGTAACGACACGTCCAAATTCGCGGACACCGTATGTCTCCTCAGTTTTTGGGTCGGTTCATCGTCCCAGCTCCTCGTACCCACAACGGTAATCCGGTGCTCATGCTTCCCGCCGCCGGGCCACCGCGACCGCGCACACGACGCACCCGGGACCAGTCCAGACGTCGGCGCGACGTCACGAAGCGCGCCAGTCCCGGAAAGGTCAGGCGATCGGGTACGGCCAGGGGTTGAACTTGCAGGTCAGTCCGTCGGCCTTGACCGTTTCTGGGTCGAACTTGGCCGCGTCGTCGTTCGAGGTGGAGAACGTCTGCTGCATCATGATCGGCGCCAGCTGCCCGTTGGCCTCACACGCCTCGTGCCGCTGATACCCGATGGCGTGACCAACCTCATGGTTGATCAGGTACTGGCGGTAGGAGCCGATGTCCCCCTGGAAGGGCACCGCACCGCGAACCCAGCGGGCCTCGTTGACGAACACCCGGGGCTGATGCCCGTCGAACGACGGGTTGTAGCAGGACGCCTCGAGTTGGATGTCGTAGCCGCAGCCGTCACGCACCGTCATCGGGGATGTCAGCGACACCCGGAAATCGGGTTCGACGCCACTGGTCTCATCCACGCGGGTGAAGGCGAACAGGCCGTTGTGCGTCCAGCTCTTGGGATTGGCCAGAGTCTCGCTGACCATCCGGGCGAAACCGTCGTCGCCGCCGAAGGCCGTGGTGTCCACCCCGTCCTCGACCTCGACGGTGTAGGTGAAGGATTTCGTGGTGCCCTCACCGATCTTGGGCGTGGTGCCCGGCACGATCCGCCAGGTCCGCGCTCCGGCCTCGGTGAACTGTCCGCCTGCGGGCAGGATCCCGGTCGGCAGGTTCGCGTCGAACTGGGTCAGGCCCTTGGGCGGTGCGCCGATGATCGAGGTGCTGGCCACGTCGATCGTGGGCGGACCCTGCACCGGCCCCTCGTCTTCCTGAGCGGAGTGCGGCGCGCTGGTGCCGGTGATGGTCTGGTAGATCACCACCACGGTCAGCACGATGAGTACCGGCAGCGCGTACGCGCGCCAGCCGTACGTGGATACGAAGCGGCCGATCCACGTCTGCTTTCGCCACTGCTGGTGGTCGTCCCGATTGGATCTGGCTCGTCCTGAATCAGCGGCAATCGGATCTCGCTGAGCGCGTAGCGGCTCCCGCCACTCGTTGCGCAGCGCCGGGACACGGCCACCCCCGCGACGTCCCGGGTCGTAGGTCACCGGACCAGAATGGCACAGACTCCTGTGGATCGGTCCTGAGCGCAGCTATGCCGTGATCTCGCCGGTGTCATTTCGAAACCGATGCCCGTTTCGCGACGACCGCACGACGGAAGTGGCGCGCCACGGTAGTAGTGTCGGTGCGATCAGCGGCTCGGATGAACTTGTCCAAGTGCGCCAGAGCAATACAGATTGAGGACCTGATGAGCGATCTCGCCAACACCGCCGAGAGGAGAGGTGACAAGCCGGCGACCGCTGGTCGACGCGGCAATCGCCTGCCTCGTGATGAGCGGCGCGGACAGCTGTTGGCGGCCGCCAGTGAGGTGTTCGTCGAACGCGGTTACCACGCGGCGGGAATGGACGAGATCGCCGAGCGAGCAGGTGTCAGCAAGCCTGTTCTGTACCAACACTTTTCGTCGAAGCTCGAGCTGTATCTGGCGGTGCTGCAGCGGCACGTCGACAATCTGGTCTCGGGTGTGCGCCAAGCCCTGCGCACCACGACCGACAACCGGCAGCGGTTGCGCGCCGCCGTCGAGGCGTTCTTCGATTTCATCGAGCACGACAGCCAGGGCTACCGGCTGATCTTCGAGAATGACTATGTCAGCGAGCCGCAGGTGGCCGCCCAGGTGAAAGTCGCCACCGAAGCGTGCACCGACGCCGTGTTCGATCTGATCAGCCGCGATTCCGGGCTGGAGGCGCACCGCGCCAGGATGATCGCGGTCGGACTGGTGGCCATCAGCGTCGACTCGGCGCGGTACTGGCTGACCAATGACCGGCCGATCGACCGGAATACGGCCGTGGACGGCACGGTGCAGTTCGCCTGGGGCGGACTGTCACACGTGCCACTCACCCGGTCGTAGATCTCAGGCGGATTCCGCTCCCACTCCGAAACCGACCCGGCGCACATCGGCTGCGCCGATCTCGACGTAGGCAATCCGGCTGTTCTGCACCAGGAATCGCCGTCCCTTCTCATCGGTCAACGCCAGCACTCCCGAATCCTTGGCGAGTGCTTCGGTGACCTGCTGCTCCACCTCGGTGGGTGTCTGCGCGCTGTTGAAGGTCAGCTCGCGCGGGCTGTCCGTGACACCGATTTTGACCTCCACGCTGGACCCTTCTTTCTTTCTCACGTCGTTTGTCGACTTCCCTGAGCAGGCTAGTGGACAGCCGGGGGCGGACGCCGCCAGCGGGTGCGGACATGGGTACGCCGTGCGCGAAACACAGATATCGAACCGAGTCCGGACCGTGACCGACACACCCCGAACTCAACCTCATCTGTCACTTCCGCCTCGATAGCATCAGGGCCGATATTGGACGAGACGACTGGGGCAGCCGCATGACCAGGCACTATTCGCCGTACGACACCACCCCGACCGAGCGCTTCGGGGAGCGCCCGTATGAGCCGAGCGAGTACTCCGGCTATAGCCCCGACTACAAGACCGACTTCTCGACGGGACACGGCACCGGCTACCACACCGACGCCGAGACGGACTACGACGCCGACTACGACGACGAGGTCGTGTTCTACGAGGACCCGATCGACCGGCGCTGGATCTGGGTGGCCGCCGTGGCCGGCGCGATCCTGCTGGTCGCGGTGATCTGCACGGTGGTGATCCTGGGCGGCGGGGACAGCGGTTCGGTGTCGGCCACCCTGACCTCGCCCTCGGCACAGCCGACACAGACCACCCAGCCGGCACAGGACGCCAGCACGAAACCTGTTCCGCCGCGCGCGGCGCCGACCGCGCCGCTGTCACCCGAGACCGTCACCACTGTGACGCCGGCACCCAGCGCCACCGCGGCCCCGGCGCCGGCCGCACCACCGGCGGAGGCGGCCCCTCCCGCGGGCATCGCGACCCCGAACGCCGTCACCTACCGGGTGACCGGCAACCGGCAGCTCATCGACCTGGTGACGATCGTCTACACCGACGCACAGGGCGCGCTGCAGACCGACATCAACGTGGCGCTGCCGTGGGCCAAGACAGTTGTGCTCAACCCGGGCGTGACGCTCAAATCCGTGACCGCGACCAGCGTCGCCGGGCAGCTCAACTGCTCGATCACCGATGCGTCGGGCAACGTGCTCGTCGCACAGGCCAACAACACGATGATCGCCACCTGCACGCAGTAGCGACCGCACCGAGCAGTGACGACTGGGTCTGGCGGGGCCACCCGCCTCGGAGTCAGGCCAGGCCCAGTTCCTGCATCCGGGACTGGTGGGTGTTCTGCAGCCGGCCGAAGAACTCGGCCAGCTGGGTCAGGCCCTCACCGCTGGACATCACCAGGTCGACGAGTTCGTCATGATCGGCCAGCACGAACTGGGCCTGGGTGACGGCCTCGCCGAGGAGGCGACGCGCCCACAGCGCCAGCCGGTGCCGCTGGCGGTCACTGGCCGTCACCGCCGCCCGCACCTCGGCGACCACGAACTGTGAATGCCCGGTCTCGGACAGCACCGCACGCACCACCGTGGCCACCGCCTCGGGCAGGGCGTCGGCGATCTCCAGGTAGAAGTCAGCGGCGAGCGCATCGCCGATGTAGGTCTTGACCAACGCCTCCAGCCAGGTGCTCGGAGTGGTCATCCGGTGATAGTTCTCCAGCGCCGAGGCGTACTTCGTCATCGCCGGAACAACGTCAACTCCCCTGTGCTCCAATGCATCCCGCAACAGCTCGTAGTGGCCCATCTCGGCGGCGGCCATACTCGCCATGTTGATCCGGCCGCGCAGGTTCGGCGCCATGCGCGCCTCTTCGGTCAGCCGGTAGAAGGCGGCGACCTCGCCATAGGCCAGGACCGCGAACAATTCGTTGACCCCCGGATGATCCGCAGTCACGCCCGACTCGACCGGTTCGGAGATCTGTTCCGCGGCAGGCTGAGGCGAATTCATGAGGCCAACTCTAGACGCCGCCGGGGCACCATGATCGTCTGGCAAATCGGCCCAGATCGCGCGACCAGCTACAATGGCAGGTGGTAACGGCTTCGAGCCGACTGTTTCAGCGCCCGAACCGCTACCAGGAAATGTGCGTGCACGCAGTTGGCCCGCCCTGTGAGCTGGGCCCAACGGATCGGCAGCGCCGACGGATATGAACCTTGTCCGGGCGAACCCGACCGTTTCACCGTCGAACTCCGTGTGCGCTGGATGCCCGTGAGGTTTGACAGTGAAAGGCCACCTCCACTCACCATGACGCATGTAAATAAAACGTTTGCCGAACTCGGTGTCCGCGACGAAATCGTCCGCGCATTGAAGGAAACCGGCATTGAGCACCCGTTTGCCATCCAAGAACTGACCCTTCCGCTGGCCCTGGCCGGCGATGACCTGATCGGTCAGGCCCGTACCGGCATGGGCAAGACCTACGCCTTCGGTATCCCGCTGCTGCACCGCATCTCCAGCGACGAGACCCGTCCGCTCAACGGCACTCCTCGCGCCCTGATCGTGGTGCCCACCCGCGAGCTCTGCATTCAGGTCTATGGCGACCTCGCCGGAGCGTCCAAGTACCTGACCACCGGCGACCGGAAATTCTCTGTCACCTCGATCTACGGCGGACGTCCCTACGAGCCCCAGATCGAGGCGCTGCGCAAGGGCGTCGACGTCGTCGTCGGCACTCCGGGCCGTCTGCTCGACCTGGCCCAGCAGGGACACCTGCAGCTGGGGGGCCTGTCCGTGCTGGTGCTCGACGAAGCCGACGAGATGCTGGACCTGGGCTTCCTGCCCGATATCGAGCGCATCCTGCGGCTGACCCCCGACGACCGGCAGTCGATGCTGTTCTCGGCCACCATGCCGGACCCGATCATCACGCTGGCCCGCACCTTCATGAACCAGCCGACCCACATCCGGGCCGAGGCCCCGCACTCGGCGGCCACCCACGACACCACCGAACAGTTCGCCTACCGGGCCCACGCCCTGGACAAGTCGGAGCTGGTGAGCCGGATCCTGCAGGCCGAGGGCCGGGGCGCCACGATGATCTTCACCCGCACCAAGCGCACCGCACAGAAGGTGTCCGACGAACTCGCCGAGCGCGGGTTCAAGGTCGACGCCGTGCACGGCGACCTGGGTCAGGGCGCCCGCGAGAAGGCCCTCAAGTCGTTCCGCACCGGAGCCGTCGACGTGCTGGTCGCCACCGACGTGGCGGCGCGCGGCATCGACATCGACGACGTCACGCACGTCATCAACTACCAGTGCCCCGAGGATGAGCAGGCCTACGTGCACCGCATCGGGCGCACCGGCCGCGCCGGCAAGACCGGCGTCGCGATCACCCTCGTCGACTGGGATGAACTGCCCCGCTGGGAGGCGATCGACAAGGCGCTCAACCTGGGTTGCCCCGAGCCCGCCGAAACCTATTCGAGCTCGCCGCACATCTACGAAGAGCTGGGCATCCCGAGCGATGCCACCGGCCGGATCGGTGAACCGCGCAAGCCCGCGGCCAAGCGCAGTCCCGACGAGAAGCGCATCTCCTCGGCAGACGGCGATCGCCCGGCCAAGGCCAAGACGCGCACCCGTCGGCGTACCCGCGGCGGCCAGTCGGCCACCGGACACCCCGAGGGCACCGCGGCCCCGGCACAGGACAGCGCCGACGCCGCACCGGTCACCGAGGCTGAGGACACCGCAGGCGAGGCATCGACCGCCGGACGTCGACGCCGCCGGCGCCGCCCCCGGAAGACCGAGACCGCAACGGCCGGCTGACGCCGGAAGAAAGACCTGACGGCACCAGTCCATGGTCAAACCCGAACGCCGCACCCGCGGCGACATGGCCGCCGCGGCGGCCATCGTCGCGATCGTCGCGCTGGCGGCCGGCCTGATCTGGTGGACCAGTGATGCACGGGCCACCATCAGCCGGCCTGCCGCATCCCCGGTTCCGTACCTGACCCCGGCTCGCGAGGTCCCGGCCGGCCTGCAACAACTGTGGGTCGCCAACAGCCCGAGAACCACCGAACCCGTGCTGGCAGGCGGCTCCGTGGTGACCGCCGACGGTTCCACCGTCGAAGGCCGTGACCCGGCCACCGGCGCGGTGCTGTGGAGCTATGCCCGCGACCTCGAACTGTGCGGTGTGACGTCGGTGTACCAGTACGCGGTCGCGGTCTACCCGGATGCCCGCGGCTGCGGACAGGTCAGCACCGTCGACGGCAAGACCGGCAGGCGTGGCCCGGCCCGCACCGCCTACGCCGACCCCGAGGTCCGGCTGACCTCCGACGGCTCCACGGTGCTCTCGGCCGGGGACAGTCGCCTCGAACTGTGGCGCTCGGACATGGTCCGGATGCTGTCCTACGGCGCGCTGGACGCGCGCATCAAGCCCGACGTGCCGGCTTCCCCGGTATGCCGGCAGCTGTCCGCGGCGGCGAGCTCCTCGGCGGTGTCGGTGCTGGAATCCTGCCCGAAGAGCAAGTTCATCCGGCTGACCCTGCTGCGCCCGGCCGACGAAGAGGACACCCCCGAGGTGCGCTATGTCGAGCTGCAGGACGTCACCGACGAGGCCGGGGCCCGGGTGGTCGCGGTGTCGGGCACCACGACCGCGGTGTATCTGCCCACCCCGAGACCGATGGTGAACGTCATCGACGAAACCGGGAAGACTCTGGCCAGCCTGCCGCTGGCCAAGCCGGCCGCACCGCAGTCGACCACCTCCCGCGCCGGGGACGTGATCAGCTGGTGGACCGGTGACACGTTGCTGGTGTTCAGCACCACCGGAACCGCCGGCCTTCAGTACAAGTTCACCGTGACGCCGAATACGGACGAGTCCGGACCGCATCTGCCGGTCGGGCCCGCCACGGTGATGGCCGGACAACTCCTGGTTCCGGTCAACGACGGTTACGACGTCTTCGATCAGCAGTCCGGAACCGGGCAGCGCCACATCGCGCTGCCCCGCACGCCCAGCGTGTCACCTGTTGTTCCGGCCGTGGCCGGCGACATCCTGCTCGAGCAGCGCGGCACACAACTGGTGGCCCTCGGGGCGGCGTGACCCCGGCTCAGCCGATGTCGATCACAATCACGGTGGTGTTGTCGCTGCCGCCGGCATCGTTGGCGACCTGAACCAGTCGCCTGGCCGCGACCTCGGGCTCGTCACCCGTGGCGGCGACCGCGATGTCGGCCTCGTCGGCCCCGGCGAACAATCCGTCACTGCTGATCAACAGCCGGTCCCCGGGACGGCAGTCGAGATCGAACAAGTCGGGCCGGATGAACGGCCCGATGCCCAACGCCCGGGTCAGCAGATGCCGGTGCGGGTGGAAGCGGGCCTCCTCCCGGGTGATCTCACCGGCCCGCACCAGCTCCCCCGAGACACTGTGATCGTCGGTGAGCTGGCACATGACGCCATCGCGAATCCGGTTCAGCGGCGAATCGCCGATGTTGACGGCCATGGGGCCGCCCTGCTCGTCGCCGAACATCGCCACCAAGGTCAGCGTGGCGCCCGAACTGGTGCCCGATGCGCTGACGTGCGCGAAGACCTGCTCGTTGGCCTCCTGCACGGCGCCGATCAAGCCGTCGCGGTCAGGTGCGGCGGCGAATCCGGCGGCCAGCGCCTCCAGAGCGATCCGGCTGGCGTGCTCACCGCCCGGCCCGAAACCGTCGGCCACCGCGTACAGAATGCCGTCGGCGAGCAGCGAATCCTGGTTGCTCTCCCGCACCGGCCCCTGATCAGTGGCCGTCGCGGACCGTAACACCGAAGCCATCCAGATCGTCCTCTCGTCACTCCGGCGACCCCCTGCCACCGGAGAAGATTGCGCGAGCAGCGCCCCGCCGGCCATCACGAGGGCCTCACGGCGGTGCGCGTATTCATCATCGAGCGCGATCCGCCAGGCAGCCAGTTGCTGCTCAGTCGGGTCCCGCAGGAATTCGGCGATCTGGGCGACCGGTATCCGGGCTTCGCGGAGCAACCCGACCGTACGGGCCTGAGCAATCTGGCCCCGCGAGTAGTACCGGTACCCGGTGAGCTCATCGACAGCGGCCGGCACCAATGCCCCCGACGTCGCATACGAGCGCAACATCTTCGCCGACAACCCGGTCTGGGCCGCGAACTCCCCGATGCTCAGCAGGTCTTGGTTCATATCGTCAGCATCGGGTCTGCCCATGGGACAAGGTCAAGGCCGAGGCGTCAGGCCCCGCCTACACCACCTCGGGTGCGAAGGTCGGCAGCTTCTTCCCCGACTTCCAGTGTTTGAGCAGTGCCTGGGCCAGCTCGCGGTAAGCCAGACCACCCTTGCTCTTGCGGCCGGCCAGCACCGAGGATCCCGAGGCGCTGGCCTCGGCGAACCGGACGGTGCGCGGAATCGGCGGGGCCAGCACCGGCAGCTCGTATCGATCGGCGACATCCAGCAGCACGTCACGGCTGTGGGTGGTGCGCGAATCGTAGAGCGTGGGCAGCGCGCCCAGCAGCGCCAGCTCGGGATTGGTGATCTGCTGCACGTCGGAGATCGTGCGCAGGAACTGGCCCACGCCGCGGTGTGCCAGGGTTTCGCACTGCAACGGCACGATCACCTCGTTCGCAGCGGTCAGCCCGTTGAGCGTCAGCACCCCCAGCGATGGCGGACAGTCGATGATCACCACGTCGAAATCGGATTCGACCTTCGCCAGGGCCCGCTTGAGCGCGTACTCCCGGCCGGCCCGCATCAACAGCATGGCCTCCGAACCCGCCAGATCGATGTTGGCCGGCAGCAGCGTCATCCCCTCGGCCGTCTCGACCAGGGCCGCCCCCGGCTCGACGTCGCCGAGCAACACCTCGTGCACCGACACCGGCAGCTTGTCCGGGTCATGGCCCAATGAAAACGTCAGACAGCCTTGCGGATCCAGATCGACCAGCAGTACGCGCCGCCCCTGCTCGGCCATCGCCGCGCCCAGCGACGCCACCGTCGTCGTCTTGGCTACCCCACCCTTTTGATTGGCGACCGCTAATACTCGCGTCACACCTTCATCCAAGCACGCTCTCGGCGGCATTGCCGGAACGTGCGGCAGAATCGCCGGTGTGAGCGACCGCCTGCACCGCCTGATCCTGCTCCGCCACGGCGAGACCGAGTGGTCGGCGACCGGCAGGCATACCGGCCGCACCGAACTGGAACTCACCGATACCGGACGCGAACAGGCCGAACTGGCCCGCCCCGCGCTGGCCGAACTGCAGCTGAGCGACCCGCTGGTGATCAGCAGCCCGCGGCGCCGCGCCCTGGTCACCGCCGAACTGGCCGGCCTGCACGTCGACGAGGTCAACCCGCTGCTGTCCGAGTGGGATTACGGCGACTACGAGGGACTGACCACCCCGCAGATCCGCCAGAGTGTGCCCGATTGGTTGGTGTGGACGCACGGCTGCCCCGGAGGCGAGACCGTGGCGCAGGTCAGTGCGCGCGCCGATCAGGCCGTTGCGTTGGCCCTCGAGCACGTGCCCACCCGTGATGTGGTGTTCGTCGGGCACGGGCATTTCTCCCGCGCGATGCTGACCCGGTGGGTGGAACTGCCGGTGGCCGAAGGAATCCGGGTGTCGATGGTGGCTGCGTCGCTCGCAGTCTGCGGCTTCGAGCACGGCGTGCGCCAGATCACCGCGCTCGGTCTGACCGGTCACCCCAACCCGTGCCTGTCGCAGTGAATCCCTCGTTCGTGCTGGCCGGCCCGACCGGCGCCGTCCTGGCCGAGGGCATGCGGGCCGGATTCGCCGACATCGCCCACGCCCAGGAAGCCTTGCGCTCCGGAACACCAATCGTGTTGGGCGCATTGCCATTCGACCTCACCACACCAGCCGCCCTGTATGAGCCCGAGACGGTTCGGGTCACCGAGGCACTACCGGACTGGCAAGTGAGCCCGCCGCCGGCGGTGGTGGGCCGGGAAACCCTGCCGCCGGGACCGGTCCACCGTGCGCGGGTCGCCGAGGCCATCCGGCGACTGCGGGATCCGCAGATCCCGATCGACAAGGTGGTGCTGGCGCGTGCGCTGCGGCTGACCGCGGACTCCCCCTGGGACGTGCGCAGCGTGTTGCGCAGACTCGCCGACGCCGACCCGGCCGCCACCGTCTACCTGGCGGATCTGTCCCCGGCCGGCGGGGCCCACGCCGGCACCGTGCTGGTGGGGGCCAGCCCCGAGTTGCTGGTGGCGCGCGAGGGCGAGCTGGTGATCTGCCAGCCGTTCGCCGGATCGGCACCCCGATCCGCCGATCCGCAGGTCGATGCGGCCAACGCCGCCGCCCTGGCCGCATCGACGAAGAACCGCCATGAGCACCAGCTCGTGGTCGACGTCATGCGCCAGGCGCTGGATCCGCTGTGCGTGGATCTGCAGATCGCCGAGGAACCCCAGTTGCACGGCACCGATGCGCTGTGGCACCTGAGCACCCCTGTCGTGGGACGGCTCCGCGAAAAGACCACCACGGCAATCGATCTGGCGCTGGCACTGCACCCCACCCCGGCGGTCGGCGGCGTCCCGGCCGACCGCGCCGCGGCGCTGATCGGCGAACTGGAGGGCGACCGCGGGTTCTACGCGGGTGCCGTCGGCTGGTGCGACAGTCACGGCGACGGACGCTGGGTGGTCTCGATCCGCTGCGCGGCGTTGTCCGCGGACCGGTACACGGCACTGGCCAATGCCGGCGGCGGTATTGTCGCCGAATCCGATCCAGATGACGAAGTCGACGAGACCACCACGAAATTCAGGACCATCCTGACGGGACTAGGGGCGACATGAGCGAGTTGATCCGCCGGGCACGGCCGGGTGACGAGGTCGAGATCACCGCGATGATTCGCGAGCTGGCCGAGTTCGAACGGGCCTCGGACGAATGCAGCGTGACCGAAACGCAGATGCACACAGCGCTTTTCGGCGACCGACCGGTGGCGTATGCGCACATGGTGGAGATCGACGGACAGATCGCCGCGACCGCGGTGTGGTTCCTGAACTTCTCCACCTGGGACGGCGTGGCCGGACTCTACCTGGAGGACCTCTATGTCCGCCCTGCCTTCCGGCGCCGCGGGCTGGCCCGGAAGCTGTTGTCCACGTTGGCAGGCGAATGCGTCGAGCACGGCTACACCCGGATGACCTGGGCGGTGCTGAACTGGAACGTCAACGCCATCGCGCTGTATGACGCCGTCGGCGGCAAGCCCCAGACCGAGTGGACCACCTACCGGGTGTCCGGCCCCGAGCTTTCGGCGCTCGCCGACGAGAGCCGAAACAGCTAGCCGCGCTTGGTGATCCAGTCGACCGACGATGGACTGAACAGCAGACCCAGCGTCACCAGCGCCAGCAGTCCGACCAGCGCCCCATACACGACGTGGTGCGACGTGATCACGTACCACGCGATGGGCAGCAGCAGGAGATTGGTCAGCACCGCGATCCCCCGGCCCCAGCGCCGCGCGGTGATCAGGGCCCAGCCGCCGGCGAGTACCCCGCCACCGATCAGCACGAACCAGATCGCGGTGCCGTAGCCGCTGACGATGTGCTGGTCGGCACCGGCCACCGCCCGCACCAGCAGGACGACCGCCATGACGAGCGCGGCGATTCCTTCGGCGGCGGTGATGAATCCCGCGTATCGGATGGAGGGAGGCTGGATCACGGCCGGCGCTCCGCGAGGTAGCGCACCGCGTACTCGTATCCCGCCGGGCCCGCCCCGGCGATCACGACCTCGGCGACGGCAGACACATACGAGTGGTGCCGGAACGTTTCCCGCGTGTGGATGTTGCTGAGGTGCACCTCGACCACCGGCAGATCCGCGGCACTGAGCGCATCACGGATGGCCACTGAAGTGTGGCTGTAGGCCGCGGGATTGATGATGATGCCCGTGCAGTCCTGGCGGGCCGCCTGGATGGCATCGACCAGCACGCCCTCGTGGTTGCTCTGCACCGGGCGGACCTCGAAGCCGAACCCGGCCGCCACCTCGGCCACCCGCTGCTCGATCTGAGCCAGCGTGGTGGACCCGTAGATCTCGGGCTGTCGGGTACCGAGCATGTTCAGATTCGGTCCGTTGACGAGCAGTAAACAGGGCTTGCCCGGGCGTGCGGTCACCTCTAGTACGGTACCGGCTGGTCCACCACGTCGAGATCGACGCCAGGGTCGCGATTCGGCAAAATTCACAGCCCTCACGTCGATCTCGGCGTCCGGCCCGGCGTACAGAACGGGTCGGGATACTTGAGCACGTGTCGAGCGTCAAACTCTGCCCGTGCGGTACCGGCCGGGCCTACCCCGAGTGCTGCGGGCCGCTGCATGCCGGTGCACACCCGGCTACCACCGCCGTGGCACTGATGCGGTCGCGGTTCAGCGCCTTCGCGGTGGGCGACGTCCGCTATCTGCTGACCTCCTGGCATCCCGACACCCGCCCCGCCGACCTGGAGCTGGACGAGACGGTCACCTGGCGCCGGTTGCAGATCGTGGACACCGAGGCAGGCGGCGCGGACGACAACACCGGCGTGGTCGAATTCCGCGCCCAGTACGTGCACGGTCGCGGCCGGCACATTCTTCATGAACGCAGCCGTTTCGAGCGGGTGAAGGGCGAGTGGCGATACCTCGACGGGGAGCTCTACGAATAACGGCCGGACACCTTGCCCGGTTAGGCTCATGCCCCGTGCGTGCCGTGCTGATCGTCAACCCGAACGCCACCTCGACCACCCCGGCGGGTCGTGACCTGCTCGCCCATGCGCTCGAGAGCCGGGTGACGCTGACCGTCGAACACACCAACCACCGTGGTCACGCCATCGAGATCGCTCGCGAAGCCGCCCGCGACGGGGTGGACGTGCTGATCGTGCACGGTGGCGACGGCACGGTCAACGAGGTGGTCAACGGCGTGCTCGGGGACTGCGGAACCCGCCCAGACGCCGCACTGGCCCCCGCCGTCGCCGTCGTTCCCGGAGGTTCGGCCAACGTCTTCGCCCGCGCTCTGGGCATCAGCCCCGATCCCATCGAGGCCACCAATCAGCTCGTCGACCTGCTGGGCGGGTATCGAATGGGCCGACCGTGGCGCCGGATCGGCCTGATGGACTGCGGCGAGCGCTGGGGCGTGTTCACCGCGGGGATGGGTGTGGACGGCGATGTGGTGGCGGCCGTGGAGGCCCAGCGGGCCAAGGGCCGCAAGGTCACCGCATCGCGCTATATCCGGGTGGCCGTGCGCGAGATGCTGGCCAGTGCGCGCAAGGAGCCGACGCTGACGCTGAAGCTGCCAGGCGCCGAACCGGTCGACGGGGTGCACTTCGCGTTCGTGTCGAACTCCAGCCCGTGGACGTATGCGAACAGCCGGCCGGTGTGGACGAACCCGGACACCACCTTCGACACCGGTCTGGGTGTGTTCGCCATCACGAGCATGAACGTCTGGTCGAACCTGCGGCTGGTCCGCCAGATGGTGGCCCGTAAACCACGCCTTGCCGCCAAGCATCTGATCCGTGACGACAACGTTCGATCGGTCACCGTGACGAGTGACACGCCTGTCGCCTGCCAGATCGACGGAGATTACATCGGCGCGCGCGAAACCATGACGTTCACGTCGGTTCCTGAGGCGCTGTGCGTCGTCGCACCGACGAATAAAAGGGATTGACCTGCGCAAACACAGCACTTAGGCTGGAATTAGGGCGCAGCTAGGTTCAGAGTGTAGTACACAGGAGTGAGCGGTCACGTCACCGCCCCACCCAGTGACATTGCCCACGTGTTAACTCAATGCTATTGACATCTGTTCAGCCTGTGAAAGCATCAATGCAACAGTGCAGAAACATTCGTGTGCACGCGTTAACAGCCGAAGAAAATCTAGTGCGCTTCGCCGCGCACGCATGACATGTCTAACGAGGAGTTTGATCTTATGGATTGGCGCCACAAGGCCGTCTGTCGCGACGAAGATCCGGAGCTGTTCTTCCCCGTGGGAAACAGT
Source organism: Mycolicibacterium neworleansense (assembly GCF_001245615.1). Classification (NCBI taxonomy): domain Bacteria; kingdom Bacillati; phylum Actinomycetota; class Actinomycetes; order Mycobacteriales; family Mycobacteriaceae; genus Mycobacterium; species Mycolicibacterium neworleansense. The sequence continues at coordinate 2,560,798 of NZ_CWKH01000001.1, forward strand.
GGCCCGGCGCTTGCTCAGATCGCCGACGCGAAGCTGGTGTGCAACCGTTGCCCCGTGACCACTGAGTGCCTCACCTGGGCCTTGGACTCCGGCCAGGACGCCGGCGTGTGGGGCGGGATGAGCGAGGATGAGCGTCGTGCGCTCAAGCGTCGCAACGCCCGCACCAAGGCCCGCACCGTCGTCTGATCTCAACTCAGACCTCGACGCAAGCTATGGCCCCGACGAATGTCGGGGCCATAGCTTATTTTTGCGGCAATTATCGACAGCAAATTGGGTAATTGTCGTCACATTTCGTTTTTGACGCCGCTGGGTAATTGCTTCAGTGGTACTGGCGTACCACTGTGAACCTGCTGCCAGCCCCTCCGGCAGTGCTCACTGGATCCCGCGACTGCGCCGGCCGATCGGCACGCGCAGCACCACGTCGGTACCCCCCGATGCGACGTCGTGCATGCCCAAGGACCCGTCCAGTTCCGCGGTCACGAGCGTCCGGACGATCTGCAGACCCAACCGGTCGGACTTCTCCAGGCTGAATCCGTCGGGCAGCCCACGTCCGTCGTCGTGCACCACGACATCGAGCCAGCGGGCCGACCGCTCCGACCGGATCGTCACGCAGCCTTGGGACGTATTCGTATCGAAGGCATGCTCGATGGCGTTCTGCACCAATTCGGTGATCACCATGATCAGGGCTGTCGCGCGATCGGCGTCGAGCACGCCCAGGGCACCGTCGCGGTTGATCCGGATCGGGGTGTCCACCGAAGCGACGTCGTTCATGATCGGCAGGATGCGGTCGATCACCTCGTCGAGGTTGACCTCCTCGTCGACCGACATCGACAACGCGTCGTGCACCAGAGCGATCGAGGACACCCGCCGCACCGATTCGATCAGCGCCTCGCGGGCTTCCAGATTGTTGGTCCGGCGCGCCTGCAGCCGCAACAGGGCCGCGACCGTCTGCAGATTGTTCTTCACCCGATGATGGATCTCGCGGATGGTGGCGTCCTTGCTCAGCAGCGCGCGGTCACGTCGTTTGACCTCGGTGACGTCGCGGATCAGGACGGCCGCACCGACCGCGGCGCCGTGTACGACCAGCGGCAGCGTCCGCAACAGCACGGCGGCGCCGCCCGCGTCGACCTCCATGCGCATGCTGGAGCCACCGGCCAGCGAGTCACGGACGTGGTTGGCCAGTTCCTGGGCCTCGAACGGGTCGGAGATCAACGGCCGGGTGATGGTCACCAGATTGTGCCCGTCGAGTTCGGAGGCCAGGCCCATGCGGTGATAGGCCGAGATGGCGTTGGGGCTGGCGAACACCACATCGCCGACCTCGTCGAGGCGGATGAAGCCGTCGCCCACCCGCGGGCTGGAACGCGACATGGCCAGATCACCGACGTTGGGGAACGTGCCCTCGGACAGCATGTGCAGCAGGTCGCTCGCACAGTCCAGGTAGGCGCCTTCCAGCGGGCTGGCCATCCGACGGGTGGCCAGCGCGGTCTGGTGGGTGAGCACCGCGACCACGTGATCGCGGTGCCGCACCGGCACCGCTTCTACATTGAGGCCGGGCAGGTCTGGCGAATGTCGTTGTGTACCACCGCTTCCCCGCCCGATCGCGCCGGACTCGAAAGCTGTGGTGACCACGGGAAGGTCCGCCGCTGCGGCCAGCGTGCCCACCGAGTCGGCGAGCAACACGGTGGGGGCGGTGTTGGGGCGCACCTGCGCCACGCACACCAGCACCCCGTCGTCGCGGCGCACCCACATCAGGTAGTCGGCGAACGACAGGTCGGCCAACAGCTGCCACTCCCCGACCACCGCATGCAGGTGGTCCACCGCGCTGCCGGGCAGGACGGTGTGCTCGGCGAGCAGGTCACCGAGGGTGGACATCAGCCAACTCCAGTGTCAGTCGTCGATCACCGCGATGAGATCGCCGGCCTGGATCACGTCGCCCTCGGCGACATTGACCTTGGTCACAGTGCCCGCGACCTCGGCGAGGACCGGGATCTCCATCTTCATCGACTCGAGCAGCACCAGGGTGTCCCCCGCACCGATCTGATCGCCCTCGTGAACCACGACCTCCAGCACACTGGCCACGATTTCGGCGCGAACGTCCTCGGCCATCTTCACCCCACTTCACTACGGCTGCTAACCCGACTACTTCTGCGGCCTATATCGAACCACAACACCGGGTGGTCAGCGCCGCCCCCGGGTCATGAGACACTAGGGAGCAAGTTCTTACACCATCTGGAGGATCATCATGGCCAAGCGTGGCCGCAAGAAGCGGGACCGCAAGCACTCGAAGGCGAACCACGGCAAGCGCCCCAACGCCGGTTCGAAGTCAGTGCGCTAAGCCACTTCGGCTGACTGTGACCGCCCGACTCCTCTCGGAGATCGGGCGGTTTGTCGTCGGCTGACCTGGGGCTTTCGCCCCGTCAGCCCTGGATGATCGTGGTCTGGCTGATCTGGATGCGCAGCCGCTCCCGCAGGCCCTCCGGGGCCTTCTCGCCGCTGCACTTGGCCGCGATGAGCCGCTTGACCCGCTCCTCGACCCCGTAGTGGCGGAGGCAGGCCGGGCATTCTTCGAGGTGGTGCTTGAGCTTGTCGCGGCTTTCCGGCGTGCATTCACCGTCGAGCAGCGTCCATACCTCAGCGATCACCGCGGCGCAGTCAGGATGCTCGGGATCGACGGGACCGATCGGCGGGGTCCAGCGCTCGTCCTCATCGTGCTTCTCGCTCATGACGAGACCTCCTCCGGCTCACCAAGCTGCTGACCTCGGATGAAGCCGCGGTCCCTGGCCACATCCGCCAGCAGATCGCGCAGCTGCTTGCGGCCGCGGTGCAGTCGGGACATCACCGTCCCGATGGGAGTATCCATGATTTCGGCGATCTCCTTGTAGGGGAAACCCTCGACGTCGGCGTAATACACCGCCATCCGGAATTCCTCGGGCAACGCCTGCAGCGCGGCTTTGATCTCGGTGTCGGGCAGCGCTTCGAGAGCCTCGACCTCGGCCGACCGCAGACCGGTCGAGGAGTGCTCGGCGTTGGATGCCAGCTGCCAGTCGGTGATCTCGTCGGTCGGGTATTCGGCGGGTTGGCGCTGCTTCTTGCGATAGCTGTTGATGTAGGTGTTGGTCAGGATGCGGTACAGCCACGCCTTGAGGTTGGTGCCCTCGCGGAAGGACCGGAAGCCGGCGTAGGCCTTGACCATGGTTTCCTGCAGCAGGTCCTCGGCATCGGCGGGGTTGCGGGTCATCCGCAGCGCGCCGCCGTAGAGCTGGTCCAGCAGCGGGATGGCATCACGTTCGAACCGGGCGGTCAGCTCGGCATCGGTCTCGGCAGTCGGCTGCGGCGTGTCAGGCTCAGCCTGCTCGACGTCAGTCATCGTGGGAAACACCTTCCCTTCTGTCGCGGCGCCACCAAGAGGTACGGAATACCACTGGGTATCCGCTGGCCGTTCCAGGCATACGGTTGGCACCAGAATCCTCCTTCAGATCCTAGAGCGTGCTACCGACAGGTAGCGCTGAGCAGGTGTCGAGAGCAATAACGGCATGCGGGGGCCATGATGTTCCCGACTACGCTGAGCGCCGTGGCACGTGCAGCAACACCCGCGATCGCGGCTCTGGTGGCCGCGGGTATCGACCACGAAGTGGTGGCCTACCAGCACGACCCGCGCAACGAGTCGTTCGGCGACGAGGCGGTCGCCCAACTGGCGGCCGACGGCATCGTCGCAGAGCAGGTGTTCAAGACGCTCGTGATCGCGCTGCCCAAAGGGCTGGCGGTAGCGGTTGTGCCCGTGCCGCAGAAGCTGTCCCTCAAGGCGGCGGCGGCCGCCCTGGGCGTTCCCAAGGCGGAGATGGCCGACCCGGCGGCCGCTTCGCGGTCCACCGGGTACGTCGTGGGCGGGATCTCCCCGCTGGGCCAGCGCAAGCGCCTGCCGACCGTCGTGGACACCTCGGCACTGGCTTTCGACAAGGTCCTGTGCAGCGCGGGCAAGCGCGGCCTGGACATCGCACTGTCGCCCGAGGACCTGATCCGGGCGACCGGCGCGGTCACCGCCGACATCACCGCCTGATCACCGCAGGTCTCGGCGGCATGTCGCAATCGGAAACCTGTCGGTGTGCGAATCCGTGATTTACACCACGGCTCGCGCCGGATTCCATGGACCCGACGACGAAAGCGGGTGCCCATGACGATCAGCGTGGCCGAGCGGGCGGAACTGGCCGCCGCGGTCTCACAGTTACTGCACGACGAATGCACCGAACAGGACGTGCGCCGGGTGATGGGCAGCGACGACCGGTTCGACCGCGAGTTGTGGCGCAAGCTCGCCGCTCAGGGAGTGACCGGCCTGCTGGTGGACGGTGCGTACGGCGGCGTCGGCCTGGGCGCCCTGGAGCTCGAAGCCGTCGCCGAACAGACCGGGGCCGCACTGTTGCCTGCGCCGTTCTTGTCCAGCGCGGTGTTGGCGTCGGCGCTGATCGGCGCGGCCGGGACCGAGGACGACAAGCGACGACTGCTGCCGGGCCTGGTCGACGGGTCCGCGGTGGGGACCGTCGCGGTGACCGGTTCCCGCGGCACCTGGGCGCAGGAGGGCGTCGCGGTACGGGCCACATCCGATCAGGGCTCAGCGGGCACCGACTACACGCTGACCGGCCATGCGCACTACGTCATCCACGGTCAGGTTGCCGACGTGATCCTGGTGGTGGCCCGCGTCGACGGAGACTTCGGGATCTTCCAGATCGCTCCCGACGCCGTGGGTTTCGAGCGCGCGGCCACAACGGTTTTCGACCCGACCGTGCCCTTGTCCACCTACACGTTCGACGCCACCCCGGCCCGCAGTCTCGGCAGCGCCGGATGGGACGCGGTGCAGCACGCCCTCGACCTCGGGGTGATCGCGCTGGCCGGCGAACAGGTCGGCGGCACCCGGCGCATCTTCGACATCACCGTGGACTACCTCAAGACCCGCATCCAGTTCGGCCGCCCGATCGGCAGCTTCCAGGCCCTCAAGCACATGGCCGCCGACCTGCTGGTGCAGGTCGAATCGGCCACCTCGGCCGCCCAGCACGCCGCCGCCGAATACGCATCAGGCAGCGAGAAAGCCCCTGGCGCAATCGCTCTGGCCGGATTCGCCTGCGCCGAGGCCTACCACACGACCGCCATGTCGGCGATCCAGATGCACGGCGGCATCGCGTTCACCTGGGAGCACCCGGCCCACCTGTTCCTGCGCCGGGCCCGCACCGGCCTGCAACTGCTCGGCGGCTCCGGCCTGCACCGCGAGCGCTACCTCTCGTCGAAAGGCGCCTGAAGATGACCGCCAACGACCTGCCCAGCGCCGACGAACTGCGCACCGAGGTGCGCGACTGGCTGGCCCAGAACTGGTCCGGGCTCACGAAATCCACGAATCCGTGGGTCAGCTCCCCCGATCGGGTGGCCTGGCTGGAGAAGGTGCTCGACGCGGGCTATGCCGTGCCGACATTTCCCACCGAATGGTTCGGGCGGGAGTACCCGAATGCCCTGGCCGCGGTGATCGAACAGGAATTTCGCGCGGTCAAGGCTCCCGGTGCGCGCCAGGACAAATACAGCATCCCGGCCAACACCGCGCTCACGTTCGGCACCGAGCAACTCAAGAACGATCTGGTGCGTGACTTCCTGACCGAACGGGCCCGCACCTGCCTGCTCTACAGCGAGCCCGGGGCCGGATCCGATCTGGCCGCGGTGCGCACCACCGCGGTCCGTGACGGTGACGAGTGGGTGGTCAACGGCCAGAAGGTGTGGACATCGGGTGCCACCACCTCCGAATACGCACTGCTGATCGCCCGCACCGACTGGGACGTGCCCAAGCACAAAGGCTTGAGCTTCTTCATGATTCCGATGCGCCAGCCCGGCATCGATGTCCGCCCACTGGTACAGATCACCGGCGAATCGCATTTCAACGAGGTGTTCATCACCGACGCGCGGGTGTCCGACGCCTACCTGCTGGGCGGCGAGGGCAATGGCTGGCGAGTACTGCAGACCGCACTGGCCTATGAGCGGTCGATCATGGGCGACGGCGGGCGCGGCTCACGCAACCGCAGCCGCGCCGACGACCTCATCGGCCTGGCCCGCGACCACGGCCGCCTGGACGACGCGGCGGTACGCCGCCGGCTGGCCGATGTGCTGGCCTTGAGGGAACTCAACTCGCTCAACAACGCCCGCGCCAAAGCCGCTGCGGCACAGGGCACCTCCAGCTCGATCATGTCCCTCGGCAAACTGGCGATGTCGAACATCCTGCACGCCGAGGCCAGCCTCAAGACCGAGATCATCGGTGCCGAAGCACTTTTGGCCGGCCCCGAGAACCCCGAGGCCGATGACATCAACTTCCTGACCCTCAACGCGTTCTTCACCTCGATCGGCGGCGGCACCGACCAGATCCAGCGCAACATCATCGGCGAGCGCGTCCTCGGCCTGGCCAAGGAACCCGAGGTGGACCGGGACATCCCGTTCCGCCAGGCCCGCCGGAGCTGACGTCGATGGCCAACCCGGACGACTACGACCCGCCGCTGGCCGGGGTCGGCATCCTCGACCTGTCGCGCGGGCCGATGACGGCGGTGAGCCGCCTGCTGGCCGACCTCGGCGCCGCGGTGACGCAGGTACATCTGCACGGCGTCACCGCCGAACCGGCGGAGCGCCTCGGCCGGGGTGCCGGGGTCGACCCCGACTCGGTGAGCGTCGCCATCAACCGGCACGGCATGGGCAACGTCGTCATCGATCCCTCGAACCCCGACGACCAGCGTCGCTGGATTCACCTGCTGGCCGGGGCCGACATCCTGATCGAGGACACCCGCCCCGGTTCGGATGCCGAGAAAGCCTTGGCGGCGCGCAATATTCACGCCGAAAACCCGGGCCTGGTGATCCTGTCGCTCAGCGATTTCGGCCGTGACACCACCTTTCGCGGCTGGCACGCCACCACCCCGGTGCTGCACGCGCTGACCAGCGAGCTGTCCCGCTCGGGCATCCCGGGTCGCGAGCCCCTGGTACCACCCGCGGCACAGCTCCCCTATCACGTGGCGGCCGCGCAGGCCGCCGTGATGACCGTCAGCGTCTACCTGGACCGATTGCGCACCGGCGACGGCGATCTCATCGACTTCTCGATCCTCGACGGCGCCATGCAGACGCTCGATCCCCCGTACGGGACGGCAGGTACGGCCTCGGCCGGGGTGGCATTGAGCGCGCAGCAACGCGACTGGAACGCCGAACGGCTGCGGTACCCGATCATCGCCTGCCGGGACGGTCATGTGCGGATCTGCCTGCTGGCAAAACGCCAGTGGCACGGCATGTTCGAGTGGATGGGCCGGCCCGCACAGTTCGCCGATCCCTCGTTCGACCGGCTGCGGGTGCGGTTCGGCTCGCCCGAGTTGATGGCCGCGATCGGACGATTCTGCGCCGGGCAGACCCGGGCCGAGCTGGAGGTCGCCGGCCAGCGCCACGGGGTGCCCACGGCGGCGGTGCTGACCCTGGCCGAAACGCTGGGCACCGAACAGGTCAAGAGCCGCAGGTACTTCCACGAGGCCGAACTGGCCCCCGGAATGTCGGCCCCGGTGCCGGCAGGTGTGGTCGAGATCGACGGGCACCGCGCCCACCCGCGGCCCCGGTCCGCCTCCACGGCAGTCGAGAACCCCCGGCGGCTTGACGTCGCGCCGGTCCTGGCCGGCCGACCACGCCGTAACGAGGGCCTGCCACTGGAGGGCGTGCGCGTACTGGATCTCGGTGTGATCGTCGTCGGTTCCGACACCGGGCGGCTGTTCGGCGACCTCGGCGCCGACGTCATCAAGATCGAGAACTCGGCGTTCCCGGACGGTCTGCGCGGCAACCTGACCTCGATGTCACAGACCTACGGCGCCGGGCACCGCAACAAGCGCTCGATCGGCATCGACCTGCGGACACCGCAGGGCCGGGCGTTGGCGCACAAGCTGGTCGAGCAGTCCGACGTCGTGCTCACCAATTTCAAGCCGGGCGTGGCCGAGACACTGGGAATGGATTACCAGAGCCTGCGGGAGCTGAACCCCGGCATCGTGGTGGTGGACAGCTCGGCGTTCGGGCCCACCGGGCCGTGGGCGCAGCGGATGGGCTACGGGCCGCTGGTGCGTGCGGCGGCCGGGTTCACCGACCTGTGGGTGTACCCCGACGAGCCGGAGTCGTTCTGCGACACGGTCACCGTCTACCCCGACCACGTGGCCGCCCGCATCGGCGCGTTGGGCGCGCTGGCGGTGTTGCTGCGCCGGGAACGCACGGGCGCCGGCGGGTCGGTGAGCGTCGCGCAATCGGAGGTGATGCTCAGTCACCTGGCCAGCGAGATCGCCGCCGAGGTGCTGGTTCGGCGCGGACACGAGCCCGCAGGCCAACCGGTCCACGACGCTCCGTGGGGACTGTTCCCGGCCGCCGGCGAAGACAGCTGGCTCGCGGTCACCGTGCGCGACGACGCCGACTGGCACGCACTGTGCGGGGTGATCGAGCGCGCGGACCTGGGTGCCGACCCGCAACTGGGGACCCGCGGCGGACGGGACGCGAACCGCGGTCGCATCGACGAGGCGGTGCGGGCCTGGACGTCGCAACGCCCGGCGATCGAGGCGATGAATGTGCTGCAGGCCGCCGGGGTGCCTGCCGGCGCCGCACTGCGGGCCGCCGAGGTGGCCGAATGGGACTACTACGTCCAGCGCCGCGCCTTCCGCGAGGAGCTGCATCCGTACGCCGACGAGCCGTTCACGATGGAGAACGTGCAGATCCATTCCGACCGCATCGCCGATCCGCCGCTGCGGCAGGCGCCCCTGCTGGGTGAACAGACCCGTGAGATCGCTGCCGAACTGCTGGGCCTCGGCGACGCCGAGATCGACGAACTGATTGCCGCCGGGGTGCTCGAAGTCCCGCAGAGCGCGCAGCCGGCGGGACGCTGATCACGCGTCTCGTACGATTCGGGGATCACGCACCTTTGCACGCCGCCCTCGAATCGCCGGAAATGACCACATGGACTTCACCAGACTGAGGTACTTCGTGGCGGTTGCCGAGGAGCTGCACTTCAAGCGGGCCGCCGACCGGCTGATGATCACGCCGCCCCCGTTGAGCAAGCAGATCAAGTTGCTGGAGTCAGAACTCGGCGGGCCGCTGTTCGAACGCAACTACCACGAGGTCCGCCTGACCGCATTGGGCGCCAAGCTGCTCGGCCCCGCCCGCGAGATCCTGCGCCAGGTCGACGAGTTGAAGGCCACCGCGGTCCGGCTCACCGAGGGAGCCGCGACGGTGCGGGTGGGCGCGACCGCTTATGCGCCATCGGATTTCGTGGCACAGGTGGAGGCCGCGGTGGCCAACCTGGCCGTGCCGACGGAATTCAGCGTTCCCGGATCGGCGGCCGAGGTGACGGCCAAGCTGGTGTCCGGCCACCTCGATCTCGGGCTGATCCACCTTCCGACCTCCGACAAACGTCTGCAGTACCGGGTGGTGGCCACCTTCCAAGGTGCGGTGGCGGTACGCCACGACGATCCGCTGGCAGCCAAGGACCTGGTGTCGATCGAGGAACTGCGCGACCGCGACGTCGTCATCGACTTCGCCCGGCCCAATCCCGTCATGCTGGCCGGCCTGACCCGCGCACTCAACGCACGTGGCGTGACCCGCATCGTGCGCACCACCAACCAGTTCGGCGGCGAACTGGAGATGGCAGCGCAGGTGTTCAACCGCCACCTCGTCGCGGTGGTGCCCTACGCGCCCGAATCACTGATCGGCAAGATCTTCTCTCCGCCGGAGTTCACGCTCGTGCCCATCGACGAGAGCACCTGGGCGCCGGCCCGGATCGCGTTGGCCTGGGTGCCCGATCGCCTGAAGAACCCGGCCGAGATCGAGGCGCTGGTGGCTGAGCTGGCGCCGGCGCTGGCCCGCGGGCGTGCGCAGTAGTGTGGTCACGGTGATGCCGATGATGGTGGGCGCAGCTGTGGCCTCGAGCGTCGCCGCGGTGGCGGCTCTGCTCGGCACGTCCGCGCCCGCACCGGAGATCCGGCTGGTCGACGACACCGTCCCGATGACCCAAGGTGACGGCTCCCTGTCCGACGGACAGGTGCTGACCCCGTTCGACGTGCAGAACCCGGCGATCGGCCGACTCGATCCGCGGCTGTTGGCCGCCATCCAGAACGCCGCCAACGCGGCGGCCGCCGACGGCGTCACCATGACGATCAACTCGGGGTGGCGGTCCGCCGAGTTCCAGCAGTCACTGCTCGATCAGGCGGTGCAGACATACGGCAGCCTCGCGGCCGCGCGCCAGTACGTGCAGACGCCGACCGCGTCCCGGCATGTGACCGGTGAGGCGGTCGATGTCGGCGGTCCACAGGCCGATCAGTGGCTGATCGCCAACGGGGCGCGCTTCGGGCTGTGCCAGATCTACGCCAACGAGCTGTGGCACTTCGAGCTCGTCGCCGACCCGGCGGGCACCTGTCCCCCGCTGCAGCCCGACGCGGCGGGCTGACCTATTCGGTGACCGGCACCATGTCAGCGCCGCACGTGCACTTGTAGCTACTTTCGGGGCCTTCGCAATGGCATTCGTTCTCGACGCGGATCCGGCACCCACAGCCCTCGTGAGCACAGGTCAGCACCGTCCCGGTTGGGACAACGCTCATGGCACTCCTCCATTCGTTGTGGCCGATGATCCGGTCCCATCGTCCCTCTCCCATGGCGCTGAACCGGCGGAATCAATACAAATGGGTCGGCCTATCGTGTCCCTATGACTCTGTCCGGGAAGACCATGTTCATCTCCGGCGCCAGCCGCGGCATCGGCCTGGCGATCGCCAAGAAGGCCGCCGCCGACGGCGCCAATATCGCGCTGGTGGCCAAGACCGCCGAACCGCATCCCAAGCTCGAGGGCACCGTCTACACGGCCGCCAAGGAAATCGAGGAGGCCGGCGGGCAGGCCCTGCCCATCGTCGGTGATGTCCGCGACGGCGACTCCGTGGCGGCCGCCGTGGCCAAGGCGGTCGAGCAGTTCGGCGGGATCGATCTGTGCGTCAACAACGCCTCGGCCATCAACCTCGGCTCGATCGAGGAAGTCCCGCTCAAGCGCTTCGACCTGATGAACGGGATCCAGATCCGTGGCACCTACGCGGTGTCGCAGGCCTGCATCCCGCACATGAAGGGCCGGGAGAACCCGCACATCCTCACCCTGTCCCCGCCGATCCGGCTGGAGTCCGAATGGCTCAAGCCGACTGCCTACATGATGGCGAAGTTCGGGATGACGTTGTGCGCGTTGGGTATCGCCGAAGAGATGCGCGACGCGGGCATCGCGTCGAACACGCTGTGGCCGCGCACCCTGGTGGCCACCGCGGCAGTGCAGAACCTGCTCGGCGGTGACGAGGCGATGGGCCGGGCCCGCAAGCCCGACGTCTATGCAGATGCGGCCTACGCGATCTTCAACAAGCCGGCGCGGGAATACACCGGGCAGAGCCTGCTGTGTGAGGACGTGCTGCTGGCCGACGGCGTCACCGATCTGTCCGTGTACGACTGCGTGCCCGGCTCGGACCTCGGCGTCGACCTGTGGGTGGACACCCCCAACCCGCCGGGATACACCCAGCCGTAGTAACCCGGCACCGCGAGCGTGCGGGTCTGCTGCCGACACGCCGCCAAAACACCAACACGTAGCGCGCGCTCGCCAATCGCGAGCGTGCGCTCGGTGTCTGCCCCTCTAGGCTCGTCTACATGCCTGATCCACAACCCACCAACTGGGCGGCCGGCCGCTACCAGGCCGTCGCCGAACGTATCGCCGTGATCGCCGGTGAAGTCGTCGCCGCCGCCGACCGGATACGGCCGGTGCGGGACACCGCGCTGGTCGACCTGGCGTGCGGCACCGGCAGCGCTGCGCTGGCCGCCGCGCAGGCCGGCGCCAAGGTCACCGGCGTGGATCTCACCGCCGAGCTGATCGCCATCGCCGCCGAGCGGCCCGGTGCGGACGCGGTGCAGTGGGTGGTGGCCGACGCCGCACACACCGGCCTGCCCGACGGGGAGTTCGGCACGGTGGTGTCGAATATGGGCATCATCTTTGTCGAACCGACCAGCCTGGTCGCCGAGATCACCCGGCTGCTCGGCCCCGGTGGAATTCTCGCGTTCTCCACCTGGGTCCGCGATGAGGCGGGCAGCCCGTTCTTCACCCCGATCGTCGAAACCCTCGGCCAACCGCCGGCCTCGGTGTACTCGCCCGATCAGTGGGGCGACTACGAGATCGTGCGGTCCCGGCTGTCCGCCGGGTTCGACGACGTGAAATTCGAAACCGGCTCGCACCCCTGGCAGTTCGACTCGGTCGAGTCCGCGGTGCGCTTCATCTCAGACGAGTCGCCGATGCATGTCGACCTGCTGGGCCGGCTCGACGAGGCAACGCGAGACCGTCTGCTGAAAGCGTTCACCGCCGCGCTGAGTGCGGCAACCGACGGCGAGGGCCGCGTCTCCTTCGACGCGCCCTATGCGGTGGTGACGGCCCACCGCAGGGCATGAAACATGCTGTGTGACATCAGGGACAGCACCAAAGCGGCCGCGCTGCTGATCGTCGCAGTCCTTCTCTGTGCGTCCACCGGCACGACCGCTTCCGCGAGTCCCGACACCCTCGCGGCCATTGTGGACCGTGCGTTTCGACCGCTCATGGCCCAGTACGACATACCGGGCATGGCCGTAGCGGTCACGGTCGACGGAGAACAGCGGTACTTCGATTTCGGTGTCGCGGACAAACAGAGCGGCACGCCGGTGACCCGGGACACGATCTTCGAGATCGGCTCGGTCAGTAAGACATTCACCGCCACCCTGGCGTCCTACGCGCACGCGCTCGGGCGGGTCTCGCTGGCTGATCACCCCAGCACCTACATGCCGGAGTTGGCCGGCAGTGCCATCGACAGGGCCGACCTGCTCAATCTGGGCACCTTCACCGCCGGTGGATTGCCCCTGCAGTTTCCGCCCGACATCACCGACGATGCCCAGATGCCCCCGTACTTTCAGCACTGGACACCCGATGCCCCACCCGGGCAACAGCGGCGATACTCCAACCCCAGCATCGGGTTGCTCGGCCACCTCACCGCCCTGGCGATGAACCGTGACTTCAGCGATCTGATCGAACAGCAGGTGTTCCCCAAGCTGCGACTACACCGAAGCTACATCCGAGTGCCGCAAACCGAGATGGACGGTTATGCGTGGGGCTACAACGCCGACAACGAGCCGGTCCGGGTGAACCCAGGCGTTTTCGATGCCGAAGCCTACGGCGTCAAGTCGTCTGCGGCCGACTTGCTCCGCTTCGTCGAGACCAACATCGCGCCCGACGATCTTGAGGCCCCGATGCGCGAGGCTGTCGAGGGCACACATATCGGATATTTCAAGGTGGGCGAGATGACCCAGGGGCTCGGCTGGGAACAGTATCCCTACCCGGTCACCCTCGAGCGACTGTTGGCCGGTAACTCCAGCACCATGGCCATGCAGCCCAACCCGGCGACGTCACTCACTCCTCGGCCCAACGGATCTCCGGCGTTGTTCAACAAGACCGGTTCTACCGATGGGTTCGGCGCCTATGCCGTCTTCGTCCCCGACAAGCGGATCGGTCTGGTGGTGCTCGCCAACAAGAACTATCCGATCGCTGCCCGGGTCACGGCGGCCCACGCTGTCATACAAGAGCTTTCGAACGCCTAGCGCGGACGCGTCCCACCGGACAGCATGGTCTGGACGCTTTCGGCGAATGCCGCGGTGGTGAAACAGGTTGGTTCGGCGAACTCTTCGAGCGTGAGCGCGTCGTTCCAACTGGCGTCGGCCGCGGCGCGCAACAGGGGTTTGGCCATCGCGACCGCGTGCGGCGGCAACGCAGCAACACGCGAGCACCACATGTCTGCCGTGGCGAGCAGCTTGTCGTGGGCGACAACCTCGTGCACCAGGCCCAGCCGCTGTGCGGTTTCGGCGTCGATGTGCTCGCCCTTCAGGTAATAGGCAAGCGCCCCCTGATAGCCGAGTCGGCGGGTCAGCGCCCAGCTGGTGCCGACTTCCGGGATCAATCCGAGCCGTGCGAAGGCCGGCACGATGACGGCCTTCTCACTGGCGATGGTCAGATCGCAGGTGAGTGCCCAGGCGAGCCCGACGCCGGCCGCGGGCCCGTTGAGGGCGGCCACAAAGATGGTGTCCGAGCCGGCGATGAGCCGGGCGATACCGCCGAATTCGCGCCGTATCCAGCGCCATACGTCCGCGGTACCCTCGCCCTCGTGCCGGCTCTCGACGGCCGCGCGCATCATGCGAAGGTCCCCGCCCGCGCTGAAGCCCGGGTCAGAGCCCGTCAGCACCACGGCCCGAATGTCGTTGTCGGCGGCCAGATCTTCCAAGGCCCGGCGCAACTGCCGGACCAGCGGCGCGGACAGGACGTTCAGCCGGTCGGGTTCATCAAGAGTGACAACCGCGCGATCACCGCTACGGTCGACGCGGACCCGCTGTGGAGCTCGCGGGTCGTCCCCGTCGGCCACCATGCTGCGATACAGCGGGATCTCGTCGGCCATGAGAAATACTCTACCAAAACCGAGGAATCCTCTAGAAGTTCTCACTCCGCCTGATAGAGGATCCCGCGACCGATCGCCTCCCGCACCTCCGGCAGTGCGGCCTGCGCCAGCGCGTCAGGGTCCACCCCGTGATGGGCGGCCAGCAGCTGGATCAGGGTGCCCAGAGGCACTTCGCCGCGGCAACCGGCCAGCAACGCCCGCAGCACCTCGTCGACCCCGACGACTGCGGCCGGCCCACCCGGGCGGCGCACCGCGGCGCCGATCTCCTGCCAGCCGTCGGGCCCGGGAAGTGACTGCGCCTCAAGGAAAACCGGGGCCGTGGAAAGCCGGGATGCCAGCAGCGCGTCGTCAGAGGTGTCCCGCAGGTACGCCCGCCGCGCGAAGAACGCGTCCACTTCCGAGCCGGTCAGCGCCTCGTCGGCACCGGTGATCTCCTCGAGAATCTGCTCGGGCGGTTCCCCGTCACGCGGGACCCGCAGCGAGATCATGCCCATGCCGATACCCGCGATGCCCTGCTCGGTGAACCAGTCGAGCCACTGCCCGCCGCGCTGCGCCTGCCGTTCGAGGTCCTCACCGGCGTCGGCCAGCCACAGCGACACATAGCTCACCGGATCGGCCAGTTCCCGCTGCACCACCCAGGCGTGCAGTCCGGTGCCGGCCAGCCAGCCGGAAACGCGGTCACGCCAGTCCTGCCCGTCGCACACGATCCAGTTGGCCATGATGTGTGCGGTACCGCCCGGCAACAGATGATCGCCTACCTGCTCGATCAGGTTCTGGCACAACGCATCTCCGGCCAGGCCCGAGTCCCGGTAGATGTAATCGCGGGCACCCGAGCCCACCACGAACGGCGGATTCGACACGATCAGGTCGAAACGTTCACCGGCCACCGGTTCGAACATGCTGCCCTGCCGGAGATCCCACGACATGCCGTTGAGCCGCGCAGTCACCCCCGCCAGCGTCAACGCCCGCTCATTGGTGTCGGTCGCGACGATCTCGTCGCAGTGCGCGTCCAGATGCAGGGCCTGGATACCGCATCCGGTACCGAGGTCGAGTGCGCGGCCGACGGGATTACGCGTGACGGCACGGGCCAGTGACACCGAGGCCCCGCCGATACCCAGCACATGATCGTGACGCAGCGGCCCACGGCGCACCGCGGCGTCCTGATCGGAGACCACGTAGAAATCCCGCGCCCCGTCGCTGTGCGGACGGATGTCCAGGGCCGCCCGCACCAGGTCACCGTTGAACTCGACGACGCCGTTGTCGGCCAACATCTGCAGGCCTACCGACGGGAACGCCGCCGAGACCGACGCGGGCGTTTCCTCGGTGCCGAGCAACAGCAGGCGCACCAGCACCGCGAGGCGCTGCCGGTCAGCCGGTGCGGCATGGGTCACCCGCAAGACCGGCCACCACACGCCGCGGCTGAGCGCGGCGTTGGCCTCGACACCCAGGAGTTCGGCCACCCCGTCGGTGGTGAACCCCGCCGAGCGCAGGTCGGCACCGATCGCGTCGACAACGCCGGCATCGATGACGGCGACGCCCCCGCTCAAAACAACCCCATCTCTTCGGGCTCGGCCGGCTCGATGAGCTCGGGGCCGTTGTTGCGGACGCTGTTGACCAATCGCGACACCTCCCGGACTGCGATCCGGTCCAGATCGCCGTGGCCGCGCAGCAGCCCCTCGTCGATCGGGGCGTCGGGATCCATCCAGCGGTCCCAGTCCGGCGCACTGATGGTCAGCGGCATCCGGTCGTGGATCTCGGCGAGCGGCCCGGCGGCGTCGGTGGTGATGATCGTGCAACTGAGCAGCGGCGGGGCGTCCTTGGGAGCGCCCTGGGGGCGCCAGGTGGTCCACAGCCCCGCCATGAACAGCAGCTCACCGTCGTCGGCGTACATGTAGAACGGCGTCTTCTTAGAAGATCCAGCCTTCTTTCCGTCACTCCCCGGGTTGGGCTTCCACTCGTACCAGCCGTCCATCGGGATCAGGCAGCGCTTGTTCTTGGCGGAGTTGCGGAACGCCGGTGAGCTGGTGACCTTGTCGGCGCGCGCGTTGATCAGCAACGGCCCCTTGGTGTCCGGGCCGCCGTCCTCGGCGGTTTTCACCCACGGCGGGATGAGACCCCAGCGCATCGACCGGACGCGGCGCGTCGACTCGTCCTCGGGTTCGGTGTGCCGTTTGACGACGCTGCTGATGGTTGTCGTGGGGGCGACGTTGTAATTGGCGCCCGCCACATCCTTGTCCCCGGAGCTCGACGAGCTCGCCGTGCTTTCATCGAGCGCCTGGATTTTCTGCGCCAACAGCGCCGGGTCGGTGGTCACCGCGAAACGTCCACACATAGTGCCCATGGTTGCAGAATCAGCGGACAAGGCAGGATATAGAGCGTGAGCGGACGTCAGGAGCAATTGGAACACTGGTCGGCTCCGTCGACGACGACCCCGGTCGACGCCACGGTGACGGTGCCCGGTTCGAAGTCCCTGACCAACCGCGCGCTCGTGCTGGCCGCGCTGGCCACGGCACAGGGCGCTTCGAAGGTCTATGGCGCGTTGCGGAGCCGCGACACCGATCTGATGATCGACGCCATCCGCACCCTGGGCGTGACGGTTCAACCAGCCGAAGACGACGACACCGAGCTGACGGTCAGCGGCGGCATCGCGCCGGCCGCCGATGCCCGGGTGGACTGCGGACTGGCCGGCACGGTGCTGCGGTTTGTGCCGCCGGTCGCAGCGCTCAGTAACACCGCGGTGACGTTCGACGGAGATGAGCAGGCCCGGTCCCGGCCCATTGCCCCGCTGCTCGACGCGCTGCGCGGCCTGGGCGTTGACGTCGACGGTGACGGCTTGCCGTTCGCGGTGCGCGGCCGCGGAGCCGTGGCCGGCGGAACGGTCGAGATCGACGCCTCGGGCTCCTCACAGTTCGTCTCCGGGCTGCTGCTGTCCGGCGCGACGTTCACCGACGGGCTGACCATCGTGCACACCGGCACCTCGGTGCCCTCGGCCCCGCATGTGGCGATGACGGTGGCGATGCTGCGCGACGCCGGCGTGCAGGTCGACGACTCCGTCCCCAACCGCTGGCGGGTGTCCCCCGGACCGGTGGCCGCACGCGAGTGGAGCATCGAGCCGGACCTGTCCAACTCCACGCCGTTCCTCGCCGCCGCGGTCGTCACCGGCGGCACGGTGCGGATCGCCGGCTGGCCGTCGGTGAGCATCCAACCTGCCGACACCATCCTGGACCTGCTGGCCAAGGTGAATGCCACGGTCCATCAACGTGATTCACACCTGGAAGTCAGCGGCGCCGAAGGCTACGACGGGTTTGACGCCGACCTGCACGACGTCGGCGAGTTGGCCCCCACCGTGGCCGCGCTCGCCGCGCTGGCCCGAGACGGCGCGACGTCGCGGCTGCGGGGCATCGCGCATCTGCGCGGGCACGAGACCGACCGGCTGGCCGCACTGACCACCGAGATCAAGGGCCTCGGCGGCGACTGCGCCGAAACCGAGGACGGCCTGCTCATCACCGCGCGGCCGCTGCACGGCGGCACCTGGCGCTCCTATGCCGACCATCGGATGGCCACGGCCGGCGCGATCATCGGCCTGCGGGTGCCTGGTGTGGAGGTGGAGAACATCGCGACCACGGCCAAGACCCTGCCCGACTTCCCGTTGATGTGGGTACAGATGCTGGCGGGCGACCCGCCTGCGAGGGGGAAGTAAGCCACCTTGGGAGTGCGGGATTACGACGAGTCCGATGTCCGGATCAGGCCGGGCCGCGGTACCCGTCCGCGCACCAAGATCCGGCCGGACCATGCCGATGCCCAGTCGGCCATGGTGGTGACCGTCGACCGCGGCCGCTGGGGCTGCGCCCTGGACCGCGACCCACACCACCGCGTCGTCGCGATGCGGGCCCGGGAACTGGGCCGCACCCCGATCGTCGTCGGCGACGACGTCGACATCGTGGGCGACCTGTCCGGACGGCCCGACACCCTGGCCCGCATCGTGCGCCGCGGTGAGCGGCGAACGGTGTTGCGCCGCACCGCCGATGACGACGATCCGACCGAACGCGTGGTGGTCGCCAACGCTGACCAGCTGTTGATCGTGGTGGCGCTGGCCGACCCGCCGCCACGCACCGGATTCGTCGAACGTACCTTGATCGCCGCCTATGCCGGTGGGCTCAAACCCATTCTGTGCCTGACGAAATCCGACCTGGCCCCGCCGGAACCCTTCGCCGCGCAGTTCGCCGATCTGGACCTCACCATCGTCACAGCCGGCCGCGAGGATCCGCTCGACGTGGTCGCGCCGATGCTGAACGATCAGGTCACCGTGTTCCTCGGGCATTCCGGGGTCGGTAAGTCGACCTTGGTGAATCGTCTTGTCCCGGAAGCGGACCGGGCGACGGGCGAGGTCTCCGGAGTGGGCAAGGGCAAGCACACCTCCACCCAGTCGGTGGCACTGCCGCTGGACGGGACGGGCTGGGTGATCGACACCCCGGGCATCCGCTCGTTCGGCCTGGCCCATATCCAACCCGACGACGTGATCCTGGCGTTCTCCGATCTGGCGGAGACGATCGACGAATGCCCGCGCGGCTGCGGTCACATGGGACCACCCGCCGATCCGGAGTGCGCACTGGACAATTTGTCGGGTCCGGCGGCCGGCCGGGTCGCGGCGGCCCGGCGCCTGTTGGCGGTACTGAAAGAGAGCTGACCGCCACGGGCGTACCGCTGGGCGGCACATCACCCCGATCGGCCCCGGCGCCGCACTATGGTCGCTGATTGTGGCTACTTATGTTCTCACCGGCAGCGCCTCGGGAATCGGCGCTGCGACCAAGAAACGACTGGAGTCGGACGGACATCGGGTGATCGGCGTCGACCTGCGCGACGCTGACGTGAATGTCGACCTGAGCACCCCGGACGGGCGCGCCGAGGCGATCGCGAAGGTCACCGAACTGGCCGACGGCGGGATCGACGGCTTCGTGCCGTTCGCGGGGCTGGCCGCCGCAACGGGCCGTCCGGCGCATCTGCTCATCGCCGTCAACTACTTCGGCGCGATCGAGCTGCTGGAGGGTCTGCGCCCGCTGCTGGCCGGCCGCGAGAACGCGTCGGTGGTGCTGATCAGTTCCAATTCGACCACCACTCAGCCCAATTGGCCGACCGAGCTGGCCGACGCCTGCCTGGCCGGCGACGAGGTGGGTGCCAACACCGTCGCCTCCACCTACGGCGATTTCGGGGCGCTGCAGGCCTATCCGGCGACCAAGGCGGCACTGGCCTACTACGCCCGCACCAAGTCCGCGGAGTACATCGCCGACGGCATCCGGCTCAACGCGATCGCACCGGGGCTGATCGACACCCCGATGACCCAGGAGGGCCGCAAGGACCCGCTGATCGGCGAGGGTATGGAGCAGTTCCTCAAGACCATCCCGGCCGGACGCGGCGGACGCCCCGAGGAGGTGGCCGCGCTGGTGGCGTTCCTGCTCGGGCCGGAGGCGAGCTACTTCGTCGGGTCGGTCATCTTCGTCGACGGCGGCACCGATGCGGCGTTCCGCGGCACGGACTGGCCGAAGGTGTGGGAGATCAACATGTGACGCACGCGGAGGTCAGTGCTTGGCCTTGGCCTGATCCGCCTCGGCCTGCTGCTGCTCTTCTTCGGCCTGCTGCTTGGCCGCCGCGATCGCGGCGCGACCCTCGGGGCTCGCGGCAGAATTGCCCGGCGCCTTGGCCGATGCCACGCCCGCACTGCAGTTGAGGTTGAGCAACACGGTGTCGGTGACCGGTGCGAAGTTGTCGCCCTTGAGCCAGGCCGCTTTCTCCGAGCTGGTCACCACACAGTCGTCGTCGGCCAGTGAATCGCCGGAACGGGTCGCGATGACCCCCTTCATACCGGCGTCGGCCAGCGCCGACTGTGCATCGGAGTACTTCTGCCCGGCGTAGTCGTCGGCCAGGGCGACACCGGTGGCCAACGCGCCCATCGGGACAGCCGAAGCGCCGAGCACCGCGGCGGCCACGAGCATCTTCTTCACGAGCAGAACGATAAGGGCGACGACTGCCAGGACCCTGGGAGTACGTCGGGCAAATGCTTGGAATCCGAAGCCCCGACGCGAAGAAGGTGTCGAGAATTCGAGCGAATTCTCGACACCTTCTTCACATTCGACAGGCTCAGCGTCGGCGCCAGCCCCGCACCGTCGCGATGGCCGTCTTCAGGCCACGACGGCGTCCGGTGTTCGGGTCGGTGACGCCGTACCCTTCGAGCTCGGTGAACATCCGCTCGCTGCGGGTTTCCGGGGCATTGTCGGCCGTGTCCTTCAGGAACCGGTCCGGCAGCGACAGCTTGGCGATGGTGCGCCAGGTCTTGCCGTACTGCACCAGGAACGGTCCCGTGGTGTAGGGCAGGTCGTACTTGTCGCACAGCGCCCGCACCCGGACCGCGATCTCGGCGTACCGATTGCTCGGCAGATCCGGGAACAGGTGGTGCTCGATCTGGTAGCTCAGGTTGCCGCTCATGAAGGCCAGCGCCGGACCCGAGTTGAAGTTGGCGCTGCCCAGCATCTGGCGCAGGTACCACTGACCGCGGCTCTCACCGACCATGTCGGTCTTGGTGAATTTCTCTGCGCCATCGGGGAAATGGCCGCAGAAGATGACCGCGTTCGCCCACACGTTGCGGATGACGTTGGCCACCGCGTTGGCCTTCAAGGTGGACTTGAAGGTCGCGCCGGGCGACAGCGACGTCAGTGCCGGCCACACCACGTAGTCCTTGGCCAGCTGATGGCCGGCCTTGACGCCGAACTCGCGAACGCGCACGAGCGTGGCGTTGCGATTGTCGCGGCCCTTGAAGATCTTGCCGAGCTCCAGGTGCTGCAGCCCCACGCCCCACTCGAAGCCGATCGCGAGAAGGGTGTTGAACAGCAGGTTGCCGTAGAGGTTGAACGGCTTCCACTTGGCATCCCGGGTGACGCGGATGACGCCGTAGCCCACGTCGTCGTCCATCCCGAGGATGTTCGTGTACTTGTGATGCATGAAGTTGTGGGTGAATCGCCAGTGCTTGGATGCCCCACTCATGTCCCACTCCCACGACGAGGAGTGAATCTCGGGATCGTTCATCCAGTCCCACTGGCCGTGCATGACGTTGTGGCCGATCTCCATGTTCTCGATGATCTTGGCCACGCCCAGGGTGATGGTGCCTGCCCACCACGCGGAACGCTTCGAGCTCGCCGCGAGCATGACACGGCCGGCGACGTCCAGGGCACGCTGCGCCGCGATGGTGCGGCGGATGTAGCGCGCGTCGCGCTCACCGCGGGAGTCTTCGATGTCTTGCCGGATCGCGTCGAGTTCGATGCCCAGGTTCTCGATGTCGGCGTCAGTGAGATGCGCGAATGCGGGAACGTCGGTTACTGCCATCGTCAGCCTCCTCTCAATTACCTACGGTAGCGTAACCTACGATGCCGTAGGTTACTAGCCAGTAAAGGCTAGACGTCCAGGACACAGTCGCCGGACGCGGCCGACACACACGTCTGGATCCGGCTGCCCGGATCGTGCTCGACACCGGTGCGCAGATCACGCACATGCCCGTCGACCAGGCCCACCACACACGACTGGCAGATCCCCATCCGGCAGCCGAACGGCATCCGGATCCCGGCCTGCTCCCCCGCGTCCATCAACGGCGTGGCGCCGTCGACAGTGACCTCCTTGCCGCTGCGCTCGAAAGTTACCGTGCCGCCGGCTCCGTGTGGGGCCGCCCGTGACACCGCGAACCGCTCCAGGTGCAGGTGCTCGGCGATGCCGGCGGACGCCCACACCCGTTCGGCGTCATTCAGCATGCCCTCCGGCCCGCATGCCCACGCCTGACGCTCCTGCCAGTCGGGAACAACGTCGCCGATATGTGCCAGATCCAGCCTGCCTTCGGTCCGGGTGCTGCGCAACAGCAGCCGGTAGCCGGGGTGCGCATCGTGCAGTGCCGCCAGCTCCGGGCCGAACATCACGTCGGATTCCGTTGGCGCGGAATGCACATGGACGATGTCGGTGATCTGGTCGCGGCGGACGAGGGTCCGCAGCATCGACATCACGGGGGTGATGCCCGAACCCGCCGTCACGAACAACACCGTCGCCGGCGCCGGATCGGGCATTACGAAGTTGCCCTGCGGCGCGGCCAACCGCACCACGGTCCCCGGCTGCAGCCCGTCGACCAGATGCGCCGACAAGAACCCCTCGGGCATCGCCTTCACCGTGATCGCGATGGTGCGTGCGGATTTCTCCGGCGCCGAGGTCAGCGAATACGACCGCCAGCGCCACCGGCCGTCGATCAGCACACCGATACCGACGTACTGGCCGGGCTCGTAGTCGAACGAGAATCCCCAGCCCGGTTTGATCACCAACGTCGCGGAATCGGACGTCTCCCGCCGCACCTCGACCACCCGGCCACGCAACTCGCGCGCCGACCACAACGGGTTGGCCAGCTTGAGGTAATCGTCAGGCAACAGCGGAGTGGTCACCTGACCGACGACGCGGCGAAGCGCGTTCCAGCCGGGACGCCGCGAGGCGCCGGCGATCGTGGGGCGGACCGTATCGGCCACATTGGCCGAGACCTTGATGGAGTTCTTGGCCATAAACCTACGGTACCGTAGGTTACTGCCTCGTAGCTAGTCGCACGACGGCTCCCGCAGGTCAGGACGCCAAGGTGTTCTTGAACGTTTTCCCGTCCTTCATGATGACTTTGAAATTGCGTTCCGGGTCGGCCACCAGGTCCAGGCGGGCCAACGGGTCGCCGTCGACCAGCAGCAGATCCGCCAGGGCACCCTCCTGCACCACGCCCAGCTTGCCGGCGTACGGACTGCGCTTGCCCGACATCGCCAGCAGTTCGGCGTTGGTCCCGGTGGCCATCGTCAACGTCTCGGCGGGTGAGAACCACTTGCCGAGCCCCGCCAGCAATGCCCCCTGCTTCGGCGCCAGCTGCGGCGAGAACAGGATGTCGGTGCCGAAGGCCGTCTTGAGCTTGTACTTGCGGGCCAGCCGGTAGACGTTGTCGACGCCGTCGACGATCTCCTTGGCCTTGGCGGCCTCGTCGGAGCCCGGCGGGAACGCGCCGATCATCTCGGCCGGGATGGGCTGCGTGCTCAGCCAGATGTTCTTGTCCGCCATCTCTTTTGCCGTCGCCTCATCCATCAGGTGCGCATGCTCGATACACGTGACGCCGGCGCGGATCGCCTGCTGGATGGTCTGCGGGGTGTAGGCGTGCACCGCCACGTAGGTGCCCCAGTTGCCTGCCGCTTCGGTGGCCGCCCGCAGTTCGGGCTCGGTGAAGGTGGTGACATCGAGCGGGCTGTGCGGCGAGGACACCCCGCCGCCGGCGGTCAGCTTGATCTGCGACGCCCCCTGGAACAACTGCTCGCGGGCGCGCATCCGCACCTCGTCGGGGCTGTCGGCGACCATGGCGGCACCGAGCTCCTCCTGGCGCGAATGCGGGTCACCCGGATTGCGCGGAAGGTCCGCGGACGTGCGGAAGTCGCCGTGGCCGCTGGTCACCGTGATGATCGCGCCGGACGGGAAGATGCGCGGTCCGGTGACGACGCCCTCGTCGATGGCCTGCTTGAGACCGAAGCTCGGACCGCCGAGATCGCGGACCGTGGTGAACCCACGCATCAAGGTGTCGTTGGCCTCGGCGCCGGCCAACAGGTTGAGGTACCCGGGATCCAGGGTCGTCAACTGGGTCACCGGCGGCCTCACGAGCATCGTGTGCCAATGGTTGTCGATCAGGCCCGGCATCAACGTCCGGCCGCCGCCGTCGATCACCGTGGCCCCCGGCTCTTCCGGCAGCGCCTCGGCGGAGATCCGCTCGATACGGTTGCCCTTCACCCGCACATTCGACGGCGCCGACAGCCGATCACTGTGGCCGTCAAAGATTTTGACGTTGCGGAAGTCCGTGACAGCCACGCCCGCACCAGGAGCTGCCGGAGGTCGCGCCGACTCGGTCGGGGCGACCGCCTCGGTCGATGCCGGGGGGCCGTCGCCCTCGCCGGCCGAACACGACACACTGGCCAGGACCACAGCCAACGACGCCAACAGCCCGAAAGCGCGCATGAAGATCCTTGTCTCGTCGGCTAGAGCAGTTCGAGCAGGAACGGCAACTCCTGCGGGGCGTACCACGCGAGGTCGTGATCCTGGGCGTCTCCCACCGTGAGTTCGGCGTCCTCGTCCCCCATGTCCGCCTCGTCGATGACCTCGACGGCGGCCAGCACCGCCGGCTCCGCGTCGGCGTTGTCTACATACACCGCGACGACGGCATCGATCGGCAGCGGCCCGGACAACCGCACCACGGCGTCGTCGAGATCGGGACGTACGGTCACCTCGACAGCGGTCCCGGTGTCGGCCACGACCACCGCACGGCGCGGCGGCAATCCCGAATCCGACGACGGATCCGCGCCGGCCAGCAGCCGCAGCGAGGCCAGTGCGGCCTCACGCAACGCCACCTCGGCGAGTTCGTCGTCGTCGCCCTCGGAGTAGGCCTCACGCAACGTCGGGGTGACCGCGAAGGCGGTCCCGTTCACGACGAGCAGGTGCCGGTCGGCGACAAGCTGCTGCAGGGCGACCAGAGTCGTCGGGATGTAGACGCGCACACCGCGACCCTAGCCGCCGTCGGCGTCTTTCCGATCGTCGGCTTGCGGGTCCTTCTCCACCGAAATCACGAAGTCGTCGCCGTGCTGGGTGACGCCGGCGACCACCGCATCGTTGACCGCCTCCAGCGCGTACTCGCGGCGCACCACCAGAGGGTCCCTTCGCAGGTCCCGGACCAGCGCCACCGCGAGCCCGATCATCACCAGCACGAAGGGCACCGCGACGATGATGGTGATCGACTGCAGGCCGTTGAGCGCATCGGCTCCGCCGACCAGCAGCATCACCGCGGCCACCGCGCCGGTGGCGACGCCCCAGAAGATCACCGTGGGCCGGGTCGGTTTGATGGTGCCGCGCTCGGACAGCGAACCCATCACGATCGACGCGGCATCGGCGCCGGACACGAAGAAGATGGCGACCAGCACCATCACGACCACGCTGGTCACCGTCGCGATCGGATACTCGCCGAGCAGGCTGAACAACTGCCGCTCCTGGCTGCCCATACCGGCCAGGTCCACACCGTTCTGCTGCTCGAAAATGGCCGCGCCGCCGAACACACAGAACCAGATCACCGAGACCACACTGGGCACCAGCAGCACGCCCGTCACGAATTGCCGGATGGTGCGGCCACGGGAGATCCGGGCGATGAACATCCCGACGAAGGGGGTCCACGAGATCCACCATGCCCAATAGAAGATGGTCCAGCTCTGCAACCAGGCACTGACCGCATCGCCTTCGGCGCCGGTCCGGGCGGCCATCTGCGCGAGATCTCCGACATAGCTGCCGATGGACGTCGGAATCATGTTCAGCATGAAGATGGTCGGGCCGACCAGGAAGATGAACAGTGCCATCGCGAGCGCCAGCACCATGTTGATGTTGGACAGCCACTGGATACCGCGCGCGACGCCCGACACCGCCGACAGCACGAATGCGACGGTCAGGATCGTGATGATGCCGATCAGGATGGCGTTGCCGGTCTCACCGATGCCCGCGACGATATGCAGGCCGCTGCGGATCTGCAGCGCGCCGAGGCCTAGCGAGGCCGCCGATCCGAACAGCGTGGCAAAGATCGCCAGCATGTCGATCACCTTGCCCCACGGCCCGTTGACCCGTTTGCCCAACAATGGCTCGAATGCCGCCGAGACGAGCTGCAGCCGGCCCTTCCGATACACGCCGTAGGCGATGGTCAGGCCAACCACGGCATAGATCGCCCACGGATGCAGTGTCCAGTGGAACATCGTGGTGGCCATCGCCGTCTCGGCTGCCCGGGGATTGCCCGGTCCGCCGGTTCCCGGCGGCGGCGAGGCGAAATGCGACAGCGGCTCGGACACCCCGAAGAACATCAGCCCGATACCCATCCCGGCGCTGAACATCATCGCCACCCAGGACACCGTGCGGAACTCGGGTTCGTCATCGTCGCGGCCCAGCGGGATATTGCCGTATCGGCTCATCGCCAGCCAGATCACGAACACCACGAAACCGGATGCGGTCAGGACGAACAGCCAACCGACATCGTCCATCACCCAGGCGAGGGCATTGGTCGAGGCGGTGGCGAGCGAATCGGTGCTGACGAAACCCCAGACCAGAAATGCGACGGCGATCGCGGCGGTGACCCCGAACACGACCCAGTCCACGCCGGCGCGCCGGGTGTACGCCTTCTGTTCGACCGGTACATCGAGCACAGGGTGATGCGGCACTACCTCGCCGGTCGGCGACTTCAGCGCCTTCTTTGTTGTTTCCTTGGCTTCTTGCGTGTGCTTGTCGGATCTACTTTTTCGTATCTCAGTGGCCATGGTGAATTCATCAGACCGCGAACCGCGCGCAAGGTCAAATACCTGGAGTATTTGCCAGAGCCTGCCCAGAACCTACTTAGCCGCGTCCAATAACTCTTCAAGGGATTCCCGCAACAGGGTCGGCAGGACATCGACATCGCTCATCGCGTCACGGTCGGCGTTGATCCCGAAATACAGCATGCCGTCGTACGAGGTGACGCCGATGGCCAGAACCTGATTCTGCAGCAGCGGCGGCACCGCATAGGTCTCCAGCAGCTTGGTGCCCGCGATGTACATCTGCTTCTGGGCCCCGGGGACGTTGGTGATCAGCAGGTTGAACAACCGGGCCGAGAAACCCGTCGCCACTCGAATGCCCATGGCGTGCAAGGTCGGCGGGGCAAACCCGGACAGGGTCACGATGGTGCGCGCGTCCACCAGGCTGGCCGCGGTCGGGTGCGATTCGGTGGCATGGGCGATCTGCGACAGCCGCACCACCGCGTTGCCCTCACCGACCGGCAGATCGACCAGGAACGGCGAGACCTCGCTGATGGCCTGCCCCGGCCCCGAGGAATCCAGTTCGGCGTCGGGATAGACCGACATCGGCGCCATCGCCCGCACGGTGGTGGTCGGGGTGACCGGCTCCCCGCGCGACAGCAGCCAGTTGCGCAGCGCGCCGGCCACCACGGCCAGTACGACGTCGTTGATGTCGCAGTTGTAGCGGGCCCGAACCAGCCGGTAGTCCTCCAACCGATGCTGGTCCACCGAGAACCGGCGGTTGCGCGAGACGGTCGTGTTCAGCGGGCTGCTGGGAGCGGTGCCACGGGCCACCGTGCGGGCCACATCGGCGACCCGCCGGCCCACCGCAGCCAGTTCGCTGGCGCTGGTGGCCACCTCGGTCACCGTGTCCCGCAGCGCCGCCAGCTGGCTGGTCGGCCGGGTGATCCACTCCCCGATCGCGCCGAGCACCAACTGACGGTCGCTGGGCTCGCGGGCCGGGATCCAGATGTCCTCGCCGAACTCCGGCGGCTTCTGGGCGCGATCGACGATCACGTGCCCGATCTCGAGCGCGGTCATGCCATTGACCAGCGCCTGGTGCGTCTTGGTGTAGATCGCGATGCGGTTCTTGGTCAGCCCCTCGACCAGGTACATCTCCCACAGCGGCCGGGTGCGGTCCAGAGGCCGGGAGCCCAGGCGAGCGATCAGGTCGTGCAGCTGTGCGTCGCTGCCAGGAGACGGCAGCGCCGAGCGCCGGATGTGGTAGGTGATGTCGAAATCCCGGTCATCCACCCACACCGGCCGGGCCAGGCCCAGCGTCACCTCACGCACCTTCTGCCGGTACCGCGGAATCTGCGGCAAACGGTGCTCGACGGTCTCCAGGAGGGTCTCGTAACTCAGGCCGGCACGCGGCTTGCGAAGGATCGACAAGGACCCGACGTACATCGGCGTAGCGGTGTTCTCCAAGTGGTAGAACGCTGCGTCGGACGCCGACAGTCTGCTCACCATGCGGCGCCAACCTCCCCAACTCGCTCCGCTTGAACCCCGTCACGTTAACTGGCCATTCGGCAACCGCGCATCACGGGTGGTGCCGTGCGTCAATTTCACACCGAAGCCACCGGTATTCATGCCCGATCACCGAGAACCGCCGTCGCCGTGAAGGTTCGGGCGGGACCGGTCCATGACGATCGGGTAGCCATTCCGGCCGCAACCCATGCGTGGCTTCGTCGAGGATGACCGCGCGCAACGTGTCGCGAATTCGCTGTCGCCGAACTCGGCCACCGATTGCGGGTGGTCTCGGCGCCCCGCCGCAACGGAGCCCACCGTTGCCACCGGATCGGTAGACACCAACGATCCCCGGCCGGATTTTCGGTGCTTGCGGCCCGCCGGACCCGTGCGACGATGGACAGGTCTGCACCTCTCCAGCAGATGTCGTCCCCTGATGCCGACCGCTGGAGGTTGCCTGTGCCCACCCCGAAACTCAGTCTGCCGCTGACCGCGCCCGTGATCGACTGTGAGCCGCCCGCACTGCCGCTGGGCCGTATTGCCCCTGGCGTGACGTGCCCGGCACCGACCGTGCTGCACGGCGGCAGCGCGCGCCGGATGCGCCTGATCCCCCCGGAACCGGAACCCCGATTGCAGCCCGGCGCGGCGCAGTTCGCCGACATGGCGCTGCGCCGGGTCCTTGAGGTCGTCGACCGGCGCAGGCCGCCGGCTCAGCTCAAAGCGCTGATGAGCCAACTGCTGATCGACGCCGTCGTCACCGCCGCCAAGTCACACCACCGGACCACAGCGAGCCTGCGCCGGGTCGGGCTGCGCCCGGCAGCCTCACCCGAGGCCGCCGAGCTGTTCGCCACCTACACCCGTGGGGTGCGGGTACGCGCCATCGCCGGCCGCATCGAATTGCGCAGTGGCCGTTGGAGACTCACTGCGCTGCAGCTGGGTTAGCCCTTGCGGTGGGACTTCGAGGGCCGGCCGGTCTTGGCCTGCTTGCGGGCCGCTTCGCGACGCTCACGCCGGGTACCGCCGGCCGGCGCGGAATGCCGTCCGCCACCACCGGAGCGCTGCACCTCCGCGCTACCGTCCTCGGCCGGTCCGGTGTAGGTCAGCGGCGGTGCATCGTTCTCGATGCCCTTGGCACGCAACGCCGGTGCCGGCCGCTCCTTCGTGGCCACCGCACCCGACTCCGCATCGGCCGCCGCGAACTCGGCCAGCCCGCTGGGCGCGGCCACCGGTGCCACGGTCGGCGCCGGCGCGGCCTCGACCTGAACGTTGAACAGGAATCCGACGGACTCCTCCTTGAGCGCGTCGAGCATGCCGACGAACATGTCGTAGCCCTCGCGCTGGTACTCGACCAGCGGGTCGCGCTGCGCCATCGCCCGCAGACCGATGCCCTCCTTGAGGTAGTCCATCTCGTAGAGGTGCTCACGCCACTTGCGGTCGATCACGTTGAGCAGGACGTTGCGCTCCAATTGACGCATGGCGCCCTCGCCGGCCAGTTCCTCGAGTTGCTTCTCGCGCTCGGCGTAGGCGCGGTCGGCGTCGGCGATCAGCGCCTCGAGCAGCTCGTCGCGGGTCAGCTCACCGGGCTCGCCCACCGCATCGGAATCGACCAGATCGTGGTGGTCGATCCCGACCGGGTAGAGCGTCTTGAGCGCGTCCCACAGCTTGGCCAGGTCCCAGTCCTCGGCGTAGCCCTCGGCGGTGGCACCGTCGACGTAGGCGGTGATCACGTCGACGAGCATGTCGTGGGCCTGCTCCTGGAGGTTCTCCCCCTCCAGCAGCATCCGCCGTTCCTTGTAGATGACCTTGCGCTGCTGGTTCATCACCTCGTCGTACTTGAGGACGTTCTTGCGGACCTCGAAGTTCTGCTGCTCGACCTGCGTCTGGGCACTCTTGATGGCCCGGGTCACCATCTTGGCCTCGATCGGCACATCGTCGGGCAGGTTCAGCCGGGTGAGCAGCGACTCCAGCGTCGCGCCGTTGAACCGTCGCATCAACTCGTCGCCCAGCGACAGGTAGAACCGGGACTCACCCGGGTCGCCCTGACGACCCGAGCGGCCGCGCAGCTGGTTGTCGATACGCCGCGACTCGTGGCGCTCGGTGCCCAGCACGTACAGCCCGCCGGCCTCGGTGACCTTCTCGGCCTCCTTGCTTGCCTCTTGCTTGATGGCCGTGAGGGTGTCTTCCCATGCGGCCTCGTACTCCTCCGGGGTCTCCACCGGGTCCAGGCCCTTTTCGCGCAGCCGCTTGTCGGCCAGGAAGTCGGCGTTGCCGCCGAGCACGATGTCCGTACCACGACCGGCCATGTTGGTGGCGACGGTGATGGCGCCGAGCCGGCCGGCCTCGGCGATGATGTTCGCCTCCTGCTCGTGGTACTTGGCGTTCAGCACGTTGTGCGGAATCTTGCGCTTGGTGAACTGACGCGACAGGTACTCGGAGCGCTCGACGCTGGTGGTACCGATCAGCACCGGCTGACCCTTTTCATAGCGCTCGGCCACGTCGTCGACGACGGCGATGTACTTGGCTTCTTCGGTCTTGTAGATCAGGTCGGACTGATCCTGACGGACCATCGGCCGGTTCGTCGGGATCGGCACCACACCGAGCTTGTAGATCTCGTGCAGCTCGGCGGCCTCGGTCTCGGCCGTACCGGTCATGCCCGAGAGTTTGTTGTAGAGGCGGAAGTAGTTCTGCAGCGTGATGGTGGCCAGAGTCTGGTTCTCGGCCTTGATCTCGACGTGTTCCTTGGCCTCGATGGCCTGGTGCATGCCCTCGTTGTAGCGGCGGCCCAGCAGCACACGGCCGGTGAACTCGTCGACGATGAGCACCTCGCCGTCGCGGACGATGTAGTCCTTGTCGCGCTGGAACAGCTCCTTGGCCTTGATGGCGTTGTTGAGGTAGCTGACCAGCGGCGAGTTGGCGGCCTCGTAGAGGTTCTCGATGCCCAGCTGGTCCTCGACGAACTCCACACCCAGCTCGTGCACACCGATGGTGCGCTTGCGGATGTCGACCTCGTAGTGGACGTCCTTCTCCATCAGCGGCGCGAGCCGGGCGAACTCGGAGTACCAGTTCGATGCGCCGTCGGCCGGGCCCGAGATGATCAGCGGGGTACGGGCCTCGTCGATCAGGATCGAGTCGACCTCATCCACGATCGCGAAGTTGTGGCCACGCTGCACCATGTCCTCGACCGAGTGCGCCATGTTGTCGCGCAGGTAGTCGAAGCCGAACTCGTTGTTGGTGCCGTAGGTGATGTCGGCGGCATACGCGGCCCGGCGCTCTTCGGGGGTGAGCCCGGACAGGATCACGCCCACGTCCAGCCCCAGGAACCGGTGCACGCGGCCCATCCACTCACTGTCGCGTTTGGCCAGGTAGTCGTTGACCGTGACGACGTGCACGCCCTTGCCGCTCAGCGCGTTGAGGTAGGCGGGCAGCACCGCGGTCAGGGTCTTGCCCTCACCGGTCTTCATCTCGGCGACGTTGCCGAAGTGCAGGGCCGCCCCGCCCATGATCTGGACCTCGAAGTGCTTCTGGGACAGCACGCGCCAGGCGGCTTCGCGAGCGACGGCGAACGCCTCGGGCAGCAGGTCGTCGAGGTCCTCCCCGTCGGCGATCCGCTTCTTGAACTCGTCGGTCTTGGCTCGCAGCTCAGCGTCCGAGAGCTTCTCCATGTCGTCGGACAAGGTGTCGACATAGTCGGCCACCTTCTTGAGGCGCTTGACCATGCGGCCTTCACCGAGACGGAGCAACTTCGACAGCACGCTATTTCCCCTGTGGGTTCGATGGATCCCGGTGGTGGGATCGTTCGGGCTTAGTTGGCCTCCATCGTAGGTGACCGGTCGAAGTCGCTGGTTCTGCTGGCGCGAAGACACAAAATCGCACCCCGGATTGCTCCGAGGTGCGATTTCGTTTCTCGTGGCAGCCGGCGGACGGCTACGCCAGGCGGATCAGCCCGTAGTCGTAGGCATGGCGGCGGTACACCACCGACGGCCGGTCGCTCTCCTTGTCGTGGAACAGGAAGAAATCGTGGCCGACCAGCTCCATCTCGTAGAGGGCGTCGTCGACGGTCATCGGCTTCGCCGGGTGTTCCTTGGTCCGCACGATCCGGCCCGGCTCATGGTCGTCGAGACCATCGTGGGCGGGAGCCGCATCGTCGGACACCGGCGCGGTGTCGAACAGAGTCTCGTGCGCGGTGGCTTCGGCCAGCGAGACGGGGGTCTTGTCGCCGTAGTGGATCTTGCGGCGGTCCTTGCTCTTGCGCAGCCTGCTCTCGAGTTTGCCTGCCGCTGATTCCAGGGCGGCGTAGAAGCTGTCGGCGCAGGCCTCGCCGCGCACCACCGGGCCGCGGCCGCGGGCCGTGATCTCGACGTGCTGGCAGTTCTTGCGTTGACGGCGGTTGCGTTCGTGGTCGAGCTCGACGTCGAACAGGTAGATGGTGCGGTCGAACCGCTCCAGGCGCGACAACTTCTCCGAGACGTAGATACGGAAATGGTCTGGAACTTCGACGTTTCGACCTTTGACCACAACCTCTGCGTTCGGCTCCGGGGTGGTGTCGCCGACTTTCTCGTCGGGGTCGACCACCATGGTGGCGCTTGTTTCCGGGGAATGGGTTGACATACTCGGCAACTCGTTTCTCTCAGTTGTCACACGCATCGCGCGTGCCCTACTTCTCAACGAATCGTGATGGTGCCGATGGGCCGGATAGTTTGCTCCACCCAGCGGCGAAAGGTGTCGGGTACTCACCTCCTACCGTTGGGCGGCGAAGTGGCGCTGCGTTACGGGAGCGCCGCCGTGAGTCATTCACGGGTGGTTGCTGCCGACGGTAGTCCGTGTTCACCCACTCGTGCCACCAATTTCAAATACGTGTTTTCACTTCTTCATGTGGGTTTGATCGCAGCGAAACGATCGGCCCGTCAGGCGTGCGAAATCGCCAGCACAGCGGACACCCGCGCCCCGGCGCGCGTGAGCATCCGCACCGATTCGGCCGCGGTCGCCCCGGTGGTGACGATGTCGTCGACCAACACCACTTCGCCGGTGACCGGCCTGATCAGACGGACCCGGCCGGCGATGTTGCGCTGCCGCGCCGCGGACGACAGGCCCACCGAATCACGCGCCCACGGCCGCAGCCGCAATGCCGGGACGACGCGTACTCCCGGCAGTCCGTCGGCGCCCGACACCGCGATCCGGTACACCGGATCGCCGCCGCGGCGCCGGGCCGCCGAGCGCCGGGTGGGCGCCGGCACGATTATCACCGGAGCCCCGACGATTCCCCAGGTCAGCAGGTGCTGCAGGCCCGCATTCAGGGCACCGGCCAGGGGGCCGATCAGGTCGCTGCGACTGTGCTCCTTGACCGCGACGATGGCGCGCCGGCGGACCCCGGCGTGGCGGCCCAGTGCGAACACCGGGACCCCCGGATCGGCTCGCGGTGTGAACAGGTGGGGCTCGTCGTCACCGACGCCGAGCGCTGCCGCGCACGACGCGCACCACCGTGTCGACGGGGCGCCGCAGCCGCCGCACTCCAGCGGCAGGACGAGGTCGAGCATGCGGGCAGTCTGCATGCCGGGGACGACATCTTCGGCGCGCTTGATCGCCGCTCTTCCGCAAATTTTCCACCCCAGGGTCGCGATGAGCGTCGCGGCGCAGCCCTCAGGTAGAAAGCTGCGCCGGCACCGGCGTCAGCCGGGTAGCACCGGCAG
Source organism: Mycolicibacterium neworleansense (assembly GCF_001245615.1). Classification (NCBI taxonomy): domain Bacteria; kingdom Bacillati; phylum Actinomycetota; class Actinomycetes; order Mycobacteriales; family Mycobacteriaceae; genus Mycobacterium; species Mycolicibacterium neworleansense. Next base: position 2,594,842 of record NZ_CWKH01000001.1, read on the forward strand.
CGAGCCGGGCACCATCAGCGGCCGCACGTCGACCCACCCGGGGTTGTCCTCACTGACCGAGGCGGACAACTGCATGACACCCCGCTGATCGGCGACATACACCGTCGACGGGTTCGCTGCCACCGTGCCCACCGGGGCCACCAGGTTGCGGCTGGGCCCGTCCGAGTTCACCCCGTCGAGGTTGACGTACGACACGGGGTGCGCCGGATCGGTCCGGCTGACCACGATGTCATCTCCCGTGCGCCAGGACAGCGACACCACGGAGTTGCCGAGGCCGAAACCGAGGCGCCGCGGATAGGTCAGCAGGAACTGGCCCTCGGGTGTCCGCTCGATCCCGGCCAGGATCACCTGGCCACCGATCACCATCGCCGCGCGGGTGCCGTCGCGGGACAGCTGCAGTTCCGTGATCGGGCCCGGATAGCGGGTGGACACCGCGGCCGCATCGACCGGGATACGAGCCGGAACGCCGGACGCGTCACGGATGGCACGCACTACGTTGGCATCGTCGACCACCACCCACACGGCCTGGTCCAGCGACCAGCTGGGCCGGGTCAGGGTGCGCCCTTCGATGGCCATGGCGGTGGGTCCGCCGAGCGGCCCCATCCACAGCGAGGCGGCGGTGGCCTCCGGAGCGTCGGGCAGCACGACGACCGACGCCGCGTCCTGACCGTTGCGCGACACCGCGGCAGACTTCTGATTGGGTGCCGAGCCGAAGGCCCCCGGCACCCGGCTGGTGCTCTGCCCGTCCAGGGCCACCAGCGAGCCACCCACCAGCGCGTGCAGGCCTGCTGCGGCACCGGGCACCGCGCCGGGGTCGGTGGCCGCGACGTCGGAGGTCTCCCAGCCGTCGGCGAACCGGTCGTCCAATGGTGCACCGTCGGCGTTGATCACGTAGGGCCCGCTGATGCCGGCCCGCGACAGGGTCCAGATGATCTGTGCGGCAAGCAGCTGACGGCTGTGCGGATCGGTGGTCGACAGGTTTTCGAGGTCGATGCGGGCACCGCCGTAGCCTCGGCCCACTCCGGTCTTGCCGCCGTCGGCCCGGGTCACCGGACCGCGCAGTCTCAGGGGCGCGTCGAGCAGATTGCGCACCGACCTGGCCAACTCCGGACGCGGCCCGGCCACGAGCTTGGAGATCAGTTCGGTGGCCAACTGGTCGGGATCGGACACCGCGACGTAGCGCGGATCGGGCACCACCGTGGCGCCGGTCGGATCGACGAAGTAGAGGGTGTTGCGCTTGTACGTCGACTGGAACTGTTGCCAGTCAAGGAATACGCCGTTGGGCAGCCGGTCGATGCGCCAGCCACCCGGGGTCTGGACCAGTTCGATGGGGCCGGGGTCGGGCAGCGCCCCCTCCCCCGTCTCGAACACTCCCATGTCCGAAAGGGACCCCAGGATGTCGGCCCGCATGCTCACCGAAACCCGGTCCGAGCCACGGGTTTCGACGAACACCACCCGGTCGAGCAGCAGCGCGCTGCCGGCGTCGTCCCACCCGCTGGAGGCCGATTCGGTGAGGAACTGCCGGGCCGCCAGGTGCCGGTTCGCGGGATCGGCGGTGGCCTTGAGGAACTCGCGCAGCAGCACGTCCGGGTCCATCCCCGGCGCGGGTTTGGGCAGGTTGGGCGGTGCGGGCTTGTCGACCGTGCCGATCGCTTGCGGGGAGGACGAATTCGGGATTCCCGCGCACCCGGACACCAGAACGACCAGACCGACGACCACCACCGTCAGCAGGCGCTTCACACGTTCTCCTCCGCATGCTCCCGATCTCGGTTGGGACGCTGCCGCTGCTTCTGCTGCGGGGCAACGGGTTTGAGCGGCAACGGGCTCGTGGTCACCTTGTGGCCACGCACCAGCGGAAGGGTCAGGCGGAAACAGGCGCCCTTGCCGGGTTCGCCCCAGGCCTCCAACCGGCCCTGATGCAGGCGTGCGTCCTCGATGCTGATGGCCAGGCCCAGACCGGTGCCGCCGGAGCGGCGTACCCGCGACGGATCCGACCGCCAGAACCGGCTGAACACCAGCTTCTCCTCGCCGGGGCGCAGGCCGACGCCGTAGTCGCGGACGGTGACGGCCACGGTGTCCTCGTCGGCGGCCATCCGGATGCGCACCGGCTTGCGTTCGGCGTGGTCGATGGCGTTGGCGATGAGGTTGCGCAGGATCCGTTCCACCCGGCGGGGATCCACCTCGGCGATCACCTCGCCGTCGGGCATGTTGACGTCGAGTTCCACCTCGGCATCGGCAGCCAGGTGGCCGACGTTGTCCAGCGCGCTCTGCACCGTGGACCGCAGATCCACCGACTCCACCGACAGCTCGGCCACGCCGGCGTCGTGTCGGGAGATCTCCAGCAGATCGGCCAGCAGGGTCTCGAAGCGGTCCAGTTCGTTGACCATCAGCTCGGTGGACCGCCGCAATGCGGGGTCCAGATCCTCGCTGTGGTCGTGGATCAGGTCGGCGGCCATGCGCACCGTGGTCAGCGGGGTGCGCAACTCGTGGCTGACGTCAGAGGTGAAGCGGCGCTGCAGGTTTCCGAATTCCTCGAGTTGCTGGATCTGGCGTGACAGGCTCTCGGCCATATCGTTGAACGACACCGCCAGCCGGGCCATGTCGTCCTCGCCGCGTACCGGCATCCGCTCGGTGAGGTGTCCTTCGGCGAACCGCTCGGCGATCCTTGAGGCCGAACGCACCGGCTGCACGATCTGGCGGGCCACCACCAGAGCGATCGCGGCCAGCAGGCCCAACAGCACCACACCGCCGGTCGCCATGGTCCCGCGCACCAGCGAGATGGTGCTTTCCTCGTTGTTCAGCGGAAAGATCAGGTACAGCTCAAGATTGGGCACCGACGAGGACGCCGGGCTGCCGACGATCAGTGCCGGCCCGGAGAACCCATCGGTCTGCACGGTGGCGTACTGGTAGCTGACCTGCCCGGCTTTGACGAAGTCGCGCAACGCCTTCGGCACCTGCTGCACGGGCCCGGCCGCCGCGGCCTCGCGTGGACCGTCGCCGGGGACGATCAGCACCGCGTCGAACGCTCCGGCCACGTCGGCGCGCGCGTCGGCCTTGCGGTCGATCAGGGTGTTCCGCGCAAGCTGCAGGCTGCTGTCCAGCGAGCGACTCTCCTCACCGCCGACGATGCCGCCGACCGTGATGCGGGCACGCTCGACCTCCTCGGTGGCGGCCTTGACCTTGACCTCGAGGATCCGGTCGGTGATCTGGCTGGTCAGCACGAAGCCGAGCACCAGGATGACGGCGAGCGAGAGCCCCAGAGTCAGCGTGACCACTCGTAGTTGCAGCGAACGACGCCACACGAGACTCAGGGCCCTGCCGAGCGTCCCCAATCCGCGCAACAGTGGGCCGGAACCTCCCCAGCGCCCACGAATGCGCCGTCTGGAGCTGAAGATCACGGGGGTCCGGCCTTGTATCCCACTCCTCGAACGGTCAACACCACCTGCGGGTTCTCCGGGTCTTTCTCAACCTTGGCCCGCAACCGCTGGACATGCACGTTCACCAAACGGGTGTCAGCGGGGTGGCGATATCCCCACACCTGTTCGAGCAGCACATCACGAGTAAACACCTGGCGTGGTTTGCGTGCCAGCGCCACCAGCAGGTCGAACTCCAGCGGTGTCAGCGAAATCTGCTCACCCTGACGGGTCACCTTGTGGGCCGGCACATCGATCTCGACATCGTTGATCGACAGCAGCTCGGCCGGCTCGTCCTCGTTGCGACGCAGCCGGGCGCGCACCCGTGCCACCAGCTCCTTCGGCTTGAACGGCTTCATCACGTAGTCGTCGGCGCCGGATTCCAGGCCAAGCACCACGTCAACGGTGTCGGTCTTGGCGGTCAGCATGACGATCGGTACGCCGGAGTCGGCACGGAGCACCCGGCACACGTCGATCCCGTTCATGCCGGGCAGCATCAGGTCCAGCAGGACCAGATCGGGCCGCAGTTCGCGGACCGCGGTGAGCGCCTGGCTGCCATCGCCGATGACCGCGGTGTCGAATCCCTCGCCACGCAAGACGATGGTGAGCATCTCGGCCAGCGATGGGTCGTCATCGACGACAAGGATCCTTTGCCTCATGGTGTCCATGGTGTCACCAGATCGCGATAAAACCGGGGTACCACACGCGGGTTTCTCCGCTTTATCTGCTGCTTAGCCGCCCCGCCAGGACGACCGGGTCCACATCCGGGCCCGCCAGCGCCCATCGGCCGCACCAGTCGGCGGCCGCCAGCGCGGCATAGACCTCGCCGGTGCGCCGCTGCAACCCGCCGTCGCGTTCGTAGGCGTCCTTGGCCCGGTCGGCCTCGGTGTTGGCCCGGTGCTCGGCCCGGGCGGCGGCCAGCTCGGTCGGGACGTCGAGCAACACCTGCCAATCCGGCCTGGGCAGTTTCAGGCGGTCGAACTCCAGCTCACGCACCCAGGAGACCACTTCACCGTCGGCGCCCTGATGCAGCCGGGCGGCGCTGTAGGCGGCGTTGGAGGCGACGTAGCGGTCCAGGATGACGACGTCATAGGCGCCCTGCAGGTGCTCGATCTCCTCCCGCGCACCGGCCCGGTCCAGCGCGAACAACACCGCCATCGCGTGCACCGACCCGGCCAGATCCCCGTGGGCCCCGTGCAACGCCTCGGCGGCCAGATCGGCGGGAACCGAGTGGTGATAGCGCGGGAACGCCAGGCTTCCGACCGACTTACGATCGGCCTCGAACGCCGCACGTAGGCCGTTGGTCAACGTCCGCTTGCCTGCACCGTCGACACCCTCGATCGCAATGAGCACAGTGGCAGAGTAATTGGTGCGCCGCAGCGCACGAGCATCAAGCGGAATCGGCGATCACCCGGTGGGCGCTGAATCCGTTTCGCGGCAATTCTTGTGGCGGGATGACGTACGTGCCATCCCGTGCGATACGGAGAACCCTGGCCAGGTCCGCGGCGGTGAGACGGTCGACCGGCGTCGATTTCAGCGAATGCCAATCTCGGGGAAGGGTCGGCCCGTCGGCCGGAGCCGTCGTGAATTTCTCGAACATGCCCAGCACCAAAAGAATCGGAAATGCAGCGGTCGCGAATCCGGGAACAAGCACTTTCGCGACGACGGCGTAACCAGGGCCGAGGGTATCGGCTCCCGCTTTCGCAACAACCGCGGTCGCCAGCGCCAGAACCAGTACACACGCCACATACGCCGACCAAACCGATGTGGGCGAATGCCATTCCATCGCCAGAACCAGAACCACAGGGATCAGATGTGCGCAGTACGCCAAACACAGGGCGGCGACAAACATCACCAGCAGCAGATCCGGGCGTGGTGACAGCAGTATGTTCCTGATCCAATTCGGCACCGTAATGCCGACATCGGCCAGCAGGCCGAATGCCCAACTCACCGGTCCGTTTCGGGCGTTCTCGCCTCCCCCGCCGGCAACGAGTAGCCATATCCAGAGATATGACGAGAACACACCGATCGTGAATGACGAATCCGTTTTGACGAACTCGTACACGTCTTTTCCGGAAACCATGATCGAAACCTAGCGATCGGGTCCGACATATCCGTTCGGGCGTTGGTGGGGATTCCTCGATGGCCGGAGCTCGCTGGCCGACCTGGGCGCCCCTTCCACAAAGATAGCCATGCTTAGCATCTCCTTCGGGTACCGTCGCTCGGTGCCCGGGATCGCCGACGGATGAGACAGCGCATGAACCACGACACCGCCCTTGCCGCAACCACCTTGATGGACCTGCTGCGGCAGCGTGCCGAGACCTACCGCGACAAGGTGGCGTTCAGCTTCTCCTACGACGGCGACGACGTGAATCGCACCGAGCTCACCTACCGAGACCTGGACCATCGGGCCCGGGCGATCGCGTCCACCCTGAAACAACTGGGCGCCGCCGGTGAACGCGTCCTGGTGCTGTGCCGACCTGGCCTGGACTCGATCGCCGGTTTCTTCGGCTGCATCTACGCCGGCGCGGTGGCCGTGCCGGTACACGAGCGGCTGGCGCCCCGGCTGTCGTCGGTGGTGCCCGACGCAGACGCTCGTTTCGCCCTCGCCACCGCCGAGACCCAAGCGAAGATCAAAGCCGCGATCGACGAGCTCGGCGAGGGCCGTGACCTGCAATGGGTGCGCACCGACGACGAGCACGCAGGCGCAGGCCGGGCCGATCGCTGGGTACAACCCGATCTGGACCCGGACGCAATCGCCATGGTGCAGTACACATCTGGCTCCACCACCACACCGAAGGGCGTCGCCCTGAGCCACCGGAACCTTCTCCACAACATGGAGTCGGTCCGTCAGGTGTGGCACGGAGACGACACCGCAACCAGCGTGTTCTGGCTGCCGTCGCATCACGACATGGGGCTGATCGGCGCGATCCTGTCGATGCTCTACGTCGGGTGCACCACCCATCTCATGTCGCCATCGTCATTCGTCAAACGCCCGATGCGGTGGCTGGAAGCACTGTCGCGGCACCGCGCAACCTTCACCGCCGCACCGAATTTCGCCTACGAGCGGTGCGTCGAAGACAGCACCGAAGAGGAGCGCGCGGCGCTGGATCTGTCGAACCTGGCCACCGCCATGAACGGCGCCGAGCCGGTGCAGGCCGCAACATTGCATCAGTTCGCCGAGGCCTTCGCTCCGGCCGGTTTCCGGCCGGAGGCGTTCTGTCCGGTGTACGGCCTCGCGGAGGCCACCCTGCTGGTATCGGGCGGCTCGGACTCCGCGCTGCCGGTGGTTCGGCACATCGATCGCACCGGACTACAAGTCGACCGAGTCGTCGATGCCGCGCCGGGCGATCCGTCCGCCGTGGCCGTGGTGGGGTGCGGTCAGCCTCGAGGCGGACAACGAGTGGTCATCGTCGATCCGGTCACGCACCGGCCGTGCGAGGCCGACGAGGTCGGTGAGATCTGGATCGCGGGACCCAGTGTGGGCCAAGGATACTGGGCCCGACCCGAAGAGACCGAACAGACGTTCGCGGCAGTTCTTCCTGACGCTTCGGCCGGGCCGTTCTTGCGTACCGGCGACTTGGGCTTCCTCCGCTCGGGTGAGCTGTTCATCACCGGGCGCTGTAAGGACCTGGTCGTCATCCGCGGCGGCAACCACTACCCCAACGACATCGAACGCACGGTGCAGGGCTGCCATCCGGCGCTCGTGTCCGGACGCGGTGCGACCTTCGCGATCACGCCGGGTCTGGGTGCGGTCGAACAGTTGGTGGTCGTGCAGGAGGTGGATCAGCAGCGCGATCCGGCAGTCGACCTCGCCGGAATGGCCGCCGCGGTCCGGACCGCCGTGACCGAGCGCTACGGAATCGAGCCGAACTCCGTTCTGCTGGTGCGGCACCTGTCGATCCCGACCACCTCAAGCGGCAAGATCCAGCGGGGCCAATGCCGCCGGCAGTTCCTCGACGGCGAGATCACGCCCGTCGCGCACTGGAGCACACCCTCGGCACTCGACGACCTGGCCAAGGCCAGAGAGCTCGAGGCGGCGGTTCAGATCGCAGAGCTGATCAAGGCGGAGGCCGCCCGCCAACAGGCCGTCGGCAGTGCCTGAAGCCAGATAGCCTAGCTAATCGCTGTTTGCCGTTGTGGCCTTCGCCCCACCCGCCGCCGCATCGGATCCCCAGCCTCGGGTCAACCGGGCCCAATACGGCCCACCACCCTGAGGCCAACCGCGGCACCTGCCGGGCACTGTCGAGCGATGCCGAACCGACTGCAGTAATTCGTTGCGGCACAGCACATATGGCTGATCAAGAGAAATCAAGATCAGCCACCGGCCAGGCGCCGCCCGGCAGCTGCGACCCTACCCCGACGAGGTTCCGGACGCGCACCGGCCCAGGCCCGAGGCCCGGCGGCCATACCCAGCCAGAAGATTAGAAGAACTCTAAATATTTGCCACCGAGACCTGGTCAGGTCGCTATCGGCCACATCGCACCCGGCCCGGATTGCTGGGCGGGCAAATCCCTGGTCGTGACTACAAGTTTTGTCAAAAACTTGCGTTTTCAACTACTTCGCCAGCTATGGTCTGTCCCTGTTATTTACGGATTCGAAAGGAGATGCCGTGCATCTCGCTGCTCAGCCCCACACCGCCGTGGGTGCAAAGCAAGAAGTCGCCCGCCACTGGCTCACCGCCGCCGGCGTCGTTGTCGCCGCCGCCGGGATGATCGCCGCCGCGCCGGGGATCTCCCCCGTCCCGGCCAGTGTTCAGCAGGACATCCAGGCCGGTGCGGTCCGGCTCACCGCGGGTTGGGACCCCTTCGCGCAGTGGCAAGCGGCGTTGGACACCGCCACCGCCGGTGGCAAGGTCCTCGGTGACAACTTCCTGTTGGCGCCGGGCGTCGGCCTGCAGCAGGCGATCGCCAACCAGCTCGGCTACGCCAAGCAGCTGTTCGAAGATCCGTCGAGTTTCGAGGCCGTATCACAACAGTTCGCCGCGAACGTGATGAAGGTGGCGACGGGCCTCACCCTGATCGGTGCGGACGACGCGACCAAGGATGCGGTGCTCAAGCACACCCTTGGCGGCATGCATGGCATGGCGCTCGACCTGTTCCCGGGCTTCCTGGCCGAAGGCGTCGACGTCGACACCTTCTCGGCGGTGATGAGTGTCTTGGCCTCGCCGCTGAGCGGCGTCCTCATCGGATCCGTCGGCCCGGTGATCAGCCCGGCAGTGGCTCTGATCAACAGTGCCGTGGCGATCTCGAACGCCCTCCAGGCCGGTGATTCGACGACGGCACTCTCCAGCTTGCTGGGGGTCCCGGCCGGCATGGTCGACGCCTTCCTCAACGGTGCCAATCTGAATCTCGATGCGCTGGCACCGATGATCAACGACGCGGGCCTGATCAACGACAGCGTCACCATCGCCGGGCTCAACATCGCCTTCGGTGGTCTGCTCACCCCCGGCTCCACGGATCGGAGCACCTACGAGTACACCGACGAGGAGGGCAACAAGGTAACCATCCCCTCGGTCGGCGGCTCGATCTTCAACAGCATCGGCATGGACATCAAGCTCGGCGCCCTGCCCATCTCGGTCAAGGGCGAGGCGGTCGGTCCGATCGGCGCCTTGCAGGGCCTGTCGCAGACGGTCGGCGTGCTGCTGGGCAGCGGCTGGGATGACTGGGACGGCAAGGGAAATGCGCCCGCACCCAAGCCGCCGTTGTTCGGGCTGCAGCCGCTGGCGACGGGCGACATCTTCTCCGACATCGCCGAGGGCGCCGGTGTCACCAAGCTTCGCGACATGTTGAAAACCGCTGCCGTCAACGACATCGTCAAGAAATTGCAGGGCATCGACACCGCTACCGAGCCCGTCGCCGACGACGCGGCCGCCGCCACGACTGACGACATCACTGTGTCCGACAAGGGGGCCGCGGCCACCGAACTCACCCACACCACCGCGAACAAGCTGGTGGCGGTGACGCTGCCGAATGCGGACACGGCGACCGAGTCCGTATCCGAAAGCGCGGTCAAGGCACCGGCCGCCGATACCGAGGAAGCGTCGACGGCGGGTGCGGCCGAAAATGCCGGAACCACAACGCCACCGAAGCCCCAGGTGCTCCCGAAGCCGCCGACCAGCCGACCCGACACCTCGTTCGGCAAGAGCCAGCGCAAACTGGCCCAGGGCATCAGGGACGCAGTCAAGAACGCCCGCAGCGGATTCGGCGTCAGTGACCGCGTGACCGGCGAATCCAACTCCGGTTCAACCGATTCGAGCTCAGGCACCTCCAGCTCCGGCACCTCCAGCTCCGACAGCTCGGCCAAGCCGAAGACCAAGGCCAAGGTGAAGGCCAAGGCGACGAAGGACAAGACCACCAAGGACACCAACAAGGACTAACCGAGCCAGTGGCACGCCGGTGGGCCGCTCCGCGGAGGGGCCCACCGCGTTTCGGTTCTGCCGGTGCGCTAGAACTCGCCGCAGTTGGGCGTGGTCGGTAATCCGTTGAAGCGGTCGGCAATCCATTGCATGCCGCGCTCCCCGTCGACGAGCATCGGCAGTGCGTGGTTGATCACCAACTTGTTCAGGAACGGCGGCTCCTCGTTCGTCCAGAACTGGACATCGGCGCCCTTGTCACACCAGTCCCGGCCGAGCTGGTTGGCCGCCGTCCACGGCACCAGCGGGTCGTACCGGTTGCTGAGGACCAGCACCGGCGCGTTCGGTTTGTAGCGACCGATCTTCTGCATGTCGAACAGCGTGCTGAACGGCTCCTCATTCACCGCCTGATGGATGTCGACGGTGAAGTAGGGCTGCAGGTGGCGAAACATGAACTTGGTGATCGTCTCTGCGACGCACTGGTCTTGAACCTTCTGCAGCAGGTCCGCTCCGCGCGGCGTGAGCTTCGAGCGGATGACGTCCTCGAATTCCGGATATGTGGTGATCACGGAGTTCAACGCGTAACCCACCACCCCGACCAGTGCGCTGCCGTCGGCGTAGGGGAACAGTTCTTTGAGATCGGCCGGCGGCGCACCCGCGTACGTGCCCACCACGTGTAGGTCCGGTGCGTACGACGGGGCCAGCTCGGCAGCGGACGCCGCGGCGCCGCCGCCTTGCGAATAGCCCCAAAATGCCACCGGCCCTTGGGGATCCAGCGAGGTGCCGGGTAGTTTCATCGCCGCCCGGCCGGCGTCCAGCATGGCGTTACCCTCGGCGATCCGGTTCACATACGTGTGCAGACCGGGTGTACCGAGCCCCTGATAGTCGGTCATCACGATGGCGAATCCGCGGGCCACCATGGTCGCGACGAACAGCTCTTCGTAGTTGAACGCGACGTCCAGCCACGGCGACCAGTGGATGCCCTGATTGAACTGCCGGGACGGAGCGCACTGGTCCCCCTGGCCCTGGGTGCCCGGGCCGTAGACGATCAACGGTCGCGGGCCCTTGCCCGGCCAGGCATTGTGCGGCTCGAAGTACGTGCCGGTCACCGCCATCGGGTTGCCGCGAGCATCGGTGCTGCGGTACATGATTCGCGTTCCGTCCGCGACGATGGCGCCGAGCTCACCGGACGGTTCGAGCACGAGCCTTGAGGGCTCGGACTTGATCAGATCCCCCGGAGCCCCGGGCAGCAGGTCCGGCGGCGTGTAGAACTCGATGTACTCGTCTTCGTTGAAGATCGGGTCATGCCCGTCATTCGACGGATCGGCCTGTGCCGGCACCACGCCGACACTTCCGAGCAGCAACAAGACACACAGAACCCCCCAGACCCGACCCACGAGGCGGAACAATAACAGTCAGTGTCTGACAATTGTCGGATACCGACATGAGCACTTCGCTTAGTACTGCCGACCAGACACAAAATCCCCCAATTCCATAGGGAAAAGGGGGATTCTGCGACTGCTCGCGCAGAAGAGGAGACTCAGTAGCGGTAGTGCTCCGGCTTGTATGGACCCTCGACGTCGACGCCGATGTACTCAGCCTGCTCCTTGGTGAGCTTGGTCAGCGTGCCGCCGAGTGCCTCGACGTGGATGCGCGCCACCTTCTCATCGAGATGCTTGGCCAGGCGGTAGACCTCGTTGTCGTACTCGTCGTTCTTGGTCCACAGCTCGATTTGGGCGATCACCTGGTTCGAGAAGCTATTGCTCATCACGAATGACGGGTGGCCCGTGGCGTTTCCGAGGTTGAGCAGACGGCCCTCGCTCAGCACGATGATCGACTTGCCGGTGTCACCGAAGGTCCACTGGTCGACCTGCGGCTTGATGTTGAGCCGGGTGGCGCCCGAGCGCTCCAGGGCCGCCATGTCGATTTCGTTGTCGAAGTGGCCGATGTTGCCCAGGATCGCGTGGTCCTTCATCGCCTTCATGTGCTCGAGCAGGATGATGTCGAAGTTGCCGGTGGCGGTCACCACGATGTCGGCGTTGCCGATCGCCTCGTCGACGGTCACCACGTCGTAGCCATCCATCAGCGCCTGCAGGGCGTTGATCGGGTCGATCTCGGTGACCTGCACGCGCGCACCCTGACCGGCCAGCGACTCGGCGCAGCCCTTGCCCACGTCGCCGTAACCACAGATCAGCACCTTCTTGCCGCCGATCAGCGCGTCGGTGCCGCGGTTGATGCCGTCGACCAGCGAGTGTCGGGTGCCGTACTTGTTGTCGAACTTGCTCTTGGTGACCGAGTCGTTGACGTTGATGGCCGGGAACGCCAGCTCACCCGCGGCGGCGAACTGGTACAGCCGCAGCACGCCGGTGGTGGTCTCCTCGGTGACACCCTTGACCGACTCGGCGATCTTGGTCCACTTGTCCTTCTCCGACTCGAAGCGCGCACGCAGCACGCCGAGGAAGACCTTCCATTCGGCCGAGTCGTCTTCTTCGGCGGGCGGCACGACACCGGCCTTCTCGTACTCCGCGCCGCGCAGCACCATCATCGTGGCGTCGCCGCCGTCGTCGAGGATCATGTTCGCCGGCTCGCCCTCCCAGGTGAGCATCTGCTCGGCGGCCCACCAGTACTCCTCCAGCGTCTCGCCCTTCCACGCGAAGACCGGGGTGCCCTTGGGCTCTTCGGGGGTGCCGTTCGGGCCGACGACAATGGCCGCCGCGGCGTGATCCTGGGTGGAGAAGATGTTGCAGGAGGCCCAACGGACCTCGGCACCGAGAGCCACCAGCGTCTCGATCAGCACCGCGGTCTGCACGGTCATGTGCAGCGAGCCGGAGATACGTGCGCCCTTGAGCGGCTGTACGTCGTGGTACTCGCGACGCAACGCCATCAGGCCTGGCATCTCGTGCTCGGCCAGGCGGATCTCCTTGCGGCCGAACTCGGCCAGCGACAGGTCGGCCACCTTGAAGTCAATACCGTTGAGACTGTCCGCCTTCAACTCGGTCATGTAGAGCCCTCTTTCAGTCGTGATTGCTTGCCGTCGCACGGGTGCGCCGTACGGCGACGCCACATGCAGATACCTCTAGCCTGCGGGCTCGCGGGACAGGCGCTCATGCGTTTTGTGACAGCGGCGGCGCTCTGACAGCTAGGGGGTATCTATGACACCGTAGCGCTCGGCGAAGGGCGTCATGAGTCGGGCCAGGTCACCGGCCACATCATGGTCCGCTTCAGGTGGCATCGACACGTAGCTCATCGCCAGCCGCACGATCGCCCGGGCCAGCACCCCCGCATCCTCATCGCTGGCTTTCATCCAGCTGTTCTGGAAGGTTCCGGTGAGCCGGGCCGAACACCGAGTGATGATCGGCCCGCTACCGGTGGTGATGATCTGCAGCAGATCCGGCTTGGAGGCGCCGGTGAGCAATGAGATCACCAGCGGATCGGCGGCGGATTCGAGGAAGAACGCCCGGAAGCCTTCCAAGAACGCCGCGTGCACTTCGCCCACGTTGTTGTTGATGGCCTCGTCGACCGCGTCGACGAGGCGGTCCGCCAGGCGCATGGCGTATCCCTCGGCCAGGCCCTGGCGCGAACCGAACTCGTTGTAGATCGTCTGGCGGCTGATACCCGCGACCTGCGCCACGTGCGACAGCGTGATGGCGGACCAGTCGCGGGTGAGCAGCAGCTCGCGCATTCCGTCGAGAATCGAATCGCGCAGCAGCACTCGCGACGCCTCCGCATACGGGATGCGTTGCTTTTCTCGCGGCCGACTCACACGGGCGACAATATCGCTTTCCGGTCCGCTTTCGAGCGCGTCGCACGAAGCCGTCAAGGCCGCACGACCTCAACCATGTCGAAATCGGCCTTCGCCGCGCCGCAGTCCGGGCAGCTCCAGTCCTCGGGGATGTCGTCCCAGCGCGTGCCCGGGGCGATGCCGTCCTCGGGCCAGCCTTTGGCCTCGTCGTACTCAAAACCGCACTGCACGCAGACGAACAACTTGAACTCGTCGGTCATGTCGTTACTCCTATCGAATCGAAATCGACCTTCTCCCGCACCGCACAGTCGGGGCAGCACCAGTCGTCAGGTACGTCGTCCCAGCAGGTTCCGGCCGGAAACCCTTCGCGCGGAGCACCTTTGATCTCGTCGTAGATGTAGCCGCACCCGGGACACCGGTAGGCGCTCATGCCAAGCCCTCCGCCTGCTCCGAAGCCCCGTACCGGGCCAAGACCTTCGCCCGCAGCCGCGGCTGGATGTTGACCTTGGTGATGTCGCCGTCGTAGTGCTCCAGCACCCGGTGGTCCATCACCTTGCGCCACAACGGCGGCAGGTACGTGAGCCCGATCAGCGACGCATACCCGCTGGGCAGGTTGGGCGCACCGTCGATGCTGCGCAGCGTCTGATACCGGCGTGTCGGATTGGCGTGGTGATCGCTGTGACGCTGCAGGTGATAGAGGAACAGGTTGGTCACGATGTGGTCGGAGTTCCAGCTGTGCACCGGCGCGCAGCGCTCGTAGCGGCCGCTGGACATCTTCTGCCGGAGCAGACCGTAGTGCTCGAGGTAGTTCACCGACTCCAGGAGGCTGAACCCGTACACCGCCTGGATCAGCATGAACGGGATCACACCGGCGCCGAAGATCGCGATCAGTGCGCCCCAGAACACCACCGACATCGCCCACGCGTTGAGCACGTCGTTGGACCAGTGCCACGGCGAGCGGTCCTGCCGGCGCAACCGCTGGGCTTCCAACTCCCACGACGAGCGCAGGCTGCCGAACACGCTGCGCGGCAAGAACTCCCAGAAGGTTTCGCCGAAGCGGGCCGACGCGGGATCCTCGGGGGTGGCCACCCGCACGTGGTGCCCACGGTTGTGCTCGATATAGAAGTGGCCGTACCAGGTCTGAGCCAGCGTGATCTTGGACAGCCAGCGCTCCAGCGAGTCACGCTTGTGCCCCATCTCATGTGCGGTGTTAATGCCCACCCCTCCGAGCACACCCACCGACAGTGCGATGCCGATCTTCGCCGGCCAGCCCAACCCACCGTCGAACCCGAGCCAGCTCAGGTCCGATGCGGTGAACAGATATGCACCCATCACGACACTCGCGTACTGGAACGGAATGTAGAGGTAGGTGCAGTACCGGTAGTACTTGTCGTTCTCCAGCCGCTCCATCACCTCGTCGGGCGGATTCTGCCCGTCGGGGCCGAACCGCAGGTCCAGCAGTGGCAACAGAACATAGAGCAGGATCGGGCCGATCCACAGCGGCACCTGCGCCGCGACATGCCAGCCCGCCTGGTTCAGCGCCCACACCAGCGGCAGCATCGCGAAGATCGCCGTCGGGGCGATCAGCCCCATGAGCCACAGGTGCCGCTTCTTGTCCCGCCATTGCCCGACGTCTGCCACGTCCGGTCCGTTCGAGAGTTCCGCCACCACGATGTGCCTCCTTCTGTGAGTGCTGTCACTGCAATGACTTGACTATAGGCAGGCGCATGTCGCTTGTCTAGACACAGAGTGATGTTTTGTAAAGCACAACAGGTGTGCGGCGTCACAATGCGGACGGGCGAGGAAAAATTTGAGCCGAGATCGAGAGACGCCGAGGGCGCCTCAGACCGTGGCGACGTCTCGGTTGGCCAGGACCGAATGCCGACGGCCGTAGAGCATGTACACGACCACGCCGATCGCCATCCACATCAGGAACCGGATCCAGGTCAACCCGGTCAGGTTCAGCATCAACCACAGGCACGCCAGGATCGCGGCGATCGGCAACACCGGAACCCACGGCACGCGAAATCCGCGCGGCAGGTCGGGACGAGTCCGCCGCAGCGCGATGACGCCGGCCGAGACCAGCACGAAGGCGAACAGCGTGCCGATGTTGACCATCTCCTCGAGCCGGCCCATCGGAAACACCGAGGCGGCGATGGCCACCAGCACACCGACGATCACGGTGATGCGCACCGGCGTGCCGTGGCCTCCGGTGACGGCCAGCTGGCGCGGTAACAAACCATCGCGCGACATCGCGAACAGCACGCGGGTCTGCCCGAGCATCAGCACGATCACCACCGTGGTCAGGCCCGCGAGCGCCCCGATCGAGATGACCTTCGCTGCCCAGTGCACCCCGTTGGCCTCGAATGCCGTGGCCAGGTTGGCGTGACCGTCGGGCGCGTCCCGCAGCACGGTGTAGGACACCATGCCCGAGAGCACCACCGACACCGCGACATAGAGAACAGTGACGATGCCCAGGGAGGCCAGGATGCCGCGCGGCACATCGCGCTGCGGATCGCGGGTCTCCTCGGCGGTGGTCGCGACGACGTCGAACCCGATGAACGCGAAGAACACGATCGAGGCGCCGGCCAGCACGCCGTACCAGCCGTAGTGGCTGCCCGCGGCCCCGGTCAACAACGAGAACAACGACTGGTCGGCCCCGCTGGCGCCCTCACCGGCCTCGTTCGGCGGGATGAACGGGGTGTAGTTCGCCGCCTTGATGTAGAACGCGCCGACGATCACCACCAACAGCACGACCGACACCTTGATGATCGTGATCGCCAGGCTGAAGTGCGCCGAGAGCTTGGTTCCGATCACCAGCAGGACCGTCACCAGCGCGATGATCAGCAACGCACCCCAGTCGACGGCCAGACCGCCGACGTCCGCTATTCCACCGCCGAAGCCGAACACCGTCCCCAGGTAGCTCGACCATCCCTTGGCGACCACCGCGGACGCCACGGCGAACTCCAGGATCAGATCCCACCCGATGATCCACGCCGCGAATTCACCGAAGGTGGCATAGGAAAAGGTGTAAGCGCTACCGGCGACCGGCACGGTCGAGGCGAACTCGGCGTAGCACAGGGCGGCCAGACCACACGCCACGGCGGCGATCACGAAGGCGATCGAGATGGCAGGTCCGGTCAGGTTGCCGGCGGTGGAAGCGGTGATGGTGAAGATGCCCGCGCCGATCACGACCGACACCCCGAATACCGTCAGGTCCCACCACGTGAGGTCCTTGCGGAGCCGCGTGGACGGTTCATCGGTGTCGGCAATCGACTGCTCGACAGATTTGATTCGCCGAAGGGCAGACATATGTGGTGACGCCTCTCATCGGGGCCGGGGTCACGCCATGTTCCCACCACCGTGGCGGAGAGGCGGGTAGGACTCTCAAACTGCCGCTCAACCGTGCCATCCGGCGCGAGTGGGGCGTACGTCACACTTGGCTTTGATCGTGATACGGTTCGCGCGTGGCTGAGCTCCCCTACTTTGACCTGCTGATCGATGAACGGCAGGACGGTGGTGAAACCGGCCAGCTGTGGGAAAACCAGGTGCACTGGGGCTACTGGGAGGACCCCAAGACCGCCCAGGGCACCCGGGCCGATTACATCGCCGCGATGGAGCAGATGGACCATGTGCTTTTCGCGGCCGGACAGGTTGCCGACGGGCAGAAGGTGCTCGACGCCGGCTGCGGGTTCGGCGGAACCATCCAGCAGATCAACGCCACGTACTCGGACATGGACCTCACCGGTCTGAATATCGACCCACGCCAGCTCGCGGCCGCCGAGGCCCAGACCAAGCCGGTCAACGGCAACAAGATCGGCTGGATCGAGGCCGACGCGTGCCAGCTGCCGTTCGAGGACAACTCCTTCGACCGCGTGCTCGCCGTCGAGTGCATCTTCCACTTCCCCTCGCGCGAGAAGTTCCTGGCGGAAGCCGCCCGGGTGCTCAAGCCGGGCGGGTACCTGGCGGTGTCCGACTTCGTGCCGACCCTCATGTTCTTCGGCAAGACCCCGATCTGGATGGCGATCCGTCCCCGGATCGCGAAGTCCTACGGAACGCTGGGGAATGTGCCCCTGCGGGGCTACAAGTCCATGGGCAAGCGCGCGGGGCTTGAGCTCTCGGCAAAGCGCAACATCCGTAAGAACACGTTGCCGACGTACCCGTTCCTGCTCAAGTTCTTTCGCGAGCAGGGGTCGGCCGATGCCCAGAAGACGATGATCGTGGGCACCCGCTGGATGAAGTGGCTGTCCAAGCTCGGTCTGATTCAGTACCGGGTTTACACGTTCCACAAGCCCGCCTGACGGTCGGACCGCAAAGGCGACGACGGCGCGCCGGACCTGGTCGGGTTCAGCGGTTCCTGATCAGAGGGTGGGCATGAATTCGGCGAGCGCCAGGATCATGAACACCACCAGGGCGAGGCCGATCAGCCCACCTGCGGGAATCATGGCCACGCACACCACAACCCACACGAGAAGCCTCGGCCACTCGAACGGCTGGTTCCCCACCACACCGCCGCGGCGTTCCCGGAAGGTGTGATACGCGGCCCACACCCCCGCGCCCGCGGCCGCACACGCGATGATCCGCACTCCGTCCGGCGTCGCCAGCAGCGCGACGCCCGCCATGATCGCCACACCCATCAGGCGCGCCGTCAACGCCAGCGGCAGCTTGGCCACGCGTCCGATCGCCGGGCTCCGGTCAGGCTCACCGCGGTACCGCGGCAGCCGGCCTTCGATACCCAGCATTCGCCAGATCCACCGCGACCATGCCGTGCGCAGACCCAGATCCTCGGCCACTCTTCGGACATCGGCGGCCGATTCGGCCATCATCTGACGCGACCGGGCGCTTCTCCAGAACGCAGACTTGAAGACTCGCCGTGGCACCCCGAACTCGCGCGCGAAAGTGCGTGGCGGCCCGATCATCTCGCCGATCAACCACCGCAGGAAAAACGGGAAGAGAATTGCGTACCACGCTCGCTTACGCCGGCTGACGCTTTTCATCCGTTCGGCCAGAAGGTCGTCGGCAAACGAAATGTGGCGGGCCTCCTCCGCCAGATGGATATAGGTGATCTTGTTCAGCAGCGGCGGCACATGGGCCGCGCCGCGGTGCTGCAGGGTCTGCTGGAAGTGCAGCGGCTGTTCACCGCACAGCACTCCGATGAAGTGAATGATGTTGGCATAACCGCCGATAAAGCCCAGTATCGGCCCGATGAACCGGGAGCCTCGCCGCATTCCTGGCACATCCTCGCCGGTACGGTTGACGAACTCCTGGAACATCTGGATGTGATTGCACTCGTCGATCAGTTCGTGGAGCAGATACTGGAATACCGGCGAACCATTCGGCAATTTCCCGGCGTAATGCACCACTCCGCGAATCAGCATCATTTCGAATTGAAGCGTGACCTTGAGGGTGTTCGCGGTTATCCAGCGCCCCATGTCGATACGGCGCTGCAAAGGCTGTTGGGCATACCATTCCGTCGCCGCCAGCGGGGCGCTTTCGGGATCGAGCTGCCATCGCGGATCGTCGTCCGCCAACGCGTTTTCGGGTGCGTCCCAGTCGATGTCAACGTGGGGATCGAAGCGTCGACGGACCGTCGCACGAGAGAGGGCCTCCACCCTGTCGAAGTAGAGGTCCCCCGTTGCCGTGCCGTCCGCGTCGCTGACCGTTGTCATTGCCCCATCCGTTGACGTGTGAGTTTCCTTGCAGAGGGTATCAACCTGAGAGCTGTATCACGCCTCCAGCCACGGGATTGTGCCATGAGTTGTTGCAACTTCGTTAGGCAGGCCGTGTCGGGCAATGTCCCGCGTCGCCGCCTGGCCGGGATCACCGCGTCGCCACCCGGCACGAGCAAACGTCGAACGCCCGGTCACGCAGTAGCCCACGCACACCAATCGGGGCGGTGTCGCCTACCGTTACAATTGACGTTCCTTCTTATTCTGACCCGGTGCATGCTGCGTTCGCAGTACCGTGGCGGCCATATGCTCAGCACATCCACACGCCCCACCAACCATGCCGTCGTCGTCGGAGGGAGCATCGCCGGGCTATGCGCCGCGCGGGTGCTCGCCGATCATTTCGCCGACGTGACCCTCTACGAACGTGACGAGCTGCCCGATCAGCCGGTCAACCGCAGTGCGATCCCGCAGGGCCAGCATGTGCACCTCCTGATGGCTCGCGGGGCCGACGAGCTGGAGGCGCTTTTCCCGGGTTTGCTCGACGATATGGTGGCCGCGAACGTGCCGGTGGTGGAGAACCGACCTTCCTCCATCCACTTCGAGGCAGGCGGCCACCTGCTCGGTACCGGACAGACCCGCGAGTCCAACTTCACCGCCTACGTCCCCAGCCGCGGACAGCTCGAATGGCAGATTCGCCGGCGGGTGTCGGCCTTGCCCAACGTGCAGATCCTCCGACGAGGAGTGAGCGAACCGCAGTTCGATCCCGCGACCCAACGGGTCACCGGGCTCTTGCTCGACGACGGTGAAGAGATTGCGGCCGACATGGTGGTCGACGCCTCGGGACGCGGCAGTCGCTTACCGGTGTGGTTGGAACAGTGGGGCTACGAGCGACCGCCCGAGGAATCGATCAAAATCGGGGTCACCTACGCGTCACAGCGCGTCCATATCCCCGCAGAGCTCATCAGCGAGAAGATGGTCGTCGTCAGTGCGGCGCACGACAGCGGCCTCGGTATGGGCATGTTGTTCCACGAGGACGGTATCTGGACAGTAACCGCGTTCGGTGTCGCCAAGGCCGAGCCGCCCAGCGATTTCGCCGGCATCAAAGAACTGGGCGGCACCGCCCTGCCACCGCACCTTGCCGCCGCGCTGCGTGCCGGTGAAGCGGTGGGCGAGATGAACTTTCACCGCTACCCGGTCAGCAAGTGGCGGCGCTACGACAAGCTGGACCGGTTCCCGGACGGGATTTTCCCGTTCGGCGATGCGGTGGTGAGCCTGAATCCGACGTACGGACAGGGCGTGACCATGTCGACCGTCCAGGCGGCCAACCTGCGTCAGGTGCTCTCCGAAGGAACCCAGGACCTGATCCCCCGGCTGGCACGGCGAACCGCCAGAACCACCTACCCGGTGTGGACGATGAATTCGGTTGCCGATCAGGTGAAGCACGGGGCGGAGGGCGACAAAGCCTTCTGGTTCGGCCCGCTCTTCGGTCTCTTCGACCAATTCTTGGGGGCAGCCGAGACAGATCCCGTTCTGGCCGAGTGGTTTCTGCGGCGAACGAGCATGCTCGACAGCCTGTGGCTGACTCCACCGCCCCGGATCGTCGGACGAGCGATCCGCCACAACATCAAGGCTTGGCTGGCCGAACGCCGCCGGCGTCCCAACCGCTCCGAGGCGTCGGTCACCGCCCGAAGCTGATCAGCCGGTCAGATCCCGATGGTCACCCGGAACAGTTTCGTCGGCTCGGCGGCGGTCAGCCGGATCGGGCCGTCCGCGGCCGCCACCCACGCCGCCGCACCACGCTCCAAGGTCAGCTTGTCGTCGTCGGCATAGATCACCGCCGCACCTTCCGTGCACAGCAGCAGCTGCGGACCATCGTGATGGGAGTGCACGTCGATCTCGTCGCCGATGTGTTCACCGTCG
Organism: Mycolicibacterium neworleansense; assembly: GCF_001245615.1. Lineage (NCBI taxonomy): Bacteria > Bacillati > Actinomycetota > Actinomycetes > Mycobacteriales > Mycobacteriaceae > Mycobacterium > Mycolicibacterium neworleansense. Next base: position 2,615,941 of record NZ_CWKH01000001.1, read on the forward strand.
ACCGTCAGCACCGAAACGGCGAACTCCTGCGCCGGCGTCTGATAGATGGTTTCGGTTCCATCCGTGACGGTTTCCGGCCGCAGCCGATCCTCCGGGGTCGGGGTGAAGTCCAGCACGCGCAGAAGCTCGGGCACATCGACGTGCTTCGGGGTCAGCCCGCCGCGCAGCACGTTGTCGGAGTTGGCCATCACCTCGACACCGACACCGTGCAGATACGCGTGCAGGTTTCCGGCCGGAAGGTAGAGCCCTTCCCCCGCCTGCAGGCTGATGCGGTTGAGCAGCAAGGAGGCCAGCACACCGGCGTCACCGGGATAACGCTCGCCGAGCTCCAGCACGGTCTTGACCTCTGCGGCGAATTTCTTTGCCCCGGAACGGATGTAATGGACCGCGCCGTCGAGCACCGCCGGCACCAGCACGTCCAGGTCAGGCTGCGGCGCGGTGATCCAGGTGGTGAACAGGGCCCGCAATCCGTCGGCGTCGGACTGATCGGAGAGCAGGTTGATGAACGGGTCCAGGTCCGAGACGGCCAGCGCGCGCATCAACTCGACCGTGCGGTCGACCGGGCGGAATCCGGCCAGGGCATCGAATTGCCCTAGCGCAACCAATAATTCGGGTTTGTGGCTCCGGTCGCGGTAATTGCGGACGGGTGAGGACACCGGGATCTCGAGCCGGTCCTCGCGATCGAAACCCTCACGGGCCTGCGCGGCGCTCGGATGGGCCTGCAACGACAACGGTTCATCGGCGGCCAGCACCTTGACCAGGAACGGCAGTGCGTCGCCGAATCGGCCGATCGCCACGCTGCCCAGTTGCCCTTCGGGATCATCGTGGACCGCCTGCAGCAGCGACTCTTCGCCGTGCTCGGTCTGCAGCCACGCCGGATCGCCCGGATGCGCGCCGAGCCACAGTTCGGCCTCCGGATGGATTGTCGGACTGGGCCTTCCGGTGAAATCGGCGATTGCTGTGCGCGAACCCCAGGCATAGGTCCGCACCGCTCCCCGTAGCAGATGCACTTCTTATCCTCGAACCAGTTTCAAATATACGGCCGTCATCTCCATGCGGACAGCCAAAATCGCCAGTTGTTGTTCCGGGCGTCCCACCGGCAGGATTGCTCCGGCCGGCTCCGGCACGTCCTCGGCACCGATCACGGCGATGTCGTCGAATCCACTGACCCGGGCCCCCACCGCTTGTCGTTCGGTTTCGGCGATCAACACGAAGGTACGCATGCGCTGCGGCAGCGGTCCGTCGATCTCGTCGTCATGGAACAGCGATCGGGCCGCGGGCAACCCCACCGCCCCGCTGCCGATCGCCGCGAGTACGTCACCGAGTTCGGCTGCGGCCACCACCTCACCGGCCAGGCGCAACATCGCAGCCGCCCCGTGCCGGGCCAGAGCCAGGGTGGCCGGATTGTCGCCGGCCAGCACGACGGCGCTGTCCGACATCCGCGCGACCAGTGTCTTGGCGGGGTTGGTGAACAGTTCTCGTGCGGCGCTGTTGCGCAAGGCCTCGGCATCCAGTTCGTCTGCCAGGCCGGCCAGATCCACCCGCATACCCGGATCCACCACGTGCAGCGCGGCCAGACCAGCGGCCAGGAAGCGGGTCAACCCGAAGTCGTCGGGCACCCACAGCCGGACCGCGCGGCCGGCCGCGACGTCGCGCAACGGCCCCTCGTTGGGTGCCACGATCAGCACCCGCGCACCACGGCGCACACCGGTGGCTGCCGCGTTCACCAGTGCCGGGTCACCCGGGTCGTCACCGGCCACAATCATCACGTCCAGCGCGCCCAGCCACGGTGGGGCCTCGGCGGCCACCACGATCGGCGCCGAGATCGACGCGCTGAGCGCGGCGGCCAGCATGGCGCCCGCATTCTGGGCGGTGCCGCGGCCGGCAACCCAAATCACCGTGCGCGGTGGGTGATCCGCGCGCAGGGGGTCGAGCAGGCCCTCGGCCAACGCCGCAGCGGTGGCCCGAACCTGGGCACCCGCCATGGCCGCGGCCCGCAGCAGACCGTTGCGATCGGCGGCGAGAAGACCGTCACCGTCGTCCAGGTCGACCGTGGCGTCCACGGCGTTCACGGCACCGGCTCGCTCACCCCACGGATCTGCGCCGAAACTCTGTCGACGAGCGCGGCGACGTCCTCGGCGGTGCGCGCCTCGACGTTCAGCCGCAGCAGCGGTTCGGTGTTCGACGTGCGCAGGTTGAACCAACTGCCGTCGCCGAGATCGACCGTGACACCGTCGAGGTGATCGATGGACTGGATCGAGCTGCCAAAGGATTTGAGCACGGCCTCGACGCATGCCGGGGCATCGCTCACGGTGAAGTTGATCTCGCCGGATGCCTCGTACCGCTGATAGTCGGCCATGAACTCCGAGAGCGGGCGGTCCTGCTCCCCCAGTGCGGCGAGCACGTGCAGCGCCGCGAGCATGCCCGAGTCGGCACCCCAGAAGTCACGGAAGTAGTAGTGCGCCGAGTGTTCCCCGCCGAAGATCGCGCCGGTCTCGGCCATCAGGCCCTTGATGTAGGAGTGCCCGACCCGGGACCGCACGGGGGTGCCGCCACGTTCGATCACCAGCTCGGGAACGGCGCGCGAGGTGATCAGGTTGTGGATCACCGTGGCACCGATCTCGCGCTTGAGCTCGCGGGCGGCCACCAATGCGGTGACCGCGGAAGGTGACACCGGGCGTCCGAGTTCGTCGACGACGAAACAGCGGTCAGCGTCGCCGTCGAAGGCCAGGCCGATGTCGGCGCCGGTGGCCAGGACATGGGCCTGCAGGTCGACGAGGTTCGCCGGATTCAGCGGATTGGCCTCGTGATTGGGGAAGCTGCCGTCGAGTTCGAAGAACAGCGGGAGCACCGTGACACCGGGGATCGGTCCGAGCACCGCAGGCGTGGTGTGGCCGGCCATACCGTTGCCCGCATCGACCGCGATGCGCAGCGGCCGCAGCGTGCTGAGGTCGACCAGAGACCGGAGGAAGCTGCCGTAGTCGGCCAGCACATCGCGGTCGGACAGCGCACCGGCCGGGCCGTCGTAGGCCGGCACCCCGGCGATCACCTCGTCGGAGATGACCGACAGCCCGGTGTCCTTACCGACCGGCTTGGCCCCGGCGCGGCACAGTTTGATCCCGTTGTAGGCGGCGGGATTGTGGCTCGCGGTGAACATCGCCCCCGGGCAGTCCAACAGGCCCGAGGCGAAATACAGCTGATCGGTGGAGGCCAGTCCGATGCGGACCACGTCGAGGCCCTGGGCGGTGACACCATCGGCGAATGCGGACGCCAGCGTCGGCGAACTGGCACGCATGTCGTAGCCGATCACGACCTGTGCGGCACCCTCGCCGCGGACCAGTCGAGCGAAGGCACCGCCGACCTCGGCCACGAACGCCTCGTCGATCTGACTGCCGACCAGTCCCCGGACGTCATAGGCCTTGATGACATCGTGAACAGCCGCCGCTGGCCTAGACATATAGCTCCTTGTGAAACGGAATCGTTGGCGCCAGCCTAACCGTCGGGCGGCGTCGACACGTTCACTACTCTTGGGCCGGTCGTCGTCTGGCCGGGCCCAGTCCGTGCTAGTTGTCGGGGTCCGGCAACACCCGAAGGTGCCCGCGACGACGGCCGTTGGGCTCGGCCGGGCGCGCCGGCGGTGCCATCACCGCGCTGGTGCCCGCACCGGTCGAGGGATCGGAGAACCCGGCCACCACGCCGCCACGGGGAACCGCGCCGGGTTGGCCTTCGCGGACCGCATCGGCCAACGCCACCAGGTCGTCCTCATCGGGATGGGTGGGCAGCGGCCCGGCGTGGCGGACCAGCTCCCAGCCTCGCGGCGCCGTGATGCGGCCGGCATGGCCGACACACAAATCCCAGGAGTGGGGCTCAGACACCGTGGCCAGTGGTCCGACTACCGCCGTGGAGTCGGAGTAGACAAAAGTCAGCGTCGCCACGGCATAGTGCGGGCACCCGGGCCGGCAGCAGCGACGGGGAATATTCACGCTCCAGAGATTACTTTGGACGATCGCTGTGTGCCGCCGGACACGCGCAGCCGTCGGGCCCCCGATCCCGAACCGTTACGATCATCGCCGTGGCCCAGCGCAACCCATGGCGATCGCGTCGCGGCCGCGATATGCGCGGTCCGCTGCTTCCGCGTTCGGTTCCGGGCTGGCGCAGCCGCTCGGAACGGTTCGACATGGCGGTGCTGGAGGCTTACGAGCCGATCGAACGGCGGTGGGCGTCGCGGCTGCGTGAACTCGACGTCGCAGTCGATGAGATTCCGCGGATGTCCCCGAAAGATCCGGACAGTGTGCAATGGCCACCCGAGGTCATCGCCGATGGGCCGATCGCGTTGGCGCGGCTGATACCTGCTGGGGTCGACGTCCGAGGAAATGCGACCCGGGCTCGAATTGTCTTGTTCCGCAAGCCGATCGAGCGCCGGGTCAAAGGATCCGACGAGCTTGCGGACCTGCTGCATGAAATCCTGGTGGCCCAGGTGGCCACCTATCTGGGAGTTGAACCGTCAGTCATCGACCCGACAATCGACGACGACTGACGCCGAGTGCCACACCTTGCGATGAAGCGCTCTGCCGAACAGCGCGTCAGATGATGCCGCGCTTGAGCCGGCGACGCTCCCGTTCGGACAGCCCGCCCCAGATACCGAAGCGCTCATCGTGCGCGAGCGCGTATTCCAGGCAGGCGTCCTTCACCTCGCATCCTTGGCAGATGCGCTTGGCCTCGCGGGTAGACCCGCCCTTCTCCGGGAAGAACGCCTCCGGGTCGGTCTGTGCGCACAGCGCACGTTCCTGCCATTGGTCGTCTTCGGCTTCCGGATCAACATCAATGTGCTCGGGTACCAAACTCAGCTGAGGACGTCCGGCCGTCCCCATCGGTGTCTGCCCGGCGTCGATGTGCGGTGCGTTGTCTACCGAGCCGAGTAGCCGGCCGTCGAACCGGACCACACGATCGAAATCGCCGCTCTCATAAGACATTATCCCCCGCCTCCTCACTCGGTCTCGTAGATCCTAAGTGGAGCCCCACTATTGCGATGTGCGGTCACCCCATTCGAACATTTGATCGAATCTCGGTCCGCGACACCGGAATCGGTCACCAACCGGGAAATGACACATCTGTGATTACACACGTGTTAGCTGCCGGGGTCAAGCGCCAGGACGCGAATTCATACCATCTCGTAATGTCAAATCGGCGCGTCGCGACATCGGCGTGTCCTGGTCGTGACGACGTCGTTTCCATCCGCGCGCCCTCAACGCCTAGGGTCGGACGTTGTGAAGATCACCGTTCTGGTCGGCGGCGTCGGAGGCGCCCGGTTTTTGCTGGGGGTACAGCACCTGTTGGGCCTCGGCCAGTTCGCCGGGAGCGACAGCAAGCACGAACTCACAGCGATCGTGAACGTTGGCGACGATGCGTGGATGCACGGCGTCCGGATCTGCCCGGACCTCGACACCTGCATGTACACCCTGGGCGGCGGTATCGATCCCGAGCGCGGCTGGGGCCACCGGAACGAGACCTGGCACGCCAAGGAGGAGCTCGCCGCCTACGGCGTGCAACCGGACTGGTTCGGCCTGGGCGACCGGGACCTGGCCACCCACCTGGTGCGCACCCAGATGCTGCGGGCGGGCTACCCGCTGTCGCAGGTCACCGAGGCGCTGTGTAAACGCTGGTCACCGGGGGCGCGGCTGTTGCCGGTCACCGATGACCGCAGCGAGACCCACGTGGTGATCACCGACCCCGAGGATGGGGCACGGCGGGCGATCCACTTCCAGGAGTGGTGGGTGCGCTATCGCGCCCAGGTGCCCTCACACAGCTTTGCGTTCGTGGGTGCCGAGCAGGCAACTGCCGCACCCGGGGTCACCGAGGCCATCGCCGAAGCCGACGTGGTGTTGCTGGCACCGTCGAATCCCGTCGTGAGCATCGGGCCGATCCTGCAGATCCCCGGTATCCGGGGCGCGCTGCGTTCGACCAAGGCGCCGGTGGTCGGCTACTCTCCCATCATCGACGGAAAACCGTTGCGCGGCATGGCAGATGAGTGCCTGTCGATCATCGGTGTGGAATCCACCTCACAGGCCGTCGGTCAACACTTCGGAGCCCGGTCGGGCACCGGAATTCTGGACGGCTGGCTGGTGCACGAGGGCGATGACGCCGAGATCGAGGGCGTGCAGGTGCGTGCGGTGCCACTGTTGATGACGGATCCCGCGACCACCGCCGAGATGGTGCGGGCAGGTCTGGACCTGGCAGGCGTCGGGCTGTGACCGCCGCGGTGAACACCGAGCACGGGTCTGCCGATCGGATCGAGATCCTGCCCGTGCCAGGGCTTCCCGAGTTCCGGCCCGGCGATGATCTGGCCGCCGCCCTCGCCCAGGCGACACCGTGGCTGTGTGACGGGGATGTGCTGGTCATCACCAGTAAGATCGTGTCCAAGTGCGAAGGCCGCATCGTCACCGCCCCTTCCGATCCGGAGGAGCGGGATACCCTGCGGCGCAAGCTCATCGACAGCGAGGCCGTCCGCGTTCTGGCGCGCAAGGGCCGGACCCTGATCACCGAGAACGCCATCGGGCTGGTCCAGGCCGCCGCCGGCGTCGACGGCTCGAACGTCGACTCGAACGAATTGGCCCTGCTGCCCGTCGATCCCGACGGCAGCGCACAGGCGCTGCGCGCGGGCCTGCGTGAGCGGCTCGGCGTCACCGTCGCCGTCGTGATCACCGACACCATGGGCCGCGCCTGGCGCAACGGCCAAGCTGATTTCGCCATCGGCGCATCCGGGCTCACCGTGCTGCACGGTTACGCCGGCGCCCGCGACCGGCACGGTAACGAACTGCTCGTCACCGAGGTGGCCGTGGCCGACGAGATCGCCGCGGCAGCCGATCTGGTGAAGGGCAAGCTCACCGCAATCCCGGTCGCGGTGGTGCGGGGCCTGGATCTGGCCGACGACGGGTCGAACGCACGCACGCTGCTCCGGTCCGGTGAGGATGATCTGTTCTGGCTCGGCACGGCCGAGGCAATCCAATTGGGACGCAATCAAGCTCAGCTGCTGCGTCGCTCGGTGCGCGCATTCTCCGCTGAACCGGTCGATCACGCCCTCATCGAAGCCGCCGTCGGCGAGGCACTCACCGCGCCCGCCCCGCACCACACCCGCCCGGTGCGCTTCGTCTGGGTGCAGGACGCCGCTACCCGTACCCGCCTGCTCGACCGGATGAAGGACAAGTGGCGGGCTGATCTCACCTCCGACGGCCGTGACCCGGAATCCGTCGAGCGACGCCTCAGCCGCGGCCAGATTCTCTACGACGCACCAGAACTCGTGATTCCGTTCCTGGTCCCCGACGGTGCTCACAGCTATCCCGACGAAGCCCGGACCCAGGCCGAGCACACCATGTTCACCGTGGCGGTGGGCGCTGCGGTGCAGGCCCTGCTGGTGGCATTGGCGGTTCGCGAGGTGGGCAGCTGCTGGATCGGCTCGACGATCTTCGCCGGTGATCTGGTGCGCGCCGAGCTCGATCTCCCCGCGGACTGGGAACCTCTGGGCGCCATCGCAATCGGACACCCCGCAGAACCGCAGCCGCCACGCGACCCGGTCCCCACCGACGGCCTGCTGGTCGTGAAGTGAGCGCCGAGAGCCTGCACGCCTCGGCAGTCGAGGTACTGACGCATTGGCAGACACCCGATCCCGGCCAGGACACCTTGCGCCATGCAGTGCTGTCGTTTCTGGCCGCCCGTCCCGATGCCTGTCTGCGGGCGTGCGTGCCCGGCCACATCACCGCCTCGGCACTGGTTGTCGACCACACCGGAACTCAGACGTTGCTCACCCTGCATCCCCGCTTCGGCCGCTGGCTGCAGCTCGGCGGGCACTGTGAGGAAACGGATTCCGACATCCGGGCCGCCGCACTGCGCGAGGCCACCGAGGAGTCCGGCATCACCGGGCTGGCCGCCGACCCGCAACTGGCGGCGCTGCACGTGCATCCGGTGACCTGCTCGTTGGGCGTACCGACCCGCCACCTCGACATGCAGTTCGTGGTGCGGGCCCCGGCCGGCGCCGAGATTGCCTGTAGCGACGAATCTTTGGACCTGCGCTGGTGGCCGCTGGATGCGCTGCCCGAGGGCACCGACTTCGGCCTTCAACAACTCGCCGACTCGGCGGCGCGAACCGTCTAGTCTGGGCCGGTGAACCGCGGCGACAATATCGTGGTGGTGGGCCGGTCGCCCAGCAAGGCCGAGGCGGTGGACAGTGCCGCAGGAGATCCTGTTCTGGCACAACAACTCTGGGACCGCAGCCTGGAAATGGTCGGAGCCTAGCCCGGAGCCTGCGTGCAGTACGCGCGGCGGGCCGCCCGCAGTGCGACCGCGGACTGCTGCGGCGTGGCCGCGTACTGGCCGGCCATCTGATCGATCACCGCCTGCGCGGGTGTCCCGGTGTAGAGCAGCCGGCACATCTCGCGGCCCACCAGCAACAGCTGGTCGTCGTCACCGGGAAAGACCCCGCGCGTGGCTTTGAGATAGGCGGTGTCTTCCGCGGTCAGCGGTATCGGCCAGGCCGCCGCCTGCGGGGCAGTGGTCCCGAGAAGCGTCCCGAGCACCAGTGCCGCCGCGATCGGCGCCGCCGCACTGCGCCGCAATCCGTTGAACAGTCCGTCGAACATGACCCTCCCCTTCGCCGATAACGGCGTAAGGCGCAGTGGGGGCCGGCAAACACACTTCTTTCGACGCCGCTGCCGCGCTGGTGGCGCAACCTCAGACGTCGGTGGAGTACCGGATACCGCCGTCGGGGATGGCGACCCCGGGCCACACCCTGGCGCCGCGCAACAGTTCGCAGCGGGCACCGATGTCGGCCCCGTCGCCGATCACACCGTCGCGGATCAGCGCCCGCGGGCCGATGCGGGCTCCGAAGCCGATGATCGAACGTTCAATCACCGCACCGGCTTCCACGCGTACGCCGTCGAAGATCACCGCGCCGTCCAGGCGTGCGCCTGCGCCGATCTCGGCTCCGCGGCCCACCACGGTGCCGCCGATCAACAGGGCGCCCGGCGCCACCGCCGCACCCTCGTGAACCAGGGACTCACCGCGCTGGCCGTTGAGCGCCGGCGACGGTGCGATGCCACGGACCAGATCGGCCGATCCACGCACGAAATCGTCCGGTGTGCCCATGTCGCGCCAGTACGAGGCGTCGACGTACCCGCACATCTTCAGTCCACGGGAGAGCACCTCGGGGAAGATCTCGCGCTCTACGGACAGGGCGCGACCGCGCGGGATCTGGTCGATGACGTTGCGGTTGAACACATAACAGCCGGCGTTGATCTGGTCGGTCGGCGGATCCTGGGTCTTCTCCAGGAACGCGGTCACGAAGCCGTCGGCATCGGTTGGCACACAGCCGAACGCACGAGGATCACTGACGCGCACCAGGTGCAGCGTGACGTCTGCCTGGTGGGCGTCATGTGACTCCAGCACCGCGCCCAGGTCTGCCGCCGACAGCACGTCACCGTTGAACACCATGGCAGTGTCGTAGCGCAGCTTGTCCGCCACGTTGGCGATCGCGCCACCGGTGCCCAGTGCCTCGGTCTCGGTGACGTATTCGATCTCGAGCCCGAGGTCGGAGCCGTTACCGAACGCCTCCTCGAAAACCTCGGCCTTGTACGAGGTGCCCATCACCACGTGCTTGATACCGGCCACGGAGATGCGCGCCAGCAGGTGAGTGAGGAACGGGACGCCTGCCGTCGGCAGCATCGGCTTGGGTGCTGAGAGCGTCAACGGCCGGAGCCGGGTACCACGGCCGCCGACGAGTACGACAGCGTCCACTTCCGCGGGATTGATCACGTCAGCGCCCTTTCGCGTGCTTACGTCGAGAACTACCGACCACCAGGCCCGCTCGTGCCGCCAGCGCGCCCCGAATTGTCCACCGTAACGGCGCCTGCCAGGGCGCCGGGTATCGATCAGCCAGAAAAGTGTAGGTACTGCGGTGATGGGCGGCCAAGTTGCGCGCCGGATCGCGGCCGGTGGAGTGCCCCTTGTGGTGGAGCACCTCAGCCGACGGCACGTAGACGTTCTGCCACCCGGCCCGAGCGATGCGGTCACCGAGGTCGACGTCCTCCATATACATGAAGTAGCGCTCGTCAAACCCGCCGACGGCGTCGAAGGCCTCCCGGCGCATCAGCAAGCACGAGCCGGACAGCCAGCCGACCTCGCGCTCACTGGGTTCCTGACGGTCTTGGCGGTAGGCGGCCGTCCACGGATTGGATTTCCAGAACGGGCCGACGACGGCATGCATGCCGCCCCGCACCAGGCTGGGCTGATGGCGCGCCGACGGGTACACCGATCCGTCGGGATCGCGGACCAACGGCCCGAGTGCCCCGGCCCGGGGCCAGCGCTGGGCCGCTTCGAGCAACAGGTCGATCGACCCTGGCCCCCACTGCACGTCGGGGTTGGCGACGATGAAAAACTCCGAGCACTCCGCATCCGATATCTGCTCGGCTCCGCGGTTGACCGCGCTGCCGTAACCCAGATTGCTGCCGGTACGGAGGAGGTGCACGTTCGGGTAGCGCTTTTCGGCCTGCTCGGGTGCGCCGTCGGTGGAGCCGTTGTCGGCCATGACGACCGTCACCGGCCGGTCGGTGGCCAGGGCGAGCGAGGCCAGGAAACGGTCCAGGTGTGGGCCCGGCGAATACGTCACCGTCACCACGACGAGCGGGCGGGCCGCATCCTCAGTCACGGCGTAGAGGGTAGCGGGCCGGAGGGGTGCTCTTCTCCAACCGCTGCCACCAGCGCTTCCCGCCAATCTCGCAGCGGGGACAGGCCGGCCTCGGCGGACCGTAGCGCGGACAGGACGGTGTACGCCGGGCGGGGCGCGGGCCGCGGGTGGCGGTCGCTACCGACGGGGCGGACCCGCTCCGGATCGGCACCGACGGCCGCGAAGGTCTCCCGCGCCTGATCGAACCGGCTGGCCGACCCGGCGTTGGCGGCATGCAGCAGCCCGGGCCGCACGCCGCCGTCGGCGATCTGCAGTAGGGCGGCGACCAGGTCGCCGGTGTAGGTCGGCGATCCGATCTGATCGGCGACCACGTCGACCGGACCGTCCCCGGCCGCCAGCCTGCGCATGGTCGCCACGAAGTCGGTTCCGTCCCCGCCCCGGTACACCCAGGCGGTACGGACGACGTAGGCGTCGGGTTTGGCGGCCAGCACCGCCTGCTCCCCGGCCAGCTTGGTCTGGCCGTAGATGTTGACCGGCCCGGTCTCGTCGTCGACCTCGTACGGAGTGCTGCGCTGCGTGGCCGCGCCGAACACGTAGTCGGTGGAGATGTGCACCAGGTCGGCACCGACCCGTACGCACGCCTCGGCGAGGTTGCCAGGACCGACGGCGTTGACGGCGTAGGCCCTGTCCCGGTCGGTCTCGGCGGCATCCACCTGCGTGTATGCGGCACAGTTGATCACCACGTCGCCGGGCTCGACGAATTGCCGGACGGCCCCGGCGTTGGTGATATCACAATCCGCGGAGGTCAGGGCGAGCACGTCACGCCCCTCGCCACGTCCCTGATCAGCCAATACCCGGCCAACCATGCCGCCGGCTCCGGTGATCACAATCCGTTGCGCCATGCGCCGAGTCTGGCACGCCGGTCGGCGTTACCGGGCTCACGTCCTGGCCGCAAGTAGCCTGGGCAGGTGCCTATCCCCCTGCTTCGCTCCGTCGCCGTCGCCACGGCGTCGGCAGTGGTGCTCGGAACAGGGCTGGCCTGGTCCCAGATCCGCTCCTTCGAATCCGGCATCAACCACATCAGCTCCGCGGCGCTCGGCGGCGGCGGTGAGGACGGGGCCATCGACATCCTGCTGGTCGGTATGGACAGTCGTACCGACGCCCACGGCAACCCGTTGTCGGCGGAGGAGCTGGAGACCTTGCGGGCCGGCGACGACGTCTCGACCAATACCGACACCATCATCCTGGTGCGTATCCCCAACAACGGGAAGTCGGCCACCGCCATCTCCATCCCCCGCGATTCGTACGTCGAAGCGCCCGGCTGGGGAAAGATGAAGATCAACGGCGTGTTCGGCGACGTCAAGCTCGACCGGATGAAGCAGCTCGTCGAGGTCGAGGGTGAAGATCCCGCCGTCGCCGAGCCCAAGGCCACCGAGGCCGCCCGCGAGGAGCTGATCCAGACGGTTGCCGGGTTGACCGGCGTCACGGTCGATCATTACGCCGAGATCGGACTGCTGGGCTTCGCGTTGATCACCGATGCGCTCGGTGGCGTCAATGTCTGCCTCAAAGATGCTGTCTACGAACCGCTTTCGGGTGCCGATTTCCCGGCCGGCTGGCAGAAACTCAACGGCCCGCAAGCGCTGAGCTTCGTTCGGCAACGTCATGACCTGCCGCGCGGTGACCTCGACCGGGTGACCCGCCAGCAGTCCGTGATGGCCTCACTGGCCCATGAGGTGATCTCCAGCAAGACGCTGTCCAGCCCGGGAACACTGGGGCGGTTGCAGGATGCGGTGCAGCGTTCGGTGGTGATCTCCGACGGCTGGGACATCATGAACTTCGTCGAGCAGCTGCAGAAGCTGGCCGCCGGCAGCGTCGCGTTCGCCACCATCCCGATCCTGCGGGAGGACGGCTGGAGCGACGACGGGATGCAGAGCGTGGTCCGGGTGGATCCCGACGAGGTCCACCAATGGGTGTCGAGCCTGCTGCAGGACCAGGACGCGGGCAAGACCGAGCAGCTCAGCTATTCACCGGAGAACACCACCGTCGAGGTGGTCAACGGCACCGACATCAACGGCCTGGCCGCCGCGGTGTCACAGGTGTTGAGCAACAAGGGATTCTTGCCCGGGGCCACCGGCAACCACGAGGGTGCCCCGCCGGCGTCCAGCCAGGTGCTGGCAGCCAAGAGCGACGACCTCGGTGCCCAGGCCGTGTCGAAGGATCTCGGCGGATTGCCGGTGAACGAGGATTCGTCGCTGCCTCCGGGCGCGGTGCGGGTGGTGCTGGCCGCGGATTACACCGGGCCCGGCTCCGACGGCATGGATCCGACCGCGGGTGCGGGCATCGTGGATCCGGCGGCGGCAGGCGACACCTACAGCGATACCGGGGAACAGAGTCCGCCACCACCGCCGTCGCCGATCCTCAACGCGGGTTCCGACGATCCCAAGTGTGTGAACTGATCGTCCTCGAGTAAAACCAGAAGCTATGACCACAGTCAGCGCCGCGGTGCTGGATCCGTTGTTGGCAGCGGATCCGGCGGGGCCGCGGATCACCTATTACGACGACGCCACCGGTGAGCGGATCGAGCTTTCGACGGTGACCATGGCCAACTGGGCCGCCAAGACCGCCAACCTGTTGCGCGACGAGATGGGCGCCGGCCCGGGCACGAGGGTGGCGGTACTCCTGCCCGCGCATTGGCAGACCGCCGCGGTGCTGTTCGGGATCTGGTGGATCGGAAGTGAAGTCGTCCTCGACGGGGAGGCCGACGTGGCCCTGTGCACCCGGGACCGGCTGGACGAGGCCGACGACGCGGTCTCCGGCGGCGAGGTCGCGGTGCTGTCGCTCGACCCGTTCGGCAAGCCCGCCGCGGATCTGCCCATCGGGGTCACCGACTACGCCACCGCGGTGCGGGTGCACGGCGACCAGATCGTGCCCGAACGCGTTGCGGGTCCGGCGCTGGCCGGACGATCGGTCGCCGAGGTGCTGGAAGCCGCCCGGAATGCCGGGGCCGCAGCGGGTTTCACCGGTTCCGACCGGGTGCTCTCCACCGCGTCGTGGGGCACCCCGGAGGAGCTGATCGCGAATCTCGTCGCGGTGTTCGCCGCCGGGGCATCGCTCGTGCAGGTGGCCAATCCCGATCCCGGCGCCCAGGAACGGCGGCGCACGACCGAGAAGGTCACCCGCGGTTAGCTGCGGCAGACGAAAAGGCACCCCGGACGAAGCCGTCCGGGGTGCCTTTCGCGAAGTGATTACTTGAGCAGGGCGCGGCTCATCACCACGCGCTGAATCTGGTTGGTGCCCTCGTAGATCTGGGTGATCTTGGCATCGCGCATCATCCGCTCCACCGGGAAGTCCACGGTGTAGCCCGCGCCGCCGAACAGCTGCACGGCATCGGTGGTGACTTCCATGGCCACGTCGGAGGCGAAGCACTTCGATGCCGCCGAGATGAACCCGAGGTTGGTCTCGCCACGCTCGGCGCGCGCCGCAGCGTGGTAAACCATCAGCCGCGCGGCCTCCAGCTTCATCGCCATGTCGGCCAGCATGAATTGCACGGCCTGGAAATCGGCGATGGCGGTACCGAACTGCTTGCGGTCCTTGGTGTAGGCGATTGCCGCGTCGAGTGCACCCTGGGCGATACCCACGGCCTGTGCCCCGATCGTCGGGCGGGTGTGATCCAGGGTTGCCAGCGCGGTCTTGAAACCGGTGCCGGGCTCGCCGATGATCCGGTCGCCCGGAATGCGGCAGTTCTCGAAGTACAGCTCGGTGGTCGGGCTGCCCTTGATGCCGAGCTTGCGCTCCTTGGGGCCGACGCTGAAGCCTTCGTCGTCCTTGTGCACGACGAACGCCGAGATGCCGTTGGCGCCCTTGTCCGGGTCGGTCACCGCCATCACGGTGTACCAGGTCGACTTGCCGCCGTTGGTGATCCAGCACTTGGTGCCGTTGAGGATCCAGTCGTCGCCGTCGGCCTTGGCGCGGGTGCGCATGCCGGCGGCATCGCTGCCCGCCTCGCGCTCGCTCAACGCGTAGGAGGCCATCGCCTCACCGGAGGCCAGCGACGGCAGCACCTGCTTCTTGAGCTCATCGGAGCCGCGCAGGATCAGGCCCATGGTGCCCAGCTTGTTGACCGCCGGGATCAGCGAGGCCGAGCAGTCCACCCGGGCCACTTCCTCGATCACGATGCAGGCCGCGACCGAGTCCGCGCCCTGACCGCCGTACTCCTCCGGCACGTGAATCGCGTTGAAACCCGAGGCATTCAGGGCCTGCAGAGCTTCCTCCGGGAAGCGGGCATTCTCGTCGACGTCGGCGGCGTGCGGGGCGATCTCCTTTTCCGCCAGCGCCCGGATCGCCGCCCGGAGCTCCTGATGCTCCTCCGGCAGCTGAAACAGATCGAATGATGGGTTACCGCCCCAGCCGGCCATGATCTTCTCCTTACGCTTTTTAGCTCGTGGCTCTTGGATCCATCGTTGCGCGGACTGCACGTCGCGTGCATCGCCCTGCTACTTTTGGTACCCAGTACCATATCATCGGCACTCAGTACCACGAAAGGTGCACTCATGACCGCCCTGCCAAGTACCCGGGAGCGCCTGGTGAGCGCGGCATTCGAGCTGTTCGAGGAGCGTGGGTACGAGGCCACCAGCGTCGATGACATCGCGACACGAGCGGGGGTAGGACGCACCACCGCGTTTCGTCAGTTCCGATCGAAAGAGGCGTTGATCTTTCCCGATCACGAGACGCTGCTGCTCCGCGCCGACGAGAGGTTGTCAGCGGCGCCGGCCGAAATGCTCCCCGCCGAGGTCATCGCGGTGGCAACCACATCGGTATTCGAGAACTATCTCGCCGAAGGCGAGCGCGCCCGGACGCGGTACCGGCTCACCCGCTCGGTACCTGCCCTACGTGACTTCGAAACGGCCGTGGTGTCGCGGTATGTCCGGCTGTTCACCAAACACCTGCGGGCCGCACAGACCGAGGATTGGACAGCGGACCTGCGCGCCGAACTGTTCGCCAACGCCGTGGTGGCCGCACACAACCATGTGCTGCGCCGGTGGCTGCGCGGCGACTCGACCAACCCGCGGTCTGACCTGGCCGAGGCGCTGGCCGCGACCTGGCCGATCTACCGGGGCGGTGGCGGCCGCACCGCAGTGGTGGTGATGTCGACCGATGAACCGATCGAGTCCCTGACCCCGCGCATTCGCGAGCTGATCGGGGATTGAGTCAGCTGTCGCCCAGCAGGCGATCGCGCAGGGCGGCGTCCTTGGCCAGCACCATGGCTTCCAGGTCGGCCTGGAATTTCACCATTCGGGCCCTCAGCTCGGTGTCGGCGGAGCCCAGGATTCGCACGGCCAGCAAGCCCGCATTGCGTGCCCCGCCAATGGAAACCGTCGCCACCGGCACCCCGGCGGGCATCTGCACGATGGAAAGCAAGGAGTCCATTCCGTCGAGGCGGGCCAGCGGTACCGGGACCCCGATCACCGGAAGCGCTGTGGCAGACGCGACCATGCCGGGCAGGTGGGCGGCTCCGCCCGCCCCGGCGATGATCACCTCGACGCCCCGGTCCGCGGCGGTCTTGGCGTAGTCGAGCATGCGCTGCGGGGTGCGGTGCGCGGAGACGACACCGACCTCGAACGGCACCTCGAACTCCGCGAGCGCCTCGGCCGCGTCGGACATCACCGACCAGTCGCTGTCGCTGCCCATGATGAGCCCGACCCGTGCACTACTTCCCGGCATGTTCATCCCATCCGTCGGTCCACTCGCCGTGTGACAACCAGTGCGCTGCCCGTACCGCACGCTCGCGAAGTTCATCCATATCAGCGCCGATGATGTTGACGTGGCCGAGCTTGCGTCCCGGCCGTTCACCCTTGCCGTACAGGTGCACCTTCGCGTCGGGGATCCGCGCGAAGAGGTGGTGCAGCCGCTCGTCCATCGACATCGTCGGGGTCTGCGGCGCCCCGAGCACGTTGGCCATCACCGCGGCCGGCGCGATCGCCGAGGTGTCGCCCAGCGGATAGTCCAGGACCGCCCGCAGGTGCTGCTCGAACTGGCTGGTGACCGCGCCGTCCATGGTCCAGTGCCCGGAATTGTGTGGGCGCATTGCCAGCTCGTTGACCAGCAGCCTGCCGTCGACGGTCTCGAACAGCTCAACTGCCAACACCCCGACCACGCCCAGCTCGTTCGCCAGCCGCAGGCCGAGTTCCTGTGCGGCCGAACCCAACTCGTCGGACAGGCCGGGCGCCGGCGCGTACGCCTCGACGCAGATGCCGTCGCGCTGCACGGTTTCGACGACGGGCCAGGCCGCGCCCTGCCCGAACGGCGAGCGCGCCACCAGCGCCGCGAGTTCCCGGCGCATCGCGACGCGTTCCTCGGCAAGGACCGGTACCCCGTCGGCCAGGTAACCGGCCACAACCTCACGGGCGGCGGCCAGGTCGTCGGCCATCACCACGCCCTTGCCGTCATAGCCGCCGCGCACGGTCTTGATCACCACCGGACCGTCGATCTGCCGCACGAACTCCTCGACGTCGGCGACCGAGGTGACCTCGGCGAAACGCGGCACCGGGGCACCCAGGCCGTGCAACTTGCGGCGCATGAGGAGCTTGTCCTGGGCGTGTATCAGCGCCTGGGGAGGCGGGTTCACCGTGACCCCTTCGGCCACGAGCTTCTCCAGGTGCTCGGTCGGCACGTGCTCGTGGTCGAACGTCAACGCCGACGCCCCGGCCGCGGCCTGGCGCAGCGCGTCCAGGTCGGTGTGGGAGCCGATGACGACGTCGGGGGTGACCTGGGCGGCGGATTCGTCCGGCCCGGAGGCCAGCACCCGCAGGGTCTGCCCGAGCGCGATGGCTGCCTGGTGAGTCATCCTGGCGAGCTGGCCGCCGCCGATCATCGCCACCACAGGAGATGCACCGCTCGCGGGGGACGGCGGATTTTGGGGAGTTGTCGGCACGCACTCTATGGTGTCATGCGCGGATTGGTGTCCTCGCCATGACCGGCTCATTGACCTGCGGTTAAGGTCGGGCTTCACAGCGATTCGGCATCGAACGGCGCATTTCCGTACACTGCCTACCTGTGTCCTTCGCCGATGCGACAATCGCTCGATTGCCGCGATTCGTCCGTCCCTATGCCGAGCGGCATCACGAACTGATCAAGTTCGCGATCGTCGGCGCGACGACATTCGTCATTGATTCGGCGATCTTCTACACCCTCAAGCTCACGGTGCTGGAACCCAAACCGGTCACCGCGAAGATCATCGCAGGCATCGTCGCGGTGATCGCCTCCTACATTCTCAACCGGGAATGGAGCTTCCAGAACCGCGGCGGCCGCGAACGCCACCACGAGGCCCTGCTGTTCTTCGCGTTCAGCGGCGTGGGCGTGCTGCTGTCGATGCTGCCGCTGTATTTCTCCAGCTACGTGCTGGGCCTGCGGGTTCCCGAGGTGTCGCTGACGGTCGAGAACATCGCCGACTTCATCTCGGCCTACATCCTGGGCAACCTGCTGCAGATGGCGTTCCGGTTCTGGGCGTTCCGCCGCTGGGTGTTCCCCGACGAGTTCGTCGACAAGCCCGATCTGGCGCTGGAGTCAACCCTGACCGGCGGCGGGTTCATCGAAGCGTTCGAGGATCACGCCGAGCGCAAGTCCGCGACCGTCACGCCGTTGCGACGGCCCAGCCGACGCGCGAAAGCCCGTCAGCTGGGCGATGATTCGGACCCGGTGTCCAAGAGTTCCTGACACCGCACCAGTATCAGGATTGCGGCGGCACTACTTCTTGAAGGCGTCCTTCACCTTCTCGCCGGCCTGCTTCAGGTTGCCCTTGGCCTGATCTGTGTGTCCCTCGGCTTCGGTGTCGGTATCCCCGGTCGCCTGACCGACCTTCTCTTTGGCCTTGCCGGCCAACTCTTCGGCCTTGTTCTTCGCCTTGTCGACGCCGCTCATGTTCTCCTCCTTGGCAGTGCCATGCTGCGATCAAGGTGAGATTGCCCGGACGCGGTGCGCACCAAACCGGCAACAAGGCGCGTCAGCTCGGTGACTCTTCGGTGCCCAGCGTGTCGAAGACTTCGTGGTACAGCAGTGAGTGCACCTGTTCCACGCGCGGAATGTCGTGGAATTCCAGAGGATCCTGCGATGCCGATTCGATGATCAGGGTGCCGGTGCGCAGCAGCCGGTCGGTCAGCCCGTGACGGAACTCGACACTGTTGATCCGCGCCAGCGGGATGTCGATTCCTGAGCGGGTCAGCAGGCCGTGGCGGAACATCACCCGCCGGTCGGTGATGACGAAGTGCGTCGTCCACCAGTTCAGGAACGGCCAGACCGTCAGCCACCCGACCACGATCAGCCAGATCGCCCCGATCACGATGAACAGCACGTTCTTGGCGGTGGCCTGCCAGTCCATGGTGTTGACCACGGCGGCGACGAATGCCGCTGCCGCGGTGATCAGCAGCAGGACCAGGACCGCGCCAATCAGACGCTTCCAGTGCGGGTGCCGATGCAGCACCACCTGCTCGTCGTTGGCCAGCACATTCTCCGGGTAGCCCACGGCAGCACTCTACGACGCGTCGGGGCGTAGATGGGTGATGTCGCCCGCCGAGACGGTGACCCGTTCGGCGCCGGTGTCGATGATCAACCGTCCGAGCTCGTCGACGTCGACGGCCGTGCCCACCAACATGTTGTCCCCCGGCAGGATCGCGCGGACCCGGCTGCCGATGGTGACGCTGCGCTCGCGATAGTCGGCGGCCAGTTTCGGGTCGGCGTTACGCCAGTCGGTGAAACGGGCAGCCAGGTGCCGAAGCAGTGCCTGGGCGAGCGGGTTGCGGTCCACGGTGCCCGCACCGAGCTGGGTCAGCGACGTGGCCCGCGGGTCCGGGGCTTCCTCGGCGGTCATCGTGACGTTCAGGCCGAGCCCCACGACGACGACCGGAGTCGGCGACGCCACCTCGGCAAGGATGCCTGCCAGCTTTCCCCCGCCCGCGCCGACCAGTACGTCGTTGGGCCATTTCAAGCCGACGCGCACGCCGGTGACCTCCGCGACGGCGTCGACGACGGCGACGCCGGTGGCAAGCGGCAGCCATCCCCAGGCGTCCGTGAGCACCCCGGCCGCGTCGACCCCGACCGACAACGCCAACTGCGACCGCGGCGGCGCCGACCATTGCCGGCCATGCCGGCCACGTCCGGCGCTCTGGTACTCGGCCAGCAGGACCGCGCCCGCGATGTCGTCGCCGACGGCCGCCCGCGCAAGCAGGTCGGCGTTGGTGGATCCGGTTTCCTCGACGACGTCGAGCCGACGCCAGGGCGCGCTCAACGATTCCCGCAAGGTCGTGACATCGAGTGGTGGGCGGGTCAGCCGGCGATCATCCATGGGCCGTCAGCTTATTCGCCCCGGCGGTGGGCTACCGATTGGCCAGGTTGGCCGCGACCTCTTCATGCCAGAGTTCGTTGGCGTGCGTCGTGTCGACCTCTTGCTCGAACCGCGCCGTCATATCCGGGGCGACATCGGCGGCGTCGACGTAGAACTGCTCGTACCACCGGCGATGGTGGTAGACCGGGCCGTCCTCCTCGGTCAGCAAGGGGTTGTCGATGCGCGTCTTGTTCTTCCAGATCTCGACGTCCTCCATGAAGCCGTCGCCGAACGTCCGGCTCATCGTCGCCGCGAGCTTCTCGGCCTTGTCCGCGGGCAGTGCCGGGTTGCGCTGGACGGCGACTCCCCACTGCAGCACGAACGAGTTGTGCGTCACCGGGTAGTGGCAGTTGATCAGGGCGATCTCGACGGTGAAGTTCGGGGCCAGATCGTTGTGCAACCAGTTGATCATGTATGCCGGCCCGAAATACGTTGCCTCCGAACGCAGATAGGTGCCATCCCAGAGTTCTCGGGTGGCATAGTCCGGACGCGGCTTGGATTCCATGAACTGGCTCGCGGTGTGGCCTTCGATGACGTTCTTGAAGTACGTCGGATAGGCGTGGTGGATGTAGAAGAAGTGCGCCATGTCGACGTTGTTGTCGACGATCTCGCGGCAGTGCGACCCTTCGATCAGGATCGAATTCCATTGCCACGGTGACCAGATGCCGTCGTCGTAGCCTTCGATGGTGGGCGGGGTCAGCTCGGCCGGCGGGGTCGAGCCTTCCGGGTCGTGCCAGACCAGCAGCTGACCGTTGACCTCGGTGGTCTCCCATTTGCGGGTGCGCGCCAGCCGCGGGGTGCGCTTGGCGTACGGCACGAGCTTGCACTTTCCGTCGCCGCCCCAGCGCCAGTCGTGGAACGGGCAGGCGAGGTTGTCGTCCTTGACCGTGCCCATCGACAGGTCGCCGCCCATGTGCCGGCAATAGGAATCGAGCACGTGCAGGTCGCCCGCGGAGTCGGAATAGACGACGAGTTTGGTGCCGAAGGCTTCGATGCCGTGCGGCTGTCCGTCCCGGAACGTCTCGGCCAGCCCGAGACAGTGCCAGCCGCGCGCGAACCGCGTCATCGCCGCGCCGGCGTCGATTTCCCGGATATCACTCATGAGCGCCTCCCACTTCCCTGCCTAGCATGTCTTTGACCGCCAGGTGGCTGAACAGCATGCTGGTTCCGATCGGATTTCCGCCGCCCGGATATGCGGTGCCGCTCGGGGCGGCCATCGTGTTGCCCGCGGCGTACAGGCCGGCGATGACCCGACCGTCGGTGTCGAGTACCCGGGCCGCGGTGTCGGTACGCAGCCCGCCCTTGGTGCCGAGGTCGGAGATGCCGAATGCGGCTGCGTGGAAGGGGCCCTTCTCGATCGCGACGAGCGGGGACGCGCCGCCGGAGAAGGCCCGGTCGTACGCCTCGTCGCCGCGACCGAAATCCTCGTCCGATCCGGAGGCGACGAAGGTGTTGAACCGGGTGACGGTCGCGCTCAGGTTTTCGGCGGGGACACCGATCTTGGCGGCCAGCTCTTCCAGGGTGTCGGCGGTGTGCCACAGCCCGGCCTCGACGTAGCGCGCAGTGTCGACCATCGAGACGTTCGTGGCCTTGACGGGTGGCACCTCCCCTTCGCGGTCGTCGTAGATCATCCAGTACGGCAACGTCATCGAACCGTCGGCGAGCCGCGGCAGGATCGCGCGGCCGATGCGGTCGTAGGCGGCCGATTCGTTGACGAACCGCTGCCCGTTCTGGTCGACGAAGATGCCGCCGGTGAACCACAGCGCGAACGCCGAGCGTCCGTCGGGATGCGTCAGGCCGGGCGACCACCAGGCCTGGTCCATCAGGTCGACATCGGCACCGACGGCGATCGCGGCCTGATGCGCCTGGCCCAGGTTCGCCGGCGGTCCCATTGTGTCGCGGGCGAGGCCCGGCACGCCGTGCTCGCGGCGCAGCTCGTCGTTGCCTTCGAAGCCGCCCGCCGCGAGCAGCACGCCGCGGCGCGCACGGATGGCCCGTCGTTCACCGTCGGTTTCGACGATCGCGCCGGTCACCGTCCCGTCCTCGACGACCAAGTCCACCAACGGTGTATTGAGCCGCAGCGACGCATCCGGGTACTGCTCAATGGCTTTGAGGAACCGGGCGATCAAGGCTCGGCCGCCGATGAAGTAGTCATCGGGCTGCTCGGCCCCGAGCCGGTCGGCATCCAGCGGGCCGCGCACCAGCTCACGCAGATGCGGGGCCTTCTCCACCTTCAGCGGCCGGGCCGCGATGTGGCGCTGCCCGTCGGTCCTGGCCTTGGGCGCCTTGCCGAAGTAGTCGGGCCACGGCATCGGCGCGAACTTCAGATTGTCGTCGGCTTCGAGATACTCGATCAGGCCGGCGCCGCCGCGGACGTAGGTGTCCTGCAGTTCGCGCGGGGTCCGGTCACCGACGACGGCGTGGTAGTACTCCAGCGCGTCCTCGATGGTGTCGTCGGTGCCGGCCCGCTTGAGCACCGGGTTGCACGGGAACCACACCCCGCCCCCACCGGAATACGCTGTGGTGCCGCCGAATTTGTCGCTGGCCTCCACCAGGATCACCGAGAGACCCTCGCGGGCCGCGGTGTAGGCACCGGCCACTCCGCCACCGCCGGACCCGGCGACCAGGACGTCACATTCGTCGGCCCATTTCATAGATAACGCTGCCTCCCATACTGCGTGAACTCGGCGTCCAGCGACTGTTTGTCATCGTCGTTCATGGCCTGATACGCCGGCGCACCGCGTCCCGCCCACCGGTACACCACCTCGCCGGTGTGCCAGCGGTCCTGCTGCAGTTCACGTTTGAGCACCTTGTTGGATCCGGTGACCGGCAGGTTCTTCGATACCCGCAGGAACCGCGGAATCCCCTTGGTTCCCAGGTCGTCCTGCCCGGCCAGGTAAGCGATGAATTCCGCGGCGTCGAAGCCGTCGGGATCGGCTACCTCGATCGCGGCCATCACCTGGTCACCCGAACGCGGATCGGGAACCGCATACGCACCGGCGGCCACCACCTCGGGGTGACGGCGCAGGACCCGTTCGATGTTCAGCGCCGAGGTGTTCTCACCATCGACGCGGATCCAGTCACCGCGACGGCCGGCGAAGTAGATGAATCCCTGCTCGTCGAGATAGCCGAGATCACCCGTCCAGTACCAGCCGTTTCGGATGCGTTCGGCGTTGGCTTCGTCGTTCTTGTAGTAGCCCTCGAACGTGCGGGTGCCGAACTTGTCGACGATCTCCCCCACTGCTTCGTCGGGGTTGAGCACCCGGCCGTGTTCATCGAAAACCGCCGGCACACAGTCTTTCAGCGATTCGGGGTCGACGATCGCGACTCCCTGGTGCGCGGGGCGGCCCAGCGCGCCCGGTGGCATGTCGGGGGCCAGTGCCACTGCGCCGCCGCCCTCGCTGGAGCCGTAACCCTCGAACAGTTCGGCGTCGAAGCGGCGCCGGAACTCGTTCTGGTCATCGGGCGAGGCTTCCGTGCCGAAGCCGCGGACCAACGGGTTGTCGGCATCGCCGGGTTGTTCGGCGGTGGCCATCAGGTAGCCGAGCGCCTTGCCGACATA
The DNA here is from genome assembly GCF_001245615.1 of Mycolicibacterium neworleansense. Lineage (NCBI taxonomy): Bacteria > Bacillati > Actinomycetota > Actinomycetes > Mycobacteriales > Mycobacteriaceae > Mycobacterium > Mycolicibacterium neworleansense. The sequence goes on from NZ_CWKH01000001.1 coordinate 2,639,554, forward strand.
GGTGAAGAACGTCGCACCGAAATACCGGACGTCCGGCAGGAATCCGGACGCCGAGAATGTTCGCGTCAGGCACACGGTCGCACCGACCGACAGCGCCGGCGCCCACAGCGCCATGATGGCGTTGCCGTGGAACAGCGGCATGCAGCAATACTCCACGTCCTCGCGCACATGGCCGAACTTCTCCGCGGCCGCGTAGGCGATCCGGGCCAGCCGGCCCTGGCTGCAGATGACCGCCTTGGAGGCTCCCGTCGTACCCGAGGTGAACAACAGCAGCATCAAAGAGTCTTCGCCGACGCCTGGCGCGGCCTCGGGGACGACGCGGTGTGCGTCGAGTCGTGCCGGGTAGTCCGCCGCGTCGACGATCACGAACCGCTCGGGCCCGAGCCCGAGATCGAGGTCACGAAGACGCTGCGCGCCCGCGGTGTCGGTGACGATCAATTGACAATCGGCAAGCCGGATTTCGGCTGCCAGCTCGGCGGCGCCGCGGGTCGGGTTGATCCCCACGACGGTGGCCCCGACCAGGGCGGCACCGCCCAGCCAGAACAGGAAGTCCGGCACGTTGTCGAGCAGCACGCCGATGTGGAAGGGGCCTTCAATCGGGCACGAGCCGCGGAGCTCCGTTGCGTATGCCCCGCGCGCGGCGGATTCGGCGACCACCTCGTCCCAGGTCCAGTCCCGGTCGCGGGTGCGCAGGCCGAGGTGTTGGTCGCCGACCCGGTCGAGCAGCAGCGACGCGATGTCGGTCCGAGCGTCAGGCATTGGCCTGGGCGGCGGCGCGCTTCTGGTCGATGTAGGCCTGCGGCAGGTCATCCTGACTCAACTTGGTCACGCTGACCGGGCCGGTCTGGTAGGCGTCCTCACCGATGATCAGACCGTCAGCGTCGATCGGCCAGTTGATGAGCTGGCGGAACAGCAGCAGGTAGTCGCCGTCCGGATCGTCGACCTCGACGCCGATCGCCTGGGCGGCCGCACCCGGATAGATCATCTTCATCCAGCCTTCGGTCATCACCAGATCATCGTCGACGGCAAGCCGATCGATCTCGAAAACGAGGTGGTTGGCGCCGCTGGCGACGAATGCCTCGTAGTAGGCGCGCACACCCTCGGTGGTCTTGGGGCCCATATCGGCGTTGGCGTACCAGAAGTGGTAGTCGGGGTTCGGGGCCAGGGTGGCCATCAGGCGCTCCATGTCGGGCTCAGCCTCGGCCTTCATGTGCTCGAGAACGACGCCGAGTACCTGACGGTGCCGCTCGTTCGTGGTCGCGGCGAGACGCTCTTCCACGGGGACCCAGGTCTTGGTCGGGTCGATGATGGCCATACCGGCCTCCTTGTGTCGTGTTCTGGGCTGCACCGCAATCTTGGCCAAAAGGGTGACCGGCGTCACCCGACGCGCGTCGGTCGATCCCGGCAATCTCCCCGACAGTCGTCGCCCGCGCCGGTTCGGGCGCCGAAAGCAACACTGCGGCTGCTTTTCGCTGGCGCGCTCGACGTCCGCGTGCAGCGGGTTTTGCACCGACTGGGCTGGCACGTCATCCGCGTCATCAAAGAAGGCTCCGGCACTGAGATCGTCGCGCAGGCGCGCGCCGCGCTGCTGTCTCGGGGCTGGCGACCCGGTCGACGAAAGCGACGCAGTGGTTGCCCCTGCGCGCAGTGAGCGACCACAGCGTTGATCTCGCGAAAGCCCTACAACAAGTCGGCGTCGGCCAGCTCCGCCGACGACATGGCGATCCGCCGGACCATGAGGACCAATGTGCCCAGAAAGCGGTCCACCGGATCCTCGAAATCCCATCCCATCGCGGCCTGCACGCGCGCCAGCCGAGCCGCGACCGTGCTGTGGTGCACATGCAGTTCGGCCGCCGTGCGCCGCAGCGAGCCGTACACGAAGAACGCCTCGGTGGTCCGCACATCGAGGTCACCGGCCGCCGTTGACGCAATCTCGTTGATACGGGCCACATCTCGATTACGACGTACCCGGTCGATCGGCAGGTCGGCCAGCAGCTCCAGTGAGCTCAACCGCTCATAGGCCACCACGCGTCTGCCGAATCCGGTCGACGACGCGAAGCGCAGCGCGCGGACGGCTTCGTGCCATGAGGTCGAAGCGCTGAAGGCGTTGCCCACCGATCCGATTCCGATCCACGGTCCCGATGCGGTCCCGGTGTTGACCACGGCCGGAAACTCTTCGACGATGCGGCGTTCCAGACGATCCGAGAGCTCGCGCATGTCGAACGATCCCTGGCACACGATGGCGGTCGCGTTGCCGATCACCGCCGACCGCACCGTCGGCGCGGCCAGTTCCCCGGTGATGAGGCGCACCGTCTCCCGTGGCGAATGCCCCGATGCCGCCAGCACGCACGTTGGCCTGGTCTCGTCGAGGCCCAGCAGCCGGATGGCCCGGGCGCGGTCTTCCCGATGTTCCTTGGCCGACAGCACGACCTCGAGCAGTGCGGGGTCACCCAGGTGCGGAGTCCCGCTCACCCCGGTCCGCGCGGCCACCCGGCCGATCAGCCGTTGCAGCCGGTCGAGCAGGACATCGTCCAGCGGGTGCCCGGGTCCGTCGCGTTCCACCCAGACGACAATCTCGTGACCGGATGCCGGAGCGGCCCCTTCGTCGACCGGATCGAGGCGTCCCGACGCGTCGTAGCGGACGACGGTGCCTCCCGGCCAGCGGACACCCACCGGGCACCCGGCGGTCAGCGCGGCAAACCGTACGGCCGCGTCGGCATTGACCTCCTGCTCCTCCAAGGCGTCGAACTGGGCGACGAGCCGCAGCACCGATCCGGGGTCGGTGCCCAGTTCGGACAGCTGAAGCGGCCCGGTGGTCATGGTCGAGAGCGTAGGCCCAGGGCCGGTCGCACCGGCAGGCCACAGCACACAACGACCACCACAGTGACGCGCGCCACGTCCACCTCTCTTAGACCAGTCTTAGGGTTACCGATAACATCGTGACCCATGACGAGCGTTACCGAGCCGTCCGCCGAGCACCAGGTGGACATCCACACCACTGCAGGAAAGCTGGCTGACCTCAAGAGGCGGGCCGAGGAGACGCTGCATCCCGTCGGCGAAGCCGCCGTGGACAAGGTGCACGCCAAGGGCAAGTTGACCGCCCGCGAGCGCATCCTTGCCCTTCTCGACGAGGGATCGTTCGTCGAGCTCGACGCGCTGGCCAAGCACCGCAGCACCAACTTCGGCCTGGAGAACAACCGGCCGCTGGGCGACGGCGTGATCACCGGCTACGGCACCATCGACGGCCGCGACGTCTGCATCTTCAGCCAGGACGCCACCGTGTTCGGCGGCAGCCTCGGCGAGGTTTACGGCGAGAAGATCGTCAAGGTCCAGGAGCTGGCCATCAAGACCGGCCGCCCGCTGATCGGTATCAACGACGGTGCGGGCGCCCGCATCCAGGAGGGCGTGGTCTCCCTCGGCCTGTACAGCCGGATCTTCCACAACAACATCAAGGCCTCGGGTGTCATCCCGCAGATCTCGTTGATCATGGGCGCCGCGGCCGGTGGGCACGTCTACTCCCCCGCGCTGACCGACTTCATCGTCATGGTCGACCAGACCAGCCAGATGTTCATCACCGGCCCGGACGTCATCAAGACCGTCACCGGCGAGGACGTCACCATGGAGGAGCTGGGCGGTGCCCACACCCACATGGCCAAGTCCGGCACCGCGCACTACGTCGCCTCCGGTGAGCAGGACGCCTTCGAGTACGTCCGCGATCTGCTGAGCTACCTCCCCCCGAACAACTACGCCGAGCCGCCGCACTACCCGGTGGCACCGGCGGAGGGCTCGATCGAGGAGACCCTGACCGACGAGGACATCGAGCTCGACACGCTGATCCCGGACTCCCCGAATCAGCCGTACGACATGCACGAGGTCATCACCCGCATCCTCGACGACGACGAGTTCCTCGAGGTGCAGGCCGGTTACGCCGGCAACATCGTGGTCGGCTTCGGCCGGGTCGACGGCCGCCCGGTGGGCATCGTCGCCAACCAGCCCACCCAGTTCGCCGGCTGCCTCGACATCAACGCCTCGGAGAAGGCCGCCCGGTTCATCCGGACCTGCGACTGCTTCAACATCCCGATCGTCCTGCTGGTCGACGTCCCGGGCTTCCTGCCCGGCACCGACCAGGAGTACAACGGCATCATCCGCCGCGGCGCCAAGCTGCTCTACGCCTACGGTGAGGCCACGGTCGCCAAGGTCACCGTCATCACCCGCAAGTCCTACGGCGGCGCGTACTGCGTGATGGGCTCCAAGGACATGGGCGCCGACGTGGTGGTGGCCTGGCCGACTGCTCAGATCGCCGTGATGGGCGCCTCGGGTGCGGTGGGCTTCGTGTACCGCCAGCAGCTCAAGGACGCCGCCGCCAAGGGCGAGGACGTCGACGCGCTGCGTCTGGAACTGCAGCAGACCTACGAGGACACCCTGGTCAACCCGTACATCGCCGCCGAGCGTGGATACGTCGACGCGGTCATCCCGCCGTCGCACACCCGCGGCTACGTGGCCAACGCGCTGCGGCTGCTGGAGCGCAAGATCATCCAGATGCCGCCGAAGAAGCACGGGAACATCCCACTGTGAGCGGGGCGAACGATTCAGCGACTGTGAGCGCCGAGGTACAGGCCGACGTCACCACCGACGAGGCGCAGGCCGAGCAAAAGGCCGACCACGAGGCTCACATCAAGGTGCTGCGTGGTCAGCCCTCCGATGAGGAGATGGCTGCGCTGATGGCCGTGCTCGGCACCGCCGGTGGCGGCGACGCCGGCCCGGTGGTGCGCGACCGCAACCTGTGGGGCCATCCGGTGGACAAGCTGCGCTACTCGATCTACAGCTGGCAGCGGGTCACGCTGTTGGAGCGCACCCATATGCGCCGCTAGATGACCCGGGTCGTTCTGGGTTCGGCATCGACAGGCCGGCTTGGCGTTCTGCGCCAGGCCGGCCTCGATCCGTTGGTGGTGGTATCCGGTGTCGACGAGGACGCGGTGACGGCGTCGCTGGCCGGGGCGCCGCCCGAGCGGGTGGTGAGCGGACTGGCCGCGGCCAAGGCCGACGAGGTCCTCACCCACCTACCCGCGGCCATCGCCGCGGACTGTGTGGTGATCGGCTGCGACTCGATGCTGTTTCTCGACGGGCAACTGTGCGGCAAGCCCGGTGACGTCGATACGGCGCGGAAGCAGTGGCAGGCGATGTCGGGCCGGACCGCGCAGCTGTTTTCGGGCCATGCCGTCCTTGTTGTGCGTGACGGTGCCGTCACCCATCGCCTCGCCGATACCGGCGTCACCGCAGTGCATTTCGGCTCACCGACCGAAGGTGATCTCAACGCGTATCTCTACAGTGGTGAACCCCTCGGTGTCGCAGGCGGATTCACGCTCGACGGGCTGGGCGGCTGGTTCGTCGAGGGCATCGAGGGTGACCCGTCGAACGTGATCGGGCTGAGCCTGCCCTTGCTGCGCCGGATGCTCGCCGCGGCCGGGATTTCCGTTGCCGATCTGTGGGAATCTCGCCCGATCGGCTGACCACCCGCCGCGCCGGCTATCGCGGCGGGGCGATGATGTTTGGCGATTCGGTATGGATGCGGTCCACTGTCGTGGACAGCTTCATGCCGGGTGGGAAACCTGACTTGGCCGGGTAGATCGTCACCCGCCAGATGCTGTTCAGATCGTTCGCGGTGAAACAGGTCTTGTCCAGGCACGGCACGCATTGCTGGTTTGGACTGCACCCGTCGACAACGGGAATTCCCAACTTGTTGATGATCCGGTAGATGTTCTCGGTATTGCCGCCGACCAAGGCAGTGCTGCCGGCGGGGAGGTTCGTCACGGCTTGGACGATCGGCTCTGCCGCGGCTTCGGCCGGGGTGCTGGGATCGCCATTGGGCAGCTGCACCACAGGCAGCCCGAGAGGGGCTGCGGTGTAGGACACAGTCTGCTTCGAGCGCAGCGCGCTGGATGAGTAGACGTTCGTGAACTTCACGTCATGCAGTACGGCCGCCACTGCCTTCCCGTGGTGTATCCCGTTGGCGGACAAGGGCAGAGCCGGGTCACTGAATACGGGTTCGCCGTGCTCGACGATGTACACCACCGTGGGGCCTCGATCCGGTGCCGCGCGCCCGATACCGGCTCCGGCGGTCAAGGACAGAGCACATGCGAGCGTGGCCGCTGCCGCGAGCCAGGGGACAGCGGCGGGCATCGTTCGATTCGTCCGTCCGGCCATGAATGGGCCTCCCTTGTCATCGTTCTCACGAAATCCGGTCGCCGCCTTGCCTTTTGGCCCGGCCTCGAATGAGCAAGCTATCGACACGCCAGCCGTCGCCCGATACAAAATCCCGGTGATCGAGACCACGATTTGTGACCAGTGAGACTGCAGTGACCAAATTGCAACCTTTTGAGTGGCGGCGCGCCGGGCCGATGTCCCGAATAGTCTCAACCAGGGGTTGACACTGGGCCGATGCCGATCGAAGAAACAATGTGGGATGTTCGCGTGGCACGCGACTTCGAGACTTGCGACCTGGAGCGGCTGCGCGCCGCATTCGCCGACATCATCACCAAGCGGCTGTCGCCGGGCAAGCGACTGCTCCGGGTGGTGACGTGGTCTCAGAACGGCGGCTCACTGTTCCGGGCCAACAACGGCGTCCGACGCTACGCCGTGGCCTACGAGGTGGCGTTCACCGCGTAACCGCCGGCCAGCTCACCGCCGCGGCGCCCCGTCGAGCTTCGGAACCATGTTTCCGGGTTTGGCCGGCGCGAGAACCTTTCCGTGCGCGTCGACGATCGGCGAGTCGGTGACCAACTGCACCCCCGGATTCAGGAAATAGGGCTGTGACTTGATCTCGTTGGACTGCCCGATATCGCGAGTGGTGCACGCGTCGGAAGCGGCGTTGTCGACTTGCGGGACATCGGGTTCCCAGCTCAGATTGGCCGTTATCGGTGCCGGATTGACACCTGCGGGTGCGTATCGGCTGACATGAGTTACGCACTGGTAGCGGCCCTTTGGGTTGTGCATGAACTCTTTGAAGCCACTCTCGACCACGTTCGGCGGCTGCAGGTAATACACCTCAAGACTGACCCGTGGTGACGACCCTTGCGACTTCTCTACGTATCCGATGATCGGAAGCGCACCGCGGTCCTCGGGCTTCGGCGGCTGGTACGCCGCCACCGCCGCGTTCCAATCGTCTTTCTTCTTCTGCTCGGCTTCGGAAGCCTCCTTGTCGCGTTCCGTCGACCAGGCCAGCCAGGCCAAGATGAATGCGGCGACGATGACGAACAGGCCGCCGAGGGCCTGCATGCCGTAGGCGGCCTCACTCGGTTCGTTGGCTTCGGGGTTCTTGTACTTCCAGGACTCGGTGGCCCACCAGATCTTCCGGGGCCGCAGCAGCATGAACAGTCCGAGCGGTACGCCGATGACGATGCAGAGGATCGCAACTCCCACGAGAGCAGCCTAAGTCCGCCCTACGGGCCCAGAATGCACGAATATGTGCCGGTCGCGGACACTGCCACGCCGCGGATATCCGGACCGACGGTACGCTCTTGGTGTGCCGCTGCCTGCTGATCCCAGCCCCACTCTTGCCGAGTACGCCCATCCGGAGCGCCTGGTCACCGCCGACTGGCTGGCCAGCAATCTGGGCCGGCCCGGTTTGGCCATCGTCGAGTCCGACGAGGACGTCCTGCTCTACGACACCGGCCACATCCCCGGCGCGGTCAAAATCGACTGGCATCTGGACCTCAACGACCCCAATGTGCGGGACTACATCAATGGTGAGCAGTTCGCCGAGTTGATGGACCGCAAGGGCATCAGCCGCGACGACACCGTGGTGATCTACGGCGACAAGAGCAACTGGTGGGCGGCCTACGCGCTATGGGTGTTCACCCTGTTCGGTCACCCTGACGTGCGTCTGCTCGACGGCGGCCGCGACCTGTGGGTCTCCCACGGCCGCGACACCACCCTCGAGGTGCCCACCCGGCAGTCCAGCGGTTATCCGGTCGTGGAGCGCAACGACGCCCCGATCCGCGCCTACCGCGATGACGTGCTCGAGATCCTCGGCAAGCAGCCGTTGATCGACGTCCGCTCGCCCCAGGAGTACACCGGCGAGCGCACCCACATGCCGGACTACCCGGAGGAAGGCGCGCTGCGCGGCGGGCACATCCCCACCGCCAAGTCGATCCCGTGGGCCAAGGCGGCCCGCGACAGCGGTCAGTTCCGCAGCCGTGCCGAACTCGAGGAGCTCTATGGCTTCCTCAACGCCGATGACAAGACGGTGGTGTACTGCCGGATCGGTGAGCGTTCCAGCCACACCTGGTTCGTGCTGACCCACCTGCTCGGGTTGCCCGGTGTGCGCAATTACGACGGCTCGTGGACCGAATGGGGCAACGCGGTGCGTGTGCCTGTGGCCGTCGGCCCGGATCCGGGCGAAGCTCCGTGACATTGCCGGACGCCCTGGCCGAAGTCGTCTCCGACTTCCAGGAGGTGGCCGGCCAGGACAAGTTGCAGCTGCTCCTGGAGTTCGCCAACGAGTTGCCGCCGTTGCCGGCACACCTCGAAGAGGCGGCGATGGAGCCGGTTCCGGAGTGCCAGTCGCCGCTGTTTCTGGACGTCGACGCGTCCGACCGGGGCAAGGTCCGGCTGTACTTCAGCGCTCCCCCGGAGGCTCCGACGACGCGCGGCTTCGCCGCGATCCTGGCCACCGGCCTGGACGGCCAGTCCGCCGATGACATCTTGGCGGTGCCCGACGACTTCTACACCGCGCTGGGCCTGGCCGCGCTGATCAGCCCGCTGCGACTGCGCGGCATGTCGGCAATGCTGACCCGGATCAAGCGGCGGCTGCGCGCGGCCTGAGGCCGACCTGTTACGGGTCCGGGTACATCTTCTCGGGGAGTTTCGGGACGACGTTGCCCGAGGCCGCGGGCAGGATCTCGGCTCCGTACCGATCCACGATGGCCGAGTCGGTGGCGACCGGCGGTGGCACCGAGCCGTCGATGAACCGTGACGTTTCGTGAACCTTGCGGCCAACGCCCCGATGGCAGCGGTCAGACTTGGCCATGTCACCGAGTCCCTTGGGCGCCCAAAACAATTCCGGGTTCACGAGCAGTGAGGCGTCCTTGGCCCGGCCTTCCCCGGCGGAGGTGTAGCACGGGAAGTTCGACTTGTACGGCCGGTGGCTTGCCGAGTCGCGCACCGCCTCACGCACCGATTCACCAGGCGCCAGGTAGTACACGGTGACCTCGAGGCTTTTGGGAAACTTCTGGGTGAAGTAGCCGATCACCGGCAGCGGCCCGCGCTTCTCGGGCGGTGGAGCCACGAAGGCAGCCTCGGCGGCTTGACGCTGTTCCTGCGCTTCGCGGCGGCTCTTCCGCTGGAAGTCGCTGTGAATGATCGACGCGCCCACGAACAGCGCCAGCAGGATCACGAAAACCCCGCCCGCCCGGGTCATCCCGTAGGCCGCGTCGCTCGGCTCGTTGGCCTCCGGATCGCGGAACTTCCAGGACTGTGTCGCCCACCAGATGCGCCTCGGTGAAGCCACCAACACCGCGCCCACCAACACGCCCACGAGAATGACCAATATCGCCGCACCCACGGGCCAACAGTAATAGCGTAGGGTCCTCCGTCGTGACGGCAATTTCGCACGTCAACAGGACCGATGTGGCGATCGACGGATTTCGGCCAAAACCTACTCACCGGTAACCGATACCGGATTGGGAAGCCTCAAGGTGCGGCGCATAAACTGCCCGCGATAGATTCTTAAAGACGTTTCTTAGAGAACTGCCGAGGAGGCACCGTGGCCAACCACGCCAGCTCAAAGATCTCCAAGGTGCTGGTCGCCAATCGCGGGGAGATCGCGGTCCGGGTGATCCGCGCCGCCAAAGACGCTGGGCTTGCCAGCGTGGCCGTGTATGCCGAGCCGGACGCCGATGCACCGCACGTGCGGCTCGCCGATGAAGCCTTCGCCCTGGGGGGCCAGACCTCAGCCGAGTCCTACCTGGTCTTCGAGAAGCTCCTGGACGCCGCGGCGAAGTCCGGCGCCAACGCCATCCACCCGGGTTACGGCTTCCTGTCGGAGAATGCCGACTTCGCCCAGGCCGTGCTCGACGCCGGGCTGATCTGGATCGGGCCGAGCCCGCAGTCGATCCGCGATCTGGGTGACAAGGTCACCGCCCGCCACATCGCCGCACGCGCACAGGCGCCGCTGGTTCCGGGCACCCCGGACCCGGTGAAGGACGCCGACGAGGTCGTCGCGTTCGCCAAGGAGTTCGGCGTGCCGGTCGCGATCAAGGCCGCCTTCGGCGGTGGCGGTCGCGGCATGAAGGTGGCCCGCACCATCGAAGAGATTCCCGAGCTGTTCGAGTCGGCGACCCGTGAGGCCGTCGCCGCGTTCGGCCGTGGCGAGTGCTTCGTCGAGCGCTACCTGGACAAGCCGCGCCACGTCGAGGCTCAGGTGATCGCCGATACCCACGGAAACGTGGTCGTCGCCGGTACCCGCGACTGCTCGCTGCAGCGCCGCTTCCAGAAGCTGGTCGAGGAGGCCCCGGCGCCGTTCCTGACCGATGCGCAGCGCAAGGAGATCCACGAGTCCGCCAAGCGCATCTGCAAGGAGGCCGGCTACTACGGTGCCGGCACCGTCGAGTACCTGGTCGGCCAGGACGGCCTGATCTCCTTCCTCGAGGTCAACACCCGTCTGCAGGTGGAACACCCGGTCACCGAGGAGACCTCCGGCATCGACCTGGTGCTGCAGCAGTTCAAGATCGCCAACGGCGAAGCCCTGGACATCACCGAGGATCCGACCCCGCGCGGCCACTCGTTCGAGTTCCGCATCAACGGTGAGGATGCCGGTCGCGGCTTCCTGCCGGCGCCCGGCCCGGTCACCAAGTTCGAGGCCCCGACGGGCCCGGGCGTCCGGATGGACTCCGGCGTGGAGTCCGGCTCGGTCATCGGTGGCCAGTTCGATTCGATGCTGGCCAAGCTGATCGTCACTGGCGCCACCCGCGAAGAGGCGCTGGCCCGCTCGCGTCGCGCCCTGGCCGAGTTCAACGTCGAGGGTCTGGCCACGGTCATCCCGTTCCACCGCGCCGTGACCGCCGACCCGGCCTTCATCGGCGACGGCGAGAAGTTCGACGTGCACACCCGCTGGATCGAGACCGAGTGGGACAACACGGTCGAGCCGTTCACCGGTGGCGACCCGATCGAGGAAGAGGACACCGTTCCGCGCCAGACCGTGGTCGTCGAGGTCGGTGGACGTCGCCTCGAGGTGTCGCTGCCCGGAGACCTGGCGCTCGGCGGTGGCGGGGCAAGCGGTGGTGCGAGCGGTGTCCTTCGTAAGAAGCCCAAGGCCCGCAAGCGCGGTGGCGGCGGCGCCACGGCTGCCTCGGGTGACTCGGTGACCGCGCCGATGCAGGGCACCGTGGTCAAGGTTGCCGTCGAAGAGGGCCAGGAAGTAGCCGCAGGCGACCTGGTCGTGGTCCTGGAGGCCATGAAGATGGAGAACCCGGTGACGGCCCACAAGGACGGCGTCATCACCGGTCTGGCCGTCGAGGCCGGTGCCGCCATCACCCAGGGCACCGTGATCGCCGAGATCAAGTAACGCCCAGTCGTTTTCCGCGAGGCTGTAGTCACCGCAACCGGTGGCTGCAGCCTCGCGGTGTTTCCGGCGGGGAGCTGTGGAACGCTGGGTCCTGTGGAACCTGTGGAGATCAACAACGGCCAGTGGTATCTGCGCGGATTGCGTGCCGATGACCGCGTCGACGACCGGCCCGCGCTCACCGATCTGGGCGAGGACGACCTGGACTACGTTCACGACGCGGCGGACGGCTGGGCCGACGACACCCGTTACACCTGGGCGGTATGCGAACCGACCACCGGGGAGCTGCTCGCCGAGGTCATCCTCGATCCCGTCACCGGATTCCTGAGCAGTCGCGGCCGCCCCGGCTTCGAGGACGCCGCCGCCATATCGGAGGACACCGTCCGGCGATACGCGACGCAGGTGCTCGGGCTGGAGGTGCACACGTGAGCACGCCCGCGAACCCCAAGGTAGTCACGGTCACCGGCGCGGCCGGCCAGATCGGTTATGCCGCCCTGTTCCGCATCGGGGCCGGCGCCCTGCTGGGACGCGACGTACCCGTGAAGCTGCGCCTGCTGGAGCTGCCTTCGGCGATCCGCGCGGCCGAAGGCGTCGTCATGGAGCTCGTCGACAGTGCCTTCGATCTGCTGGTCGACATCGAGATCCACGACGACCCGGTGCGCGCGTTCGACGGCGTCGACGTCGCGCTGCTGGTCGGGGCCAGGCCCCGCAGTAAAGGCATGGAGCGTGCCGACCTGCTGGCGGCCAACGCCGCGATCTTCGCCGAGTCCGGCAAGGCCCTCAATTCCGGCGCGGCCAGGGATGTACGCGTCGTCGTGGTCGGCAACCCGGCGAACACCAACGCGCTGGTGGCCGCGGCCCATGCGCCCGACATCCCGGCTGAGCGATTCACCGCGCTGACCCGGCTCGACCACAACCGAGCCGTCGCGGCGCTGGCCACCCACGCCGGTGTGCACGTCACCGATGTGTCGCGGGTGACGGTCTGGGGCAACCACTCGCCGACCATGTACCCCGATATCTTCCACGCGGTCGTAGACGGGCGGCCGGGATCCGACTATGCGGCCGACACCAATTGGCTGACCGATGATTTCATTCCGACCGTGGCCACCCGCGGTACCGCGATCATCGAGGCCCGCGGCACCTCATCGGCGGCATCGGCCGCCAACGCCGCCATCGATCATGTCCGGGACTGGGTGGACGGCACCGACCCCGACGACTGGACCTCGGTGGCGCTGCCCTCCCCCGGTGTCTACGGAGTGCCCGAGGGTGTGGTGGCCTCGTTGCCGGTGCGGGCCATTGACGGTGCGTGGAAGATCGTGGAGGGGCTGGAGATCAACGAGTTCTCCCGGGCCCGTATCGATGCCTCGGTGGCCGAGCTGCTCGACGAGCGCCACGCGGTCGAACGGTTGGGCCTGCTGTAGTCCGTCGGCGGCTTTCACCCACCGTGAATCGTGCGGAATAGGCAGGCCGGCACCCCGGACTGTATGGTGTGGCGGCTCGGCCGCACTGTGATCTTCTAGCCTCTGCGCATGCCATCTCATCCTTCGGCACACCCGTTCGCAGGCCGGACCATCGTCCTCATCGGCGGTGGTTCAGGCATCGGTCTGGCTACCGCCCGCCTGGTCACTGCGGGGAAGGGCACGGTCGTGTTGGGTGGGCGCACGCCCGAACGACTGGCCGCCGCCGCGGCAACCCTCGGCCCGCAAGCCGGTTGGCATCAGGTCGATACCGCTGACCAGGATTCGATCGACGCGTTCTTCGATTTCGTCGGTACCAGATTCGGCTCCGTCCACGGCCTGTTCACCACCGCCGCCGACTACCTGACCGGTCCGATGGCCCGGCTCAGTGTGGACCAGGCCGCCACAGCGTTCGACTCCAAGTTCTGGGGGCAGTACCGCGTGGTCAAGTCGGCGATTCCGATGCTGAGCCCTGACGCCGCGATCGTGTTGATGTCGGGCGCCGCCAGTGCCCGCCCGGCCGCGGTCGCTCCTGCGTACAGCGCGGCGAACGCTGCGATCGAAGGCCTGGCCCGCGGTTTGGCTGTGGAATTGGCGCCGGTGACCGTCAACGCGATCGCCCCTGGCACGGTCGAGGGCAATCTGTGGAGCCAACGCGATCCCGCGATCCGGGAACAGGCGTTCGCCGCCTATCGCGACGCCTCCACCATCGGACGGTTGGCCGACGAGGATGAGATCGCGCAGTCGGTGGGCTACCTGCTGAGCAGCCGGATCACCACCGGTTCCACCCTTTTCCCAGACGGCGGTTACGCCTTCCGCTGATGGGCCCGTCAGCGTTCGTCGATGTCCAGGCCGGTGGCCAGGTCACCGCATTCCACGGCAACGACGTCGGCACGGCCGCGCAGGAACGCCCGGGCCCCCTGGTCGCCGCGCATCGCGGCGGACAACGCCGCCACGTGCCTGTGCGCCACGACGACGGGGTGACCGGGGCGGCCGTCGTAGGTGGCGCGGGCCAGGCCGGATTCGGCGCCGCGCGCCGCGCGCAGCACCCGGGTCACGACGCGGGCGCCGACATCCGGGGTGTCGACGGTGTGCAGGACGACCCATGCGGCCGGACCGGCGGCATGCAGCCCTTCGCGAACCGAAGCGCTCATGCCCTCGGCCCAGCGGGTGGCCACCACCGCGCGAGCCGGCGCGGGTACCTCGACCATCGCGGCACCCAGCACCACGATCACGTCGTCACAACCGCCCTCATCGAGCGCGCTCACCGCCCGCGCAAGCCAATCGCCTTCATCGGCAAGAACTTTCGGCATCCCGAAGCGGCTGCCGGCGCCGGCGGCCAGCACCACCCCGGCAACTGCGTCGGCGTTCGGCATGCGAACAGTCTGACCTCGGAGTCTAAGAATCCACTCAGACAAATTGTCCGGTGACCTTGATCGCGGTAGGGTCCGTTACAGGTTGAGTTCACAGCCGTAGCGAGCGTCATCGACATACGCGCGGAGAACTCGCATCTTGTCGACTGACGCCGCACCAACAGTACGAATACATGTATTACGACTGATGGAGCCGTCCATGACCGTCTTCTCGACGAACGCACTGATCGATCGGACCGACGAATCGCCTGCGACGTTTGCTACGTGCTGGCTGCCGCCGTCAACGGCGGTGATCAGCGCCCACGGCGAGATCGATGCCGTCAACGCTGCCGAATTCGCGGACTACGCGTTGCAGCACACCGGCAAGGCCAAGCAGGTCGCGGTCGACCTCACCGATATCGAGTTCTTCGGTACCGCAGGGTTTTCCGCCCTCAGAGCGATGGACACCCACTGCTCGACCACGTCGGTCGACTGGGTGTTGGTGCCCAGCAAGGCGGTGAGCCGGCTACTGCGTATCTGCGACCCGAATTCAGAGTTGCACACGTGCTACAGCGTGGCGGCGGCACTGTCCACGCTGAACGGCAAGACCCCGCTACTGCAGCTGGTCACGAAGTCGCGCTAGCGATTTCGCCAACAGCCGCGATACGTGCATCTGCGAGACACCGACACGCTCGGCGATCTGCGTCTGCGTCATGGATTCGAAGAACCGCAGCAACAGTACCGTTCGTTCCCGCTCGGGTAGCTGAGCGAGCAACGGCCGCAACGTTTCTCGATTGTCGATCTGATCCAGGCCGGTGTCCACGTCGCCGAGCGTGTCAACTATCGCCGGTGCGTCCTCGTCGCCCCCGCCGCCGCCGTCGATCGACAGGGTGTTGTACGAACTGCCCGCGACGAGCCCTTCGATCACCTCTTCGCGGTCCATGCCGAGCTCGTCGGCAAGCTCGGAGGCGGTCGGGGCGCGGCCCAGCCGCTGCGACAGCTCGGCAGTCGCCGCGCCGAGCCGCAGGTGCAGTTCCTTGAGCCGCCGCGGCACCTTCACCGACCAGCTGTTGTCCCGGAAGTGGCGCCGGACCTCCCCCATGATCGTCGGCACCGCGAACGAAACGAAGTCCGATCCGGCCTCCACGTCAAATCGGTTGACCGCGTTGACCAGGCCGACCCGCGCCACCTGGGTCAAGTCTTCCCGAGGCTCGCCTCGGCCGTCGAACCGCCGCGCGATGTGGTCGGCGAGCGGCAGGCACCGCTCGACGATCCGCTCACGTTGGCGTTCGTAGGCCGACGAGTCCTCGGACAGTTCGCTGAGTTCGCGAAACATGTCGCGAACGTCCGCATATTCCGACGTCACCTCAGCAGGCTCGCTCGTCTCGTCGTCAGGGTGATGCCGAATACCTGGCCGGCGTCGGGCCCGTCACCGTCGGTGAAGGTGGTGACGGCGTCGGTCAGCGAGCTCAACACATGCCAGCTGAAGCTGCCCGGTTCCACCACCGCGGCGCCCGTGCAGGTGGCGGAAGCGGTGATCACCACCGATTCGTCGCCCGGGTCAACGGTCAAATGCAGGCCCGAATCCGGGACGGCGGCCCGGATCAGAGCCGTGCAAGCCTCGTCCACGGCCAGCCGCAGATCAGCGACGACGTCGAAGTCAAGGTCTTCAAAGGCTGCCACCGCAGCTACAAGGGTGCGCACTACGGCCAGGTTCTCCAGCCTCGCAGCGACCCGAATCTCCACCGACCGCTCCGCGCGCTTCGGCGGCTTGGGTTGGCCCTGTTCGTCGGCCATCTCACCTCCCGGCATCTCGGACCGACAGTATCCCAGCTGGGATCCTTGCCTCACGGGACCGCCCTGCCCCGGCGACTCGATGTCGGTCTCGACTTCGACACTGCCGTTCCTTTCTGCGCCCTGATGCGGCCCCGCCTGGGACCTCCGGCCAGGGATGCCCATCGCGGCGCAACCCGAAACCTGTGACGAACGTGGGATTATCGACAGTATGGATCCGGACCGCCCCGAGCTGGATCAGCCCTGGGACCAGAGCGCCCGCCACGAAACGGAAGCCGAACGGCTGGACCGCAACTGGAGCAGCCTGCTGCAGGAACTGCGCGTCGTGCAGACCGGCGTTCAATTGCTCACCGGCCTGTTGTTGACTCTGCCGTTCCAGGAACGGTTCTCGATGCTCGACGAGCCCATGCGGATCCTCTATCTGGTGACGGTGGCGTGTTCGGCCGCGGCCACCGCGCTGCTGGTCGCCCCGGTCGGCATGCACCGCATCCTGTTCCGCAGGCACCGGTTGAACCTGCTGGTCTCCGCGGCGCACCGGTGCGCATTCTTCGGGCTGGTATTGCTGGGCCTGGCGATGGCCGGGGTGACGGAGTTGATCTTCGACACGGTGGCCGGGCGCGAGGCCGGGGTGATCGCCGGGGCCGTCGCGCTGCTGACGTTCGTCGGCATCTGGCTGGTGCTGCCGTTCGCGATGCGATTGGGTCATCCGATGTCGATCGGTTCCTCAGTCGAACTCGGCGCGCAGCGCAGCCAGTAGCGGTTTCGCCGCTTGGTCGAGAAAACGTTGTTGGCCCTCGTCACCGATCTGCACCAGGGCGACATCGGTGAATCCTGAATCGAGGTACGGCTTCACCGCCGCGACGATCGCATCCAGGTCGGGTCCACAGGGGATCGCTTCCGCCACGTCCTCTGGGCGCACAAACCGGGTTGCCGCGGCGAATCCGGCAGGCGTCGGCAGGTCTGCGTTGACGGCCCAACCACCCCCGAACCAGCGGAACTGGTCGTGCGCCCGCTCGACGGCGGCGTCACGGTCGGGATCCCAGCACACCGGCACCTGCCCGATGACCCGTCCCTCGGGGAGCACACCGGTGGCGTGCCTGCGCTCTTGCCAGCCCTCGACGATGTCCCGGTCGGGTGCGACGTTGATCAGATGATCGGCGGCCACGGCCAGCTTTTCGACGGATTTCTGGCCGGTCATCGAGACTGCGATCGTCACCGGGACTTCCGGTACATCCCAGATGCGCGCGGAGTCCGCCTCGTAGAACTCGCCCCTGAAATCGATCAGCTCCCCGCTGAGCAGTTCACGGATCAGCTTGATCGCCTCGGCGAGCATGTCGAGACGGCGTTCGACGGTGGGCCAGCCCTGTCCCACGACGTGTTCGTTGAGATTCTCACCGCTGCCGAGGCCGAGGGTGAACCGGCCGTCGGCCAGGATCTGCACGGTGGCCGCCTGCTGGGCGATGATCGCCGGGTGATACCTGATCGTCGGACAGGTCACGTACGAGTAGAGCTGCACGGTCTGGGTGGCGTGGGCTACCGCACCCAGCACTGGCCAGGCGTTGGGAGCGTGCCCCTGGCTGGCCAGCCACGGGCTGTAGTGGTCACTGCTCACTTCGAAGTCGAAACCCGCCTGCTCTGCTGCCACCGCGTAGTCAACGAGCTGTCGTGGGCCGCTCTGCTCGGTCATCAAGGTGTATCCGAATCTGGCCATGTCGCTGGAATACCCGTGCAGAACACCGCGAAACTGGGTATGCGGACGCCATGACCGAATCACAGACTCTGCAGACACAGCACAACGGCGAGCGGCGGATGCGGATCTCGATGACCTGGGTGCTGGTCGTGTTGACCGTCCCCGCGGCTATCGCGGTGTTTCTGTATGGCATGGGTGCGGTGATGAGCATGGCCGGATGCACCGGCGAGGTGTGCGCGGACGAAGGCCCGGGCGAATTCTGGTTCGGGATCCTGTTCTACGGCGCGCTCGTGGTACCGGTGGTCACGATCGCCGTGTCGATCTTCACCGCGCGGCTGCGGTATGGGGTACTGGTCCCGCTGATCGGATTGGCCCTGTTGGCAATCGATTTCGCGGTACTGGCACTGACCTTCTGAATCCGGGCCGCACAGCAGGACGACAGCCCGGCCGCTCGGCGGCCGGGTCGCCGGACGCGGGCCTCAGCTGCTCGGCCGTTGCCTCATCACGCCGGGATGGTCTGTGTACCAGCGATCTTCGATGCGTCGCACCCGCAGGTGCTCGATCGCCAACCACATCGATCCGACGATGAACCCGGCCGCGGACAACGTGCCTACGGTCAGACCGACGTCGGGATGCCCGGTGGCGAACGCCGCCAAGGTGCCGACGAACAACACCAATCCCACGAAGATCAGTATCAGCGCGGGCATGATGACGTTGTCCTTCATCGACTCGCCGGCATGTGGCCGGGTTGTCCGGGCGTGGTCAACTGGGTCTTTGGGACCGTGCATGGCTGCTCCTTCCCGCCACTTCTCGCCCCACCTGCCGTGCATGGGCTGTCTCCACGGTAGAACTCCTGGGCAGCTCTGGCGAGCAAAACGGCACGATCATCGCGACTGAGGGCAGATGCCCTGCTCAGGCCACAATCCCGACGCCACGGCCCCGCTACGGTGTTGCGGGGCCGTGGGTGGGCCTCCCCTGGGCCAGGCGGTCAATGGTTCCGGAGCATCCCGATCAGCTCGCGCTTGTTCTTGCCGGAATACCCTTTGAGTCCAAGTTTTTTCGCCCGGCCACGCAGATCATCGACCGTCCAGTCGTCGTAGGAACCCGACTTGCCGCCCGCGCGGCCGACGCTCGAACGACCCCTGGCGGCCGCGGCGTTGGAGATCCGGGCTGCTTTTTCCTTCGAGTTGCCCTCGTCGCGCAACTCCTCGTAGAGCTTTTCGTCCTTGATAGACGGATTCGGCATCAGACACCTCCTTGTCGTTGATGACGTCTTCGATGCGTCAGTACCAGCTGCGCCGTCCGGCGACCGGCCGCCCGATGGCTCCGAGCAGCCAGAACACCGCACCGATGACCAGCAGGATCACGCCGGCCACCCACAGCAGGTAGATGTCGAAGACCAGGCCGAGGATGAGCAGAATTGCACCGAGCAGAATCATGGCGACCTCAATTCACCGCTGCGATGGATGGCATCGCGCTGGGTTGTGGCAAACGACATTCGTCCACCTTCGGATTGACGCCCGCGTAGTTGAGCGGGCCGGCCAGGACCGTGAGCGCGATGGCGCCCGCGGTCGCGCAGTTCGTTGAGCCACCATGGAAATAGTCGCGCTGCCAGGCCGCCACCACACCGATGATCAACCAGATGAGCACGAGTGTTCCGAACAATCCACCAAGTCTCATGGCATGCGATGTACCCCGCTGACGCGCGGGTCAAACATGCAGGCAAACCGTGCGGCAAGCCCGGGTTTCATGCTTGCAAGACAGCCGCGCGCGGTGTATCGGCAGGTCGGTGATCCAGCGAGCGGCCAGCAGTCCGGAGCCGGCCGTGAGCACGGCTGCCGCCATGACGGTGGCGTTCAGATTGAGGGCATCGGCGAGCACACCCGCGACCAACGCCCCGATTGCGTAGCCGATGTCACGCCAGAACCTGTATGCACCCAGCGCGTTGGCGCGCCAGTTCGGGTGGGCGCGATCCGAGATCGACGCGATCAGCGCGGGATAGACCATCGCGGTGCCGATTCCGAGTGCGATAGCCGATGTGATGCCGGCCAGCAACGGCCAGTTCAGCAAAACGAGCGCGAGCACGAACCCGATGGATTGCGTGAGCATGCCCCAGACGATCAGTGGTTTGCGTCCGATGCGATCGGCGAAGTGGCCGGTCGGGATCTGCCCCAGCCCCCACAGCAGGGGGTACACGCCTTTGATGAGCCCGACCGCGGCCAGGCCGAGGCCGTGATCGATGAACAGCAACGGGAACACACCCCAGGTGAGGCCGTCGTTGAGGTTGTTGACCAACCCCGCCTGACTGACCCCGCGGAGCCGCCGATCAGTCCACGACGTCCTGGCGAAGGTTTCCCAGAAGCGTTGCGAATCAACATGTTCAGCGAGTGGGTGAGTAGCCAGCTCGACAGCGACATGGTCCGCTGTGTCGCGCACGATCAGCGACAATCCCAGCCCGGCGGCAACGAACACCACCCCGATCAGCTCGGGTGCCGGACGTAAGCCGTAGACCGTCGCCAGGTAACCGGTGAGTAGGGCGGTGGCACCCACCGCGGCGTAGCCGGCCGCCTCATTGAGACCGGTGGCCAGTCCACGTTGCCGCGGGCCGACCAGATCGATCTTCATGTTGACCGTCATCGACCAGGCCAGCCCCTGATTGAGCCCCAGAAGCACGTTTGCGCCGATGACCCACCACCACGACGAGCCCCAGGCGAGCATGAACGGCACCGGGACGCCCAACGCCCATCCGGCCAGCAACAGCTGCTTGCGGGTGAAGCGCGCCGTCAACGCTCCAGCAGCGAGGTTGGTCAACGCCTTGGTGATTCCGAACGCGATGATGAACGCGAAGACAGCGAGATCGTTGGTCAGGCCGAACACTTCAGTACCGATGACGGGCACCGTGGTCCGCTCCAGGCCCACCAGACCGCCCACGCAGGCGTTGACGATGACCAAAAAGGTGAATTGCAGCCAGTTTTCCCGCAGCCCGAGCCGTATCTGCCGACCATCGGAATGGATGCCGCCGGTCATCGGGCCGGGTGTTCCCTTCCACTGACCAACTCCCGGCCGTCGGCAGCGGAGTAGTCGCCGGGGCCACCGTTGAGGACGGCCAGATCGTCGCGGCCGTAGCGGCGCAGAAGACTCGCCGCCGTCATCGCGCGTTCACCGTGTCCGCAGGCGACGACGGCACCATCTGGAACGTCGGAAAAGCGGTGGCGCAACACCCCGAGTTCGATGTGCACGGCACCGCCCACATGGCCTGAGCGGAATTCGGCATCTTGGCGGACATCGAGGAAAGGCCGGTCTAGCAGCTTGTCGGCGGCGGCGAAAGTCAGTTCACGCTGCGGCCTGCCGTCTGCGCGCCAGGTGTCCATGCCACTCGCCAGGATGCCGGCGAGCCGTTCATACCCGATTTTGTAGGCCTGCCAACCGATTTCAGCCGGGTCTTGACCTGCCTCGGTGACGAACACGACGGGCTTGTCGTCGTCGACGAGCCAGCCCAGCCAGGTGGCGAACTGATCCCGCAGTGAGACCGACAGCGCCCCGGGAATATGTCCCGCGGCGAACGCGGCAGGCGAGCGGACATCGACGACAACGGCGCCGGCATCCAGGACCGCGTCGAATTGGTTGATTCCGAGGTTTTTGAGCGCGGGGGCGCCGGGCATGATCGACGGGCCACGACGGTTGTGCTCGGTCAATCGCCGAAAGTAGTCGGGGTAGCTACCCAAGCTGGTCAGCAGATCGGCGACAAAGCGGTCCTCGTCATTGGCAGTCAGCAGCGAGTTGCTGCGTTTCTGTTCACCGATGGTGCTGATGCGCTCAGCGCCGGGCGGGGCGGAGCAGAATGATCCGGCACCGTGGGTGGGCCACACGGCGACATCGTCGGACAGGGTGGCAAGCCGCTGCAGGGACCGGTACTGGGCGCGGGTCAATTCCTCGACACGATCAGGTCCGAGTAGGTCGGTCCGTGCCGCGGATCCCACGATCAACGATCCGCCGGTGAACATCCCCACCTCCCGATCGCCGTCGAGAAGCAGGAACGCCACGTGCTCGTCGGTGTGGCCGGGGGTAGCCCACGCCCGCAAACGCAATCCCCCCAAGTCGATTTCATCGCCGTCGCGCACTCCAATGTGATCGAAGCTGCGATGCCCGGCGGCCGACGCCACGATCTGCGCCCCGGTGTCGTGGTGCAGCTGCACCGCCCCGGACAGGAAGTCGGCATGGAGATGGGTGTCGGCGGCGAAGGCGATGGTGAGCCCCCGGCGCGTCGCCGCTTGCCGCAGGGCCCGCAGATCACGGCTGGCGTCGACCGCCAATGCCCGGCCGTCGCCGAGGTTGACGAGGTATGAGCTGTTTCCGAGTCCCCCGTCGACCAACGGGATCAGATGCTCGTCGCTGAAAGCCATGCCCGTTCTCCCGGCCCAGTGCCGCGCCACGAGATGGCGCAACCTTGACACACAGGCTACATTAATCCATGGAAAGGTGGAATATGCTGCTTGGAGAAAAGTCCCCAGCGAAGCTACGGCTCTACGAAGCGTTCGCCGTATCGGGGAAAGCCCTGTCGAACGCTTCGCGATTGGAGTTGCTCGACCTGCTGAGCCAAGGTGAGCGCACCGTCGATTCGCTAGCCAAGGCCGCCGGCCTGAACCTGACGACGGCATCAGCCCATCTGCAGACGCTCAAACAGGCCGGGTTCGTCGCCACCCAGCGCAGCGGCGTGAGGATCTACTACCGACTGGCCGGCGATGACGTGGCGCAGCTGTTCGCACTGTTGCGCAACGTCGCAGCGGCACATCAAGCCGAAGTACCCGCAGCCCGCGACAATTACCTGCTGTCCGGACAGTCGGATACCGCGGCAATCGGGACGATCGATCGAGAACAGCTTCCCGAGCGCGCCGCCGAGGGCGCAATGATTCTCGATGTCCGCCCGGCCGAGGAATACCGGGCCGGGCATATCCCCGGCGCCGTATCGATTCCGGTCGATGAACTCGAGGAACGGATCGGCGAGTTACCCACCGACGCCGACATCGTCGTGTATTGCCGCGGAGAATATTGCGCCTTCGCCTACGACGCGGTAAGGCTCCTCGCCCAGCATGGCCTCCGACCGGTCCGACTCAATGACGGCATGCTCGAGTGGCGCCTTGCGCAGCTGCCCGTGGCCGCAGCGCCCAGCCAATAGCAGCTTCTCGACGCCCAGTATCGGTAAGCGTAGACTAACCGTTCGTGGTGACTTACCCTTTGACCGATCCATGGGCCGCCCTGGCCGATCGCAGCCGGCGGGCCATCGTCAGGCGATTGGCAGCGGGACCGATGGCGGTGGGCGAGCTCGCCCGCGACCTACCGATCAGCCGGCCGGCGGTCTCACAGCATCTCAAGGTGCTGAAAAGCGCTGGGCTGGTATGTGATCGGGCCGTCGGGACACGTCGCGTCTACCACGTCGACCCCGACGGTGTCGCGGCGCTACGCGCCGAGTTGGACACCTTCTGGGGCCAGGCGCTGGACGCCTACAAGAACATCGTCGAGCAGGAGGAACAGCCGAAGTGACACACCCCGAACCCATCCGGAAGAGCGTTGTCGTCCATGCAGCGGTGGCCCGGGCGTTCACAGTGTTCATCGATCGGTTCGACACGATCAAACCGCGCGAACACAACCTGCTGCCGGTACCGATCGAGCGGACCGTCTTCGAGCCCTACGTCGGCGGCCACATCTACGACGTCGGGACCGACGGCAGCCGTTGCGCTTGGGCGCGGGTCCTGAACTACGAACCGCCCAACCGCGTCGTCTTCTCCTGGGACATCGGACCGACGTGGCAGATCGAATCCGATCCGAATCGCACCAGCGAGGTGGAAATCCGGTTCATCCCGGAAAGCGCCGATCGCACCCGGGTCGAGTTGGAGCATCGACACCTCGAGCGCCACGGTGAGGGCTGGCGGTCGGTGGCCGACGGGGTCGGCGGCGATGCCGGATGGCCGCTCTACCTTGACCGTTACGTCGAGGTGATCACCCAGGAAGCATCGCGATGAACGCCGAGCCGCCCCTGATGGATCTGGCCCGTGACGAGCGGGCCGACCTTGCCGAATTCCTGGCGACCTTGACCCCCGAGGAATGGCAGACAGAGTCGTTGTGCTCCGGTTGGACCGTGAAAGATGTTGTGGCGCACGTCATCAGCTACGAGGATCTCAATCTTGCGGGGTTGTTCAAGCGCTTCGCGAAGGGACTGGTGGTGCGAGCCAACGAAGTCGGCGTCGCCGAATACTCGACCATGTCGACCGATGAGCTGCTCGCGTTTCTCAACCAGCACTTACGGCCGCGCGGCCTGACCGCCGGATTCGGCGGCATGATCGGCCTGGTCGACGGAACCGTCCACCATCAGGACATCCGCCGCGCACTCGGGCGCCCCCGCGCGGTGCCCATGCAGCGACTGCAACGCATCCTGCCGCTGGTGCCCGGCAACCCGCGGCTCGGTGCGGGCCGGCGCATTCGCGGCCTGCATCTGCGGGCCACCGACATCGGCTGGGAGCACGGCACCGGGCCCGAGGTCACCGGCACCGGCGAGGCCCTGCTGCTTGCCATGACCGGTCGCCGACAAGCCGCCGCGGAACTGACCGGCCCGGGCGCAGCCACCCTCCTCGGCCGACTCGGATCAACGAAATAAACTGTGCCCCTAGCAGTTTGACACCGTGCGCGAGGTCTGTCCTCGGTCCCGCGTACTATGCACTTCAGAATCCGCTCGTCGCGATGTTGCGGGTGTGGCCGGTGGGGTGCACCAAGATCTCGGGACCCCATAATCGTTGTTCGAGCCCTTGATGGGGCGTAGAGTCCAAGACAGGTTGAGTTCACAGCCGCCCCGGAACGTCATCGGGTGCAGGGTTGTGATATCCCCTGTGTCCAGGGGTTTTGAGCCCACAGAGCCTAAAGAGTGACGTGACCACAGTAGTCCTACTGAGGAGTCACAATGTCCACCACAAACGTCGCGAAACAAACCGCGCCCCATGACCACGCGCGCGCGCAATTCTGCGCCCAGTGGCTCTCACCGGCCACCGCGGTCATCAGCGTCCATGGCGAGCTGGACGCATCCAATGCCGCTGAACTGACGGAATGCGGATTCCGGCACTGCAGGCCGAGCAGACAAATCGTCCTCGATCTGAGTGAGGTCGAGTTCTTCGGCGCCGGCTGCTTCGCCTGCCTACACACCCTCAACGTGCGGTGCGCCGGCGAGAACGTCGACTGGGTACTGATCCCGAGCGCCGCCGTCTCCCGGGTCCTGGGGATCTGCGATCCCGCCCGAGCTCTGCCGACTTCCACCGGACTGCCTGCCGCGCTGTCGATGCTGCGCGATCAGCCACGTCAGCTAGAGCTGGTGAACGTGCATCGTTAGGGGCCTGCCGCGGCCCATCGCCGCCGGATCGTCAGCGAAATGCCGAGTGCCGGACAGCTCGTGCCGTTGTGCTCGACGTCGGCGACGAAGGTTTCGACCTTCTCGGTCAACGCCTCCAGTACCCGACGGCTGAAACCGCTCAGGGCCGGTCGGTCGGGGTGGCTACGGGAACCGTCACAGGCCGTCGACACCCGAACGTTGAGTTCGCGTGCCCGAGGGTCTTCGACCAGCACCAGGGCGGCTCCGGCCGGGGCCATGTCGATCAGTGCGGTGCACGCTTCATCAACCGCCAACTCAAGGTTGGCTGCCGTATCGCCGTTCAGGTCTTCATAGTTGGCCAGGCACCGCGTCATGGCTCTGACCATGGCCAGTGCATCGGGCCGGGCCGGCACCCGGAGTTCCACAGCGCCCGCTCCGCGCGTGTAACCAGATCCCCAGTGGGGTATTCGCCGACCGTGCAGCACAGTAAGCGGAGGGCTCGATGCCCGGTCGGTTGACATGTCTGTCGCGTACCCACGGTTGCCCAGTAGTCAAACCAGGGGTTCGGACCTGATGAGGCTGCGTCGCAGTATCGTCGGCGGGCCGGGCTTGCGGCGCGTCCGCCGCGGCCGCGGGTTCCAGTACCGTGACGCCGATGGAGCCCCCGTCACCGATTCCGTGACGCTGCAACGGATCGACGAACTCGTCATCCCACCGGCATGGAAGAAGGTGTGGATCTGCCCGCACCCCAATGGGCACATCCAGGCCGTCGGTACCGATGTGGCCGGCCGACGCCAGTACATCTATCACTCCCAGTGGCAGGACGAGCGCGCTGAGGAGAAGTTCGACCGGGTACTCGAGTTGTCGACGACGCTGGTCGATTGGCGCGCTCACATCGCGAGCGATCTGCGACGGCGTGGGCTGGGCCGCGATCGGGTGCTGGCGCTCGGGCTACGACTGCTGGACCTCGGGTACTTCCGCGCCGGCGGGGACCAGTACGCCGAGGAGAACAACTCCTTCGGCATCGCCACCCTGCTGCGTGACCACATCACCATCCGCTCGGATGCGGTCGAATTCGACTATCCGGCCAAGAGCGGGGTACGGCGCACACTGCTGGTCGAGGATCCAGCGGTGGTGCGTGCCGTCCGATCGCTCCAACGGAGCCGGGGAAACGGCGATCGCCTGCTGGCTTATCACCACTCCTCGGAGTGGACAGAGGTCCACGCCCAGGATCTCAATCTGCGTTTCAAAGAGATGGTCGGTGCTGACTACACCGTGAAAGATCTCCGGACCTGGCATGGCACGGTGTTGGCGGCCGAGGCGTTCGTCGAGGCCGACCCTCCGGTAGACGACAAGGTGGTCAAACGCGTCGAATCCGCGGTGATGCGCGAAGTTGCCCATTCCCTGGGTAACACCCCCGCCGTCACCCGCAGCGCGTACGTCGATCCCCGCGTGGTCGATGCATATCGAGCCGGGGTGACGATCGCGGCCGGCGCGCGCCGCGCTGCCCGCGTCCGGAACAGCGACAAACGTCAGGCGATCCTGGAGGGCAGCACGGCCCGGCTGATCAGGAAGATGGGTAGGCGAACATGACCCGAGAACCGAACCAGGCCGGCAAGGCCGAAAGTGCGTCGCAAGCAGCGACCACTTTGCTGGATGTGTTGAGCCGGTGGGCCGGCGCGCGGTGGACGGCAATGGCGGTGACGGCCAGCATGATCGTCTACCTGATCATCGGGGCTGCTGTGGGGTTCGACCACTGGTGGCAGGTGTTCGTACACTCGGCAGCCGCCATGGTGACTGTGCCGATGTTGTTTGTCCTGCAGCACACCACAAATCGGGAAACCTCCGCGGTCCTCATCAAGCTCGACGAGCTGATTCAGGCGACCACCCACGCCAAGGAAGACTTCGTCGACCTCGAGGATCAAGAGGTCTCCGACCAGGAGCAACTACACGACGAGCTGCACCATCGGACCTGAACCGCCACATCAGAAACCGCCGGGGCGCCCGTTGCCCAGGTACCGCAACCCCGCTGCGGTTACGGCGATCGGGTCGAGAACGTTGCGGGTGTCGACCACCACCGCCGACGGCGCCTGCTCGGCCACCCGTGGCCAGTTCACGTCCCGGAACTCGGGCCATTCCGTGAACACCACGATCGCGTCGGCCCCCTTGGTGGCCAGGTACGGGTCATCGACCGCCGCGACACCGGAGCGGCGCAACACGCCGTGATCCATCATGCCCAATCTCGGGTCATACCCGGCGATCTGGGCCCCCGCTCCGCTGAGATCGCCGCACACCGCCAACGCCGGCGAATCCCGTACGTCACACGTTCCTGCTTTGAAGGTCAAGCCGAGTGCGGTGATCCGTGCATCGGAAAGCGGTACCGACATCGTCCGGTGCAGCGTGTCCACGATGCGACCGGTTTGCGCGGCATTGGTCTGACAGGCCGCCGACACCTCGGCCAGTTCGACCCCGTAGCCGTGGCCGGTGTGCAGCAGTGCGGCGGTGTCCTTGGGCAGACACGAGCCACCCCAGCCCGGGCCCGGCTGAAGAAAGTGACGTCCGATCCGAATGTCGGCGCCCATGCACCGCGTGACGTCGCCGATGTCCGCTCCGAGCCGCGCGCACAGTTGGGCCAGCGAGTTGGCGTAGGAAACCTTCACGGCCAGAAAGGCATTGCTGGCATATTTGGCCAACTCCGCGCTCTCGGGGCTCATGCGCAACGCCGCGCCTGCGCCGGCATCGTAGAGCTGCTCCACCGTGTCGGCCGCGGCCCCGTCGTCGGCCCCGATCAAGATCCGGTCCGGATTCCGGAAGTCGTAGACCGCATGGCTTTCCCGCAGGAACTCCGGGTTGGACACTGTCCGCACCTGCCGGCCGCACAGCCGCTCGGTCAACCGGCGCGTGGTGCCGACCGGAACGGTCGACTTCACCGCCAGAACCGCACCGGGTTCCAGTATTCCGGCAAGTTTCTCCACGGCCGCATCGACCGCACTCAGATCGGCCGAACCGTCGATCGCACTCGGTGTCGGCACACAGACGAACACGACGTCCCGGTCCGCCAGTGCGGTGTAGTCGCCGCTGAATCTCAACGTGCCGGAATTCAGTCCGGCCCTCAGCAGCTCCGCCAGGCCCGGTTCGTCGACAGGAGTGTCGCCCGTTGCCAGCCGCGCCACCCGGTCGCCATCGATATCCACGCACACGGTGTCGTTCCGTCGCTCGGCCAGACACACAGCTGTGGTCAGACCGACGTAACCCGCACCGACAACACCGACCTTCACCTTCGTTCCTCCAGCAACCCGTGCACCGCGTCGATCACACGACTGACTGTGAGCAACAGCAGGCCGCTGTCGGGCCGCTCGCCGTGCGGGTCGCCACAATCTCCGGCCCAGAGCGCCACGTGCGGCCCGGTTCCCGGCGGACCCCATCGGCTGGGCGGTGTGGGGCCGAACAGCAGTACCGACGGGGTGCCGGTGGCAGTTGCGACGTGGCCGACACCGGTGTCACCACAGATCAGCAGCCGACAGTCGTTGACCAGTGCGACCAGACCGAGTAGGTCGAGAGTGCCTGCCAAATTGGCCGATTCGGGCAGACCCGCCTGTTCGACGACCGAGCGGGCCAAGTCGAATTCACCGGCGTCGCCCGTCACCACGACGTCGTGCCCGGCCTCGCGCACCGCCGCCGCGACCGCGGCATAGCGCTCCGCGGGCCACCGGCGAGACGGAAACGCCGCGCCGGGGTGGATCACCACCACTCCGGATCGGTCCGGATAACCGGGCGGCCGCTCAATCGCCAGATCCTGCCGATCGCATTCGATGCCATGCCATTCCATGAGATGACACCAGCGATCGACCTCGTGCAGATCGGTACGCCAGGGCGGGCCGGCCAACTCCGGATATCGGGCGTGGCGGTGACTTACCATTGATTTCGGTTGCAGCGTAAGGAGATCGGCGATGCTCTCCGGCCCGCTGCCGTGGAGGTTGACGGCCACATCCGGCCCGCGTGACCGCGGCTGCAACCGGCCGAGCGCCGGTGTCGGGTCCACGTCGGTAACGGTGCCGGACAGCATCGCGAGCTCACGAAATCGCTCGGGCGCGGCCAGCACGATCCGGGCGCCCGGAAAGGCTCGCCGCAAGCCGCGCAGGGCGGGGATCCCCGTCATCAGGTCCCCCAGCCCCAGCGCCCGCAGCACAAGGATGTCGTGCGGGGCCATCACGGCCACGACGATTCCGTGGAAGAACACACCACCAGTTCCCGCACCTCACATCCGGGCGGCTGGGACAGGGCGAACACCACCGTCTCGGCGACGTGGGCGGGCTCGTTGAGCTTGGCTTCCGGCGGCGGCTTGTACTGCTCGTCCCGTCCGTCGAAGAACGGCGTGTACATGCCGCCGGGGATCAGGGTGGTCACCCCGACCTCACCGGCCAATTCGGCCGCCAGCGCCCGGCTGAATCCCACGACTGCGAACTTCGAGGCGCAGTATGCCGTTGCATCGCTGACCGCTTTGATCCCGAGGGTGGACGCACAGGTCACGATGCGTCCACCGCTGGACTTGAGGTACGGCAGCGCCGCGCGGATCACCGCGACGGTACCGAGCAGGTTGACGTGAACAACCCGTTCCCAGTCCTTGGCCGGCACGTCACCGAGCTTGCCGCAGGAGTCCACGCCGGCCGCGGTGAAAACGCCGTCGATGACGCCGCCGGCCTGGTCGGCCAACGCCTGCACCGCGGCGTCGACGGCCGCGGTGTCCGCCAGATCCGCACACTGGAAATCGACACCGCCGGCCGGGGTCTTACGGTCGATCACCAGGGGTCTGCCGCCATGGCGCACAACGGCTTCCACAGTCGCAGCGCCCAGACCCGAGGCCCCGCCGGTGATGATGATATTGCCGAGATTCACGAAACGCCCTCTCCGTCACGACCGCATCGCGGCGATCAACTTGGATGATGAGTAACCGGCTATCGTCGGCAGTAAAACCACGTCCCCGCCATGGCTGCGCACCACCGCCGCCTCGGGCAGATCGGCCCCGGTGTAGTCGCCGCCCTTGACCCACGCATCCGGCCGGAGCTGCTCCAACTGGTATTCGGGTGAGGTCTCGTCGAAGATCACCACCGCGTCGACGCAGGCCAGTGCGCACAGCACCCGCGCCCGATCGGCCTGCGACATCACCGGTCGGCTCGCGCCTTTCAGCGCCCGGACCGAGGTATCCGAATTGAGCAGCACCACCAGTGTGTCGCCCAACTGACGTGCGCGGTGCAGCAACCGGACGTGACCGGTGTGCAACAGATCGAAGCAACCACCCGTGGCGACAAGACGGCCGCCACGACGCCGCAATCGGTCACGCACCTCGGTGACCTCACCAAGGACTGCGGTGAACTCGGGCGACCCGCCGATGCTGCCGATCCGGCCAGGTGCGGAGACCCCCACCGCACCCCCGGCCGCGACGAATCGGCTTGCTGCACACACTGCCTCGGTGACCGCCTCGACCGTCGATTTGCCTTCGGCCAGAGACAGTGTCGCCGCTACCGCAAATCGGTCACCGGCCCCGCAGGTGTCCGATCTGGCCGAGGCAGCAGGTGTGAAGGGAACGGTGATGTCGGCGACACGGCCATCTTCGGTGGACACCGCCGCCCCGCGCTCACCAAGCGTGACGCTCACCGCCCGCGCCCGCCAGTGCCGGCGCAGAGTCTCTGCCGAGTTCTGCTGGGCTTCCACCTGATTCGGGGTGACGAGCCAGCATCCGGGCACGGGCTGTGCACCGCGCGGATGCGGGTCCCACACCAGCGGCACGCGATTTCCGTTGTGTTCCAGTAATCGCCGCAACCCGGGGTGCGCGCTGACGCCATGGCCGTAGTCCGCCACACAGATCGCACGGGCCCGGCCGAGTGCATCAGCCGCCTCGGCCGGCAGATCTTTCCCGGCGACGATCCCGTCCCCGCGGTCGAGACGCAGCATCGACTGTCCTGAGGCGCGAATCCTGGTCTTGCACACCGTGCTCCCAGCCATGGGCAGTGCGACCACGGTGACCCCGGACGCGGTGAGTAGTTCAGCGAGCCGCTGACCGTCGGTATCGTCGGCCACGGCGGTCACCAGCACGACCTCGGACTCCACGCGCGCGGCCAGGACCGCCGCCAGGCCGGCTCCGCCCGGCCGCTCCCACACCCGATCGGCGTCTACCACCGGCACCGGCGCTTCGGGGCTGAGCCTGGTGGCGCTGCCCTCGATGTCGACGTCGAGCATGCTGTCTCCGACGATCACCAATGGCTCAGTCATCCTGGCCTCCTTCGGCTCCCGGCATGCAGCCGCTCTGGCGCAGGGCGTCGTCGAGGGCGATGCACAGCGAATGCACGAGTAGGAGGTGGATCTCCTGCACGGTGGCGGTGGTCGGTGCCTCGACGCTCACCGCGTCATCGCACATGGCGGCCAGCGGATTGGGTGCCGGTCCGGTCATCGCCCACGCGGTGAGCCCGGCCTCGTGCGCGGCCTTGACGGCGGACAGCACGTTGGGACTGGTACCGCTCGTGGACAGTGCGATCAGCACGTCGCCACTGCGTCCATGGGCCCGCACACCGCGGGCGAACATCTCCTCGGCTCCGTAGTCGTTGGCCACCGCGGTGAGTGCGGACGTATCGGCGTGTAACGCGATGGCCGACAACGGCATCCGCTCATCTTTGAACCGTCCCACCAGCTCGGCGGTGAGGTGCTGAGCTTCTGCCGCGCTACCACCGTTCCCGCACGCCAGCAGCCGGCCGTCGGCGGTCAGCACCTCGGCCAGGTGACGACCCCAGCCGGTCAGCCTGGAAGTCTCGGCGCCGACCCGCTCCACCGCCTCGGCAAGGTCGGCAATATGTTGTCCCATCAGCGTTTTCATGGTTCTCCACCTTCGAGTCGTCGGACTGCGGCCAGTAATTCGGCGTCGGTGATCCCGTTCAGACACGGATGGCCGGGGACCGGGCACGTGCGAGCCCGGCTACCGCGGCACGGCGCCTCTTGATCTCCGAGCAGCGCCGATCGAGCCGTGTACGGACGCCAACTGAGCCGCCGGCACCACGGGGGCGAACAGCGAGACCACCGGTGCTCCCACGGCAGCGGCCAGGTGTGCCGGGCCGGTGTTCGGCGCGACCACCACGGCTGCCCGCGAAAAGACACCGGCCAACGTCGCCAGTGTCGTCCGGCCGCCGAGGTCCACCGCGACACCGTCGGCCACCCGCGCGGTCAGGCCGCGTTCGCCTTCCCCGCCGGTCACCACGACGCGATGGCCCGCGGCCGCCAGCGCACGCACCATGGCAGCGCTGCGGGTGGCGCTCGGCTGGCGGGCCGCTACGGCAGCCCCAGGATGAAACGCCACATACGGTGCCGGACCGATGGTTTCGTAGAGGCCACCAGGCAGCGGTGGTAGATCCCTGAGCCTGAGCGACCCGTCATCACCGTCCGGCAGGTCGAACCCAGCGGCTCGGACCAGTGACAGTGCGCGCTCAGGTTCCGGTATCCCGGACTCGACGTGATGCCGAAGATCGAGCAACGTGCCCGGATAGTCCTCACTGATCGCGCCGACCCAGCCGATTTGGGCCATCCGGCAGATGAGTGCCAAGGGCAGCGGCGACTGGTGATACGAGGTGAACACGAACACCCGGTCGGGAGCGACGTCGCGTAGTTGCTTGATCAGTGCTGCCACGTGGTCCGGGGTCAGTTCGGGTGAGTCGAAGTCCACCCACGGCGCCTGCCATTCGATGATGTCGTCCACGCCGGGCAGCAACTCGGCCGCGGCGCGCCCTTTCGGCCCGGCCAGGAACGTCACCGCATCATGGGCCGCGGCAACGGCGCGCACGGCAGGGCCGGTGATGAGCACGTCACCGGCGCTGTCGAGCCTGGCCACCACCGCCCGGGTCATGACTGCCTCCTCATCCGGCGTCCCGCAGTACCAGCGCCACCGCGGCCTGCAGTGTCGGCGCTACTCGGGCGCAGGCCCGGGCGTGCGAAATCTCGTGGTCCAGCGTTCTTTCGGTGGGCACGAGCACGGCGCCGGCGCCGGCTGCCAACGCCGCATTCACATCGCCACCGGTGTCTCCGATCAGTACGCACCGAGATGGATCGACCCCGAGTTCCTCGGCGGCCGCCCGCACCATGCCGGGTTCGGGTTTGCGGCAGGCACAGCCGGCGTCGGCGTCGTGCAGGCAGACCTGCCAGGAATCAAACGGTCCCAACAACGCATTGACCTTTGCGTTGACCGCGGCGAGTTCACTCGGGCTGATCAGTCCCTTGGCGACTCCGGACTGGTTCGACACCACCGCCAGTAACAACCCGCGATCACGCAACCGGTCGAGCGCCACAGCCGCACCGGTGACCGGGCGGACACCGGCGGGATCGTTGAGATACGGGACGTCCTCGATGATCGTGTCGTCTCGGTCCAGCAGGACGGCCAGGGGTGGATCACGATGTGCGGCACGGAACTTCCATTCGCCCGACAGCCGGTGGGCCACCGCCACCGGCGGGATGAGCACGCTGCTGATCAGCATCCGGCACGCTTCGGTGACGGTGCGCGGTCCGGCCAGGAAGCGCCGCAACGCGAACTCCGCGGTCAGCGCCAGCCAGGCGGCGCGCGCCAAGCGTGCTGCGGGGCCACGGAGCGTCAGTCCCGCCAGAGCGGCCACGCTGGTCAGCATGTGCGCGGGCATCCGGCCACGACCCTCACCGATCGCCGTGCGCCAGCCACGGCCGTACTTGCGTCGCAGCAGCGCATCGTCATGGTTTCCGATCTGTGCGCGCACACTGCTCGTCCACGTGGCCGGGGCGACCGGGTGCCGGGACCGCCGCGATCCCGACACGATGTCGTGGCCGGCCAGGGTGATCCGCAGCCCGAGATCCGAATCCTCCCGATAGGCACGGGGGAAGCGCTCGTCGAACCCTCCGACTTCTACCAGCGCCGAACGCCGGTAGGCCATGTCGGCGGTGATCCATTGCGCGTCGGCCAGGCGCTGGGTGCGACGCTCATCGTCGGTGCTGCGCCGGCCCGGACGCACAGGGACGTCGATCACCGCCTGGGAACCTGCCGCACCGCGTGCGTCGGCTTCGCACAGGTCGTGGGCAAGGGCGGTCAGCCAGCCGGGATGGGGCAGCACATCATCGTCGAGAAAGCAGATCCAGCGGGCCGTGGCGTGCCGCCAGCCGATGTTGCGCGCGGCCGCCGGTCCTCTTGCCCCGCTGTGCAACACGGTTACGGGCAGGCGGGTCATCAGCAGCAGGGGTGGATCGGGCCGCGGTCGGTCGTCGACGACGATCACCGCTTCCGGCGCTGGACCATCGGATCGTTCCAGTGCGGTCAGCAGCCGCTGCAACGAAGTCCGGCCGATCGTCGGCACCACGATCGCAAAACTCATCGCTGTCTCCGAACCACGTACGGGCCGATGGCCAGCATGTCGATCGGCGCAGACCCGAAGCACTCCAACGCATCTCGAGGACTGTCGACCATCGGCCGCCCGGCGGTGTTGAAGCTGGTGTTGACGATTACCGGGACTCCGGTGCGCTCGGCGAAGGATCCGATCGTGGCGTGCATGAGTTCATCGGCGCGATCGACGGTCTGGATACGCGCGGTTCCGTCTACGTGGGTGACCGCGGGAATCCGGGCTTGCCAATCAGGTGCGACATCGTGCACGAAGAGCATGTAAGGGCTGGGAATCGGCCCGCCGGAGAAGATCTCGGCGGCCCACTCGGCCAGAACCATCGGCGCCACCGGGCGGAACTCCTCGCGGCCCTTCACCGCGTTCAGCCGTTCAAGATTCTGCTTGTTGCGGGGATCGGCGAGCAGCGAACGTCGGCCCAGCGCACGGGGTCCGAACTCCGATCGTCCCTGGAACCAGCCCACCACCTGGTCCTGGGCCAGTGCCTCGCCGACCACCGCGGCCAGGTTGCGCGGACGCTCGTGGGGTACGGCAGCCTCCACCAGCACCGCTCCGATCTCATCGTCAGACCAACCGCGGCCCAGTGCTGCCGAAGCCATCGGGGTGATCGGCTCGCCGGCCTCGGCGGCCAGCGACAGCGCCGCGCCCAGTGCGGTCCCGGAGTCCCCGGCCGCCGGCTGAACCCAGATGTCCCGGAAGAGCCCGCTGCGGTGCAGTGCCGAGTTGGCCACGCAGTTGAGGGCCACTCCCCCGGCCAGACAAAGGTTCTCGTGATCGGTGCGAGCGCGTAGCCAGCGGACCAGGTCGAGCAGAACTTCCTCCAGCACCAGTTGCACACTGCATGCCAAATCCACCCGATGGTCCCAGTCGGAGCCGAACGCCGACCACGCCACGGGTTTTGTGCGAAAGCCGCCATCACCGGTGGCGTAGATCAGGTCGCGGAACTGGTCGGCGAACCGCGGAGTCCCGTAGGACGCCATGGCCATCACCTTGTATTCGTCGCTGGAACGTTTGAAACCCAGGTGCTGGGTGGGGTCCTCATACAGCAGACCCAGCGAATGCGGGAGCGACTGGGTGGCCAGCACGTCGAGCTTGCGGTCGGTGTACTCGCCGGCCAGCATCGACGTGCGTTCTCCGCGGCCGTCGACCACGAGCACCGCGCAGTCCGGATGCGGAGAGGCCAGGGCGCTCGACGCCGCGTGCGCCACATGGTGGCGGACGAATCGGAACGCCGACGGATCCAATCCGGGCAGGGCCGACTGCAGGAATCGCGGCGCCCGTTCGGCGTACAGGGTTCGCAGGTACTCCCAGTCCCGATCCAGGCCCGCGGTATCGGTGCTGTCGAGACCGTCCATCAGCCGGGGATCGTAGGAGTAACCGACCGCATCGATATCCGACGGCGCCAAACCCGCCTGCTGCAGGCACCATCGCGCCGACTGCACCGGCAGTTCCCAGGTGGAAAAGGCAACCGCCTCTTTTCCGTGCTTGCGCCGGGAGAACCGCTCCTCCTCGGCAGCTGCCACCACCTCCCCATCGACGACGAGCGCGGCAGCCGGGTCGTGGAAGACCGCATTGATTCCGAGTATCCGCACGTGATTTCTCCTAAAACCCTTGCTGGGCAAACCATTCGAGTGTGTCGGCGAGGCCCTGTCGGCAATCGACGGCCGGCTGCCAGCCGAGCTTCTGGTGTGCCTCCGTGATGTCGGGACAGCGTCGTTGCGGATCATCGGCGACCGCTGGAACGAACCGGATCGGCGAATCACTGTCGGCCAGATCCCGGATGGTTTCCGCGATCTCGAGCACCGACAGTTCGCGGGGGTTTCCGATGTTGATCGGACCGGCGCAGTCGGTACGGGCCAAGGCCAGCAAGGCCTCGACGGTGTCGTCGACGTAGCACAGCGACCGGGTTTGACGACCGGTTCCGTGTACGGTGATCGGTTCTCCGGCCAGCGCCTGGCGGCAGAACGTCGGCACGATGCGCCCGTCGTTCCCGCGCATGCGCGGGCCATAGGTATTGAACAACCGGGCGATGGCGGTGTCCGTCGAACGTTCACCGCGGTAGGCGGACGTCAGCGCCTCGGCGAACCGCTTGGACTCGTCGTACATGCTGCGCGGACCGACCGGATTGACGTTGCCCCAATAGGTCTCGCGCTGCGGATGCTCCAGGGGGTCTCCGTAGACCTCGCTGGTGGAAGCCAGGACGAACCGGGCACCGCACCGATCGGCTACATCCAGGGCATTGGCCGTCCCCATCGCGCCGGTGCGCAAGGTCTGCACCGGCATCCGCTGATAGTCCAGCGGGGAGGCCGGTGAGGCCAGATGGAACACGGTATCCACAGCCGGCATGTCCGGAAGCGGACAGGTGATGTCGTGGCGGATGAACTGATACCCGCGGTGGCCGGACAGCCATGCGTCCGCACTCGGCGCGCTGGTCGACAGGTCGTCGACGGCGATCACCTAGACATCGTCGGCGAGCAGTCGCCGGCACAGGTGGCTGCCGAGGAAGCCCCCGCCCCCGGTGACCACAACCCGCTTGAGTTCACGCATGCGCGTTTTCCCCACGCCGTAACGGGTAGTTGGCCGGGTTATGACCGAGCTGAACCGCGCCGACGTATCCGACAAGGTCTCGTTCGTGATCGCCAGCCGAAACCGGGCCGAAGAACTGGCCTCCGTCGTCACCCGGCTGCTCGACACCACCGACTGCCCGATCATCGTGGTGGACAACGGTTCCACGGACGGATCGGTAACCGCCATGCGGAACATCGCCGCCCAGTCGCCGGATCGGGTCACACTGCTCGAACTCGGTTCCAATCTGGGGGCCGTGGCCCGAAACATCGGTGTGGCGGCCTGCCGAACGCCGTACGTGGCGTTTTGCGACGACGATTCGTGGTGGGACCCGGACGCTCCGGCGCTCGGCGCACACATCTTCGACCGATACCCGCAGACCGCCGTGCTCGCGGCGCGGACCGAGGTCTGGCCGCAGCGCCAGGAAGATCCGCTGGTGCGGCGGCTGGCCGCCAGTCCGCTGGGGCATCGTGCGGACCTGCCCGGCCCGTCCATCCTGGGCTTTCTGGCCTGTTCGGCCATGGTCCGGAAGTCGGCGTTCCAAGCGGCGGGCGGATTCAGTCACATCCTGCACTTCCGGGGAGAGGAACAACTGCTCGCACTGGATCTGGCCGCCTCGGGCTGGGAGCTCTGCTACTGCCCGGAGCTGACCGCGGTCCACCAACCGTCGGTGAACCGCCCCACCAGCGCCGCCCAGGACGCCCGCAGTGTCCGCAACGACGTACTGACCACCTGGCTGCGCCGGCCGCTGCCGCACTGTGTGCGTGCCTCGATCCGCCTGCTGGGCGCGGCCACCCGCGACGTCGAACATGCCCGCGCAGCGACGGAAGCAGTCATACGGCTGCCTGACGTTCTGACCCATCGCCGGCGTCTGCCGTCCGCCGTGGAGCACGCTCTGACGGTGCTGGAGCGCGGCGGGCGACTCGACGAGAACAGTCATCACTGAATCCGTCATCCCGACGACACAGTCGTCGCCTGCGGCGGCAGGTACGCCGCGGGTTCCACCCGTTCGTAGACCCGCAGTGTGTCCGTCGCGATCCGGTCCCACGAATAGCGGGACCGGGCACGGTCACGTCCGGCGGCACCCAGGCTCTGCCGATGGAAGTCGTCGCGCAGGAGCTCATTGAGCGCATCGGCGAGGAGATCTGGCCGTTTCGGCGGCACCAGCCGCCCGGTGATGTCGTCCACCACGGTGTCCAACATCCCTCCGACGGCGGAGGCAACCACCGGCACGCCGCACGCCATCGCCTCCAGCGGAACGATGCCGAACGGTTCATACCACGGCGTGCACGCCACCACATCCGCCGATCGCAGGACCGCGGGCATGTCCGCGCGATCGACCGCGCCGCACAGCCGCACCCGGTCGGCGACTCCGAGTTCCTCGGCCAACCGGCGTAGCCGGCACGCCTCGGCGTCGCGCGCCAGCTCAGCTCGCGGTGGACCGCCCACGATGACCAATTCGGTGTTGGGCACGGTGGCCAGGGCCCTGATCGCGAGGTCGAAACCCTTGCGGGGCACAAACCTACCGACGCTGACGACGCGGTGCGGGGCCCGCCGCCGGTTGCGCGGACCGTCGGGCGTGAACAGGTCGATATCCACTCCGCAGGGCACCACCGATGTCCGCGTTCGCGACCGCCCGAGCCTCATCAGCTCGAACACCTCGTCGGTGCAGGTGGCCGCCACCCAGGTGGCGCCCCGGGCCACCATCGCCTCCAGCTTGAGCCGCTCGGCCGGGCTGGTGTCATCGGCACCCTGATGCCGGCGTTTGACCACACCCAGCGCATGAAAGGTCTGCACCGCAGGCAAATTGAGGTGCCGCGCAGCCAGTTGGCTGGCCACTCCCGACATCCAGAAGTGCGCATGCACCACATCGGGCCGGTCGTCGGCCCAGTCGGCGTCCAGGAACCTCGCAAACTCGCCCATGTACTGCAGCAGTTCGTCTTTGGGGATGCGTTCAGGCGGCCCGGCCGGTACGTGCACCACGGTGTACCCCTCGGGTGTCTTGACCTTGCGGGCCAGTCCGGGATCGTCTCGGCGGGTGTACACGTTGACCTGATGGCCACGTCGGGCCAGGGCCGCCGACAACGCCGCCACATGCACGTTCTGCCCGCCGGCATCAACACCTCCCAGCGCGGCCAGCGGGCTGGCATGTTCGGAAACCATTGCGATCTTCATTCACTGCTCCTCTGCCCGCTCACGCACACCAGTCCGCGATTGCCAGGTCCCAGTCGTGCTGGAACCGCTCCAGACCGAAATGCGCGAGCGCGTACTCGCGGGCGGCCTTACCTGCCATGGAGGCAGCCGCCGTATCGGTGACGAATCCCTGCAGCGCGTAGGCCAGCGTCTTGACGTCCGCACTCACGACGCCTGCGTCGGCGCGGACAACAAGGGGTGCCGCGGTCGACCCCACTGCGACGACCGGCATCCCCAGGAACATCGCCTCGATCAGCGACAGCCCCAGCGACGTCCACCGTGCGGTGTGCAGATACACCCGTCGACGGGCGATCTGGTGCATCAGCCGTGCGTGCCCCACGTCCCCCTTGCCGCGCACGGTGCCCAGGTGCTCATGCTCGTTGAGCTCCAGGGTGTCGATACCCCAGACGTCGATGGGTACCGACCGGCTCAATTCGGTGAGCAGGTCGGTGCCGACGGTTCGCCACCGCCGTAACGGTTCGTTGATCATCGTGGCTGCCGCAGCTACATCGCCGGTGTAGAGGTTGCCCGGATCGGCGATTCCATGCTGGATGACCCGAGTGGGCGCTGCCCCGCTGTCCCACATCAGCCGATTGAAGTCGGTGACATGTACCAACAGGATGTCTTTGCGGTCCGCGAGCGGATGCACACTGTCGGATGCGTGGGGCCGCGGTGCGTTGTGTTCCACGTAGATGGCGGGCACATCGATGCCGGGTATTCGTCCGAGCCACTCCTCGGTGAGGGCGATCTCCTCAGGCCGTTGGAGCACCACCAGGTCGACATCCTGATTCCGGAGTTCGCTGGACGGAATCTCCTGTGCCCCCGGCCAATTGCGTCCGCAAAGACCCCGTCCGTCGGCGTCTCCCGCCTCGTTGACGGGGATCAGGTAGCGATGCCGGCCGGCCACGAACGACTCCATCCAGGAGCCGTGCACGTGCCACGCGAGCACTGATCGCGGGGGGTCTTGGTTCATGGCGCGGAAGTACCCGGGCAATCGTCACTTAAACACGCGAAGAGTTTGATCGAGAACCCATCGGGCTACTCCGCCGGTATGACCCGCGAAGACGTACCCGACGATGTGCCCATCGTCGATGCGCTCGAACAGGACCGCGAGCCCAGCGAACCGGTTCCCGACGCCGAGGTGCCGGTGACAGACCGTGACGGCCCGCCCCTGGAGGCCGCCGATCCGGACTGGCAGGAACAGCGCGAGGCAGTCACCGACGATCTCGGACTCGACGAGTTCGACCGCGAATCGCGCGAAGACTGAGAGGTCACGCATGGAGCCTGGCAAGGACACGGTCATCAGCTATCCGGGCCACACCGCGGACATGCCGGGACAGCCGCGTGACGAAATGGCCGACTACGTCGGTCGCGGATTGCTCGACGGTAAACGCGCACTGATCACCGGGGGCGATTCGGGAATCGGCCGGGCGGTGGCGATCGCGTTTGCCAAGGAGGGCGCCGACGTCGCGATCGCCTATCTGGAGGAACACGACGACGCGATGCACACCGCGTCGCTGGTGGAGCAGGCAGGCCGGCGTTGCCTGCGCCTTCCGGGTGACCTGTCCCACCCCGAACAGTGCCGGGCCGCGGTCAGCCGCACTGCGGGTGCCCTCGGCGGACTCGACGTGCTGGTGAACAACGTCGCCTACCAATCGCCCACCGAGAGCTTCACCGACATCACCGATGAGCAGTGGCGGCACACCTTCGCGGTCAACATCGACAGCTTCTTCCACGTCACCAAGGCGGCCCTGGATCATCTGCCGGACGGCGGCGCCATCATCAACACCGCATCGATAAACGGGCTGCGCGGCAATAAGACCCTGATGGACTATTCGGCGACCAAAGGTGCCGTCATCGCCCTCACCTACTCGCTGGCACAGGCCCTGGCCGAGCGACGGATCCGCGTCAACTGCGTGGCGCCCGGGCCGGTGTGGACCCCGCTGATACCGGCCACCATGGATTCGGGGCGCGTCGAATCGTTCGGTGAGCACACACCTTTCAGCCGTGCGGCGCAACCCGATGAGATCGCCCCGTCGTACGTGTTCTTCGCCGCCAACCAGCTCTCGTCGTACTACAGCGGGGAGGTCCTGGCCCCGTTGGGCGGCGAGACCCTGCCCGGATGACGGAGATCGCCATGGCGGGCGAGGCGGACAAGGAAGAAAAAGCGCGGCGAATCCGGGCGGCGCTGATCGCCGCCCTGCTGGTCGCTGCCGTGGGCCTGCTGCTGACTCGCTGTCCGACCAATCGTGACGGCATGCCCGGGCAGCTGTCGCAGGCCATGGAAGAGACGGTGGCCGCGGCCCGCAGCGGCGCGTACGCGCTCGACCTTCGAGTACGTGACCGGTCCACGCCACAACTCGTCAGCGTCCAGATCACGGACGCGCGAGACGAGATGGTCAAGGCCTACAAGGGAATCGCCGACCTGAAAGCCGATGATCCGGTTGATCTGGATCGTCAGCGGTTGCTCACCCAAGCGATGACGACGATGATCGGCCAACTCAACGCCGCATCGGCACGGGTCCGCGAAATCGCAGCCGAACCCGAGTTGACGGCGCTGCGTGGCCAACTCCTGGCGTCGGCCGACGCACTGGAAACCGGGTACCGCTGATGAAGAAATTCTTCGCGGTGGCCCTGGGGATCCTGACTGCGATCGGCGGGTTCCTCGACATCGGAGACCTGGTGACCAATGCCGTGGTCGGTTCCCGGTTCGGCCTGGCGCTGGTCTGGGTGGTGGTGGCCGGCGTGGTAGGCATCTGCTTGTTCGCCGAGATGGCCGGCCGGGTGGCCGCGGTCAGCGGGCGTGCCACGTTCGAGATCATCCGGGAGCGGCTGGGTCCGCGCACTGCCGCAGCCAATCTGAGCGCCTCGTTCCTGATCAACCTGATGACGCTGACAGCTGAGATCGGCGGTGTGGCGCTGGCGCTGCAACTGGCCACCGATGTCGGACGCATGCTCTGGATCCCGGTGGCGGCCGTGGCGGTGTGGCTGGTGATCTGGCGGGTCAAATTCTCGGTCATGGAGAACACCGCCGGGCTGGCGGGTTTGTGTCTGATCGTATTCGCGGTCGCAGTGTTTGCCCTGCAACCGAATTGGGGCGATCTCGCCCATCAGGCGGCGCAGCCGGTGATTCCGGAGTCCGAGTCCTCGGCAACCTACTGGTACTACGCGATCGCACTGTTCGGCGCCGCGATGACCCCGTACGAGGTGTTCTTCTTCTCCTCCGGAGCAGTGGAAGAGCACTGGAAGACAAAGGATCTCGGGGTGTCACGCCTGAACGTCCTGGTCGGGTTCCCGCTCGGCGGCATCCTCTCGGTGGCCATCGCCGCCTGCGCAGCCCTGGTTCTACTACCCGGCCAGATCGAGGTGACATCGCTGTCACAGGTGGTGATGCCAGCGGTCGAGGCGGGCGGCAAACTGGCACTGGCCTTCGCCATCGTGGGCATCGTGGCCGCCACATTCGGTGCGGCCCTTGAGACGACGCTCTCCAGCGGCTACACGCTGGCGCAGTTCTTCGGATGGCCCTGGGGGAAGTTCCGCCGTCCCGCCGAGGCGTCCCGCTTCCACGTGGTGATGTTCGTGA
Organism: Mycolicibacterium neworleansense; assembly: GCF_001245615.1. Taxonomy (NCBI): domain Bacteria; kingdom Bacillati; phylum Actinomycetota; class Actinomycetes; order Mycobacteriales; family Mycobacteriaceae; genus Mycobacterium; species Mycolicibacterium neworleansense. The sequence continues at coordinate 2,682,497 of NZ_CWKH01000001.1, forward strand.
GCATCGTCGTCGGGGCCGCCATCCTGTTCACCGGCGTCGACCCCATCATGGTCACCGAATACTCGGTGGTCTTTTCGGCGATCGCCCTGCCTCTGACCTACCTGCCCATTCTCATCGTTGCCAACGATCCGGAATACATGGGCGACAAGACGAACGGAAGGTTGCTGAACATGTTCGGCTCGGTATATCTGGTGATAATCGTGACCGCCTCGCTGGCCGCCATACCCCTGATGATCGTGACCGGAGCGGGCCAATGAGCACCATCGACGCGCGCCTGCACCTACTGGATCGGCAACTGCTCGACCACGACGGGGCTCCGGTTGGCATCGTGGACGACCTGGAACTCGATGGCGTCGAGGCCGACGTCGACATCAAACCGGGCAGTCCCCCGCCGCGCGTCACCGCCATACTCTCCGGGCAGGTGATGATGACCCGCATCCTCGGCGGCGCACCGCCCCGGAAGATGCTGCACGAGATTCCCTGGAAACAAGTCGCTTCGGTCGGAGTCACGGTGCAGCTGACAGATTCCGAGCTGCCGTCGGATGCGGACTGGGTTGAACGTTGGCTACGCGACCACATCGTTTCCCGAATCCCTGGAGGTCGACATGCAGCTGAGTAACCTCCTCGGACTACGGGTACTGGACGCCGGTCACCACCCGGTCGGCACCGTCATCGACGTGCGGCTTCGATTTGGCGGCGACGGCTCCGACCGCCCGAGCAGCCCCCAAGTTGCCGGCCTGATAATCAGCCCGCGCACCCGCTCGTCATATCTGGGTTACGAACGGACCGGGATCAAGGCCCCCGCCTTGATCGCTGTCATCGCCGGGTGGCGGCATCGGGGAACTTTCCTGGCGGACTGGGACGATGTGGCCAGGATCGCGTCAGATCACGTCACGCTGCGTGCCGGCTACAGCCGGCGCTCGCCGGAGCTGCGTGCCACACCACTTCGGTGACGGCGTACTCGGCGAGCGCTCGACGCTGCTGTGCCTCGATGGCGTCGGCGATCCGCTCGAACATGATCTCCAGTCCGCCCCCGAGAGGTACGGACAGTGCTGGCCCGGCCATTTTCCTCACCTCGACTCCAACAAACGGCTGAATACCCCCGCAGGTACCGCGACAAACCGGAGAAACGGTTGGAACGGGTGCCGGGGGGTACACCACCAGGACGTTGCGCACATGTGTGCGACTTTGTAGAGAAAGGGCTGTCCCGTGGGAACTCCGAATCCAAGAAGCCCCGGCCGCGTCACGAAGTGGACCCCGCTTCAGGCCGGCGCAATGATCGTCGGGGTCCTTTTCCTCATCGTCGGTGTGCTGGGGTTCATCCCGGGCATCACCACCGGCTACGACGACCTCACCTGGGCCGGTCACCATTCCGAGGCCATGCTGCTCGGGGTGTTCAACGTCTCGGTGCTGCACAACCTCGTGCACCTGGCATTCGGAGCGGTCGGTGTGATCATGGCCCGCCGAGTGACCACGGCGCGGGCCTATCTGATCGGCGGCGGCCTGATCTATGCCGTGCTGTGGCTCTACGGCCTGGTCATCGACATCGACAGTGCGGCCAACTTCATTCCGGTCAACACCGCTGACAACTGGCTGCACTTCGGCTTGGCACTCGTCATGATCGCGATGGGTCTGGTGTTAGGCCGGGTTGCGACGCCCACCAGCGGGTTCGGCACCGGGGCCCCCGGCACGGTCGAGTAGGTCCGAGAACACGTAATCACGCTGCGACAGAGGCGTTTACCGAACGCCTTTGACGGGCATTCCTGATCCGCGATGACGACGCTTCCAGCCCCTTCCCAGCCAGGTCTCCCATACGCCCATGGGCCGATCTCCCGTGCGGTGATCGAGCGTTTGGGCGAGCGTCCCCCGCACAACCATCTGGAACCGGTCTGGGTGCCGCTGCGCGACGCCGATCCGTTCGGGCTCGATCTGCAACTGGCCCTCTACGTCTGCTACGAACTCCACTACCAGGGTTTCGCCGGCATCGACCCCGCCTGGGAATGGAACGCGGGGCTACTCCATCTGCGCGCCCAACTGGAGCGGATCTTCCTGTCAGCGGTCCACCGCGAGGTCGGCGCCATCGCACCCGGGGATACCGCGGAGCAGGAAATGGCGCGACTGTCGGTTGAACCGGCCGATGGGTTCGGCCCGTCGTACCACCTGCGCGACAAGGGCACCTGGACCCAGATGCGCGAGTACTTCGTCCACCGGTCGCTGTATCACCTCAAGGAGGGCGATCCACACGCCTGGCTGATCCCGCGCCTGGGCGGCCAGGCGAAAGCATCGTTCGTGGCTGTCGAGTACGACGAGTACGGAGCGGGTTCGGGCGCCCGGGTTCACCAGCACCTGTTCGCCGATCTGATGAGAGAAGCCGACCTGGACGACCGCTACCTCGGCTACCTGAACACAGTCCCGGCCGAGAGCCTCGCACTGGTCAATCTGATGTCCCTGTTCGGCCTGCACCGGCGACTCCGGGGTGCCGCCGCGGGACATTTCGCGGCCACCGAGATCACCTCCTCACCCGGCTCGAAGCGCATGGTGGCGGCATTGGAGCGGCTGGGCGCTCCCGAGGCCTGTGTGCTGTTCTATCGCGAGCACGTCGAAGCCGACGCGGTGCACGAGCAGGTGGTGCGCCACGACGTGGTGGGCGATCTGGTCAGCCGCGAACCCGAGCTGGACACCGACGTGGTGTTCGGGATTCGGGCCTTCACGGCGATGGAGGACCGGTTGGCCGACCATCTGATGAAATGCTGGCTGGCCGAACGTAGTTCGCTATGCCGTCCGCTTGCCTGACCGCCTGACCTTGCGGTGGCTGGTGTCGCACAGCGGGTAGGTCTTGGACCGGCGGCACGTACAGATGGCCACCATGAACCGATCCGATTCCACGGTCGTCCCATCGGGTAGCTCGATGTGCACCGGCCCCTCGACAAGGATCGGTCCGCCTTCGACGATCCGCACGGCCCGCCGCTCGGTCATGATTTGTCCGCCCGGATGACCACCAGTTCCTCTTCCGCCCTGGCATGTGTCAACCGCCCGATCTGCCGGAGCCAACGAGCCTGCGAGTGCAGTACCGGGCCGAAGGGAATCCGTTGAGTGACATAGATGTCCGCACTGAGGCCGGTCTCACGAAGCAGCTGCACCGAGCGCCGGACATCGGCGAACTCGGACTGCACCAGGAACAGCGAGCCGCCCCGCGCCAGGAGGGCGCCCGCCGAGCGGCACAGCGGGTCGAGTACCAGCCTGCCGTCCGGGCCACCGTTCCAGGAGGCCATGGGGCCTGCGGCAGGGATCGACGCGGCGTCGACATCCGGCGCCACCGGCACGTAGGGCGGATTGCACACCACGACATCGAAGGGTTCGTGTTCCAGCGCCTGAGTCCATGAGCCCAGCCTGGCATCGACAGTCACCTGCGCAGCCAGTGAGTTGGCCTGCGTGCTACGAACCGCGCACGGTGAAATGTCCAGCGCCGTCACAGCACTCGCGCCCAGATCCGCGGCGGCGACGGCAACAACTCCGCTCCCGGCGCACAGGTCCACAACTCGGCGGCATGGGACCGTGTTGCTGCGCTCCAGCGCTTCGATCAGCAGCCATGAATCGTGCTGCGGCCGGTAAACATCCTCGGCGCCAACGGCAATGGTCTCGACGGCCATCTCGCTCCCTTCCGGAAAGTACCCCTAATCGGTACCCACCTGCGCGTTCGGCAAACCTCGCTCCCGTAGAACTCGATTCGTCACGTCACGTTTAGCGCCGCCGCGTCCGGGAAATCCATGGGGTGCGTGGAGAAGCCGCGTGGAACAACCAATCCACTCCAGTAGCGGAAAGGTAAGCATGACCGAGAAGAACTCAGGACCTGAAGAAGGCATCAAGGGCGTCGTCGAGGACGTCAAGGGCAAGGCGAAAGAAGCTGTCGGCACCGTGACCGGCCGCGAGGACCTCGTGCGCGAGGGCAAAGCCCAGCAGGACAAGGCCGACGCCCAGCAGGACGCGGCCAAGAAGGAGGCCGAAGCCGAATCGGCCCGGGCGGGAGCAAAGGCCGCCGAGCAACGTGAGCAGGCGAACCAGCGACCGTAGCCCGGTCCTGATAGAAGAGATGGCCCAGTCGACGTTGACTGGGCCATCTCGTTTGTCCGGGTCAGCTGTTGGGCGTTTGCCTGATCACATCGGGATGCTCTGCATACCAACGTTCTTCGATACGACGGACACGTAGGTGCGCGATCGCGAGCCACAGCCCACCACCGAGCAGGCCCACCGCGGCCAGGATCGCGAGCACTACGCCTACGCCGGTGTTGCCTGTGGCGAACCCGAACAGGCACGCGACGAACATCACCACACCCAGTCCGATGAGGACCAGTGCGGGCATGTTGCGATTGTCCTTCATCGACTCGCCGGCATGCGGCCTGGTTGTTCGTGTGTGGTCGACAGGATCGTCGGGACCCTTCATGATTTCTTCCCTCTCACTCGTAACGCTCACTCGTAACGCGGGTATTGGCCGACCTTGAGCAATCCGGCCAGATGTGCCGCGTTGCGGGCTGCCGCGGCGGTGGCCGCGGCAACGGGCTCGGGCACTTCGTCGAGATCGAGATAATCGGTGCCGTGCATGGCCTCGCCGTTCCAGTACGTACAGCCCTGAGCCGGAATGCTGTAGCCGATGTCGTTGAGCGCCTGAAAGACGTCGGCCACCGTCTTGTGGGCACCGTCCTCGTTTCCGACGACCGACACCAGCGCCACCTTGCCCGCCACCACTGGGCGACCGGCGTCGTCGGTGTTGGACAGTTCGGCGTCCAGCCGCTCCAGTACGCGCTGCGCGATGCTCGACGGATGACCGAGCCATACGGGAGTCGACAACAGCAGGATGTCGGCGTCGAGGATCTTCCGGCGGATCTCGGGCCATTGATCGTCGCCGCCCATGTCGGTTTCGACGCCCGGTTCGATGACGAAGTCGGCGCACCGTAGCGTCTCGGTACCGACCCCGAGCACGCGGAGGTTCTCACAGACCTGATCGGCGATCAACTCACTGCTGGACTCCGCGGGGCGGCGTTTGAGGCTGCACACCAAAGCCAGCGCGGACAGAGTGGGGGCCGTCATGGGCTACTCCCCTCAGCCGGCGCGCTGGCGGTCGACAAGCTCAGAATGTCCGGACTCTCGTGCGCAGTGAGCGCAGCAGTACATCGTTTGTGCCGCCTGCACCCCGTGTCCGAGGATCCGGCAGCCGCAGTGGGCGCACTCAGGGGCGACACGAACCGCCGCACACTCGATGCTGTCGAACGTCTCGGAGTGGCCTTCCCAGCTCACCGTGAACGCTTTGTCATAGTCGTTGCCACACGTGGCACATGTCGCCATTGCTCAACTCCCGATCACCTTGCGTCAGCGCCGGGAGATTTCCCTGGAGAGGGCTTGGCTAAACCTCCGGGCGGACCCGCAGGTGGGCGGTGAGCAGTAGCCGGTCCAAGATCGCGCGGCTCGGGAGCGTGTCGGTGTAGTCCAGATCCAGAAAGTCTTTGACCAGCTGCTCGGCCAACACGCGCAGCTTGATGTTGGTTTCCTGCGACCGCCACTTCAGCAGGTCGAAGGCCGCATCCGCACTGATCCGGTAGATCAGCATCAACATGCCCTTTGCCTGCTCGATGGCACCGCGGGCCTCCGCGATCTCGGCCACCACCTCGGTGACGGCCTGTTCCTGTGCCTGCGCGATCGATGGTGAGACGTCGACGTAGAAGCCGTGAGTTCCGACGATCGCGCCGTTGTCGTCGAAGAGCTGATCCCCGACCACGACGACGTGGTGGACGTCGCCGGCCACATCGATGATCCGGTGCCGGGTGCTGAACGCACCCGAGGTCCGCCGAATCTCGAGCAGGGTGGCAGCCACCTGCCCGTAATCCTCGGGGTGCTTGTGGGAGAGCACCAGCTCGGTCGTCGGGTGGACGGTGCCCGGTTCATACCCGTGCATCCGCTCCACCTGTGGCGACCACTCCCAGCGCTCGTCGGCGAAGTAGAACCGAAACCAGCCGACGCGCTGCGCCTCGCCACCGGCAAAGGCATGCTCGATCGGCGACTCGGCGTTCCCCGCAGCGGGATCACTCGTCACAGATTGAGCCTAACGCGCCGAGCTGGCTGCGACTCACCTGATTGTCACAGGTGGCGTCTACATTCGGCGCCGTGAGACGGCTTCGGATCAAGCTCTTCATCGCAGTGGGCGCGGCGGCGGGGTTGGCGAGTTACCTGGCCGGGGCCGATGCGGCATGGAGCCTGGCGGTCGGCATCCTGGTTCCGTTGGCGCTGGCGGCCACTCCGCGGTTCCTGGTCGGCGCGTTCCACGGGGCCAGTACGCCTGGCACCCGTGAGCAGGCGGCGACCGAGATGACCGGGCTGGAATTCGAGGACCACGTGGCCCGTGTCGCCCGGACCTGCGGGTTGCCGGTGATCATGACTCCCCTGACCGGGGACTGGGGGGTGGACCTGATCGTGGGGCACCGGCCCAACCGCATTGCCGTGCAATGCAAGCGACTGTCACGGCCGGTGGGCGCGGGAGCCGTGCAGGAGGTGGTGGCCGGCGCGCCGATGCAGGACTGCGCCAAGACCATGGTGGTCACCAACAACGAATTCACCCCCGCCGCTCGTAAACTCGCCGAACTTCACGGGTGCGAGCTGGTCGGCGGAGCAGAACTGCCCAGGCTCAAGTCGATCCTGCGCCGCGCCGCATCTACCGAACCGGTCTGCGATCCATCCGCCGACACCACGCCCTAGGCCAAGGGTGATCGCAACGCATCCCGCACGGCGATCAGGCACTCGTCGATCTCCTTGCGCGTCACACTCAGCGCAGGCCGGAACCGCACCGAGTCGGCACCGCTGGGCAGCATGATGACGTGGCGGTCCCACAACCGACGGACCAGTTCGTCGCGGGCGGCGGGCGTGGGCAGGCTGAACGCGCTCATCAGGCCACGGCCGCGCGGGTCGAGCACCACCTCGGGCAAATCCATTGCCAGTGCGCATAACTGACCGAGCAGGTAATCACCCGTCACCGCGGCGTTGTGGAAAAGATTCTCGGCCTCGACGACTTCGAGGATGCGCCGTGAGCGCACCATGTCCACCAGGTTTCCACCCCATGTGGAGTTGATCCGCGAACTCACGGTGAAGACGTTGTCAGCCACCTCGTCGACTCGCCGGCCCGCCATCACCCCGCACACCTGAGTCTTCTTCCCGAAGGCCACCACATCGGGGCGGACCCCCAATTGCTGGTAGGCCCAGGCGGTTCCAGTGATCCCGCACCCGGTCTGCACCTCGTCGAAGATCAACAGGGCGTCGAACTCGTCGCACAGCGCCCGCATCGCAGCGAAGAACTGGGGCCGGAAGTGCCGGTCACCGCCCTCACCCTGGATGGGTTCGGCGATGAAGCAGGCGATGTCGTGCGGATACTCCTCGAACGCAGTCCGGGCGGCCCGCAGCGAGTCGGCTTCCAGTGCAGCGATATCCGCACCGGGCCGCAGGTAGGGGGCGTCGATCCGCGGCCACTCGAACTTCGGGAAGCGCGCCACCTTGATCGGGTCGGTGTTGGTCAGCGACATCGTGTATCCACTGCGGCCGTGGAAGGCTCCGCGCAGGTGCAGCACCTTGGTTCCCAGCGCCGGGTCGATGCCACGGGCTTGGTTGTGCCGGCTCTTCCAGTCGAATGCCACCTTGAGCGCGTTCTCGACCGCCAGCGCGCCGCCGTCGACGAAGAACAGGTGCGGCAGGTCCGGGTCGCCCAGAACCCGACGGAAGGTTTCGACGAACCGGGCCAGCGGCACGCTGTAGACGTCGGAATTGCTCGGCTTGTTGACGGCGGCCTGAATGAGTTCGGACCGAAAGGCTTCAGCGCCGGGAAAATCACCGGCCAGCGCCGGGTGGTTCATCCCGAGCGCCGACGAGGCGAAGAACGTGAACATATCGAGGAACCGTTCACCGGTGCGGGCATCCACCAGATGGGAACCGCGGGAGCGGTCCAGGTCGAGGACGAAGTCGAAGCCGTCGGTCAGGATGCTGCGCGCCAGGACCGCGCGTACCTGGTCGGGCGTTACGTGCGGCGAGGCCGTCAGCACTGCGGTCATGGCAACATCCTAACGGAATATTTACGATGACTGCCTATCTTGACCGTAACTGTTACGGAATGAAGTCCCGCCCACTGTAAAATGTCTGCAAAATGATGGTGCTGCGCGTCCGGACGTTGGCGGCGGTCCTGATCCGCTGGAGCAGGTCCTCCAAGGCCCGGGCCGAGGCAACCCGGACCAGCAGGACGTAGCTCTCCTCCCCCGCCACCGAGTGGCACGATTCGATTTCGGGGATGTGCTGCAACCGAGCAGGTGCATCATCAGGTTGGGACGGATCGAGAGGAGTGATGGCGACGAACGCCGAGAGCATGTTGCCCAGCGCCTCGGGATTGAGCCGCGCCGCATACCCGGTCACCACACCCCGCGACTCCAAGCGGCGCACCCGCGCCTGCACCGCCGATACCGACAACCCGGCCGCCGATGCCAGGTGCGCCAGCGTGGCCCTGCCGTCAGCGGCGAGCGCTCGGACCAGGATCCGGTCGGTGTCGTCCAGCACGTATCCGTCGGCTTCACCCATGAACCGCACTTTATCCGGCACGGTAGCCAACCAGAAAGGCACACGATGACCACCACCGAACGGACCGATCTCCCTACCGCGGAGGAGCTTCGCCGGCGGGTCCGGCAGGCTCTGGAAGCCATTGGCGCGACAGCGGATCTCGGCGGGCCGACCGCTCCTGGCGCCGGCCTGCACGCGAGTACCCCGATCAGTGGCGATGTGTTGTTCACGCTGCCCGAAGACAACCTCGAACAGGTCGACGCCGCGATTGCCGATGCCGCACAAGCCTTCTCATCCTGGCGCACCACCCCGGCACCGGTGCGCGGGGCCTTGGTCGCGCGCCTCGGCGAGCTGCTTGTCGAACATAAGGCGGACCTGGCGACGCTGGTGACGGTGGAGGCCGGCAAGATCACCTCCGAGGCGCTGGGCGAAGTGCAGGAGATGATCGACATCTGCCAGTTCGCCGTCGGGCTCTCACGCCAGTTGTACGGCCGCACCATCGCTTCCGAGCGCCCGGGACACCGGCTGATGGAGACCTGGCACCCTCTGGGAGTCGTCGGCGTGATCACCGCGTTCAACTTCCCGGTCGCGGTGTGGGCATGGAACACCGCGGTCGCGCTGGTCTGTGGTGACACCGTGGTGTGGAAGCCATCGGAACTGACGCCTCTGACCGCCATCGCATGCCAGGCGCTGATCGAACGGGCCGCCACCGACGTCGGTGCGCCGGGATCAGTGGCCCGACTCATCCTGGGTGAGCGTGCGTTGGGTGAGCGACTGGTCGACGATCCACGAGTGGCGCTGGTCAGCGCGACCGGCTCGGTGCGGATGGGCCGGCAGGTCGGGCCTCGGGTGGCAGCACGGTTCGGCAAGGTGCTGCTCGAGCTCGGCGGCAACAACGCCGCGATCGTGACACCGTCGGCCGACCTTGACCTCGCAGTGCGTGCCATCGTGTTCTCCGCGGCGGGTACCGCCGGACAACGCTGCACCACGCTGCGCCGGTTGATCGTGCACTCCTCGATCGCCGACGAGCTGGTGTCCCGCATCGTCGCGGCGTATCGGAGCCTGCCCATCGGCGACCCGAGTGTGGACGGAACGCTGGTCGGCCCGCTGATTCACACCCGGGCGTATCGAGACATGGTCGGGGCGTTGGAGCAGGCCCAGGCCGATGGCGGCGAGGTCTTCGGCGGTGAGCGTCATGACCTCGGGGACGAGGGAGCGTTCTACGTCGCCCCCGCGGTGGTGCGCATGCCGGCGCAGACCGATGTCGTGCACACCGAGACCTTCGCCCCGATCCTCTATGTGCTCACCTATGACGACATCGATGACGCGATCGCCCTGAACAATGCTGTGCCGCAGGGCCTTTCGTCAGCGATCTTCACCACCGACGTGCGCGAAGCCGAGCGGTTCATGGCAGCCGACGGATCCGACTGCGGGATCGCCAATGTCAACATCGGGACCTCCGGCGCCGAGATCGGTGGCGCTTTCGGCGGCGAGAAGCACACCGGCGGAGGCCGCGAATCCGGATCGGACGCCTGGAAGGCATACATGCGTCGCGCGACCAACACGGTGAACTACTCGTCGGAGCTGCCATTGGCCCAGGGTGTGCATTTCGGGTAGTCGGTCAGCCACCTGCGACGCAGGACCGACTGGTGCTACTGATCGACACGAGCCTGCCCTGGCTCAGCACAATTCGATCCTGCGGGGCACTGGCCACCGCCTCCTCCAGGCTCGACGACCGGATAGCCAGCAGGTCCGCTGACAGCCCGGCAGCGACCCCGGCCACCGGCAGACCCATGATGTCGCGTGCACCCTCGCTGACGGCACGGTAGGCCGCGTCGACCGACAGATGCCCGGCCGTCACCAGCAGCATCGCGGTCTCCAGCGCGTCGCTACGGCCCAGCGGGTTGTAAGGGTCACGCACATTGTCGGCACCGCCGGCCACACGGACGCCGGCGTCCAACAGCGCCCGAACGGCAGTGAGCCCGCGCGGTGTGGCGACGGGATCGGCCCAGCCCTGCAGGTACAGATTGGTGATCGGGAGACTGACGATCCCCACATCGCTGTCCTTCACCGCGCGGATCACCCGATCGAGCACGTCGGTCTGCACCACCCCCAAGCTGACGCAGTGCCCGGCCGTCACCGGCATCGACTTCGGCCAGTCCCGCACCGAATGGGCGAGTTCTTCGAGCGTCAGCATCATCGGGTTGAGTTGTTCGTCGGTATGCATGTCGACCCCGACGCCGCGGGACCGCGCAATCGCCAATAGCCGCTGCAGGTTTCCGCTCGGATCAGGAGTCTGGTGCGGATGGCCGCCGACAAGATCGGCACCAAGGTCCAGGGCTGCGTGCACGGCCCCGTCCTCGGCGAAGTACGGAGCCATGGCGACGATCTGAATATCCATCACCGAGTCGAGTTCCTCTCGCACCTCGACCAGCGCGCGGATCCCGCGCAGCGGATCCTCTCCGCGCAACAGGTTGACGTGCGAGCGCACCGCGGTGGTTCCGTTGCCGAGCAACATCATCGCCGCCCTGCGGGCCCGTTCGGCGATACCCTCTACGGTCAGGGTCGGGGTGTGGTTTTCCCACGCGGCGATCGCCGCACCCAGATCTCCCATCGGGGGCCGGATCTCGTCGAAGGTAAGGGCTTTGTCCAGATGGGCGTGCGGCTCCGCAGGAGCAGTCAGCAGCAGGTGCCCGGTTAGATCGAGTTCATCTCCGACGGCCGACCTGCCCGCAGCGGGGACGATATCGCGCACCCTTCCCCGTTCGAGGTGTACGTCGACGACACTGCCGTTCGGCAACGTGGCATTGTGCAGTACCGGCACGGCTCGTCCGTGCGCGCTCACCGGGGAGTTCTCGGCCATCACACTCCTAGCAGAAATCGGATTTGCGAATCGCGCAGTGCACGCCCTTGACGATGTCCACCACCTGGGTAACCGAAAAGTCGCCGGCCGCACTGAGATAGAGATACGCCTCGCTGGGCGTCATCCCGGTGTGCGCCGACAGGAAGTCGACCGACAGCTGAGCGCACTGACGCATCGCCTCATCGAGACTTTCGTTCATGCCGAGGATGATCCAGTGATCATCGGTGTCGACGAACGGCATCGGCGCCCGGGCCGGTGTCAGTGTGGTGACAACGGTCAAGCGTGCCGTGACCCGTAACGATCCTTCCAACGCCGTCAGGGCGATCTCACCGTTGCCCTGCGCAAAGTGGGGATCGCCGAGATAGAACCCCGCGCCGGGCACCTGGATCGGTAGGTACAGAGAGCTGCCGACAACGATATCCCGCACATCCATGTTGCCCCCGAACGGACCCGGCGGGATGGTGCTACGCGCGTCGGGGCCCGCAGGAGTCACACCACATAACCCCATGAACGGCTGAAGACCGATTGTGGCTCGGCCACCGGCGAATTCGAACACGGCACGTTCTCCGGTTCCGTCGAGCCTGCAGAACTTGCTGAACACCGCCGGGATACTGCCGTCGGCTTCTCGCGGCAGCCGGTCCGGCAGCGCACCGCGCTGATGCCGGCTCGAGACGACCGCGTACGGGACCCGCGGTCGCAGATCGAGGAAGTCGACGCGCAGCCAGTCGCCCGGTTGTGCATCGTGAACGTGAACCGGCCCGAGCACGATGTGCGGCGCCTTCGGCGGTACCGGCTTGCGCAGGTCCGACGCCGCCAGGTCGATGGCGTCGGTGAGTACGCCATGGCGCGCGACGCCATGCCGGCCGAAGTAGGCGACCGGGTCGCGACCCTGGTCCTCCATCAGCCCTTCCTGCGACACCGTGTCGAACGTGACAGTGTGACCGCTGTCCACGACGAGTACCGGTGCCGTCGCAGGGGTGGGAAGCGTTCCCCAACTGATCGTTTCGCTGTTACACCACAGGTAGTGCTCGGCAGTTCCTGGGTCGATCCCGGCCTGCAGGATCCGCATCAACGCGATCCGGCAGGCTCGCCGAGATGCTGCCGCCAACCGCCGGGCGCGGTGATCTCATGCGCCTGCGTATCGCCGGTGGGCAAGGCTCGGCACACCATGCTCAGCGCGCCCCGACCGTCCTCCAGTTGGATCACCGACAACTCGAGCTCGGCAGGCTCGCGCGGCAACAGCTTCTCGCGCAGTTCGGTGTAGGACATCTCGTAGATCTCCCCCGGCACCGACCAGCCGCCGTCGCGCACCGGTGCGAGCCCGGGGAACACATCGCCAAAAGAGAAGAACCGGTAGGCCGGTGCGGTACGCACCGGGCCGACGAACCGGGCCGACGCCAGAGCGTCGTTGAGCGGCCCGCCGCTCATCGCCTGGCCATTGACGAACATCAAGACAGTGTCATGTGACATGAAAACTCCATCTGAAAAGGTTCAGCTCAACGTGGTGTTGCCATGGCCGCGCAGTGCGTGAACGCGCATGGCGGTGGCAGCCCGATCCAGGTCGCCGCTGGCAAGGTCGTCGAGCAGCGTGCGATGCTGCGAAATCGGCTCATGGCCCGACTGCTGGACATAGTCGTCGGTCGGATACAGGAATGCCTGACGCTCGAGAAACGACGAGGTGATCGGGCAGAAGGCGGCCCGGTTGATGGCCATGTGGAACTCCAGATGCGCCATCGCATACTGGGGACTGACAACGCCGTATTCGTGCAAGGCGGCCGCCATCGGGTCCAGCCCGGCGTACAGCGAATCCCAGTCCACTTCAGCGCATTTGGCGGTGATCAGCTTCGCGGCGACCTGATCGAAGGCAATCCGCAGTTCGTGCAGTTCGGCGCGGGCGGCAGCGTCGACCTCAACCACCACGAGTTGACCGCGCCTGACCCGCTCGACGAGGCCTTCGCTCCTCAAGCGCTGCAACGCCTCACGTACCGGTGTACGGCTGACCCCGAGATCGTCGGCGATCTCCTCCTCGGTCAGCCGGATCCCCCCGGCGTATTCACCGGTGGTGATCTGCTGCCGGAGATAGCGGTACACGCGTTCGCGCACACTCAGAGGCTCGCCCGTGGTGGAAACCGCGGTGGCACTGTCCAAGGGACTCATCTCATCCTCGCTTTCGACAGTGCGGCCCGGCAGGCGTTGGTCGCGCGCTGCATGAACGTTCCCGACATCACGTTCATACCCGCTTGCAGCGCCGATGTCTGCAACGCGCTCACCCGGTTGTTCAGGTCGAAGAACTGGTTGCCGGGCGAGATCAACCGACCGAAGTCGAAGGCAAACGGCGCGTCCTCCGAGGCATCGGTCTCTCCCCAGGTCGTGGTGTTGACGAGTAGCGAAGGCGGCTGGTCTTCCAGCAGTTCGGCGAGCACGGCCGGACTACAACCCTCGGCACCGAAACGCTGTGCCCATGTCGCCATCGCGTCCACGTTGCGTGCCGAACCGATCAGCCGGGCCCGTGGCCACGCCCGGCGGCAGGCCAGTGCCACCGAGTTCGACGAGCCGCCGGAGCCCAGCACCAGAACCGACTCCGGAGTCCTCCCGCCCATCAACGTCTCCATGGCCGCCTGGGAAGCCCAGCTGTTGGTGTTGACTCCGACCGCCCCCTCCGATCCGCGGACGATGGTGTCCACCACTCCCGTCTGAGCGGCCGATGGAGTCAAGGTCGGTATCGCAGGGGCGACCTCTTGCTTCCACGGGCTGAGCACCAGCGCCAGCGACCAGCGCGAATCACCCATCAGCTCAACAGGACTGTCGAAATGTACGGTGCCGGCCAGATCGACATTCTCGGCGAGCAGAGCATCGTGCAGCAGCCTGCCCTTCAGCGCATGCGCGGCGGTGGTGCCGATTCCCGCGATGACGGTGGGATCACAAGGTGCCGATCCGGATTCCACGGTTCGTACCTCGTCGATGCACTGTGAGACCGCAGCACGGATCGTCGCTGCGCCGTCGGCCTCCAGGAGGGTCAGCAACGTCATCGCCCGCCCTCCCGCACCGGCTTCACCTGCCGGCCGGCCGGCGTACCGACCACTTCGCCTTTCTCGTATACCAATTGGCCGCGCAGATAGGTGGCCACCACGCTGCCGGTCAGCTTCCACCCGTGATAGGGCGTGACATTGTGTTTGGAGTGCAGGCCGGCCTGGTCGAGCACCACCTCGGCATCGGGATCGACGAGCACGATGTCCGCGTCGAAACCCGGTGCGATCAAGCCCTTGTCGGCCATCGACCAGCGACGTGCGGGAGTGTACGAACACAACCGCACGATGTCCTCTACCGACAGTCTGCCCGCGGCAGCGGCGGTCAGCATCAGCGGGAGCATCGTCTCGACCCCGATGAAACCGCCATAGGCCTTCCACACGTCGGTCTCGGCCTGTTCGGTCGCGGTGTGCGGAGCGTGGTCGGTTGCGACTACGTCGACGTCACCCCGGTCGATGCCTGCCCACAGCGCGGCGACGTCGGCCGCCGGGCGGATCGGCGGATTGAGCTTGATCAGGTTTCCATAAGTGTCATAGGCACTTTCATCGAGGAACAGATGTGAGACCAGGGTTTCGATGCTGACCCGGTGCCCTTGAGCCCGCATGTCCATCACGCGTTGCAGTCCCACGGCGGTGGACAAGTGGTGAATATGCAGTTTGGTCTTGGCTTCGGTGGCCATGGTGATGATCCGGGTGATCGCCTCGACCTCCACGAACGCCGGTCGGCCCTCTAGATGGGCACGGGGATCCCGCCGTCCCTCGGCTTGTAGCCGGTCCCCGAACATCCGGAGCAGATGGTCGTTCTCGGCGTGGACACCGACGACCAGATCCACGTCGGCGGCTGCTTCCAGTCCACGGAATATCGCGGCGTCGTTGGGGCAGCGGTTGTCCCCGGTGGTCTGTCCCATGAAGAGTTTGAATCCCATCGCACCCAGATCGGCCATACCGGCGATCTCGTCCGCGTTGTCGTGATCCAGCATCCCGTACAGCCCGAAATCGACGTACGCCTTGCTCTTCACCAGATCGAGCTTCTGTTGATAGCGCTCCGCTGTGGCGACCGGGGGTTTGGTGTTGGGCATGTCGACGACGGTGGTCACCCCGCCGGCAGCCGCGGCGGACGTACCACTCGCGAAGTCTTCCTTCTCCGTCATGCCCGGTTCGCGAAGGTGAACGTGCACGTCGACGAGGCCGGGAAGCACCAGCAGCCCGGTCGCGTCAACTGTCGGAACCCCGTCCATTGCAAGGTCATCACCGACGGCGATGACGCGTCCGCCGGCGACGGCAATGTCCTGGCGGCGGCGGCCGTCGTGGGACACCACCGTTCCTCGGGTGACGACGAGGTCCGGTTTGAGTGGAGCGGTCATATCGCGACCTTTCTGTTCGTGGATCATCCGAAGGCAAACCGAGCTACGTCAGCGCCAGGTCCGGGTTCTCTTCGTAGACTTCGCGGATGGGCCCGAGCTCGAACAGCTCGTCGACGGACAGGTTCAACCCGCCCGCAGCGACGGCCTTGATGTTCGCGGCAGCGGTTTCGTCGGAGATCGCCAGGATCTGTTGCGCGGGTTTGTCATCGCGGATGAGTTCGTTGCCCGCCAGACAGCAGTCGTACGTGGCTGCGGGGTTCAGATGGAGGTCCTTGCCGTACTCGTTGACCGTCAGGTCCGTTGCCAACTTCGGGTTGTCGAGGACCTCGCGCCAGCCGCGAATCTCGGCGTGCAGGAACGCTTTGAGTTTGTCCCGGTTCTTGTCGATGTTCTCCTGCGTGGTGATGTAGGTCTGCCCCACCAGCGGGAATCCGACGTCGGCCAGGAGCATGGTGTTGATGTCGAAGCCCTTGTGCCGTAGGTCGACAACCTGGCTGTTGATGAAGCCAAGGTAGCCGTCGATCTCACCGGCAGTCATACCGATGGGATCGCCCTGAACGGGAACCGTATTGATCCGGGAGGAATCGAGTTTCAGCGCGGCCATGAAGTTACGCCACACCGGCTCGCTCGATGACGCACATCCGATCGTCCTGCCGTACAGATCTTCCGGCCTGTTTATCGGCTTGCCGGCCATCGACATGATGCAGCCGGCATACCGGCTGTAGACCGCACCGACGATCTTGAGCGGCGCACCCTTGGCGACGGCCGATCCGACGATCGGCACCTGCGAAACCCCCGCGAAGGTGCGCGACAGCACATCGGACTCGATGGGCGGCGCGGTCGGGCCGCCGGAAACCAGGTCGGCGCCGCTGAATCCGGCATCCCGGTAGTAACCTTTCTTGTCCGCGATGTAGCTTCCCGCGAACTGGGTGTTCTTGATCCAGGCAAGGCGTTGGGAGGCTATGCCGAACCCGTCGGCAGCTCCACTTGATTCGCCTGAGACACAGGCGGAGAGCGCGGCTGGTGCGGCCAGTGCGAGACCGCCCAGCGTCAGCCCCCTGGTGAGGAACTGGCGCCGACCGAGATGCTTGTTCATCTGTTACTTCCGTTCGGGTGAGTGGTGGCGTGCTCAGCGAGGAGCACTCATGCGGGCGGTGACAGCGGCCTCGATGACGCTGACGATCTGGTAGACGACGACGCAGGTGACCGTGAGTACGACGACCGAGGCCCACAGCCGGGCGAACTCGAATTCGTTGGCGTCGCGGAGCATCTGACCGCCCAGCCCCTCGCCGGTGGCCAACCATTCCGCGAGCAGGGCTCCGACGACAGAGGTGGTCACCGCGACGCGCGCGGCGGCGAACCACGTCGGAATGGCGTAGGGCAGGGCAACCTTCCGGAACGCCGACCAGGTCGAACCGCCGTAGGCCACGATCATCTCGACATCTGTACGCGGTGTGCTGCGCACGCCGTGCAGCATGGTGAGCAATGCGGGTACCACGACGATGGCGGCGCCGATCACGGCGGTTCCGAGCACTCCGCGGTCGAAGATCAGCACCAGGATCGGAGCGATCGTCACCATCGGGATCGCATGCAGCGCCGTGACCGCAGGCAGAAACATGCTCTCGACAGTCCTGGAGAAGTAGAAGAGCAGCGAAACACTTGCCGCCAGAACCAGTCCGAGGACGAATCCGTATGCGGCGTCGATAGCGGTCCTGACGAGATTCGCCGCGATACCTGCCCGGTGAGCCGCGGCGTCGCCGTCTGCGAACAGATAGTTCCAGACGTCGACCGGCGACTTGGCCACATATGAGCTCACATCGGCCAGAGCGATGAACAGCGTCCACACCGCGAGGATTGCGAGCACCGCGCCGCCCGACGTGAGCAGCGTACGTGCGGCGCTGCGGACGATCGGCGTTTGCAGAGTCGTCATGCTCTTCCTCCTGCCACCCCGGCAGCCCACGGCGTGGCGAGCTTCTCGACCGTGTTGACCAGGACGAAGGCGAGGCCCGCGATGAGGCTCGACACCAGCGTGATGCCCCACGTCCGGACGACATCGCTGGAGGATTGCGCGACCACGAGGGCAGCCCCGAGGCCGCGTTCCTGACCCATGAACTCACCGATGATCGCTCCCAGAATCGCTGCTGGGACAGCGACTTTCAGCGCAGTCAGGATACTGGGCAAGGCGGAAAGCAGTTCAACCTTGCGCAGTACCAGGTACTTACCGCCGCCGTACGCCCGCACCAGGTCCTTGCTGAGCGGATCCGCATGGCGCAGACCGTTGATCGTTCCCACGAGCGTGGTGAAGAACACTGAGACGGCCGCCATGATGGCCGAGGTGATCATGCCGTCGAAACAGGCGGCCAGGATGGGAGCGATCGCGATGAGAGGGATGCACGCCGAGGCGATCCCGGCCTGCAGCACCAGCTTCTCCAAGGCCGGCACGGTAGTCACGAGGGCAGCGCAGCCGATCGCGGCGAGGTTGCCCCAGAAGTACCCCACGGACGCGGACGCCAGCGTGACGGGTATGTGGATTCCGTAAAAGGCAGCGCCGTCGGACATCACCCCGGTCAGGATCTCTGTCGGCGCCGCGATGGCGGGACCGAGAATGCCGGTCATGCCGACGATCTGCCATGCGACCAGCACGATGAGCGAGCCGGCCAGGCCGGAATAGCGGTTGTGGTTCATCGGCCCACCGGCACTCGTACCTCGGTCTCGTCAGCACGCGAGCCGAACAGGATGGAAGACAGCAGGTCGACGTACTCGTGAAACGCGCTGGTGCGCATCATCTCCGGCAGCCGGGGCCTGGGCAGGTCGATCTGGACCGACTTGACCACCCGGCCGGGCCGGGAGCTCATGACCACGACGGTGTCGGACAGGAACACGGCCTCGGCGATACCGTGGGTGACCATCAGAGTTGTTGCCGGTCGTTCGGTCCAGATCCGGAGCAGCTCCACGTTGAGCGTCTGGCGGGTCATGTCGTCGAGTGCGCCGAACGGTTCGTCGAGCAGCAGTACCCGAGGCTTGACGACGAGAGCCCGCGCGATCGAGACCCGCTGACGCATGCCGCCCGACAGCTGGGCGGGCCGCGCGTCCTCGAAGCCGGTCAGCCCGACCAGATCGATGAGTTCCTGGACGAACTCGTCGGATACGGACTGTTTGGACACCTCGAGCGGCAGTCGGATGTTGGACCGGACGGACCGCCACGGCAGTAGGGCCGAATCCTGGAAGGCGATGCCCAGATGATGATGTCGCCGCATGTCCTGCGGGGTCTCGCCGTGGACCAGGGCAATGCCCGCGTTCTGCGCCTCAAGTCCCGCGAGGATCCGCAACACGGTGCTCTTTCCGCATCCAGAGGGTCCCAGGAGCGTCACGAACTCACCCGCCTCCGACTGGATGTCGACTCCGTCGAGTGCCGTGACGACGGATCGGCCCACCTTGAACTGCTTTGTCAGTCCACCTATGTGAATCCCGGGTGCCGTCGGCGCGATCATGTGTTCTCCTCTGGTGGGAAGCAGGTCACGTTCGGATCCAAGCTTGGATCCATAACTTAGGGACGTTTTGTTTCCTCGCGATGAACTCCGGACACGGGCGGGTTACGAAAGCGGCGGCCCACCTCCGCGCGTGTCCCCCGACACCCGCGGGTGGTTTTCGGTAGGCAAGGGCCATGGACATCGAACAGACGGTTGCGGTCATCACCGGCGCGGGATCAGGAATCGGCCGCGCACTGGCGGAAGCGTTCGCCGTGGCCGGCGCCCGGGTGGTGGCCGCCGACCTCGACGCGGAATCGGCCGAACAGACTGCCGCGCAGATCCGTTCGGGTGGCGGCCAGGCGCTCGCGGTCCGGGCAGACGCCGGTGTCACGGCTGACATCGAGGCGCTGACCACCACCGAGTTCGGTCCGGTCGACATCTATGTCGCCAATGCCGGCATCATCGGTGCGCCGGGCCTCGGCACCGACGAGGACTGGGATCACATCCTGGACGTCAATCTGCGCTCCCATGTCCGGGCGGCACAAGTAATTGTCCCGCAATGGTTGTCGCGCGGTGGCGGCTACTTCGTCTCGGTCGCGTCGGCGGCCGGTCTGCTGTCCCAGATCGGGGCAGCCGGATACGCCGTCACCAAACACGCCGCGGTCGGATTCGCCGAATGGCTGGCCATCACCTACGGCGACGACGGCGTCGGGGTCAGCTGCGTCTGCCCGTTGGGGGTTGACACCCCACTGCTCGACGCGGTGCGCGCCTCGGCGGATCCGGATTCAGCGGCCGGTGCGGCGTCCATCGTGCAGTCCGGCGACGTGATCAGTGCCGAGGATGTCGCGGCGGCCACGGTGGACGCCGTGCGGTCGGACCGGTTCCTCGTGCTACCACATGCGCAGGTGCTCGACATGTACCGCCACAAGGGCTCTGACTACGACCGGTGGATCGCGGGGATGCGCCGTTACCAACGGTCACTGCGCGCCGGCAGATGACCGCCCGGCCGCGGGCAGCGATTGCGGCGGGACGTAGACACCCAGTGAGATGCGGTGCCACCACACGTGGTCGTGGCGCAGCTCATCCCAGGTGCTGAACTCGTAACGGTACAGCCGGGCGCGCACGTACCGGGGCGGATCGTCGGGGAACGGGTTGCGCCGCAGCAGTTTCAACGTGGCGCGGTCGTTCTCCAGAAGCCGGGTCAGCAGCATGCGCAACCAACCGTGGGCATAGGCCGGCGAGATCGCCGCGAACCACATCAACCAGTCCAGCCGCAGGTGATACGGCGCGAACTGGCGCGGCCACCGATGCACATCGCCTGGCTTGCCTTTGAATTCGTATTCCTTCCACACGGTGTGATCGCTCAACTGCGGGTCCGAGGTACCCTCCAACACCACCTCGTCGCGGGTGCGGCCGACGGTGCCGAACGCGCCGTAGGAATTCACCAGGTGGTAGCTGTTGTAGGAGGCGTTCATCCGCTGCCGTTTGGAGAACAGGTTGCGTGCGGGCCAGTAGCTCATCGCGGCCACCGCCACCGCGAACCCGATCACCATGACGACGAACCATAGTGGCGGCTGGCCGAATTGGTGTTCGGCCACCGGGAACAGGACCGCTGCGGTGGAGTCCGACAGCGCACTGAACGCCAGCACGATGGTGATCCAGTTGAGCCAGGCGAAGTTGCCCGATGCCACCAGCCACAGCTGGGTGACGATCACGATCACCGCCGCCCAACTCGCCACCGGCTGCGGCGCGAAGAGGGCGAACGGCACGACGAGTTGGGCGAAGTGATTGCCGGCCACCTCGATTCGGTGCAACGGCTTGGGCAGGTGGTGGAAGAACCAGCTCAGCGGGCCGGGCATGGGTTGCGTCTCGTGGTGGTAGTACAGGCAAGTCAGGTTGCGCCAGCACGGGTCACCCCGCAGTTTGATCAGACCGGCACCGAACTCGACGCGGAACACCAGCCAGCGGGCCAGCCACAGCACCAGAAGCGGAGGCCCGACGTCGTCGTTGCCCAGGAACATCACCAGGAACCCGGCCTCCAGCAGCAGTGATTCCCACCCGAACGAGTACCACGTCTGGCCGACGTTGACGATCGACAGGTACAGCACCCACACCACCAGCCAGGTCAGCATGGCGGCCCACAACGGCACCAGATCCCCGAAGCCGACCACAAGGGCCGCGGACAGCACCGCGCCGGCGATGCAGACCGCGGCGAAGAAGCGGTCCGAGTAGTGGAAGTGGAACAGGCTCGGCGCGCGCCGGAATGAGTTGACGGCCAGGAATCGAGGTATCGGAAGCAGCCCCCGCTCGCCGAGGAGGCCGCGGAACTGCCGGGCCGCCACGATGAACGCGATCAGGTAGATCGCCGCGGTCCCCCGCTGCAATACCTGTCTGGCCAACCAATATTCGTCTGCGATGAACCATTCCATACGCGGACCTGCCGACGTTGCGGGTGTGTCCACGAGAACGGTACCCCGATTCGGGGCATTTCATACCTGGTACGGGAGCGCTAGCGTCGTCGCAGCGCCAACCGGAAACCGGACGGCATCATGGTAAGGCGCTCCTGCACCTGAAGCGTGTAGTCCGGGTCGGCGGTCAGGTCGTAGCGCCGGATCAGCACCGCCAGCATCAGCACCGCCTCGTGCAACGCGAACTGTCTTCCAATGCATGATCTTTCGCCGGTACCGAACGGCTTGTACAGGCCGCCCGGCCGGGCCCGCACCTGTTCGGGGGCGAAGCGGTCCGGGTCGAAGGCCTCCGGGTCGGGACCCCACCGCGGGTCACGATGCAGCGTCGAGGTGAGCGCCAGTGCCCAGTCTCCCTTGCGCATCGGGTGGATCCCGGCGAGCACGGTGTCCTCACGGGCGGCCCGGTAGTACGCCGGAACCGTTGGCTGCAGCCGCAGCGATTCGTCCAGAACACGGCGGACATAACGCAGTTTGGCGATCTTCTCGAACCCCGGCCGCGGTTCGTCCCCCCACACCTCGTCGATCTCGTCGCGGGCGCGGGCGAACACCTCGGGATGCTGCGACAGGAAGTACAGCGCGAATGAAAGTGCACCGGAGGTGGTTTCGTGCCCGGCGATCAGAAAGTTGATCAGCTGATAGCGGATGTTGGCGGCGTCGAGGTCGGACTCCAGCATGATTTGCAGGAGGTCGTCATGATCGCCTGACGGCTGCGTGCGCCGCGCGGCGACGATGTCGTCGGCCAGGTCGTGGAGGTACTTCGCGTCGCTGCGGACCCGGCGCTCGTAGCGCCGGTAGGTGAAAGCGGGCAGGAATGTTTCGCGGAGCACCCCGAGCCGGTCGGCGCCCAGCAGCGCGGACACCATGTGCGCGACGAACGGGTGCAGCACGTCGTCCTGGAAGCACCTGAACGAGTATCCGGCCGCGCACCGTCCGATGGTCTCCAACGTCACCCGCGTGGTGTCGGCCGAGACGTCGACGGTGTCTACGGCGTCGGCCTGTCGATCCCAGCGGTCGGTCAGCTCGTCGGCGACGTCGAACATCACCCCGTGATAGCGGCGCATCGCGGCCTGGCTGAATGCCGGCGTGAGCAGCTGATGGGCCTTGTGCCAGTTCGGTTCGTCGTTGTAGGCGGTGAACAGTCCGTCGCCCCCTACGATCCGCAATGCCTCGATGTCGGGGCCGACATGCTTGCAGAACCGGGTCTCGTCGTTGAGGTCGGTGACCGCGTCGGCACCGGCGGCGACCACATAGCGGGCGCCCAGGAACCGGAATTCGCAGATGGGCCCGAGTTCGGCCATGCCCATCGCGTTCTGCATCGAGGAGTCGGGTTGCAACGCGAGAACGTCCCCCAGCAGCGGCACTCGCCGCGGCGGGTGGGGCAGTTTCGGATACTTGGTGCCACCGTGGGGTGAGGTCCGTGCGGCCGCGACGGTCATGACTCCAGGATTCCGCCCTTGTTGTACATGTGTCAAGTAAGGATTCGCGCGCCACGCTTGGCCGAGCCTGAGCGGCGGTGAAGTTAAGCTGCAGGTGTGGGTGCCGAGTCGAGACGCCGGCTGTCCCCCGCCGACAGACGCAACGAGTTGCTGGCGCTGGGTGCCGAGGTATTTGGCCAGCGGCCGTACGACGAGGTCCGTATCGACGAGATCGCCGAACGCGCGGGAGTGTCGCGGGCCCTGATGTACCACTACTTCCCCGACAAGCGTGCCTTCTTCGCCGCGGTGGTGCAGGCCGAGGGCGAGCGCTTGTTCGAAGCCACCAGCACCCCGCCCGAGCCTGGTCAGAGCCTGTTCGGCCAGCTGCGCGCCGGCGTGATGGCCTACCTGCGCTACGACGAGGAACACCCACACGGCGCGTGGGCGGCGTACATGGGTCTGGGCCGCACCGATCCGGTGCTGCGCGGGGTCGACGACATCGACAACGACCGCCAGGCCGGCCGGATCATGGGGCGGATCGCCGAGGCGGTCTCCGAGCCACTCGACGCCAAGGTCGAACGCGACCTACGGGCCACCGTGTACGGCTGGCTGGCCCTGACCTTCGAGATGTGCCGGCAACGGCTCAAAGATCCGTCGATCGACGCCGGTTTCGTCGCCGACAGTTGCGCACACGCGCTGCTCGACGCCATCGGCCGGGTGCCTGGTCTGCCCACCGACCTGGTCTGCGCTGCGGCCCCGGAACACCGCTGAGGCCAGCTTGTCGGTGCTGCGCGGCAGTATGGCTAGATGACCACCACGCCGGCCGATCCGCTGGCCCGGTTCAGTGCACTGACCCGGGAGTGGTTCACGGCTGCCTTCCCTGCGCCGACGGCGGCCCAGGCGCAGGCCTGGTCCGCGATCGCCGAGGGGCACAACACCCTGGTGATCGCTCCCACCGGTTCGGGCAAGACCCTCGCCGCGTTCTTGTGGGCCATCGACGAACTGGCCCGATCCGATGCCGAGCAGAGGTCGGGCACCACGGTGCTCTACGTGTCACCGCTGAAGGCATTGGCCGTCGACGTCGAGCGCAACCTGCGCACCCCGTTGACCGGGATCACCCGGGTCGCCGAACGCCACGGGGTGGCTGCCCCGTCGATCAGCGTCGGGGTCCGGTCCGGGGACACCACGCCCAGCCAGCGCCGCGCGATGCTGAGCAAGCCGCCCGACATCCTGATCACCACCCCCGAGTCACTGTTCCTGATGCTGACCTCGGCAGCCCGCGAGACGCTGGCTTCGGTGCGGACCGTGATCGTCGACGAGGTCCATGCCGTCGCCGCCACGAAACGCGGGGCGCACCTGGCGCTCTCACTCGAGCGGCTCGATCAGCTCCTCGACAAGCCGGCCCAGCGCATCGGATTGTCCGCGACGGTCCGTCCACCCGAGGAGGTGGCCCGGTTCCTGTCCGGACAAGCCCCCACCACCATCGTGGCCCCGCCCGCCGCCAAGACCTTCGATCTGTCCGTCCAGGTTCCCGTTCCCGACATGGCCAACCTCGACAACAACAGCATCTGGCCCGACGTCGAGGAACGGATCGTCGACCTCATCGAGGCGCACCAGTCCTCGATCGTGTTCGCCAACTCCCGCCGGCTGGCCGAGCGGCTGACCTCGCGTATCAACGAGATTCATGCCGAACGGTCCGGCATCGAGTTGCCGTCCACGCACAATCCCCAGGTCGGCGGCGGCGCCCCGGCCCAGCTGATGGCCAGCGGGCAGGCCAACGGCGCGCCGACGCTGCTGGCCCGGGCCCACCACGGTTCGGTCAGCAAGGAGCAACGCGCCCAGGTCGAGGATGACCTCAAGAGCGGGCGGCTGCGTGCGGTGGTCGCCACATCCAGCCTGGAGCTGGGCATCGACATGGGTGCGGTCGATCTGGTGATCCAGGTCGAGTCTCCGCCGTCGGTGGCCAGTGGGCTGCAGCGCATCGGGCGCGCCGGCCACCAGGTCGGAGAGATATCGCAGGGCGTGCTGTTCCCCAAGCACCGCACGGACCTGATCGGCTGTGCGGTGACGGTGCAGCGCATGCGCTCCGGTGACATCGAAACCATGCACGTCCCGGCCAACCCGCTCGACGTGCTGGCCCAGCACACGGTGGCCGCGGCTGCCCTCGAGCCCGTGGATGCCGACGCCTGGTTCGACGCGGTACGGCGCAGCGCACCGTTCGCCACATTGCCGCGCAGCGCCTTCGAGGCCACCCTCGACCTGTTGTCCGGGAAGTATCCGTCCACCGAATTCGCCGAGTTGCGGCCGCGGCTTGTCTATGACCGCGACCATGGAACGCTGACGGGCCGCCCGGGCGCCCAGCGCCTGGCTGTCACGTCCGGCGGAGCCATCCCCGACCGCGGCCTGTTCACCGTCTACCTGGCCACCGATTCCGAAAAACCTTCCCGGGTCGGCGAACTCGACGAGGAGATGGTTTACGAGTCCCGCCCCGGCGATGTCATCTCGCTGGGCGCCACCAGTTGGCGGATCACCGAGATCACCCACGACCGGGTGCTGGTCATCCCGGCTCCGGGACAGCCCGCGCGGTTGCCGTTCTGGCGCGGTGACAGTGTGGGCCGACCCGCCGAGCTGGGCGCCGCGGTGGGAGCGTTCACGGGTGAACTCGCCACCCTCGGGCGCGCTGATTTCGACAAGCGTTGCCAGACAATGGGTTTCGCTGGTTTCGCCACCGACAATCTGTACCAGCTGTTGCACGATCAGCGGGAGTCCACCGGCGTGGTCCCCAGCGACAGCACCTTCGTGGTGGAACGCTTCCGTGACGAGCTGGGCGACTGGCGCGTCATCCTGCATTCCCCGTACGGGCTGCGGGTCCACGGGCCGCTGGCGCTGGCGGTGGGCAGGCGGTTGCGAGAGCGGTACGGCATCGACGAGAAGCCCACCGCCTCCGACGACGGCATCATCGTGCGGCTGCCCGACAGTGGCGAAAACCCGCCGGGGGCAGACTTGTTCGTGTTCGACGCCGACGAGGTCGAACCCATCGTCACCGCCGAAGTCGGCGGGTCGGCGTTGTTCGCGTCCCGGTTCCGTGAATGCGCCGCCCGTGCCCTGCTGCTGCCGCGCCGACACCCGGGCAAGCGTTCCCCGCTATGGCATCAACGGCAGCGCGCCGCGCAACTGCTCGACATCGCCCGCAAGTACCCGGACTTCCCGATCGTGCTGGAAACGGTGCGCGAATGCCTGCAGGACGTCTATGACGTCCCGGCCTTGACCGAGCTGATGCGCCGGGTGGCACAACGCCGGCTGCGGGTGGTCGAGGTGGAAACCGCCACGCCATCACCCTTCGCGGCCTCGCTGCTGTTCGGCTATGTCGGCGCGTTCATGTACGAGGGCGACAGCCCGCTGGCCGAGCGGCGGGCCGCGGCGCTGGCGCTGGACACCGTCCTGCTGTCCGAACTGCTGGGCCGGGTCGAGCTGCGCGAACTGCTGGATCCGGCAGTGGTCACCTCCACGTCGGCTCAGCTTCAGCACCTGACCGAGGACCGCGCTGCACGCGACGCCGAGGCGGTGGCCGACCTCCTGCGGATGCTGGGCCCGCTCACCGAGGCCGAGATCGCCGCGCGCGCCACCACCGAGACGATCGGCGGCTGGCTCGATGGGCTGCAGGCCGCCAAGCGCGCCCTGCCGGTGACGTATGCCGGGCGGACGTGGTGGGCGGCGGTGGAGGACATCGGCCTGCTGCGTGACGGGGTGGGCGCACCGGTCCCGGTCGGCGTGCCAGCGGCGTTCACCGAATCCGTCGACGATCCGCTCGGCGATCTGATCGGCCGCTATGCCCGCACCCACGGACCATTCACGACCACCGAGGTCGCCGCCCGCTTCGGGCTCGGCCTGCGGGTCACCGCAGATGTGCTGGGCCGCATGGCCGTCGATGGCCGGCTGGTGCGCGGCGAGTTCACCGACGATCTCGCCGGCGATCAATGGTGCGACGCCGAAGTCCTGCGCATCCTGCGCCGTCGTTCCCTGGCCGCGCTACGCGCTCAGGTCGAACCGGTCAGCACCGCGGCCTACGGTCGCTTCCTGCCGTCCTGGCAGCACGTCGGGTCCACCCACAGCTCGGGTATCGACGGGCTGGCCGCGGTGGTCGAGCAGTTGGCCGGTGTTCCGATTCCCGCGTCGGCGGTGGAGTCCCTCGTCTTCGGCCAACGGGTCCGGGATTACCAACCCGCCATGCTGGACGAGCTGCTGGCCTCCGGTGAGGTGATGTGGTCGGGCGCCGGCCAGATCGGTGGCAGTGACGGCTGGGTGGCATTCCATCTGGCGGACACCGCACCGCTGACGCTGCCCGTGCCCGCCGAGATCGAGTTCACCGATATCCACCGGGCCATCATGGAGACGCTGGGGCACGGCGGGGCGTACTTCTTCCGTCAACTCACCGACCAGGCTGCCGAATCGGAGCTGAAAACCGCTCTGTGGGAGCTGATCTGGGCCGGATGGGTCACCGGCGACACTTTCGCCCCCGTACGGGCACTGCTGTCAGGTCCGCGAAGGTCCGGGACACCGGCGCACCGGCAACGCCAGCGGCCGCCGCGGCTCAGCCGTTACAGCGTCGCGCGCCCCCACAGCCGCGCAGCCGATCCGATGGTGTCCGGCCGGTGGTCGTCATTGCCTGGCGCAGAGCCGGATTCGACGGTGCGGGCCCACTTCCAGGCAGAGTTGCTGCTCAACCGGCACGGGGTGCTGACAAAGGGAGCGGCGGCAGCCGAGGGGGTGCCCGGCGGGTTCGCCACCCTGTACAAGGTGCTGACCGCGTTCGAGGATGCCGGCCGTTGCCAGCGGGGCTATTTCGTCGAATCTCTGGGCGGCGCACAGTTCGCGTCCGCCTCGACGGTCGACCGGTTGCGTTCCTACCTCGACGGGGTCGACCCCCAGCGGCCCGAGTACCACGCAGTGGTTCTCGCCGCGACCGACCCGGCCAACCCGTACGGAGCGGCGCTGGCCTGGCCGGACCGCGGCGGCGATGACACCCACCGGCCCGGCCGCAAAGCCGGAGCCCTGGTCGCGCTGGTCGACGGGCAATTGGTGTGGTTCCTGGAGCGCGGCGGCCGGACCCTGCTCAGTTTCGCCTCCGATGCCGATACTCAGCGGGCCGCCGCAGCCGCCTTGGCCGAACTCGTGAGTTCGGGCCGCATGCCGTCACTACTGGTCGAGCGGATCAATGGGGTCGCGGTGCTCGATCCCGGCGTCGACGATGACCGTGCCGCGGTGCAGGAGGCGCTGACCGGGGCCGGGTTTTCCCGTACCCCGCGCGGCCTGCGGCTTCGGTAAGTTCGAGATGCCATGCCTGAAGGTGACACCGTCTTCCATACCGCCACGGCGCTGCGCGACGCGCTGGTGGGCAAGACGCTGACCCGCTGCGATATCAGGGTCCCCCGCTATGCCACGGTCGATCTGACCGGGCGAACGGTTGACGAGGTGCTCAGCCGCGGCAAGCACCTGTTCATCCGGGTGGGCCCGGCCAGTATCCACTCGCATCTCAAGATGGAGGGCAGTTGGCGCATCGGGTGGTCCAAAGTCGCTTTTCATCGCATCCGCGCCCTGCTGGAGACTCCGGACAGCCGAGCCACCGGGATCGACCTCGGCTTGTTGGAGGTACTGGACCGTGACACGGACATGGCGGCGGTCGAGCACCTCGGACCGGACCTGCTCGGCCCCGACTGGGAGCCCCGCACCGCCGCGGCCAATCTGACCACCGATCCGGATCGCCCGCTGGCGCCGGCCCTGCTCGATCAGCGAGTGATGGCCGGTGTCGGCAATGTCTACTGCAACGAACTCTGTTTCGTGTTCGGCCGACTGCCGACGTCACCCGTCAGCTCGCTGACCGACCCGCTACGCGTCGTGCAGCGCGCCCGCGACATGCTGTGGCTCAACCGGTCCCGGTGGAACCGCACCACCACCGGGGACACGCGGAATGGACGACAGCTGTGGGTGTACGGCCGCGCCGGTGAGCCCTGCCGCCGGTGCGGGACTCTGATCCAGACCGACGCCGGCGGTGACCGGGTGACGTACTGGTGCCCGGTATGCCAGACCTGACCCTCTAGCCCATCCCGCTACGGCTTTCGCGGTACGCCGGCAACCCGCGCGATTATGCGATCACGCACTGCTGCAGGGATATTTGTGATGACCGACGTCTGAATCCTGGTTCCGAGACCGACCACGTACCGAGCTCGAGGCCGGCGCGCGGTCAGCGCCTCCTCGACCACCGCGACCACGTTGGAAGTCGGCACCGCCATCTTCTTCGACAGCGGGATGAACTTCTTCATCCCGGCAATGTGCTTGTCGTACAGGGCGCGGTGCTCCGCCGACATCGAGGTTTCCACCTCCTCCACCATGTCGTCGGCGGTGCGCCACATGTCGGTGTCGGTTTGCGCCGGTTCCACCACAGCCACCCGCACGCCCCACGGTCGCACCTCCATCCTGAGCGCGTCGGCTGCCGCTTCCAAGGCAAATTTGGACGCCGCATAGGCCCCGAGTAGCGGCGACGACAGTTGCCCGTTCACGCTGGAGATGAAGATCGCACGACCCCGGGAGTCCCGCAATTTCGGCAGCACTGCCCGGGTCACCTCAAACTGGCCAATCACGTTGACATCCAATTGTTTACGCCAGTCCTCGGGGCTGAGCGTCTCGATCGGACCGGCCACCACGATGCCCGCGTTGTTCACCACCGCGTCGAGGCGCTGCGGGAGTGCAGCCGGCAATGCGGCGAGATGGTCCGCATCGGTGACGTCGAGAATCACCGTGGAGATGCGTTGCGGGTTGAGTTCCGTCACCGCGGCGCCGTCGGAGTGCGATCTGACTCCCGCGATGACGTCCCAACCGGTGGCGGCCAGGCGCTCGACTATGGCCTTGCCGATTCCGCGGGAGGCTCCGGTGACAAGAACTGAGGGCATGACGCGAGGGTACTTCCAGTTTCCAGTTGGCCTCCACCGACCGCTAGTTGCGGGCGCGAGTGGGCGGCAACGCCTGCTCGACCACCTGCGCCCCGCGGAAGCCGGATTCGATGGCGCCTTCGATGTAGCCCGGATGTCTCGACGGTCTCCTCCCACTACCGCCGGACCGATCTGCCCGATCAACGGTTCCAGCACAGCTCTCTGCCGGTCGGCACCGCTGAGGGCGTCGAGTTCGCGGGCCGCGGGTCCGCCGACGAGCACGCACAGAGGCCCTCGGCCGTCACGATCTGCTCATGACGCTCAGCCGCCTTGACGTAGGCCATCGGAACCCGTCCGCTCGACTGAGCGCCAGCTTAGGGTGACATCATGACCGACGTCGTCGTCCGCCCCACGTCACCGGACGACCTGGACGCGATCAGTGCCATCTACGCCCATCATGTCGAGACCGGGGTGGCCACCTTCGAGTTGATCCCGCCGCATCGCCAGGAGTGGGAGCGTCGGCTGGCGACGGCTCGGGAACGTGAATTACCGTTCCTCACCGCGGTACTCGATGGCGAGATCGTCGGCTACGCGTACTGCGCGCCATGGAAGTTACGGCCGGCCTACCGCCATACCGTGGAGAACTCCATCTACCTGACCCCGCAGTGCGCTGGCCGCGGCACCGGAACACTACTGCTGGAAGGACTTCTGGACGGCTGCGCTGCAGCAGGCATCCGTGAGGTCATCGCCGTGGTGGTCGACACCGACGAGGCGGCGGCATCCCTTGCCCTACATCGCAAGCACGGCTTCGCCGAGGCGGGCCGCCTGCGGGCGGTGGGCTACAAGCACGGACGATGGCTGGACACGGTGCTGCTGCAGTGCAGCCTGCCCGTCAGCAGTTGACGAGTTCCGGCTCGCAGATCGGCTGCGAGGCCGGTTCCGGCGCAGGCGCTTTGGCGGCAGGCCCGGGATCCTTGGGCTTGCTCCCCCACGGGAACGCGAGCCGCACGATCTTACGCACCACCGAGGCGAACTGCGTGTGGATCGGGCCGGTGTTGTACGGCAGGCCGTAGCGCTGGCAGATCTCCTTGACCTCACCGGAGATCTCGGCATAGCGGTGCGCCGGGATGTCCGGGAACAGGTGGTGTTCGATCTGGAACGACAGGTTGCCGCTGAAGATGTGGAACCACTTGCCGCCGGACAGGTTCGCCGAACCCAGCAGCTGGCGGTAGTACCACTGTCCGCGCGTCTCGTCCTGGGTTTCCTCGATGGTGAACTCGTGGGTGCCCTCGGGGAAATGCCCGCAGAAGATGATGGTGTAGGACCACACGTTGCGCATCAGATTGGCAGTCATGTTGCCCGCGAACACGAATGGCGCGAACGGTCCGGCCAGCAGCGGGAAGGCCACGTAGTCCTTGACGGTCTGCTTGCGCACCTTGGCCCACATCTCGCGCAGCATGTCCTTCTTGTCGCGCAGCTTGATCTCGCCGGTGCGGATGCGCTCGGTCTCGAGCTCGTGCAGCGCGACACCGTACTGGAAGAACACCATCAACAGGAATGCGTACAGCGGATTGCCCAGGTAGTACGGGCTCCACTTCTGGTCCTCGCTCATCCGCAGGATGCCGTAACCGATGTCGCGGTCCATGTCGACGATGTTGGTGTAGGTGTGGTGCATGTAGTTGTGCGAGTGCCGCCACTGATTGGACGGGCAGGCCGAATCCCATTCGAAGTTCTGGCCCCGCAACGCCGGATCGCCCATCCAGTCGTACTGGCCGTGCATGACGTTGTGACCGATCTCCATGTTGTCCAGGATCTTCGACAGTCCGAGCATCACGGTGCCGACGGGCCAGGCGGGCGGCAGGAACAGCAGTGCGCGGCCACCGATTTCGAGCTTGCGCTGCATCTTGATGATGTCGCGGATGTAGGTGGCGTCGCGTTCGCCGAGGTCGGCGATCGCCTTCTCACGGATGGCGTCGAGTTCGGCGCCGAAGGTTTCGAACTGCTCGGGGGTCAAGGTGTAGTGAGTCATGTCTGCGCCTTTCAGGGTCAACAGGTCTCAAAGGTCGATGACGACGTCGCCGACGGGTGCGGTGACGCAAATTTCGATGTCTTCGCAGTCGGCGGTGGAGATCGCGCCGGTGATCAGGTTGCGGACCGCGCCGCGGGTCTTGAAACGGGTGCAGGTGTGGCAGATGCCCATGCGGCAACCGCTCTCCGGGGTGAGGCCGGCAGCCTCGGCCTGCACCAACAGCGGTTGACCGTCGTCGGTCACCTCCACGTCGCTGTTGGCGAACCGGACGGTGCCCCCGGTCGATCCAGCCGGCACTGCGAACACCGGTGGAACGAAGCTCTCCGAATGCGCGTCGGGACAAACCTCACGCACCGCGTCGACCAACGCCGGCGGGCCACAGACGAACACCGCATCGGGCTCAGCGCCTCCGAACGCCTCCGCCAGGTGCGCGGGACCGAAGTACCCGGCCAGATCCCCGGCGGCCCCGCCGCGGGTGTACCCGTGCAGGACCCGCACCCCGGTCGAACGCATGGCCGCCAGCTCGGACCGGTAACACACCTCGTCAGCACCACGTGCGTAGTGGACGAACGCGATTTCCCCGGTGAACGCCTGTGCACGCAATGTGCGCAGCATGGACAGCACCGGGGTGATGCCGCTGCCGCCGGAGACGAACAGGATGCGCTGCGGCAGCGCCTCGGGCAGGACGAAGTCTCCGCCCACCGAGTCCAACCCCAGCACCATGCCCGGGTAGGCGTGGTCGCACAGGTAGTTCGAGACCAGCCCGCCGTCGTGGCGTCCGATGGTCAATTCGAGGTGGCGTGCGCCTTCAGCGCTGGCTGGCGAGTAGCACCGGGTACGGCGCCGGCCGTTGATCTCGACGGAGAGGTTGATGTGCTGCCCTGCCCGAAAACCGGCGAAAGCCGTGTTGGGTTCGAGGGTCAGCGTGACGCTGCGCGGCGTCTGCCGCCGCACTGCGATCACCTTGGCGCGGGCGTCGCCCAGCGTCCAGGTCGGCTCGACCAGCTCGGTGTAGCGATCAACTCCGTGCGGGCCGGTCAGCAGGTTTGCGAGCGCACTCACGCGCGGTGCAGCTAGCACCCGCTTTGCGATTGATTGAGTGAACATGTGTACACAGTGCGCGTGCACAGGCGACTCTGTCAACGATAAAAACCCAGCGAGTGGTAGGGTTCACATCAGTGAACAGACGTACGCCCAATTCACGAACATCCACGTCACGAACGCGTCGGCCAGATTCTGCGTCGCGGTCGCGAGAGACGCTGTCCAGGGAAGAACGCAAAGAGGCCACCCGGCGCGCGATCATCACCGCCGCGCTGACCCTGCTGGAAGACCGCAGCTTCAGTGCGTTGTCCCTGCGGGAGGTCACCCGGGAGGCAGGCATCGTGCCCGCCGCGTTCTACCGGCACTTCGACTCGATGGATGCGCTCGGTCTGGTACTCATCGATGAGTCGTTCCGCTCCCTGCGCGACATGCTGCGCGGCGCCCGCGCCGGCAAGCTCGACCCCCACCACGTCATCGAATCCTCGGCCGAGATCCTGATCGGTAGTGTCAACGACCGGCGCGAACACTGGCGGTTCATCGCCCGCGAACGCTCCAGCGGGGTATCGGTGCTGCGCTACGCGATCCGCACCGAGATCCGGCTGATCACCTCCGAACTCGCGATCGACCTGGCCCGCTTCCCCGCCCTCAAGGACTGGAGCAGCGAGGACCTCAACATCCTGGCCAACTTGTTCGTCAACGCGATGATCTCGATAGCCGAGAGTCTCGAAGACGCAGGGGATGCTCAATCCGTCGAGGCCATTCACCGCACCGCGGTCAAACAACTACGGATGATCGCCGTCGGCGTCAACGGGTGGCACAGCACCGGCTAGGGTCCGGACATGTCCCCTGCGCAGCCACTCGACCTTGCCTATCCGCGGCCCGAGATCGCCGTCATCACGCTCAATCGGCCCGACAAACTCAACGCGTTGTCCTACGAACTGGTCGAGGCCCTGCATGCCACCCTCGACGCGATCGCGGCGAACAACGAGTGCCGCGTCGTCGTGCTCACCGGCGCCGGACGCGGCTTCTGCTCGGGCCTGGACCTGAGCGATCCCAATCCGCCCGAGGCCGGCGGTGGCACCGAGTTTCCCCGTTCGGGCATGCGCTGGCAGGAACGCATCGCGAATCTGACGGTCAAACTGCACCGGTTGCGTCAGCCCGTCATCGCCGCGGTCAACGGCGCGGCCTACGGCGGCGGCTTCGCCCTGGCCGCGGCCAGCGACATCCGCATCGCCGGCCCGGCGGCGAAGTTCTGCACACAGTTCATCAAGCTCGGCATCGGCGGCTGCGACATCGGCGTCAGCTACACGCTGCCCAGGATCATCGGCGCCGGCCCGGCATTCGACCTGATCCTGACCGCGCGGGCGGTCGACGCGCCCGAGGCAATGCGGCTCGGCCTGGTCACCCGGGTCGTCGACGACACCGCGAAGCTGCTCGAGGCGGCCCTGGAGATTGCCGAAACCCTGTGTGGCTACGGCAAGTTCGGCCTCGAATCGACCAAGCAGGTGCTGTGGGCCAACCTCGACGCCGGTTGTCTGGAAACGGCTCTGCACGTGGAGAACCGCAGCCAGATCCTGTCCGTCGGCAGCGGCAGCCTCACCCGGGCCAGCGCGGCGTCCCGCCATCCTGCGTGAGCCACAGGAATCCGATCACGAGCAGCCAAGCCAGCATGACGGTGACGAAGACGCACCCTGCGATCCGAAGCCGCCGAGGCGACGTGAAAAGCAGCGTCACGTGGCATGCCGAACGGCAACATCGCTCCGTCGGCCGGCAGCACCAGATCGGGCCGATAGTGCGCCAGCCAGCGTCCGATCTGCCCGGTGGGCCACCGCTTCTCGAACTCATGGGGGTAGATCGGCTCCGCACCCGGCGCGCAGATCGCCCACGCGTTGAAGGTGATTCGGATCGACCCGCTCATGTTGCGCATGGTGATGCCGGTGATGTCCCGCCACCCGAACTGCACTGTCTTGCCGCGACGTTCGAACGTGATCCCGGCCGGCGACATCGTCAACGTCTGGCGTGCCCGACTGCGCCACACGCGGGTACTGTCCACACCCTGGAGCACGACCGGAACGGTGAAGTCGTCGTACACCGGAGCGGTCACCGAGGTGTTCCACCACCGTCGACGATGATCACCTGCCCGGTCATGTAGCTACCCGCGTCCGAGCACATCAGCAACGCTGCACCGACCATCTCGTCCGGGGTCGCCAACCGTTTCATCAAGGTGCCGCCCTTCATGAGATCGATGGCCTCCTGCGGGTTGTTGCGCATCATGTCGGTGTCGACGGGTCCCGGCGCCAGGGCGTTCACCCGGATGCCCAACGGGGCGAACTCGGCCGCCATGGAGCGGGTCACCGACATCAGCGCGGCCTTGCCCGAGGCATAGATCGACAGCGCCGGGGCGAAATTGAATGCCCCGACCGACACCATGTTCAAGACCGCCGCCTTCGCGCTGGCCTTCAGATGCGGCAGTGCGTGCTGCACCAGGAACACCGGCCCGCGCAGGTTCACCTCGTACGACTTCGCCCAGGCCTCCGGCGTCATCTGGCCCAGCGGCTGCGCCAACGCGTTGGCAGCGTTGTTGACCACCACGTCGATCCCGCCGAATTCGGCGACGGTGCGCTCCACCAACGCACCCAGGTCGTCGATGTTCCCGCTGTGTGTGGGAACCCCGATCGCTTGTCCGCCGAGCTCACGCAGGTGCGCGGCGGCCCGCTCGCAGGCGTCGGCCTTGCGACTGGCGACCACCACTCGCGCGCCGGCCAGGGTAAAGCCCTCGGCGAGAGCCAGTCCGATGCCACGGGTGCCGCCGGTGACGATCACCGTCCGGTCGGTCATGTCGAACAGCTGGTCAAAAGTCTCACGGTTCACCCCGTCAGTAGAACATCACCGCGATCCGGTCATGCAACGCTCACCCCAGTACGCGGGAACTGACGAATACCCGGTCCTCGCCGGTGATCGGGTCGGTGAACTCCAGGCGCTGGGCCAACAGTTGCAGCGGGTGACCGAAATCGTCGGGCGCAACCTCGATCACGTTGGGGTACAAGGAGTCCCCGATGATGGGCAATCCGATCGACGCCATGTGAACCCGCAACTGATGCGTCCGCCCGGTTCGGGGAGAGAGCCGGTAGAGCCCACTCCCCAGGTCCTCGACGAGGGTCTCGGTGTTCGGTTCGCCGGGCTCTTCGAAGGCCTGTAATTGCCCGCGGTGCTTGATGATCCGGCTGCGCAACGTAGTGGGCAACGCCACCGTGGCCGTGCCCTCGGCGCGCGCCAGATATGTCTTGCGCGTGCCACCCTCGGCGAAGAGCCGCTGATAGCGGCCACGGACCTCACGACGTGCGGTGAACAGCAGCACCCCGGCGGTCAGGCGGTCCAGCCGGTGCGCGGGGCTCAACTCCGGGAGATCCAGTTCACGGCGCAACCGCACCAGGGCGGTCTGCGCGACGTGGCCACCGCGGGGCATGGTGGCCAGGAAATGCGGCTTGTCGACCACGAGGATGTCGTCGTCGCGGTACAGCACCGGGATGTCGAACGGGACCTCGACCTCGTCGGCCAGGTCGCGGTAGAAGTACACGTGGGCCCCCGCCGGCAGCGTCGTCGTCGCATCCACCGTCGTACCGTCCGGCAGAACGACCTCTCCGGCAAGCACTTTCGCGCCGATACCGAACCGCTCCTGCAACTCGTCGTAGACGTTGCCGCCCAACAACCGCAGCCGCGCCGGGCCGAGACCGTCACGCACCGGAAGCGGCGGGCGCTTGCTCAATGCCGCGTCAATTCAGCGGCACGGGTTCGAGAATCTCGGCGCGGGCCTCGGGCGCGGCCTGACGCAGCGCGTCGGCCGACTCGTCGTCGGGCTGGGTCTGCGACAGCACCTCGGCCTCCACCCGGGCGATGTACGTGGCGACCTCGCGGTCGACATCCTCGGCGGTCCACCCCAGCACGGGCGCAACCACTTCGGCGACCTCGCGGGCACAATCCACACCACGGTGCGGATATTCGATCGCGATCCGCATTCGGCGGGCCAGGATGTCCTCGAGGTGCAGCGCACCTTCGGCGGCGGCGGCGTAGTAGGCCTCGACCTTGAGATACACCGGCGCATCGGTGATCGGGGCCAGCAGTTCGGGATCGCCCTCGGCCATCTTGAGGACCTCGCCGATCAGCGAGCCGTAGCGATCCAGCAGGTGGCGGACGCGGTACGGATGCAGCCCGTAGTGCTTGCCGACGAACTCGGTCTGGTTGATCAGGGCGAAGTACCCGTCGGCCCCCATCAGCGGGACCTTCTCGGTGATCGACGGCGCCACCCGCGCCGGGATGAACTCGGCCGCAGCGTCGATCGCGTCGGCCGCCATCACCCGGTAGGTGGTGTACTTCCCGCCCGCGATCGCCACGAGCCCCGGCGAGGGCACCGCGACGGCGTGCTCACGCGAGAGCTTGGAGGTCTCCTCACTCTCACCGGCCAGCAGCGGGCGCAACCCGGCGTACACACCGTCGATGTCGTCGTGGGTCAGCGGAGTGGCTAGCACTGTATTGACGTGGCCCAGGATGTAATCGATGTCGGCCTTGGTCGCGGCGGGATGCGCCAGGTCCAGATTCCAGTCCGTGTCGGTGGTGCCGATGATCCAGTGCGTGCCCCACGGGATCACGAACAGCACGGACTTCTCGGTACGCAGGATGATCGCCACCTCGCTGACGATCCGGTCCCGCGGCACCACGATGTGAACGCCCTTGGAGGCGCGCACCCGGAACCGGCCGCGCTCCTTGGACAATGCCTGGATCTCGTCGGTCCACACCCCGGTGGCGTTGACCACGACATGACCCCGCACTTCGGTGAGGGCGCCGTCCTCGGAATCGCGCAGCGTCACACCCACCACGCGGTCGCCTTCGCGCAACAACGCCACCACCTGGCTCGACGAGCGCACCACCGCGCCGTAGTGGGCCGCGGTGCGCGCCACGGTCATGGTGTGACGGGCGTCGTCGACGACGGTGTCGTAGTAACGGATCCCGCCGATCAGCGAGCTGCGCTTGAGCCCAGGAGCCAACCGCAACGCACCGGCCCTGGTCAGATGTTTTTGTGCGGGAACGGATTTCGCGCCACCGAGCTGGTCGTAAAGGAAGATGCCGGCCGCGATATAAGGCCGCTCCCACCAGCGGTTGGTCAGCGGGAACAGGAACGGCAGCGGTTTGACGAGATGCGGTGCCAGCGTGGTCAAGCTCAGCTCACGCTCGTACAGGGCCTCACGAACCAACCCGAACTCCAACTGCTCGAGGTAACGCAGGCCCCCGTGGAACATCTTGGAGCTACGACTCGACGTGCCTGACGCGAAGTCACGGGCCTCGACGAGCGCGACTTTCAATCCCCGGGTGGCCGCGTCCAACGCCGCGCCGGCGCCCACGACACCGCCGCCGATCACCACCACGTCGAATTGTTCGCTGCCGAGTCGTTGCCAGGCTTGCGCCCTTTGCTGCGGTCCGAGGAAGGTTTGCCCGTCGCCCGGTGCTGAGATCGGGTCAGTCACGATCCCAGGCTACGTGGACGACGTGGGATCTGCCGGATTCTCTAGTCCAGGTCGTCGTGTTTCATCAATTGCCGGGCCGCCTCGGTGATCGAACCGGACAGCGACGGGTACACCGAGAAGGTCTGGGCCAGCTCGTCCACCGGGATGCCGTTCTGCACGGCCAGGGCGATCGGCAGGATCAGCTCGGAG
This sequence comes from Mycolicibacterium neworleansense, assembly GCF_001245615.1. Classification (NCBI taxonomy): domain Bacteria; kingdom Bacillati; phylum Actinomycetota; class Actinomycetes; order Mycobacteriales; family Mycobacteriaceae; genus Mycobacterium; species Mycolicibacterium neworleansense. Next base: position 2,721,387 of record NZ_CWKH01000001.1, read on the forward strand.
GCGATCGGCGCCACCACCACGCCGCCGATCACCACACCGGTGGCCGGACGGCAGAAGATCTTGACGAAGCCGCGGCGCAGGCTCGACATCTTGGCCCGGGCGTTGGTGTTCAGCGGGAGCGTCAGCGTCCGGGCCGGCACCGATCCGTCGTCGATCGCGGCCTGCGGAACGCCGACCGCGGCGATCTCGGGGCGGGTGAACACCGCGGCGGCGACGGTTCGCAGCCGAATCGGGGCCACCGCCTCGCCGAGAGCGTGATACATCGCGATGCGTCCCTGCATGGCCGCCACCGAGGCCAGGGGCAACAAACCGGTGCAGTCCCCCGCCGCGTAGATGCCCGGCACCGAGGTGCGCGACACCCGGTCGACTTTGAGGTAGTTGCCCTGCCCGAGTTCGATGCCGACGCGCTCCAGGCCGAGACCGCTCGTGTTGGGCACCGAGCCGACTGTCATCAGGGCATGGCTGCCGTCGACGGTGCGGCCGTCGGCCATGGTGACGCGGACCCCGGTATCGGTGCGGGTGACCGACTCGGCGCGGGCGTTCTTGATCAACGTCACACCGCGCTCGGAGAACACCTCCTCCAGCACCGCGGCGGCGTCGGAGTCCTCGTGCGGCAGGATCTGGTCGCGGCTGGCCACCACCGTCACCGTCACCCCGAGCTCGGTGTAGGCGTTGACGAACTCGGCGCCGGTGACACCCGAACCCACCACCACGAGGTGATCGGGCAGCGTGTCGAGGTCGTAGAGCTGGCGCCAGTTGAGGATGCGGTCCCCGTCGGGAGCCGCGTTCGGCAGCACCCGCGGGCTGGCACCGGTGGCGATCAGCACCACATCGGCGGTCAGCTGGCTGACCGCGCCGTCCGGGCCGGTGACCTTGACCCGGTGCTGGGCCATGCCCGGAACGTCGTCGATCAGTTCGCCACGGCCCGCGATCAACTCGATGCCCTCGCTGCGCAGGCGCTCGGCGATGTCGTCGGATTGCGCCGTGGCCAGGTTCTTCACCCGCTCGTTGATCTGCGGCAGCGAGATCTTGGACTGCTCGAAATCCAGCGAATAACCCAGGTTGGGAGCACGCCGCAGCTCGGTGCGCACACCCGTGGACGCGATGAACGTCTTGGACGGCACGCAATCCCACAACACACACGCACCGCCGATGCCGTCGCAGTCGACGACGGTGACGTGAGCGACCTCCGGGCCGCGGGCAGCGGCGACAAGTGCCGCCTCATAGCCGGCGGGTCCGCCGCCGATGATCACGATGCGGGTAGCCACGGGACCAACCTAACCAACTTCGCCGATTAAGCTGTCTTACCGTGCCGCTGTACGCCGCGTATGGATCGAATATGCACCCGGAGCAAATGCTCGAGCGGGCTCCGCACTCGCCGATGGCGGGTACCGGGTGGCTCCATGGGTGGCGACTGACGTTCGGCGGTGAGGACATCGGCTGGGAAGGCGCGCTGGCCACCGTCGTCGAGGACCCGCTGTCCAAGGTGTTCGTCGTGCTCTACGACATGACGCCGGCCGACGAACAGAGCCTGGACCACTGGGAAGGCTCCGAGCTCGGGTTCCACAAGAAGATCCGCTGCCGGGTAGACCGGCTGTCGTCGGACACCACCACCGACCCGGTGCTGGCGTGGCTGTATGTGGTCGACGCCTGGGAAGGCGGCCTGCCCTCGGCCCGCTACCTCGGGGTGATGGCCGACGCCGCGGAGATCGCCGGGGCGCCGGACGAGTACGTGCACGATCTGCGCACCCGCCCCGCCCGCAACATCGGGCCCTAACTGGTCCCCCTGCACCGCGAGCGTGCGTGTTTGCCGCCCAACACGCCGCATTTCGCCGGCATTTTGCGCACCCTCAGGCCGCGCGAGCGTGACTCAACTGCCGATTGATCCTCGCCACCATTTCCCCGTCGCGGTGCCGCACGTCGTCGAACACGATCGAGATGACGATCCACCCGACGTCCATCAACGCCGCGGTACGCCTGCGGTCGTCACGCAACGCGTCGGGATTGCCATGCCAGTCCAGGCTGTCGTACTCGACCGCCACTTTGTCCTGTGGCCAGGCGAAGTCGAGCCGCCTCACCTGGCCGTTGCCGTCGATGACCTCGTACTGCAATTCGGGCACCGGCAAGCCACCGTCGATCATGACCAGCCTCGCCTCACTTTCCATCGGCGACTCGGCGCGCCCATCGGCCAGGGCGATCAGGTTGCGGACAGCGACGATGCCTCGACGCCCGGCCTGTTCCAGGGCTGCGCGCCAGAGATCGGTACGAGTGCAGGTTGCACTTCGCAACGCGGCATCCAAGGTGGCCAGCGCCCGCGGGCGGCGCAGCGCGCGGGCCACCTCGATCGCGGTCCACGCCGGCGCGGTGACGTATCGACCGTCGACGGACGTCAGCGGCGCATCGTCCCTTCGATGCACTACCAACCCGTCAGCCGAGCGCAGTTGACAGCCCGGCGGATTCAAGATGTGCAGATCAGCCGAGCCTTCGGTGTCGAATCCGTGTACGGCCGCGGCGCTGGCCAGGCACAGCGGCACCTTTCGGCCACACGCGAGGTCCAACCCGTGCAACAGGAGGTGCTCCGTGGGCTCACCGCGGCAGTAGATGCCGTACCAGACCCTTTCCAGCGCACCACAATCCACTGCCGATTCGAATGCGTGGCGCGTCATGTGGGACAGGATCTGACCACTGGTGGCCACACCGTTCTGTTCCTCGAACAAGCGCACGAGTTGAGGCTCCATGCCGATGATCGTTATTGGTGCGCAACGGCTTCGGTAGGTGCAATGTGCGGATCTGTGGATGAATCGCGCGCTGTGCACAACCGATCGCGACGAGCGTGCGCGTAGCGCTGATGATGCGCGGCGTGGCGGGCGGCAAACACGCACGCTCGCGGTGCAAGTGCACGGGGTTACGCGAGGAGCTCAGCGCGTTCAGCCATGATGCGGCTCAACTCGATGGTGCGGTCCTTGGTGCGCTCGTCGAGGCTCCCGAGAATCCGTTTGACGCCCGTGATCGCCTGATCGACCTTCTCCTGCGCCTCGATGATGCGGTCGCGCACCGCGAAATCGGTGAAGAAATTGTCGAACCAGACATCGAAAACCCTTGTGAATGAGCTTAGTTCGACGAGCCGGACACCATCCATGTGGATATCGGCGAGCTCGGTGCTGAACCGCTTGAGATCGGTGTCGGCCGAGCGTAGCGAATCCGACACGCTGTCGAGCCGGTTCTCCTTGACGATGCTGGCGATCATGCCACCGTCAAACCACGTGTCGTAGGCCGACCAGGACCGGGCACTGTCGAGCTGGCCGGCGGCAGTTCGCAGCTCTTTCAACGCCCGTTGCCCGGCGGCGCTCGCCTCCTCGAGCTCATCGAGTTCGGCCGTCAATTGTCCACGCATGGCAGCGATATCGAGGAGCCGTGCTGCGCTTGAGCCACCGCTGTCCTGCAGCCGGCGTTCCTTGGCATCCAAGGCCCGCTCCAAGGCGAGCTCGACGTCACCGAGCGCCTCGAGCCTGTTGGTCAGATGTTCGACGTGACGCTGGTCGGCGTCGGCACGGGCCCGTTGCGTGAGGTAGTCGTACTCGGCGGACTGGCGCTCGGCGGCTTCGCGAACCATGTCGTCCTGATGGGAACCCGTGACGTGCGCCCAGATCTTGGTCAGCGAGAACGATTCCAGCTTGTGGACATCGAGAGCCTCCGATTCCAACCGACGCCCGGCGGCTTCGGCGCGGGCCGCCGACTCCTCGGCATACAGCTGCGCGGTCTTGAGCTGGCGTTTGAGTGATTCAGCCTCCCGCATTGCGGCAGTTGCCGAAGCCAGTTGGTCGTCAGGCGCAGCGGTCATGGCGACAGCCTATGGGCGCTCGCGGGCCACGAGTGACGCCAAAATGTCGGCGAACCGCGGCGTGTTGGGCAACAAACACGCACGCTCGCGGTGCAAAAGCTACGCGCACGCGGCGATGATGTTGACCATCGTGCGCACGCCGACGCCGAGTGCACGCTCGTCGATGTCGAACGTGGGTTGATGCAGATCGAGCTGTGGGCCCTGGCCGCTCCACACGCCGAGCCGGCCCATCGCGCCGGGCACCTCTTCGAGGTACCAGGAGAAGTCCTCGCCGCCGCCGGACTGATGGGTGTCGGCCAGCACGTCGGGGCCGATGGCCTCGATGGCGTGGGTCAGGATGCGGGTGGACACCTCTTCGTTGACCACCGGCGGCACGCCGCGCCGGTAGTTGAGGCTGTGGGAGATGTTGAGCGGCGCCAACAGCGCGGTAACCGTGTCTTCCACAATGGATTCCAGCGTCAGCCAGGTGTCGCGGCTGGCGGTGCGGATCGTCCCCGCCAGCGTGCCGATCTGTGGAATGGCGTTGGCGGCCACACCGGAATTGACCGCGCCCCACACCATGACGGTGTCGTGGCGTGGGTCGATGCGACGGGACAGGATGCCGGGCAACCCGGTGATCAGCGTGCCCAGCCCGTAGACCAGGTCACCGGTCAGGTGCGGCCGGGAGGTGTGCCCACCCGGTGAGTGCAGGGTGATCTCGATGGAATCGGCCGCCGAGGTGATCGGCCCGGGCTTGGTGGCCACCTGCCCCACAGCCAGACGGGGGTCGCAGTGCAGCGCGAAGATCCGGCTGACCCCGCTCAGGACGCCCGCGTTGATCGCGTCGATAGCGCCGCCCGGCATCAGTTCCTCGGCCGCCTGGAACAGCAACCGCACCCCGACCGGCAGTTCCGGCACCGACGACAAGGCCATCGCCGTGCCCAGCAGTATCGCGGTGTGCGCGTCGTGCCCGCAGGCATGCGCGACGTTGGGCACCGTCGAGGCATAGGGCGCGCCGGTGCGGTCGACCATCGGCAAGGCATCCATGTCGGCGCGCAGCGCGATCCGCGGGCCATCCTCCGGCCCGAAATCACACGTCAATCCGGTACCACCGGGCAGCACTTTGGGATTCAGCCCGGCGTCGGCCAGATGACGCGCGACGAATTCGGTGGTCGCGAACTCTTGGCGGCCCAGTTCGGGATGGGCGTGCAGGTGCCGACGCCACGACACCATCTCGTCGTAGTTGGCCGACAGCCAGCGCGCGGCGGCGTGCTGCAACACGCTCATGCGGCCGCCCTCCGCTGCAGCGCATCCAGCACCCGGTCGCGCTGAGCCGGGGTCTCGGCCAACCGAACGACGGTGCGGGCCAGCATGATTGCGCCCTCCACCACAGCCTTGTCGGCGCTCGGGTTCACCGCCGCGGCGGTGAACGCGGGCTGGTGGATCGCGGCTCCGCCCGAGTCGATACCGATCACTGGATGGATGCCGGGCATCACCTGGCTGATGTTGCCCATGTCGGTACTGCCCAGCGGCACACTTGCCTCCACGTTCTCCGGCAATGGGCTGCGGCCCAGCCGCAGCATCTCGGCCCGGATTGTCTCCGAAAGCCATGGGTCGGGCACCAGCTCTGCGTAGGCCGGGGCGATCTCGGTGACCCGATGCTCACAGCCCGTCGCGAGCGCCCCGGCCGAGAAACACCCCGCCATGCGGTCTTCCAGCTCACGCAGCGCGGACATGTCGGTGGCCCGCATGGTGTAGCGCATCTCGGCCCAGCCCGGGATGACGTTGGTGGCCTGCCCGCCGTGGGTGACGATGCCGTGCACCATCTGGCCCGGCATGAGCTGCTGACGCAACAGGCCGATGGCCACCTGCGCGACGGTGACGGCGTCGCCGGCGTTGACGCCCAGGTACGGCGCCACGGCGGCGTGCGACTCGCGGCCGGTGTAATTGACCGTCACCTCGGACAACGCCAGCGACCGGGCCGCGGCGATGTCCACCGGCCCAGGGTGCAACATGACCGTGGCGGCGATGTCGTCGAACACTCCGGCGTTGAGCAGCAACACTTTTCCGCCACCGAGCTCCTCGGCCGGGGTACCGACGAGCACCACGGTCAGGCCCAGGTCGTCGGCCACGTCGGCCAGCGCCAGCGCGGCACCGACCGCCGAGGCCGCGATGATGTTGTGCCCGCAGGCATGCCCGATCTCGGGCAGGGCGTCGTACTCGGCGCAGATCCCGATGGTGAGCGGGCCGCTGCCGTAACTGGCGCGGAAGGCGGTGTCCAGCCCGCCGGCTGCCTCGGTGATCTCGAATCCGTACTCGGCCACCAGTGCCTGGGTCTTGGCGCAGCTGCGGTGCTCGGCGAAGGCCAGCTCCGGCTCGGCGTGGACGGAATGCGAGAGCTCGATGAGGTCGCCACGACGCCGGTTGATGGCTTCCTCGACGCTCAGCGAGGCGGTGGCAGACGACATCCTCGCAGTATCTCACTGCGTGTTCACGGCCGTTAAGCTCGCCTATCGTGACCGATCCCCAGGCGTCCAGCCAGGCAGCCGCCGTCATCGCGGAACGGACCGGCGTCGACCGCCACGATGTCGCGGTGGTGCTCGGCTCGGGTTGGGCACCGGCGGCGGCGAGGCGGTCGCAGCCGTGCCGATGGCCGACGTCCCGGGCTTCACCCCGCCCAGCGCAGCCGGCCACGGCGGCCAGGTGCACTCTTTGCGCATCGGTGAGCACCGGGTTCTGGTTCTCGCCGGGCGTATCCATGCCTATGAGGGCCATGACCTGCAGCATGTGGTGCATCCGGTGCGCGCCGCGGCGGCAACGGGCGTGTCGACCGTGGTACTCACCAACGCCGCCGGCGGCCTGCGGGCCGAATACCAGGTGGGCCAGCCGGTGCTGATCAGTGATCACCTCAACCTCACCGCGCGATCCCCGCTGGCCGGGGCACAGTTCGTCGACCTGGTCGACGCCTACTCCCCGCGGCTGCGGGCACTGGCCCGCGAGATCGAGCCGACCCTGGCCGAGGGCGTCTACGCCGGGTTGCCCGGGCCGCACTACGAGACCCCGGCCGAGATCCGGATGCTGCGCACCCTGGGCGCCGACCTGGTCGGCATGTCGACGGTGCACGAGACGATCGCCGCCCGAGCGGCGGGCCTGCAGGTTCTGGGCATCTCGATGGTGACGAACCTGGCCGCGGGGATGACGGGCGAACCACTCAGCCACGCCGAGGTGCTTGAGGCCGGACGTCAATCCGCGACCCGGATGGGTGCGCTGCTGCGCTCGGTGATCGAGCGGGTCTAGCCGACCAGATACCGCTGCAGGGTGGGACCGATCCAGTCGACGACCTGCTGCCGGTCCATGTCGACCAGCGGGCCGAAGGCCAGCACGTAGCGACACAGCGCCATCCCGAGGACCTGGGAGGCGGCCAGGCTCGCCCGCGTGGGCGTGTCAGGGGCATGTCCGGTCAGTTTGGCGATCGCCGGGGCGAGCTGGGCGGCGAAGATGGCCCGCATCCGCTCGGCGACCGCCTCGTTGGTCACCCCCGCCCGCAACAGGATGAGTAGTGCCTCGTCCCGCTCCCAGCGTTCGAGGAAGTGCGCAGCCAGGGCGGCGCCCAGTTGGTCATGCGGCACCTGGGTGAGATCAGGCAGTTCCAGATCGAATTCGGCGGCCGCGGCGAACAAGCGCTCCTTGTTGCCGTAGTACCGCATCACCATCGACGGGTCGATCCCGGCATCTGCCGCGATGGCCCGGATGGTGGCCTTCTCGTACCCGTCGGCGGCGAAGCGCTCGCGGGCCGCGGCAAGGATCACGGACTTGGTCTCGGCTGCGGGTCGGCGCATGCCAACAATTGTAGGCCAACAACCGTTGACATCATTCCGGAACGGTCCTACATTGATGCCAACAAGCGTTGACCAACAGTTGTTGACAAAGGAGTCGAAGATGCCCGTGTTCACCACCGACGTCCTGATCGTCGGAGCCGGACCGGTCGGCCTGACGGCCGCGATCGTGTTGACCCAAGCAGGCCACGACGTGACCGTGGTGGACCGCCAGGCCGAGGGAACCAACACCTCGAGGGCCGCCGTCGTGCACCCCCACACCCTGGAATTGCTGGAGCCCTACGACGTGGTCGACGAGCTCGTCGCACGCGGTGTGCACACCCCGACCTTCGCCATCCGCGACCGCGACGACCTCCTGATCGCGGTCCCGTTCAGCGACCTGCCCACCCGCTACCCGTACACGCTGATGATCTCGCAGGCCGATACCGAGGCCTTCCTGCTCAACCGGCTGGAACAGTTGGGCGGCAAGGTTCTCCGACCGGCCACCGTCACCGAGATCCGGCAGACCGGCGACCATGCCACCGCCACCTTCGCTGACGGTCAGCAGATCCGGGCCCGGTATGTGATCGGCGCCGACGGCATGCACAGCACGGTCCGCGAGCACGCCGGGATCGCGTTCAGCGGTGGCACCTACGGCGAGGCGTTCACACTGGCCGATGTCCGCCTGTCCGGCGGTGTGCCGGCCGACGAGGTGATCCTCTACTTCTCCCCCGCCGGGCTGGTCGTTGTGGCCCCACTGCCCGACGGGATGTACCGGATCGTGGCGACGGTGGACGAAGCGCCGCAGCATCCCGACATCGCGTTCGTGCAGTCGCTGCTGGATGAACGCGGTCCGGCGGCGGAGCCCGCGGTGGTCGAAGAAGTGGTCTGGGGGTCCCGGTTCCGCGTGCATCACCGCGTCGCCGACGCGTTCCGCGACAACCGGATCCTGCTGGCGGGCGACGCCGCGCACGTGCACTCACCGGCCGGCGGGCAGGGCATGAACCTCGGGATCGAGGATGCCGTCTTGCTGGGCCAATGCCTGTCGGACGTGCTGCGCGGAGCCGACGACGGCCTGCTCGACGAGTACGCCGTCAATCGCCGCCGTACGGCACACGGCGTCGTCTCGATGACCAGCCGGCTCACCGAACTCGCCACCGCATCCGCCCGTCGCCGTCCCATCCGCAATCGGGTCATGCGTCTGGCGGGCAAGCTGCCCGCCGTCCGCCGCTCCTTGGCCTGGCGGCTGTCCGGCCTGAACCGACGCTGAGGAAGGACAAGACGATGAAGCTCGTCAACGATCACCTCGCGGTACCGGTCCGGCTCACCCACCGGAGCGCGAACGGATTTCTGATTCTGGCGGCCGAGGTCGGTCGCTGGTGTGGGCCATTCGCGCTGCCGTCGACCGCGCGTCGTCACCTGGCTGCCCGGCTCGCCCGTCTGGCGCAACAGCTGACAAGGCGAGACGACGTCGTGGAGGCCGTGGTGTTCCGTGGCGCGCTACGCCCACCTGGTGAGGGCGCCGCGTTGCTGGCGCGTGCGGGTGTCCGGCCCGCACGCCATGACGTGGTGGTGCTGATTCGCACCACCGATGCCGACGCGATCGACGCCGTACGGGCTGCCGACGACCACCGCTCGATGGTCAGCGCAATCCGCCAGAGCGCACGGCATTCCTACCAGGCGGCGGCCGACAATGCCGCCCGGATCGCCGACGTCGACCATAGCGCCCAACGTTGGTTCCTGTTCAACTACTTTCACTGCGATTCAGCGGAAACCGTCTATGCCACATGGGAATACACGGCCGGATGGTTTCAGCGCAACACCGCGCTGCCGGACTCGACGCTGCTGGCCCCGCGGGCGGGTGAATCGACCGATTACCGGGTGGTCAACCACGCCAGCTGGCCGACGCTACGGACATTCCTGCCCAGCCTGCTGTTCCGTCGCACGTTCCGGACGTTCGTGCTGGCCAACTTCAAGGCGAACGACGTCGCGGCTCAGCCCATCATCTACCGGCTGGCTGCAGCGACCGGCTGCGCCGCCTGCCCAGCCGGGCCATCGTCCGCGCCATCAGCGGCGCCACGAACAGCATCAGCAGGACCCGCAACACCTGGGCCGCGATGATGAAGGTGACGTTGGAACCGGTTTCCACCGCGGTCGCCAGCACCGCGTAGACCCCGCCCGGACTGGTCGCCAGGTAACCCTCGAGCTGCGTCCTGCCGGTGACGTCGGCCAGCACCACACCGAGCCCGGCCGTGGCCACGCCGAGCACCACGATGAGGGTCAGCGCGAGCGGCAGTATCCGGCCGATCGCACGCAACGAGTCGCGGGTGAAGGCGATGCCGGCCTGCCAGCCGATCACCATGTAGGCGGCCTGCACCAGCAGCGCCGGGACCGCCAGCCCGAAGGACAGGCCGGTGAGTTGCAGTGCCACCGTCAGGGCCAGCGGGCCGAGCAGCCCGGCGCCGGGAAGTCTGACCCACCGCCCGCCGACGGCCCCGACCGCGACGATGACGGCCAGCATCACCAGGCTCAGATACCAAGGTGCCGAGTCGGTTTCAGCCGGTGCCGACGCGGGATGCGACCGGTCGGCGCGAAAGACCAAGGTCACCACGAGTGGAATGGTCGCGGTGACAAGGGCCACCCGCAGATATTGGACGACGGAGACGACGCGATCATCGCCGCCGAGTTCGCGGGCGATGGCCACCAGGCCCGACGCACCCCCGGCCACCAGCGCCAGCGACCCGGTCAACGGGCTGACGTCGCGGTGCAGCCCGAGCAGCCCGCCGGCGACGATGCTCAACAGCAACGTGGCCACGGTGATCACCAGCACGATCACCCAATCCGACCCGAGCGCGCTGACGGCGTCGCGATGGACCATCGTGCCGATGTAGACGCCGAGCACGCCTTGGGCGATCACGCCGGCCGGGCGGGGCATCCGTTCCGGGGCCAACGAGGCGAGCGCCAGCGCGATGCCCACCGCCAGCCCGGCGAACAACGCGGCCGAGGGGACTCCGATGAGATCGAGCGGGACGGTGACGGCGGCCGTGGCGGCAACGAGAAGCAGCCACCGCAGTATCCGCGTCATCCCCGTCTCGCACCTCCTATCGAAATAGTAAGGCATCCCTTCGAAATATTCACGGCAGATACGGAGCCAAATGCTCATATCACCGCCAATGCCAAGGTATAACTTCTCTATGGCAGCGACATCGGCGACTGAACTACGTGAGTCGATGATGGCGGTGGCCCGCCAGATGCGGCGTCACCGACCAGATCACGGCCTGACCCTGAGCCAGTTGGAACTGCTGGGCGAGACCAGCCGCAGCGGAACCACCACCCCGGCCGAGATGGGCGCCCGGCTGCACGTCCGGGCGCAGTCACTGACCGACAGCATCAACGAACTCGTACGCCGTGGGCTGATCGTCCGCCGCCCCGACGACAACGACCGGCGCCGCCAGCTCATCGAGATCACCGCGGCGGGGACGGCGTTGCTGCAGGCCGACCGTGACGAGCGGGACGCCTGGCTGCACGCCACCATGCGGGAGAACCTGACCGATCTGGAGTTCGATCTGCTGATGCTGGTGGCACCGGTCCTGCGCAAGCTGGCGTACTCCGACGCCGCGGCGGGCACACTTGGGGCATGACCTCCATCGCGACCGCCGCCGCCGATTGGATCGCACATGACCCTGACCCGCAGACCGCGGCCGAATTGTCCGCCTGCAACCCGGATGAGCTCGACCGTCGATTCAGTCAGCCCTTGACCTTCGGCACCGCCGGGTTGCGTGGCCCGTTGCGGGGTGGGCCCGACGCCATGAACCTGGCCGTCGTCATGCGCACCACGTGGGCGCTGACCCAGGTCCTCAAGGACCATGGCCTGGGCGGGTCGCTCGTGGTGGTCGGCCGTGACGCCCGGCACCAGTCCGACGAATTCGCGCTGGCGGCGGCCGAAGTGCTTGCCGCCGAGGGGTTCAACATCCTGCTGATGATGGCCGCGGTCCCGACGCCGGTGGTCGCCTACAGCGTTCGTCATCTGCCTGCCGCGGCCGGCATCCAGATCACCGCGTCGCACAATCCCCCGACGGACAACGGCTACAAGGTGTTTCTCGACGGCGGCATGCAATTGATCTCCCCCGCCGACCGCGAGATCGAGAGCGCAATCGCCCGGGCCCCGCACGCAGACGAGATCCCCAGGGTCGCCGTGGAAACCGGCGGACTGAAGCAGATCCACGGCTACATCGAGCGGGCCGCCCGGGTGCGCCGCAGCACCGGCTCGGTGCGGATCGCACTGACGCCGCTGCATGGTGTCGGCGGCGAATACGCCCTTGATGCACTGGCGCTGGCGGGGTTCGACGATGTGCACGTGGTCGAGGACCAGTTCAATCCGGATCCGGACTTCCCCACCGTCAGCTACCCCAATCCCGAGGAACCCGGGGCGGTCGACGCGCTGCTGGCGCTGGCCGACGACGTCGACGCCGAGATCGCGATCGCACTCGATCCCGATGCCGACCGGTGCGCGGTCGGAGTTCCCGGCCCGGACGGATGGCGCATGCTCACCGGTGACGAAACCGGCTGGCTGCTGGGCGATTACATCCTGTCCCAGCTGGAGCCCGGCCCGGTCAGCGAAGCCGCGATGGTGGCCAGCACGGTGGTTTCTTCGAGGATGCTGGCGTCGATCGCGGCGGCCCACGGGGCCCAGCACGCCGAAACCCTCACCGGGTTCAAATGGTTGGCCCGCGCCGAGACACCGGGCACCACCCTGGTCTACGCATACGAAGAGGCGATCGGGCATTGCGTCGACCCGGCCTCGGTACGCGACAAGGACGGGATCAGCGCCGCGATACTGGCCGCCGACCTCGTGGCCGCGCTGCGCGATCAGGGTCGCACGATGCTCGACGCCCTCGATGATCTGGCGAAGGTGCACGGCGTGCACGTCACCGGTGCGGTCACGCGGCACGTCGATGACGCCGAGGCGGCCATGACGCGGTTGCGCTCGGGGCCACCGACCGAACTGGCCGGCATCGCCGTCACCGTCGAGGACCTGCAGGAGCGGCGCGGGCAACAGCGTACGGACGCCCTGGTCTTCACCGGCAGCGATGCCGGTACATCGGTGCGGGTGGTGGTGCGCCCGTCGGGAACCGAGCCGAAGCTCAAGTCCTACACCGAGGTCCGCTGCGCACCGACCGACGATCTGAACACCGCCCGGACGCACGCCCAGAAGCTCAGCCAGGACCTCGCCGACGCCGCGGCGCGCTGGTAGCGCCTCAGCGCGGGCCGAACTGCCGGTCCCCGGCGTCGCCGAGGCCCGGCACGATGTAGGCGATCTCGTTGAGCCCCTCGTCGATCGTGGCGGTGACCAGCCGCATATCTGGGGCAACCTTCTCGATCGCGGCGATGCCCTGCGGTGCACACACCACACACACCGCGGTGATGTCGACGGCGTTGCGTTCTTTGAGCAGGTCGATGGTGTAGGCCATCGAGCCGCCGGTCGCCAGCATCGGATCGAGGATGAACACCGACCGCGTGCTCAGGTCGTCGGGCAGCGAGGCCAGGTATGGCGTCGGCTGATGCGTCGTCTCGTCGCGCGCCATCCCGACGAAACCCACCTGCGCCTCGGGAATCAGTGCATGCGCCTGATCGACCATCCCCAGGCCGGCCCGTAACACCGGCACCAGCAGCGGCGGATTGGCCAGGCGTGAGCCGGTGGTGTCGGTCACCGGGGTGCGCACCGGGATCTGCTCACATGCCGCGTCACGGGTGGCCTCGTACACCAGCATCAGGGTCAGGTCGCGCAGCGCCGCACGGAACCCGGCGTTATCAGTCCGCTCGTCGCGCAGGGTGGTCAGCCGCGCGGCGGCCAGAGGGTGCTCGACGACGCGTACATCCATGCGCTGACCTTAACGGTCGATGCCGCTGGGATGCAGGTGGATCCGGTGCCGGCTCCACGGACCACGGACTACGGGTTTTCAAGGGTCTGCATCGGGGCTCACCGGACCAGTCTGAAGTGGCGTTCATTCTTGCCCCCCGACTCTGGAGATCCGCTCATGTCGAAAGTCGCAGCCGCCCGATGACCCTGAACATCGATGCCGGGGACATCCACGCCGAATCCGATGCAGAACTGGCGGCCCGGTTCGTCAACGAGGCCATGCCCTTCCACCCCGTCCTGCTGCGCACCGCACGCCGGCTGACGCACAGCCATGCCGACGCCGAGGACCTGGTGCAGGACACCCTGATGAACGCCTACACCGGTTTCCGGCGGTTCGAACCTGGCACGAACCTGCGGGCGTGGCTGTTCCGCATCCTGCACAACCGGTGGATCAGCACACACCGGATGAAGCAACGCCGTCCGGATACGTTCGCGGTGGCCGAGATCACCGACAGCGACATGTTCGGCAACGCACTCCATTCCGCAGCCGCCGAACGTTCCGCCGAGGACCGGGTGCTCGACCTGCTCTGCGACGACCGGACCCGTGATGCGTTGTTGGCGCTGCCCGAAGGTTTCCGAGCGGTGTTGTACTACGCCGGCATCAAAGGCTTCACCTACGCCGAAACCGCGGCGCTCATGGAAATCCCACTGGGAACGGTGATGTCGCGCATCGCGCGCAGCCGCGAACGTCTGCGCGCCGCCCTGACCGAAGACACCGACACCCTGCGAGTCGCCTGAACCATGGAATCCGGATCGACAGAACTCAAGGGATACCGCGCACTGGTCACCGGCGGCACCGCCGGCATCGGGCTGGCCTGTGCCGACCTGCTGGCCCGGGCCGGCGCAGCGGTGACCATCACCGGACGAGATGAACGGCGGGGCCGCGACGCCGCGGCCACGCTCGGCAATGAGGTCCGATTCGTCAGGGCCGACCTGGCTGACCTGGATTCGGTGCAATCCCTTGCCCGGCAATGTGATCAGCTGGACATCCTGGTCAACAACGCAGCCGCCTTCCCCGGTGCGCTCACGGTCGAACAAGATGTCGCCTCGTTCGAGCAGACCTTCGACACCAATGTGCGCGGCACCTATTTCCTGGTGGCCCAGCTGGTGGGCGGCATGCTCGACCGGGGCCGCGGCAGCATCGTCAACGTCACCTCGATGGTGGCGTCGAAAGGGGTGCCCGGCGCCTCTGCCTACAGCGCCTCCAAAGCCGCCGTCGAATCACTGACCCGCACCTGGGCCGCCGAATTCGGTGCCGGCGGAGTGCGGGTCAACAGTGTGGCGCCGGGGCCGACCCGCACCGAGGGCGTCGAGGCCCAATGGGGCGACACCAACGAGGAGCTCGGCCGCGCGCTCCCGTTGGGCCGCACCGCCACCCCTGAAGAGATCGCCCATGCCGTGCTGTTCCTGAGTTCACCGCGGGCGGCCTTCATCACGGGCTCGACCTTGCACGCCGACGGGGGCGGCACCGCGATCTGAAGACAGATCAGGGGAACCGATCGGGGTCGGCGGGCGTCCTAACCACATGCCCGCCGAAACCCTGCGCGCCGATACCGTCGCCATCCGCACCCTTGGCGATGCCCTCAACGCCCACTCCGCCGACCTCGGCGCCGTGGCCGCTGCCCTGCGATCGATACCGTCGGCGGCAGCCGGTCTCGGTCCGATCGGCGAACGGTTCGCGGCCGCTCTCGCCGATGCCGTCAGCGCACACAGCGACGCGGCCGCAGCGCTGGGTGTCCGCATCGAGACTGGCGCTGTCACCGCCGGCAACACCGCCGCCGGCTACGACACCGCAGGTCAGCGAGCCGCTCAGCTGTTGCCGCAGGTGTAGCCGTGCCCTCGTCCGCCCTCGCCCTGGCCGCGCCACTGTATGAGCTGCGGGATCTGGTGGGCAGCGGCTCGCCCGCGCACAACCCCACCGTGGCCGCACTGGATGGGGCACAGGCCACCCTGTCGGACATCGCGGCCGCGCTGGGGAAAACGTGGGAGCACGCCGCGCGCGATTGGTCGGGCACTTCAGCGACCGCGGCCGCCGGCTTCACCGCGGACACCGCGGCGCAGGTGGCAGGCCTGGCCGAATGGACGCAGGTCCTGAGTACCGCCGCCCAACACGCGGACTCGGCCGTGATCCGGGCGAAGTCCCGCCTACAAGCGATCATCGACCGCTTCGAGGAACGCGCCGCGGCGCTGGTCACTCACCTCGACGAGCCCGGCGTGGCAGAGGAGCTGCATGCCGAGGCGCAACGCGCTGTGTCCGAGGCCACTGCCGTCGTCGACGAATTACGTGCCGAACTGGACCTCCAGTCCGACGCGGTCACGGCCCCGGCAGGTTTCCCGGCCGGCTCCGGCCGCTTCATCCCGGCCTCGTCGGGGTTCTCCGGAGGCGCGCCGTCGCCCGCCCCGCTGAGCGGTTGGGGTGGTGCCACAGATCTCCCGACGGCTTCGGTGGGCGATCGCTCCGAGGCGCCGGTCGGGCTGCGCGACCCGGGGATGTTCGGCGACGGCGTAGCGGTGCGGTTACCCGACGGCAGCACGGCTGTGGCACCCAACGGCGTGGCAGCCAGCGCCGTGCGGCATGCGCTGACCCAGCTTGGTGTCCCCTACCGATGGGGTGGCACCACGCCCGGCGTCGGGCTGGACTGCAGCGGGCTGACGCAGTGGGCCTATCACGAAGCCGGACTGGACATTCCACGCCTGGCCCAGGAGCAGGACATCGGCAAGGCGGTGTCGGCGGGCACGTTGCGGCCGGGTGATCTGGCGGTTTGGGACGGACATGTGGCGATGATCGTCGGTGCGAACACGATGATCGAGGCCGGTGATCCGGTGAAACTGTCGGCCATCCGAACTACCAACGCGGGTCAGGGCTTTCAGGGGTTCTGGCGGCCGACGGCGTGAGTGATCACGGCATCGCGGCGGCGAGCGCGATATGGCCCTCGAAGTCCAGGTTCGCGGCCATCGCGCGATAGCGCTCGCGATGGCCGGCGTAGGTGGCCTCGTCGTTGTGTGCCCTGGCCAGTAGTGCACGCACCCGCAACAGCCAGATGTCGCGCACCACAAGTTCACCGGCTGCCGGCACAGCAGCCAACCTATCGATCACGGCTTCGGCTGTGGCGAGATCGCCGTCGGCCCCTCGATCGATCAGGGCCTCCGCGACAACGGCTGTCGTCGGCGTGCCCCACGCCAGCAGTTGCCCCTCGCGGGCCAACTGGTCGAGGGCAGCGCACATGGACGCTATCCCTTCGTCCCGATCGCCGCGTCGCACCCATTCCCGCGCGAGATATACGTTGGCGAGCGGACGGTCACCCAGGTTGTGTCGCTGGGTCCGGAGTACGTCAGAGACCTCGGCCAGGAGTTCCTGCCCGCGTTCGCGCGCGGCATCCGGTTCACGGTGCACCAGAGCCACACCCAAGGCGAACTGAGCGAAGACCACGGCCATGTCATTGCCAGCTCGTTCGGCCATCGCCAACGCATCCTCGATGTCACGCAAAGCCTGTTCATCGGGTGACAGAACACCATTCGCTATTCCCGGGAAGTATCTCCAGGCGGCAACCCCCGCATAGGTCAAGGGGTCCGCGTCGCGGGCCATGGCAAGTCCGCGACTCAGGTCATTCCGCCAGCCAGGGCGACCCAGGCAATAACGAGCCATCCCCCGCGACGTCAAGGCAAGCGCCAACGGAGATCCGAAGATGAAGTTGCCCTTGAACGGATCGCCGCCGGCCAGTTCCACCGCTTGCTCAGACCACCGCAGTACGTCGGAGTACTCGCCACTCTCCAACTTGGCGTACATCACCGGGAACGCCAGCCCCACCGTCAGGACGTCATCCGCGATGGACTCGATGTGCGATATGGCTTCCGACGCCAACTGCGATGCCAGCCGAATCTGGCCCTGATATGCGTGATCCATCACCAGCCCGGCCATGGCGATCGCCAGCGACCTTTTATCCCCGACGTCGTTGCACAGCTGGCGCAGTTCCTCGACGTGGGCACTGGCACCCTGAGCGCGCGCTCGATAGGCAGTGGCGCACAACATGGTGCGAGGGGCAATGCGCATGGCTGTGCGGTTGTGGTGCTCGACGGGCAGTGCGTCAGCAATCGCTCGCGCCCGACCCCAGTTCAGTCGCGCTGAGGCGAATTCGCGGCTGGTCGCCCACGCAGCGGCGCGCATCCACCATGTGTAGGCGGCGGGCAGATCACCTGCGGCCTCACGATGTTCGGCGATCAGTGCGGCGCTCTCATCGAGAGCGGACGGCTCCCCATTTTCGAGCGCGGACGCCACCCGCCGGTGCATCTCGCTGCGATCGGATCTCAGCTGGGACTCGTAGGCCACCGTGCGGATGAGCGGATGGTGGAATACGTACTCCGGTTGGCGGGTCGACATCACCGGATCGATGAGATGAGCCGCGACGAGCTCGGCGATTTCCGGTTCGCCTCCGAGCCCGACCAACAAATCGATACCGAACCGTGAGCCGATGACTGCTGCCGCCGCGAGTGTGCGTTTGGCGTTCGGGTTCAGCCGGTCGATGCGTGCACCGATGATCGCTTGCAGGGTCGCAGGAACCGTCACCTCCGCGACCGCAGCCGTCGACTGGTATGCGCCGATCTCACCGCGCAACGCTCCCTGCTCGGCCAGGTGCCGCACCATCTCCTCAGCGAAATATGGAGTGCCGGACGCTCTTTGGATGATCATCTGATTCAGAGCTGCCACTGAGGGATCCGAACCGAGCAACTGCGATACCAAGCTGGCGGTCTCGCCATCGCTCAACGGCTCCAACTCAAGTACGTGAGCTCCGGGAACGCGCGCAAGGCTTCCGTGGTACTCGGGACGGTGGGTGATGATCGCCAATGATGTTGTCTGCGCGATCACCGAGAGGAAGCCGGCCAACAGCGACTCGCTCGCTTCATCGATCCAATGGGTGTCCTCGACGATGTAGAGCGCAGGCCTCTCCCGAGTCGTCGAAGCGCTGTTCACCAGCGCGATCAATCGGCGCCGCCGAGCGTCGGAGTCGATCTTCGGCAAGGGTGTGTCACGATCCGCGATCCCGAGCAGGTCGGCAAGAAGGGCCAGGTCCTCCGAATCCGCACCAGAGAAAGTGCGCCGCAAGCTGTCGCGGGCGGTCTGCGGGTCGCGACCTTCCACGCCCGTAACCGCACGCAAGAATCGAGTGACGACATGAAACGGGATCTGGCTGGCATGGGACTCGCAGAAGGTAGTGAAAACGTCGACTCCACGCGATGGTGCCATGGCCGAAAGCTCGCGCACCAGACGGCTTTTCCCGATCCCCGGCGGCCCCACGACGCCGACCACCGCGCCATCGCCGCCGACGGCGCGGTCCAACAACGCCTCAACCGTGCGCATCTCCGACCGTCGTCCCACCAGAGCCGACTGAGCCCGTCTGATGATGCGATCCTGCCGCATACTGATCAGACGGCGAGCGGGCACCGGACTGTCGACACCTTTGATCCGTACTCTTTCGGGCTCACCGAGAATTGCATTGCCCTCGACCAGTTGCGCGGTGGACGAGCTGAGCATCACGCCACCCGGCGGCGCGACCGATTCCATCCGCTGAGCCATCCCGACCTGTTCCCCGATGGCGGTATAGCCGAGTGGACCCGAACGGACCTCGCCCGCGATCACCTCACCGGAGTTCAGGCCCACCCGAAGCAACAACTCCACGCCGTCGCGCCGGTGGATGTCGACCGCAAGACCCTTCGCCTCGTCCTGGATACCCAACGCCGCCAAACACGCGTGGACAGCGTGATGCTCCAACGCCAGCGGCGCGCCGAATACCGCCATGATTCCGTCGCCGGTGAAACTGCCGACGGTGCCGCCGTAGCGCCGCACAACCGCTGCCGACCGCACCACCAGCTCGGTCATGATCTCGCGGAGACGCTCGGGACCGACCGCGGCGGCGATGTCCATCGAGTGCACCACGTCGGCGAACAGAACCGTGACTTGCTTGTACTCAGCCGTCCGCGCGATGCGTGAGATCGGCGCACCGCACTGACTGCAAAACTTGGCGGTCGCGCCCACTGGAGCGCCGCACGCCCCGCAGGAGGGGTCAGCGGCTGCTGGTTCGCCGCTCACGGCCTCAGCCACGTCAATATTGTTTCACCGCAGGTCAGCCATGTCCCCGGAATCAAGGTCGACCCGGCACCCCCGAACCACACCCCGAACGGGAGACAACCTGACTGGCGTCCAGGGCATCCCATTAGGCTGTGCCGCATGGCTGCTGACATCGTGCCGGTCCGGCTCGGGCTGACCAAGGGCGACCTCTACACACTCTGGGCTCCGCGTTGGCGGGATGCCGGCGATGAGTGGGAGGCCTTCTTGGGCGAGGGCGACGCCCTCTACGCCTTCGAATCGGTCGCTGACCTGGCGGCATTCGTCCGCACCAACACCGACAACGATCTCGCCGACCACCCGGCCTGGACCAAGCTGACCGCGGCCAACGCGCACAAGCTGCAGCCGGCCGACGACCGCGAGTACGACATCGTCGGGGTGCCTGACCTGGTCGCCGACAAGCCCACCGAGGAGTCCGTCGCTTCCCTGCACCGCACGCTGGTGGTGGTGTCCTCGATCGGCTCGGTGTGTGAACTCGCAGCCATCAGCAAGTTCTTCAACGGCAATCCGGTGCTCGGCACGCTCGGCGGCGGCCTGGAAGGTTTCACCGGCCGCTCCGGCCGCAAGCGCTGGGCCGAGATCGAAGCCGTGATCGCCCGCGGCTGGGATGGCGTACTCGACTCCATCGACGAGATCGTCACGGTTCCCGAAGACATCGACGCGGTCGCGGTCAAGAAAGCCGAGGCCGAGCTCGAAGAGCCGGCGCCCGAAGAGGACGAGGACGACCTCGCTGTCGACACCGAAGACGACGACGCCGAGAGCGACGAGGACGACACCACAGCGGGCGAGTCCGTGCGCAGTGCTGCCGACACCGCGGTGCTGGGCGACGACGAGGACTTCTGGCAGAAGGTCGGTATCGACCCGGTCCGCATCATGACCGGCTCGGGCACCGTCTACACGCTGCGCTGCTACCTCGACGACGAGCCGGTGTTCTTGGGCCGCAACGGCCGCATCAGCGTGTTCCCGTCCGAGCGTGCCCTGGCCCGCTACCTGGCCGACGAACACGACCACGACCTGTCGGACCTGGCCACCTACGACGACATCCGGACCGCCGCCACCGACGGTTCGCTACGGGTCGACGTCGCTGAGGAGAACGTCTACGTGCTGTCCGGGATCTCCGACGACATCGCCGACGGACCTGACGCGGTCGACCATGACCAGCTGGAACTGGCCGTCGAACTACTGCGCGACGTCAGCGACTACTCCGAGGACAAGACCGTCGACGAGACGCTGGCCGGCACCGAGGCGCTCGGCAAGTTCGTCAACTACGTGCTCGGCGACGACAACGCCCGTAAGCCCGAGGCCCCCTACGCCGAGGCCGTCGAGCAGTGGGACGCCCTGGAGCGTTTCGTGGAGTCGCGCCTGCGGGCGGAGTAGCCGCCACGATGAGTTCTGGCCGCGCCGGCGGTCAGAACACTCATGACCGCATCGAGCAGCCTGTCCACTCACAGCGTCTCGGTCCCCGGTGCCCACCTGCACTACGAGGTGCGCGGCTCGGGTCCGCTGTTGCTGATCCTGGGCGCCCCGATGGCGTCCGCCGAATTCGTGCCCCTGGCGCACGCGCTGGCCGGCGACCACACCGTGGTGACCGCCGATCCGCGCGGCGTCGCACGCAGTGCCGTCGATGATCCGAACCAGGACTCGACGCCGGAGCTGCGCGCCGACGACGTCGCGGCGATCCTCGATGACCTGGGTGCCGCCTCGGCTGACGTCTTCGGCTCGTCCGGCGGTGCGGTGACCGGCCTGGCCCTGGTGGACCGGCACCCGGGCCGAGTGGGCACCCTCGTGGCGCACGAGCCGCCGCTGCTCGAGTTGTTGCCCGACGCCGCCGAGCAGCGCGCCGCCACCGAGGACATCATCGCGACGTTCTCCCGCGACGGGATGTTCGCGGCGTGGGGCAAGTTCATGGCCAATGCCGGCTTCGACGTACCGGCCGATGCGCCGCGGATGCCCGCACCCAGTGAGCAGGATCTGCGGGACGCAGCGCACTTCTTCGACCACGAACTGCGGGCCACCACCCGCTACCTGCCCGACATCGAGGCGCTCAAGAACGGGCGGGTGGTGCTGGGGCTCGGCGAGGCGTCGGGGCACTTGTTGACCCAGCGGACGACGATGGCGCTGGCCGATCTGCTGGGTGTGCGTCCGGTGATGTTCCCGGGAGACCACGGCGGATTCATGGGCGCTCCAGGGGCTTTCGCCGACGTGCTACGAGTCGTGCTGCGCAGCTGACGTGCCGGACTCGGTCAGTGCTTGATGACTTTCGGTGCCTGCCAGGTG
This sequence comes from Mycolicibacterium neworleansense, assembly GCF_001245615.1. NCBI lineage: Bacteria > Bacillati > Actinomycetota > Actinomycetes > Mycobacteriales > Mycobacteriaceae > Mycobacterium > Mycolicibacterium neworleansense. The sequence continues at coordinate 2,743,340 of NZ_CWKH01000001.1, forward strand.
CCGTTGAGCGCTTCCTCCTTGGGCCAGTACAACCGCAGGATCATCTGGTATGGACCATCCGGAGCCGGCAGCCAGTTCGCCTCCTTCTCCGGGCCGGGCGACTCGTTCTGAACATAGATCGTGACCCCACCGTCGGAGTCCTTGACCAAACTCGGCAACATCGGCGAATTGATCAGATAACGGTCGATCGGGTTCGCGACCAGCAAGCTCTGCGGCATCTTGTACATGGTCGTCGACCAGAACGAGTTGACCGGCGGCAAGTGGCCTGGCGCGAACCGGACGGTGTAGTTGTTGGCCCCCGTCAGCGGAGCTCCGGTCGAGTCCACGGCCAGTACCGGATAGATGGCCTCCGCGCTCGAGTTGCCGTAGATGCCGAGCACCGAGCCGGCCATCCGGTACAGATAGTTGTCCTTCAGCGCTTCTCGGGTGCCGAACAACTGGCCGGAGGTCACCTGCCCGGTGTCCATCTTGTCCTTCTTGAAGGTGTTGAGCTCGGTCCACGCATCAGCCATCCCGTCCTGCACGGCCTGCAGGGTTTCCTCGCTCATCGTGTCGGGGTTGAAGTCCGCGTCGGGGCCGATACCGATGGTGGCGAAGCGAGCCCGAAGCTCTTTCTCCGACGGCACTTCCGGCGCGTACTTCAGCAGGAAGTTGAGGATCTGGAAGAACTTCGGCGAGGTCTTCTGCTCATCGGGAGTCAGCGGCGCGATGAAATCCACCGCCGGGGCGGTCGCCGCGGGCTGCTTGCCGAAGGCCGAGAGCGGCTCGACCGTGTAACCGGCCTGGATCTTCTTGACGTTGTCGATGTCCTTGGGATCGAACAACTGCGTGCGGTAGATGACGAGCGCGAAATCGGTATCGGAGCGAATCACCTCGGTGATGCCGGCCGGCTTGTCACCCTTCCAACCCGGGCCGGCCAACAGGTACTTGCCGCCGCCGTTTCCGGTGGTGCGGCTGCCCACGTAAGCGAAGTTGTAGGTGTAGCTGTCGATGAACTGCAAGGAGTAGTACCGCCCCGCCTCGATGGGCGGCACCGTGAGCACCAACGGTTCGGCGCGGAGATCGGCACCCAGCATCGTGTACGGAGTATCGGAGTTGGGCGTCTGGATCGTGGTGTCCTCGGGAGTGAACACCCGCGCGATGCTGTGCGCCTGGTTCCAGTCGCCCTTGTACTGAGGGTTGTCCTTGTCCACGAAGTAAGCGTGCTGGATGCGGTACGAGTCGACCATCGGGAAGCCGTATACATAAGCCTCCTTGGCGATCTGGCGCACCGTCTCCGGTATCGGCGCCGCACCGGCCGACTCCTTGGCCCCACCACAGCCGACCACGGCCGCAAGCAGCAAGGCGGTCAGTCCGAACGACAAATACTTCATCCATCACTCCTGATCGAGTCGAAACTGGCACTGGCGCGGCAGATCTACCTGTCGCGCCAGTCGAAAATGTCTTGTCTCAGCAGGGGTCGCCCGGAGGGGTGAAGTAGGGCACGCCTTCGACGGTGTAGCAGGGCACTTCGCCCGGTACGTACGGCACATGGGCCGCCGCGATGGCGGCTCCGGTGGCAACGTCGTCGGCGACGTTGGTACACCCGCCGGCCGCGAAGTGGCGTCCGTCAGCACCGGCACACACGTCGGCACCGGCGGTGGGCACAGCGACCATCGGAAGGAACGCCGCCGCCGTAGCCAGTACGGCCCCGGACAACACGGTGGTAATGGGTCGGGCCATGAGTTCTCCTTGTTGATCCGGGCACGATCTTGTGTCGGCCTGCTGGATTGTCGCAGCCGCAAACGCCGCCGTTACAGCGTTTCGGGTGGAAATTTTCGGCGGGGAGAATTTGCCCGAGGCGACGGCTCAGCCGACCAGAACCGCGTACCGCGGTTTGATCACCTCGTCGATCAGCGCGAGCCGTTGATCGAACGGGATGAAGGCGGACTTCATCGCATTGATCGTGAACCGCTCCAGGTCGCTCCAGCCGTAGCCGAAAGCCTCGACCAGGCGCAGCATCTCCTGACTCATGTTGGTGTCGCTCATCAGCCGGTTGTCGGTGTTGACCGTCACGCGGAAGCGCAGCCGCGCCAGCCGGTCGAACGGGTGCTCGGCGATGCTGGGTGCCGCGCCGGTCTGCACGTTGCTGCTGGGACACATTTCCAGCGGAATTCGCTTGTCGCGCAGGATCGCTGCCAGCCGGCCCAGGTGCTGCGTCCCGTCGTCGAGTTCGGTGATGTCGTCGACGATGCGCACCCCGTGCCCGAGCCGGTCCGCCCCGCAGAATGCGATGGCCTCGTGGATCGATGGCAGGCCGAACGCCTCGCCGGCGTGAATCGTGAAGCGCGCGTTGTTGCCTCTCATGTACTCGAAGGCGTCGAGATGACGGGTGGGCGGATATCCGGCCTCGGCCCCTGCGATGTCGAATCCGACAACGCCCTTGTCCCGGAACCGGATTGCCAGCTCGGCGATCTCACGGGAGCGGGCAGCGTGGCGCATCGCGGTGACCAGGCAGCGCACGGTGATGGTGCGCCCCTCGGCCGAGGCCGCCTTCTCGCCGTCGGCGAACCCGGCCAGTACCGCGTCGACCACATCGTCCAGCGACAGCCCGCGATCGATGTGCAATTCCGGAGCGAACCGGACCTCGGCGTAGACGACGTTGTCCGCGGCCAGGTCCTCGACGCACTCGTACGCGACGCGGTGCAGCGCGTCGGGGGTTTGCATGACCCCGACCGTGTGGGCGAACGGCTCCAGATAACGCACCAGGGAGCCGCTGTGGGCGGCCGTCCGGAAGAACGTGGCCAGCTCGTCGACCTCGGTGGCGGGCAGGTCGTCGTAGCCCAGCTGACCGGCCAGGTCCAGCACGGTGGCCGGTCGCAGTCCGCCGTCCAGGTGGTCGTGCAGCAGGGCTTTGGGAGCGTGCTGGATCTTGTCCAGACTCAGCGGCGTACTCATGCCTCCATCATGCGCACAGCGGGCCCGTCAGCGGCGCTCATTCAGGCTGCGATCCGCTCAACAGTCGGTGACGAAACAGGTCGAGCACCTGGTCGAGTGCGGCTCGGGTGGGCTGGCCGGGCTGATCGATCAGGTGTTCGGTGAGCACCGAGTGCGGTGGCATCGTCGCGTCGGGGTTGGCGTCGGCATCGTCGAGTTCGACCGCGACGAATCCGTCACCGAGCTGGTCGCGCAAGAAGCCGAAGCGTTCGCGCGGCACCAATCGGTCCCCGGTGAACCGCAGCCCCAGAACCGTCAGTCCGCGGGCGCATCGTTGTTTGACGACGGCCAGGTCCTCCGCCGAGATGTCGATCGACCCGCGTTGACGGGCAGTCAGACCGAATGGCATAGACGGCTGGGACAGCACCGGGGCGAGCAACGCGTCTTCGGTCGCCATGGCCAGGGCATAGCCCCCGGTGAAGCACATGCCGACGGCGCCGACACCCCGCCCGCCGCACCGCTCGTGTTCGTGCCGGGCCAATGCGCGCAGCCAGTCGATCACCGGAGAGGTCCGGCCAGTCGCCAGCGTGACGAATTCCCGGCTGATACACGCCGGTACGAGGGAGCTGACGGCGTTGGCCACAAAGCCGACCCGACCACGTGCGTCGGGGTTCGGATCACGGCCCGGGACGCCGAACAGGTGCGGAAGGACTGCGGTGCAACCGATCCCACTGACCTGACGGGCGAAATCGAGGACTTTGGGGGTGATGCCGGGCATTTCGGCGATGATGATGACCGCCGGGCCGTCACCGCGCCGGAATACGACGCGGGTCTTGGATTCGTAGGTGAACTCTGATCGCTGGAAATCCGCGAGATCGTCGTCGGGCACCCATTCTGCTTAGCAGTTGGGCACCTGATTGGCCAGAGCGGCAATGGCATTGACGTCGCCGGTGCGGAGCCTCAGACGATCCGATCGACGATCAACGGCCGCTGCGTGGGCGCCGTGTCTCCGACAGTCCACGCACCGTCCAGCTCGGCCAGCGCCCCCGGCAGCCTCTCGGCGGTGTCGGTGTACAGCGTGAACAGCGCGTCGCCCGCGGCCACCGGCTCTCCCGGCCTGCGGTGGATCCGCACGCCCGCACCGAACTGCACCGGCTCACCCGGCTGGGCCCGGCCGGCACCCAACCGCCAGGCCGCCAGCGCCACCCCCATGGCGTCGAGGTCGCCCATGATGCCGCCGTGCGGGGCCGTCACGGTCTCGCTGGCCGCCCCGAGGGGCAGTGGGCAGCTCAGGTCCCCGCCCTGGGCCGCCACGAGCGCACGGAAGCAATCCATCGCGGTGCCGTCCCGCAGGGTGTCGGCGGGGTCGGTTCCGTCGATGCCTGCCGCGTCGAGCATGTCCGTCGCCAGCGCCAGCGTCAGGGCGACGACATCAGACGGCCCACCGCCGGCCAGCACCTCCAGCGACTCGGTGACCTCAACGGAATTGCCCACGGCCCGCCCCAGCGGGCAGTTCATGTCGGTGAGCAGGGCCCGGGTCGGTACCGCATTGGCATTGCCGAGGCCGACCATCGTGGCCGCCAGTTGGCGTGACTCGTCCTCGGTCTTGAGGAAGGCGCCGCGGCCCACCTTCACGTCGAGGACCAGTGACCGCGCCCCCTCGGCCAATTTCTTGCTCATCACCGAGCTCGCGATCAGCGGTAGCGATTCGGTGGTGGCGGTGACGTCACGCAGCGCGTAGATCTTGCGGTCGGCCGGCGCCAGCTCTCCCGCGGCGAAGACCGCCGCGCCGATATCCCGGAGTTGTTGCCGGATCTGGTTTTTCGACAGCTCCGCGGTGAATCCGGGGATCGACTCGAGTTTGTCGAGCGTCCCGCCGGTATGCCCGAGACCGCGCCCGGCCGCCTGCGGAACGCTTGCCCCGCATGCCATCACGACCGGCAGCAGCGGAATGGTGATCTTGTCCCCCACCCCACCGGTGGAGTGTTTGTCCACCAGGGCCAATGGCCGCCCGTCCCGGCGCAGGTCGGTGAAGTCGAACCGCTCCCCGGAGGCCACCATGGCCGCTGTCCACCGAGCCACCTCGGCCGGTGTCATGCCCTTGAGAAATATCGCCATCAGCAAGGCCGACATCTGCTCGTCGGCGACCCGTCCGTGGGTGTAGCCGTCGATCACCCAATCGATCGCGGCGTCGGGCAGCACACCGCCGTCACGTTTGGTCCGGATGACGGTCGGCGCGTCGAGATGCGGCATGGCGGTAAACCTACTCGCCAGTAACCCGGAGTTGTTGGACCACTTGGGCTTACCTGCGCTCCAGATCTTCCGGCCCGAAGGCGTCGGGCAGCAGCTGCCGGAGCGGCCGCGGCCCGCCAGGATGGGCGATCAACAGGTCGGGGCCGCCGTGTTCGAGCAACACCTGACGACACCGCCCGCACGGCATCAGCAGGCCTCCGTCAGGGCCCACACACGACAGTGCGACGAGCCGTCCGCCGCCCCCCGAATGCAGGGCACAGGCCACAGCGCACTCGGCACAGAGACCTAGGCCATATGAGACATTCTCCACATTGCATCCGGTCACGATCCGGCCGTCGTCGACGAGAGCCGCGGCACCCACCGAAAAGCCCGAATAGGGCGCGTAGGCGCGAAACGAAACTTCGATTGCCTTGCTGCGCAACAGATTCCAGTCGATGTCGATCGTCATGCGACAACCCCGGACATAGGTTCTGAATGCATTCCGAAACCCCAATTCCCGACCCGCACATTAAGATAGGTAAGCCTAACTTTTGCGTGTTTAGCGGGTCGAACTGCTCAACCGTAATTCGTTCGCCACTACAAATGGGTTTAGAGTCGCCCCGAGGTTTGGGGCTAATCAACAGGCAGTCCCAGACGTCCCACCGATGGCGTTGGAGGGCCCGATGAGTACTCAGACGGAGGTACCGGCTCCGCAACCCAGGAAAGCACGACGGCGCACCCTTTATCGCGGTGATCCGGGAATGTGGTCCTGGGTGCTGCACCGTATTACCGGTGCCACGATCTTCTTCTTCCTGTTCGTACACGTCCTTGATACCGCGCTGGTCCGGGTGAGCCCGCAGGCCTACAACGAGGTCATCGAGACGTACAAGACCCCCATCGTCGGATTGATGGAGATGGGCTTGGTCGCCGCAGTGCTCTTCCACGCACTGAACGGCATCCGCGTCATCCTCATCGACTTCTGGCAGCAGGGTCCCCGCTACCAGCGGCAAATGCTCGCGGTCGCCGTCGGCATCTTTGCCGTGGTCCTCATCGCAGCACTAGGAGTTCTCGGTATGCACATGACGGAGCGGTTCCTGTGAGCGCGCCAGGAGCGGGCGAGTCACGGTTGGGCCGTCCGGCACCGGTGATGGAACGTGAGCACGACCGGCCGGCCGCGCTGGACCACCCCCGCGCGCCCCGCCGCCCCCGCGGCATCCCGTACTTCGAGAAGTACGCCTGGCTGTTCATGCGGTTCTCCGGGCTGGCACTGGTGTTCCTGGCGCTCGGCCACCTGTTCATCATGCTGATGTGGCAGGACGGCGTGTACCGCATCGACTTCAACTACGTCGCACAACGCTGGGCCTCGCCGTTCTGGCAGATCTGGGACATGGCCCTGCTGTGGCTCGCGATGATCCACGGGGCCAACGGCCTGCGCACCATCATCGGCGACTACGCCCGTAAGAACGTCACGAAGTTCTACCTGAATTCGCTACTTCTGCTGGCGACAGGGTTCACGTTGGTTCTGGGCACCTACGTCCTGGTCACCTTCGACCCGAATATTGGGGGCTAACCAATGATTCAGGAACATCGCTACGACGTCGTCATCGTCGGCGCCGGCGGCGCCGGCATGCGCGCAGCCGTCGAGGCCGGACCCCGGGTCCGCACCGCCGTGCTGACCAAGCTGTACCCGACGCGTTCGCACACCGGCGCGGCCCAGGGCGGCATGTGCGCCGCGCTGGCCAACGTCGAAGAGGACAACTGGGAGTGGCACACCTTCGACACCGTCAAGGGTGGTGACTACCTCGCTGACCAGGACGCCGTCGAGATCATGGCCAAGGAGGCCATCGACGCGGTGCTGGACCTCGAGAAGATGGGCATGCCGTTCAACCGGACGCCCGAGGGCCGCATCGACCAGCGCCGATTCGGCGGACACACCCGCGACCACGGCAAGGCCCCGGTGCGCCGGGCCTGTTACGCCGCCGACCGCACCGGCCACATGATCCTGCAGACGCTGTACCAAAACTGCGTCAAGCACGACGTGGAGTTCTTCAACGAGTTCTACGCACTGGACATCGCGCTGACCGAGACCCCCGCCGGCCCGGTGGCCACCGGTGTCATCGCGTACGAGCTCGCAACTGGAGATATTCATATCTTCCACGCCAAGGCGATCGTCTTCGCCACCGGCGGTTCGGGCCGGATGTACAAGACCACCTCCAACGCCCACACCCTGACCGGTGACGGCCTGGGCATCATCTTCCGTAAGGGACTTCCCTTGGAAGACATGGAGTTCCACCAGTTCCACCCGACAGGCCTGGCCGGCCTGGGCATCCTGATCTCCGAAGCTGTGCGCGGCGAGGGCGGTCGTCTGCTCAACGGCGAGGGCGAGCGGTTCATGGAGCGCTACGCGCCGACGATCGTCGACCTCGCGCCGCGTGACATCGTCGCCCGCTCGATGGTGCTGGAGGTGCTAGAAGGCCGCGGCGCCGGGCCGAACAAGGACTACGTCTACATCGACGTGCGTCACCTCGGCGAGGACGTGCTGGAGGCCAAGCTTCCCGACATCACCGAGTTCGCCCGCACCTACCTGGGTGTGGACCCGGTCAAGGAACTGGTGCCGGTCTACCCGACCTGCCACTACGTCATGGGCGGCATCCCCACCACGGTCCACGGCCAGGTGCTGCGCGACAACACCAACGTCATCCCCGGCCTGTACGCCGCCGGTGAATGTGCGTGTGTGTCGGTGCACGGCGCCAACCGCCTGGGCACCAACTCGCTGCTGGACATCAACGTGTTCGGCCGTCGCGCCGGTATCGCCGCCGCCGAGTACGCCGCCAACCACAACCACGTCGACCTGCCGGAGAACCCGGCAGACATGGTGGTCGGCTGGGTCGGTGACATCCTGTCCGAGCACGGCAACGAGCGCGTCGCCGACATCCGCACTGCCCTGCAGCAGTCGATGGACAACAACGCCGCGGTGTTCCGCACCGAGGAGACGCTCAAGCAGGCGTTGACCGACATCCACGCGCTCAAGGAACGCTACGCGCGAATCACCGTGCACGACAAGGGCAAGCGCTACAACAGCGACCTGCTCGAGGCCATCGAGCTGGGCTTCCTGCTGGAGCTGGCCGAGGTGACCGTGGTCGGTGCGCTCAACCGCAAGGAGTCCCGAGGCGGGCACGCGCGTGAGGATTACCCCGACCGCGACGACACCAACTACATGCGCCACACCATGGCGTACAAGGAAGGCCCCGGGCTGCTGGCCGACATCCGGCTGGACTACAAGCCCGTGGTCCAGACCCGCTACGAGCCGATGGAGCGTAAGTACTGATGAGCGCACCTGTCATCGACAAGCCCGAAGCCGGCGACCCGGAGCTGCCCCCTGTCCCCGAGGGCGCGGTCATGGTCACCCTCAAGATCGCCCGGTTCAACCCGGAGAACCCCGATGCGGCGGGTTGGCAGAGCTTCCGAGTTCCCTGCCTGCCCTCGGACCGGCTGCTCAACCTGCTGCTCTACGTCAAGGGCTACCTGGACGGCACGCTGACCTTCCGGCGCTCCTGCGCCCACGGCGTGTGCGGCTCGGATGCCATGCGGATCAACGGTGTGAACCGGCTGGCGTGCAAGGTGCTCATGCGTGACCTGCTGCCGAAGAACCCCAAGAAGCAGCTCACCATCACCATCGAGCCGATCCGCGGCCTGCCCGTGGAGAAGGACCTCGTGGTGGACATGGAGCCCTTCTTCGACGCCTACCGCGCCGTGAAGCCGTACCTGATCACCAGCGGCAACCCGCCCACCAAGGAGCGCATCCAGAGCGCCACCGACCGGGCCCGCTACGACGACACCACCAAGTGCATCCTCTGTGCGTGCTGCACCACGAGCTGCCCGGTGTACTGGAGCGAGGGGTCGTACTTCGGCCCGGCCGCGATCGTCAACGCACACCGGTTCATCTTCGATTCGCGTGACGAGGCGGCCGCCGAGCGGCTGGACATCCTCAACGAGGTCGACGGTGTGTGGCGCTGCCGCACCACGTTCAACTGCACCGAGGCCTGCCCGCGTGGCATCCAGGTGACCCAGGCGATCCAGGAGGTCAAGCGCGCTCTGATGTTCGCGCGCTAGGTTTTATCGCCGACGCTGCTTACCGGGCGTCGATTCTGCGCTCAGATCGTGTTTTCGAGGGGAATCACGATCTGAGCGCAGAGTCGGCGCCCGTTTTGCATTCTCGCGCCCTGGCTGTCACATATTCCGCGGCTGCCTCGTCTAACGGGTATGACCGAGACCAAGACACGAATTCCCGCCGTAACTCCCAAGCAAGCCGGCCTGCTGACCCGCGCCATGTACTGGTACGCCAAGCGCCAGTTCGGTGAGGTGCCCGAGCCGTTCGCGGTGGCCGCACACCACCCTCGTCTGCTGGTGGCCAACGGTGTTCACGAGATGCTGTTGCAGGGTGGCTCCAAGAAGCTGCCCGCCACGGTCCGCGAGCTCGCGGTGTTCTGGACCGCCCGCACCGTCGGCTGTTCCTGGTGCGTGGACTTCGGCTCCATGCTCATGCGGCTGGAAAACCTGGACGTCGAACGGCTCAAGTCGATCGACGACTACGCCACCTCGCCGCTGTTCACCGATGACGAGCGTGCCGCGATCGCCTACGCCCACGCGATGACGACAGACCCGCACACCGTCACCGACGAGCAGGTGGCCGATCTGCGCCAGCGCTTCGGCGACGACGGCGTGATCGAGCTGACCTACCAGATCGGTGTGGAGAACCAGCGGTCCCGGATGTACGCGGCCCTGGGCATCACCGAGCAGGGCTTCAACTCCGGAGATGCCTGCCGCGTTCCGTGGGCTGAGTGATCTCGCGGCGCTGGCATCACGACGCGGCCGGGTGGTAGAACACGTTACAGAAACCGCCCGAACCCAAGGACAAATTCATGCATTGGTACACCGGCGACACGGTCTACGACACCGTGCTGACCGCAGCCTTCGCGTTCGCCGCATTCGTGATCGTCGGCGGTTTCTTCGCGCAGAGTTCCTACGGGCGCTTCTCGTCGACGAAGCTCGGCTTGAACCTCAACCCGAAGCTCGGCTGGTGGCTGATGGAGATCCCCGCGACCGTGGTGTTCTTGATCAGCTACCTGGCCGGGCCGAGTCGATTCGAGCCGACGTCCCTGGTGCTCGCCGGAATCTGGATGCTGCACTACGCCAACCGCGGTTGGTTCTTCCCGCTGGCGATCCGGCAGGTACCCGGCAAGCGCGGCACGTTCAACATCTCGGTGATCGTGATGGGCATGCTCGTCACCTCCATGCACGGGTACCTCAACGGAACCCTGTTCAGCCACGACTTCTTCGGGCAGTACGGCACCGCGTGGTTGACCGATCCGCGATTCCTGGTGGGGCTGGTGATCTACCTGTGCGGGTTCGCGCTGCTGGTCAATTCCGAATCGATCGTGCGCAACCTGCGGGACAAGAACAATCCCGGCGGGGACGAGTACCGCATCCCGTTCGGGGGCGGCTTCCGTTTCGTCACCAGCCCGGCCTACCTCGGTGAGATCATCGCCTGGTCCGGGTTCGCGCTGCTGACGTGGGCCCTGCCCGGCGTCGCGATCCTGCTGATCACCGCAGGCAACCTCATTCCCCGCGCGCTGGGAACCCACGGCTGGTACCACGACAAGTTCCCCGAGTACCCCACCGACCGCAAGGCACTGATCCCGTATGTGTTGTGACGGTCATGCCTCCGCAGGCGTGATCTCGATGAAAGCCATTGGCACGCCCATGGTCTGGCTGCCGTAGTCGAGGCCGCGCTCGAACAGCTTCATGGGTGCGCTCCAGTTGGCGGCGATCACCGCGTCGGCGTGTGCGTGTTCGGTCTCGGGCAGGATGCGCGCCACGCCGGCCACCACCGGTCCGCTGGGCTTGCCGCGCAGATTGCTCGCCACCACAAGGACATTCGGGTCGTTGCGGATTCGCTTGACCTTGCCGGTCGACGCGTCGGTGCGCACATAGAGCTTGCCGTCTGCCACCCCGTGGTTGATCGGGCTGGGCACCGCCTCGCCCGATTTCTTGAAGGTCACCAACACGATCTGGCGGTAGTTCTCGAACCCGGTGAAGTCCGAGCCGGTCGCCGGCCCGATGTCGAAGGCCTCACGGTGCCGCATCTTGTCCATGCCGCGGAACATCATTCGGCTGAACGTCTGGGCCAGGGTTCCGGGCTCGTTCGGCATCACTGGGCACCTCTCAGCGGAGATCCGGTGAACTTGTCGGGGTTGGCGATGTCCCAAACCGCACAGACCAACCCGTCGCGGACGGTGAAGATGGTGACCCGAGGCATCAGCTCGGGGTAACCGTCAGCGGCGGGCGCGCCTGTCGTGTAGACACCCAACTGGCCGTTGACGAGTGCAAACTGACTGCCTGCCAGCCAATTCGGGCCGTACTTCTTGGAGAGGCCGAGAATGAACCGGGCCACCTTGTCCGGTCCGTGGATGACGCGAGCGGCGGTCGGGGCGCGCCGGTTCGAATCGCCGGTGAACGTGACGTCGGGATGCAGCAACCGGACGACGGCGTCGAGCTCCCCCGAGGCCAGGGCGGCCATCAGCTCGCCCGCGACCTGGTTGTGCAAATCGTCGGGCGACGACGGCGGTGGGTTGTCGGCGACCGCGCGGCGGGCCCGCGAGGCCAGTTGACGGGCCGATGCGTCGCTGACCCCGAGCACATCGGCGATCTCGCCAAAGGGCAGGCCGAAACCGTCGTGCAACACGAAGGCCACTCGCTGGTCGGGGGTGAGCCGCTCCAGCACCACCATCGCGGCGAACCGGGCATCTTCCCCGGCCACCACCGCGTTGAGGGGGTCGTTCGTGTCGAACCCGGTCACGACGGGCTCGGGCAGCCATTCCCCGTAGTAGGCCTCGCGCCGATGTGCGGCAGAGCGCAGCCGGTCCAGACCCAACCGGCTCACCACGGTGGTCAGCCAGGCGCGCAGGTCAGCGATCTGGGTGCGGTTGGCATCCCATCGGATCCACGCCTCCTGGACGAGGTCCTCAGCGTCGGCGAAGGTCCCGGTGAGCCGGTAAGCCACGGCCAGCAGGTGTGGCCGTAGCTCCTCGAACTCGCCGACCCGAGCGCTCGCGGTCATGGGCCCAGTTTAGAGCGGCGCCACCGTCGCGCAGGAGCGCCCTCAGGCACCCACCATCACGTAGGTCTTGCGGATCGTCTCCGTGACGAACCACGTTCCCCGCCAGCCGCGGGGCAGCACCAGCAGCGTGCCGGGTCCGATGTCGGCGCTGACGCCGTCTTCGCCGACCACCCGTCCGGAGCCGGAGATGATGTGGCACACCTCCGTCGCGCCCGACCGGTCGGCGGTGAACTCTCCCGGATCGCATTCCCATACCCCGGTGTCGGTCACCGCATCGGCCCAAACCGAGATGGATGACTCCACCTGGCCGGTGACACTCGTCGGTTTCGGTTGCGGTTGCGGCATTTCGACCGTGGTCGCGTCAACCTGAAGCAGCTTCACACTCGTCTCCATCGGTCAGCGCCCCGTGATCTTGTTGGCCACCCGCGCCAGCCCGCTGGTGACGGCCAGGCCGCGGGTGGACTCCCGCCGGTCGGCGGTCCGGTAGAGCGCATACATCGCCTGTACCCCGAGCCACCGAAATGGCTCCGGCTCCCACTTGCGGACCCGGCGCCCCACCCACGGCAGCCGGGTGAGTGCGGTATCACGCCCGAGCACCAGATCAGCCAGGGTGTGCCCGGCCAGATTGGTGGTGGTCAGGCCGCTGCCGACATAACCGCCCGCAGTGCCCAGACCGCTGGCGCGGTTGAAGTCCACGGTCGCCGTCCAGTCGCGCGGTACCCCGAGCACGCCACACCAGGCGTGTTCGATCGGGACATCGCGGGTGGCCGGGAACATGTCTTGGACCAGCGCACCAAGGGCCTCGATCGTCCACTGCTGGGTGGCCCCGCGGTGATCGAGTGCCGAGCCGAAGCGATAGGGAATACCGCGGCCGCCCAGTGCGATTCGGTTGTCGGCGGTCCGCTGGGCGTACATGTAGCCATGCGCGTAGTCGCCGAGCAGTTCGGCACCCTTCCAGCCGACCTGCTCCAGCACCGAGTCGGGCAGCGGCTCGGTCACCACCATCGAGGAGTTCATCGGCAACCACGCCCGGCGCTGTCCCGGCATGGTCGCGGTGAAGCCCTCGAGGCAGCGCAGCACGACGGGTGCCCGCACGTCGCCGCGGGCGGTGATCGCCCGGCCCGGCTTGATGTCGGTCACCTCGGTCTGCTCGTAGATCGCCACGCCCATCCCCTCGACCACGCGGGCCAGGCCACCGACCAGTTTGGCCGGCTGCACGCGTGCGCAGTGCGGGGTGAACAGGGCCCCCATCGCGCCGTCGACCCGGATACGGGCGTTGGATTCGTCACCGGTGAGAACGACGAAGTCGTCTTCGGTGGCTCCCCAGCTTCGCTCGAATTCGAGGGATTCACGGAGCCGGCCCATCTGCGCCTGGTTACGCGCCACATGCAGCACGCCGTCCTTGACGATGTCGGCATCGATGCCTTCGGATTTCGCGATGCCGATGACCTCGTCGACGGCACCGCGCATGGCCCGCATGAGCTCGACGACGCCATTGTGGCCGTGTGTGGAGGCATAGGCGTCGCGGGACCCGGCAAGTTCGGCAGACAGCCATCCGCCGTTGCGTCCGGACGCTCCGAACCCGGCGAACTCCTTCTCCAACATTACGATTCGAAGATCCGGCTGTTCCCGCTTGAGGTAATACGCTGCCCACAAACCGGTCAGCCCGGCACCGACGATGCATACGTCGGCTTCGAGGGAGCCTGGCAGCGGCGGTCTCGATTCCGGGAAACCCGCCGCGCGATACCAGAACGACACGCTGCCGTTCACGAAGTCATTGGCGAGACCGCTGTTCGTGCGACCGTCGGGGGACATCTTGGTTCTCCTGTACTCGTGGCGTTTATCAGTGGGTTGTTGTCGACGTGCCGGTGTGCGCGGCGGCCGGTGTCAGGTGTCGGCGGGCAGAATGGTCGCGACGTCGGGATCGAAAGTCAGCCAAACCTGTTGTCCTGCATGAGCTGAGGTGATGTTGCCGGCGCTTTCCCGGACCAGCGCGATGGTGCCGTCGGGCAGGCTGACCTCGACCTTGCGTGAGTTGCCCAGGTAGATTTCTTGCACCACGGTGCCCGGAACCGCATTGACCGCATCGGGCTCGGCGTCACCGATGACGATGCGCAGGCGTTCCGGCCGGACGACCACGGCCACGGCGTCACCGCGTGCCGCATCACCCCGGCCTGCCTCGATACGCCGGCCATAGGCATTCACCGCGCGGCCATCCTCGAGCTTTCCGTACAACAGCGACGACTCACCGAGGAATCGGGCTACGAAGATGCTTTTCGGGTGCTCGTAGAGATCGGTCGGTGAGCCGATCTGTTCGATCCGCGCCTTGTTGAACACCGCGATGCGGTCGGAGAGCACCAGCGCTTCGTCCTGGTCGTGGGTGACGTAGACGAAGGTGGTGCCGAGTTCTCCGTGGATGCGCTTGATCTCCAGTTGCAGTGAGTCACGCAGCTTCTTGTCCAGTGCTCCCAGCGGCTCGTCCATGAGCAGCACCCGCGGCTCGTACACCATGGCACGGGCGAAGGCGACCCGCTGCTGCTGACCACCGGACAGTTCCTTGGGCATCCGCTTGCCGTAGCCGTCGAGCCCGACCGTGCGCAACGCGGCAGCCACCTTCTCGCGCCGTTGCGGCTTGGGCATCTTGCGCTGGCGCAGTGGGTATTCCACATTGTCGATCACCGTCATGTGCGGGAACAGCGCGTAGTGCTGGAACACCATGCCGATGTTGCGGCGGTACGGCGGCAGATCGGCAACCGGCCGGCCGTCGATCAGCAGCTCGCCCGAGGTGACATCGGCGAAGCCGGCGATCATGTTGAGCGTGGTCGTCTTGCCCGATCCGCTCGGCCCGAGCAGGGTGAGAAACTCACCCGGGCGGGCATCGAGGTCGATGGCGTCGACGGCCTTCTCCGAGCCGTAGGTTTTGGTCAAGCGCCGCAAGGTGATCGACGCACCGTGCGGAGTGTTGTCAGTGGACACGGTTCCTCCTGTGCGAGTAAATGCCCGCAACGATGGTCAGACATGTGGTGAGGACGAGGATGAGAGTGGCGGCCGCGGCGATCGTGGGATCGGTGTCACGCGTGACCGAGGCGTACATCTTGACCGGCAACGTCTGCAGGTACGGGTTCTGGATGAAAAGCGACAGGACGACCTCGTCGAAGCTCGTCGCGAACGCGAACAGGGCGCCCGACAGCACACCGGGGGCCACCAGCGGCAGGGTGACGGTACGGAACGTGGTCCAGCGTCCGGCCCCACAGATCGCGGCCGCATCCTCCAGTCGCCGGTCAAAACCCTGCAGGCTGGCCGTCACCGGGACGATGACGAACGGCAGCGCCAGCATGGTGTGCGCGACGACGAAACCGAACAAGGTGCCGAGCAGGTTCAACCTCAGGAACAACGCGTAGAGACCGACGGCCACCACGATCACCGGAACGACCATGGGAGCCAAGAGAAAAGCGCGTATCCCCTGCCGGCCGGCCAGTCCGGTGCGGCTGAGTGCCACGGCCGCCGCGGTGCCGAACACCGTGGCGAAGATCGCGACCAGAACACCGACCTCCAGGCTGGCCCGCAGGGCCGAGATCCAGGCCGGGTCCTGGAAGAACGCCTGGTACCACCGGGTCGACCAGCCGCTGGGCGGAAAGGCGAACGACGGCCGATCGGTGAAACTCAGCGGGATCACGATCAATGACGGTGCGACGAGCCACAATCCGACGCCGGCGCAGAACAGCCCGAGCAGGACGTTCCAACAGGTTCTTGCGTAGCGGGTCATGCCGCTCGCTCCTTCCGGTTTCGGCGCAGCAGATACATCAGGGCGGCGAGCACCGCAAACGTGACCAGAAGCAGCACCACACCCATGGCTCCTCCCCTGCCCCAGGCCAGCAGGCTCGTGACCTGCACGTAGATCTGTTGACTGATCAGGGCGTCGTCGGGGGCGCCGAGCAGGGCCGGGGTGACGTAGAAGCCGAGGCTGCTGATGAACACCATCAGGCACCCGGCCCCGACGCCGGGCAACGACAGCGGCGCCCAGATCCGCACAAACGAGATGACCGGGCGCGCACCGAGACTCGACGATGCGAGCACAAGCCTGCGGTCGATACCTGACATCACCGCATACAGCGGCAACACCATGAACGGCAACAGGATCTGGCTCATGCCGATGACCACGCCGAGGTTGGTACGAAGCAGCGGCACACTGCCGAGCCCGACGAACGACAGCAGCGTCTGGATCGGTCCACCGTCCTCCAGCAGGATCACCCAGGCGAAGGTGCGCACCATCAGGCTGGTCCAGAACGGCACCAACACGAGCAGGGTCAGCGCGATACGCACCGCCGGACCGAACGCGACCATGGCGTAGGCGTACGGGTAACCGAGGACCAGGCAGATCACCGTGACTTCGAGGCCGGTCGTGAACGTGCGCAACAACACGCTGCGCTGCACGGAATCACCCAGGTACCAGGCGAAGTTGCCGAAACCGAGTTCCGGATCGCTGAACGCCTGCCAGAACATGATGACCAGCGGTAGTCCGAAGACCCCGACCACGAGCAGGATCGACGGCAGTAGCAAGCCGATCCCGCTGAGCCTCCGACCGGTGGTCGCGGGCGCCGCTTCGGGCTTGGGCGGGGCGCCCGCGAGAACATCGACCATCGACATGCGATGAACCTCCTACCCGGCGAGCCAGGCCGTGTACTTGGACGCGATCTCTTCCTGGTGTTCGGCCCAGTACTGCAGATCCAGTGGGAACCGGTCCTTTTCGCGCTCCGGCGTGGTGGTCAGGTACGACCGGGCCAGATCGTCGAGTTGCGGCTTGGCCTCGACGTTGATCGGGCTGTAGGACGTCAGCTCGGCGAGCTTGGCCTGCTGCTGTGCGCCCAGGTAGAAGTTGATCATCGCCATGGACGCCTTGGGATTCCGGGCTCCGACGGGCACAGCGATCGTGTCGGCTTCGGGCATCCACTGGTTCCACATCGGAGCGAACGGAGCCCCGTTCTTGACGGCCGAGTACGCGCGGCCGCTCCACACCAGCGCCATGTCGACCTGGCCGGACTCGATGAGCTGTTGCGACTGGGCGCCGGTGGTCCAGAAGATGGTGTCGTTGCGGATGCTGTTCATCTTCGCCAGGGCTCGATCCATGTCGATCGGGTACATCGCGTCAGGCGCGACACCGTCGGCGAGCAACGCGCCCTCCAGCACGCCGGGGTCGAGTTCACCGGGCACGCCTTCGATGGCCCGCTTGCCGGGGAACTTTGCGGTGTCGTAGAAGTCAGCCCAGGTCTTCGGCGGGTTCGCCCCGTACTTCTTGGTGTTGTAGACCACGATCAGGCCGTAACCCATTGCGGGAACGGAGCAGTCGTCGGTTTTGGTACCCGGGGGCAGCTTGCTGATGTCGACGATACTGGTGTCCAGCGGCATGAACAGCGTGCCGCAGTTCTTGGCGGTGAACACGTTGGTGCTGTCGACCACGTCCCACGTCACGTTCTTGGAGTCGACCTGGGCCTTGATCTTCGAGTTCTCGGTAGGCCCGTCCTGCAACACCTTTGCGCCGGACTGCGCTGCGAAGGGTTCGATGGCCGCCTTCGTCTGCCCGTCCTGGAAGATGCCGCCGTAGGACACGAACGTCAGGGTCAGGCCCTTGAGTGCGCCTTCCTTCACGGTGCCGGCCTGCGGCGATCCGCTGCCGAGATCGACGTCAGCGGCTTGGCCAGGACCCGCCGGCGTACACGCGGTGGCCAGCAGGACGCCGGCGGTGATGATGGCGGGCACACTGCGGGTGACACGTGACTTCTTCATGGATCTCCTTTGGATCTGGGCGGAAAGGTGTTCGCGGAGGTGGGCACATCCGCAACGGGACGAGCGGCCCGTCAAGTCGGCCAGTCGGTCGGGGGGCTGACAATCCAGATGAGCTCGACCGGGGCGTCACTCAAGTTGTGGACGGTGTGCGGCATGGAGGTGCGGTACTCCGCACTGTCGCCCGGCTCGAGCACGTAACGCTCGCCGTCGAGCTCCAGAGTCGGAGTGCCGGCGATGACGATCAGGATCTCCTGCGCGTCGCCATGCACATAGGCCTCGCCCGCGCTCGACCCGGGTGACAGTTCACCCGCGTACACCTCGAGGTTGCGCAGGGGCTTTTGTGACAGAAGGTATTTCGAGCTGAGCTCGGACACCTCAATGGTCGGTCGAGCCGCCTTCCGCAGGATGCGGACGTCGGTGACCTCGTCGTCGGTGAACAGGTCGGGCAGGACGATGCCGAGCGCCTGCGCCAACCGGCGCAGGGTCCCGACACTCGCATTGACCTGCCCACGTTCGACCTGGCTGAGAAAGCCCGGGGAGATGCCGGCGCGATCGGCCAACTGGCGAAGCGACATCTTCCGGGCTGCCCGGAACTGGCGGATCCGGGCGCCCACCACGGTGTCCGCCGTCTCGGCGGGATCAGGCTCGGTCGCCGTCATGTCGAACTCATATCGAAAAGTCCGTTCGTCGCGTAAGAGCAAGAAAGTTGGTTTGAGCGAACACTTTGTTCGCTGATGCAGAACCCTATGTCTGCTCGACGGTCGCCGGCAAGGCGTGTGTCACATTTCCAACACTTTGTGGGATCAATCACACGGTGCTGATATCGGCGTCGCCGCGGGCCGAATGACAACGGTTCGCGTCGCCAAAAGCGCCACTCGCGAAGGATTTCGTGGCGGGAAAGGCCCTAGTGCCTGCCGAGCACGTTCGGTCCGGTACGCACCGGTAGGCCGTCGGCGAATCGTGCCAACGACCATGTCGCTACATCGGCGTCCGGCGTGCGCCCCTCGGCCAGATCGGCCAGCACTTCGCCCATCAATGCGGAGTATTTGAAGCCCTCACCCGAGTCACCGCACGCGATGACGATCCCGCCGTCGAGGCGATCGATGACGAAGCTGCCATCGGGAGAGTCGGTCCAACTACAGACCTGGGCGTTGAGCACGGACGGAACGATCGCCGGCAAATCGGTCCGCACCCGCTCGCGCAGCACGGCAGTACGCCGGTCATCGGGTGTCCGGTCGACATCGCCGGTCCGGTAGTCCCGCAGCGGGGCGTCCAACCCGATCTTGTACCCGGCCCCGGGTGAGGGCATCGCGTAGATGCCGGGGCGGTCGGTGGCCGGCCCGTCGAACAGACACGGGAAGCCGTCGGTGGCACCGGGATTGGCCGGATCGCCGAAGTACACCACCTGCTCAAGGTAAGGATGGAGCGGAAGGTCGATGCCCAGCGACGACAACAGCGGCCCCGCCCCGGGCCCGGCCGCCAGCACTACCGCGTCGGCATCGATCGTCTCATCGTCGGCAAGCACCACCCGGACGCCGTTGGCGGCTTGCTCGATGCGAGCCACCTCGCGTTCGAGAACTGTTGCACCGGGACAACTCTGGAAGATTCTCAGCTGAGCCTTCAGCGATTCCTCGGCAAGTACGACGCCCGCCGCGGGTTGCCAGAGGGCACCGCGCCCGTCGCCGCGCAGACCGGGAAAGAACCGGCCCACGTCCTCGGGAACCACGTTGGTGTATCCGACCCCGAGGCCGTCCAATGTCGAGGCCACAGCCGGCAGCGAGACGTCGTCACGCCACAGCAGACCTTGAGTGAGGAACACCGGCGTTCCCGCCCGCTCGGCGAGGCGGTGCATCGCATCGACCCCGCGTTGAGCCACCCGCACCCGCAGCGGATCGGGGTCGGCGAGTCGCCACAGTCGCGTCGTTCCCGCCGATGACGACAGACCATTGAGCGGCCCGTAGCGATCGACAAGCGTCACCCGGTGGCCGCGTCGGACGAGTTCTGCCGCGGTGGGCAGACCCCAGGCGCCCGCGCCGACCACCACGCACGTCATGGTCACGGCAGCATGCCTCCCGGCGAGAGTCTCAGCGCTTGGCGAAAATCGTCCGATGCCAGTCTTTTTCGGCAACGCCGGTGATGTCGCTCATCACGTGCTTGATGGTGAGGTACTCCTCGAACGAGTAATCGCTCATATCCTTGCCGAAGCCCGACGCACCGACGCCACCATGCGGCATCTCGCTGATGATCGGGATGTGGTCGTTGATCCACACGCAGCCGGCGTTGATCTCGCGCGACGCCCGCTGCGCGCGGTACACGTCACGGGTCCAGGCGGAGGCGGCCAGGCCGTAGTCGGTGTCATTGGCTTGGCGGATCGCGTCGTCGTCGTCGGTGAAGGCCCGCACCGTCAGCACCGGACCGAAGATCTCGTCGCGGTACACCTCGGAGGTCTCGGCGACGTCGGCGATCAGGGTGGGCCGGTAGAACGCTCCGGGAAGATCCGGGATCACGCCGCCGGTGACGACGCGACCGCCCTGTTCGGGCGCCCGGGCCACCATGCCCGCCACCTTGTCCCGATGCGCGAACGAGATGAGCGGGCCTAGGTCGGTGTCGGGGTCACGCGGGTCGCCGACGACCATCTTGCTCATCACCTCGGCGACACCGGCTACGAAGTCGTCGTACAGGTCGCGCGCCACGATCGCCCTGGTCGCAGCGGTACAGTCCTGCCCGGTGTTGATCAGGGCACCGGCCACCGCGCCCTGAATCGCGGCGTCGAGGTCGGCGTCGTCGAACACCACGAACGGAGCCTTGCCGCCCAGTTCAAGCTGGGTTCGGTGGCCGTGCACCGCGGCGGCGGCCATCACCTTGCGGCCGACCGGGGTGGAGCCGGTGAAGGTGACGACGTCGACGTCGCGGTGCCCGGCCAGAGCGGTCCCGACGTCGGCGCCACCGCCGGTGACGACGTTGAACACACCATCGGGCAGGCCGGCTTCGGTGGCCAGCCGGGCCAGGGTGAGGGTGGTCAGCGGGGTGATCTCGGCCGGCTTGATGACGACGGAACATCCGGCGGCCAACGCCGGGATGACCTTCCATACCGCCATCTGCAGCGGGTAGTTCCACGGCGTGATGGTGGCGACGACGCCGACGGCCTCCCGGCGGATGCTGGAGGTGTGGTCACCGGAGTACTCGGCGGTGGCCTTGCCCTCCAGGTGCCTGGCCGCGCCCGCGAAGAAGTCGATGTTGTCGATGCTGCCGGGGACGTCGAACTCGGTGGCCAGGCGTACCGGCTTGCCGGTCTGGCTGACCTCCTCGGCGATCAGCTGGTCAGAATGTTCGTCGGCGAGCTTGGCCAGTTTGGCCAGTACCGCCGACCGCTCCGCCGGTGTCGCCTTGGACCAGGCGGGGAACGCCTTGCGCGCGGCGTCGACGGCGTTGTCCACGTCGGCCGGAGTGGCCAGGGCATAGTCGGCGACCGCCTGGCCGGTGGCGGGATCGATGATCTGATGGGTGGCCCCGGTCGTCGCCACCGGTGCACCGTTTATCCAGCTGCTCGTCACATTCACTGCCACGCTCATGGGGCCCCACGCTAACCGATCCGGCAACCGATCTCTACGTAATCCCGCGCTGAGGCCGGGTTGAAACGAGGGATTTCATCGATTCGGTTGCCCTAAACGACGGATTCCGTGCACAATCGGTGCATGACCAACCCTGATGGTCCCGACCTTCAGGCCGTCCCGCTGCGTGTGAACAATTCTCGCACCGCCTTCCAGCTCGACGAACTGTCGAAGGCGATCATCGAGAAGCTGCAGGCCGACGGCCGCCGTTCGTATGCCGGAATCGGTAAGGCCGTGGGCCTGTCCGAGGCCGCGGTCCGCCAGCGCGTGCAGCGCATGGTCGATGCCGGCGTCATGCAGATCGTCGCGGTCACCGATCCGCTGCAGCTCGGGTTCGCCCGGCAGGCGATGATCGGCATCCGCTGCACCGGCGACACCCTCAAGTTGGCCGAGAAACTCTCCGCCATCGAGGCCGTGGACTATGTCGTGCTGACCGCCGGGTCCTTCGACGCCATCTGCGAAGTCGTCTGCGAGGACGACGACAGCCTGCTCGAACTTCTCAACACCCAGATCCGCTCATTGCCAGGAGTGATAACCACCGAAACCCTCGTCTATCTGAAACTCGTCAAACAGCAATACAATTGGGGAACTCGATGAGCGTCACCGAAAAATCCGATCTGGCAACAAAAGCCAACCGCCACCTGTGGGGGCACTTCGCCCGCCACGGCGAGGGCATCACACCTCCGATCATCACCCGCGGCGAAGGCGTCCGCATCTTCGACGACAAGGGCAAGAGCTACATCGACGGCCTTTCCGGCCTCTTCGTCGTCCAGGTCGGCCACGGCCGCAAGGAACTCGCCGAGGCCGCGGCCAAGCAGGCCGAGAAGCTGTCCTTCTTCCCGCTGTGGTCCTACGCAACGCCACCGGCCATCGAACTGGCCGAGCGCGTCGCCAATTACGCACCGGGCGATCTGAACCGGGTGTTCTTCACCACCGGTGGCGGCGAGGCCGTCGAGAGCGCATGGAAGCTGGCCAAGCAGTACTTCAAGCTGACCGGCAAACCCGGTAAGCACAAGGTGGTTTCGCGTGCCATCGCCTACCACGGCACCCCGCAGGGCGCGTTGGCGATCACCGGCATCCCGGCATTCAAGGCTCCGTTCGAGCCGCTGACCCCCGGCGGCTTCCGCGCACCGAACACCAACTTCTACCGCGCACCGGCCGAATACGCGCATGACGAAAAGGTTTTCGGCCGCTACTGCGCCGACCGCATCGCCGAGGCCATCGAATTCGAGGGTCCCGAGACCGTGGCCGCAGTGTTCCTCGAGCCCGTGCAGAACGCCGGCGGCTGCTTCCCGCCGCCGCCCGGCTACTTCGAACGGGTCCGTGAGATCTGCGACGAGTACGACGTGCTGCTGGTGTCCGACGAGGTGATCTGCGCCTACGGCCGCATCGGTTCGATGTTCGCCTGCAATGATTTCGGCTACGTACCGGACATCATCACCAGCGCCAAGGGTCTGACCTCGGGCTACTCACCGCTGGGCGCGATGGTGGCCAGCGACCGGCTGTTCGAGCCGTTCAACGACGGCAAGACCACCTTCGGCCACGGCTACACCTTTGGCGGACACCCGGTTTCGGCAGCGGTCGCCTTGGCCAACCTCGACATCTTCGAGCGCGAGGGCATCAACGACCACGTCAAGGACTCCGCTCCGGCGTTCCGGGCCACCCTGGAGAAGCTGTACGACCTGCCGATCGTCGGCGATGTGCGCGGTGAAGGCTTCTTCTACGGCATCGAACTGGTCAAGGACAAGGCCACCAAGGAGACGTTCAACGACGAAGAGTCCGAACGCCTACTGCGCGGGTTCCTGACGCCGGCGCTGTGGGAGGCCGGCTTGTACTGCCGCGCCGACGACCGCGGCGACCCAGTGATCCAGCTGGCCCCGCCGCTGATCAGCGGGCAGGCCGAGTTCGACGCGATCTACGAGATCCTGCACGGTGTGCTGACGGGGGCCGGAAAGCTGCTGTAGCTCGCCGCTGTTGCACGAAACGGCATTCCGGCAGGAAATGTTCGAGTAACTCCCTGCCGGAATGCCGTTTCGGCAAGACTGGCCGCATGTCACGCAAGCCACCCATCGATCCGGTCCGCTGGACGCCGCCACCCATCGACCCGTTGCCCGAGTTCGGGCCGGTTGAGCTGACCATGGTGCCGATGCCGGGCGACGGGCCGGAGGACGTCGTCACCGACGCCTCCGGACAGCTGTGGACCGGGCTGGTGGACGGACGGATCGTGCGCGTCTCTCCCGACGGCACCGCCGCCGTCGTCGCAGATACCGGCGGACGCCCACTCGGTATGCACGTCGCGCGCGACGGGCGGGTACTGATCTGCGACAGTCACCGCGGCCTGCTGGCGCTGGACCCGGCGACCGGCGCGCTGTCGACGCTCGTCGAATCGGTGCATGGCAGGCCGTTGAAGTTCTGCTCGAACGTCACCGAGACATCCGACGGCACAATCTATTTCACCGAGTCCACCAGCCAGTTCCATTTCGAGCATTTCGCCGGGGCAATCATGGAGGCCCGCGGTCGCGGCGGTCTGTTCCGGCTGGACACCGACGGGACGGTCAGCACGGTGCTGGACGGCCTCTACTTCGCCAACGGGGTCACCGTCACCACCGACGAATCGGCGTTGGTGTTCGCCGAGACCCAGGCGCGGCGGCTGTCGAAGTTTTGGCTGCAGGGGCCGCAAGCCGGCACCGTGACACCGCTGGCCGTCCACCTACCGGGATACCCGGACAACATCTCCACCGGCACCGACGGCCGGATCTGGGTGGCCATGGTGGCGCCGCCGAACGCGGCGGCGGAGTGGCTCGCGCCACGCGCACCGGTGATCCGAAAACTGCTGTGGCGGTTGCCCGATCGGCTCCAGCCACAGATTCGGCCGCAGGTATGGGTGCTGGCCTTCGACACCGATTCAGGCGATGCGGTCGCGGGCGTGCAGGCCACGCGGCCCGACTTCGGCACGGTCACCGGGGTCGTGGAATCGGCAGGCAAACTCTGGATGTCCACCATCGAGTTCCCCGCGTTGGCCTACGCCGACCTCGAAGCGTTGTCTTAGCTCTCCGACGGCTCCCATCGACAG
This sequence comes from Mycolicibacterium neworleansense, assembly GCF_001245615.1. Classification (NCBI taxonomy): domain Bacteria; kingdom Bacillati; phylum Actinomycetota; class Actinomycetes; order Mycobacteriales; family Mycobacteriaceae; genus Mycobacterium; species Mycolicibacterium neworleansense. The sequence continues at coordinate 2,768,076 of NZ_CWKH01000001.1, forward strand.
TGGTTTCTCAGGCCGTCGCCGATACGTCGACCGTAGGCGCCCAACGCGGTCATCTGGTCGCGGCTCAGAGGCGCCAGATAATGCCGTCGCACCAACACGGCGTAGGTTCGCAGCACCGGCACCAGGCAGTCACGGCCCCGCCTGGTGATCCCGACGACAACGCCTCGCCCGTCTACGCGGCTCCGCGATCGGCAAACCAGACCGCGCTCCTCCAACCGGCGCACCTGCCACGTCAGGCGGCTGGGCGCCAGGACCAAAGCCTCTGCCAGCACACCCATCCGGATCCACCGAGGTGAGCCCGTGCTGAGCAGGTTCAACAGATGCACGTCGGGAACCGAGAGATCGTATTGAGCAGTCAACGCAGCGTTGATCTCCCGGTACAGCAGCTCGGCCGATTCCCCGAACCGCTTCCAACTCCGCCACTCGTCGTCGCTGAGATCCTGTGGTTCTTGTGGAAGAGGCTCCTCCTGAAGCCCGAATGCCAGCATTGGGTCGCGACCTCTCCTTCACCTGACGGTCTCGAGATCACAGCCCAGCCAACGAATGCGGTCTATGCAGATTGGGACAGGCCGGTTGCGCTTTACACTGCTGGTCCATGGACGTGCCGGTGGTCCGGAACCGGATCACGCAGCTGGAGCATCTGAGCGACGCGGTCGCCAATGCCGGTCTCAGCGCGTTCCAGATGTCGCGCGAGGCACCCAGCGGCAGCCTGGTCCATGCGTCCCACGACGGCGTCGCATTCAGTTCGGGACGTTTCGACAGCCGCGTGCAGATCCGCGGACCACTGTCCGAGAGCGCATTGTCGATTGCCGTCGGACTGCGGATCCCGCCACGCAACCGGCTCCTGCTGCGAGAAATCGACTCGGGCGTCGTGACGATCTTTCGTCCGGGTGACGAGCAAGAGGCATTTCACGACGTGAATTCCCTCTACGCCGTCGTCTCCCTCAGTGAGGAGACGTTGGAACGTGAAGCCGAGCGCTACGGAATGCGACTGTCAGCCAGTAGTTTTCGACGTACCGCCATCCATCCTCAGCTCATGGCGCGCGCCCATCTCGCTTCGATCTCCTCCTTCCTGACCCGCCTGCATCAGGACGGCAGCCAGACCCGGCTTCATTCCGGCGCATTCGCCGATATCGTCGCGGCGTTCGTCGGTCATTTCACGCAGGCACCGATGACGCTGCCGGTTCGTCAGCTCAGGCAGCGCCAGAGAATCGTCGAGCTGACCCGGACGCACATCGACCAGAACCTCGACCGCCGTCTGGACGTCGAAGGGCTCGCTCGGCTGGCCGGTGTGTCCCGGCGCACCCTTGCCCGCGCATTCGACGAAACGATCGGCGAGTCACCGCAGTCGTACATCGCGAGAATGCGGCTTCATCGCATCCGGTCCGATCTGCTGGCCGGCACCCATCCGCGGGCCACGATCGCAGACCTGTCCAACCGGTGGGGCATCAGTGAACTCGGCCGCATGTCTGCCCGGTATCGCGACCTGTTCGGTGAACTGCCATCGCAGACCCGGCGCCGGAGTGCATCGAACAACCGTTGAGTTACGCCATTCTCCGACGGCTCACGAATGGACGCCCTATGGTGTGAGACCTCTAGCCAAGACAACTCCGTCAGCAACGCCGGGGACTCGAACGGCGCAGCAGGCGCCGGCTGATCCTCCGCACCCCGTCCGTCCCCCTTTCCGCCAAGGGGGACGGCAGGTGTCCGCCCCCCACCGTTGACAACGGGTCTATCGTTTGTGCAGGGGGACGGCTCCTTCGGTGGTGTGATCTTGGACAATCGCGCTCAACGGCTTGGTTCCGTCCCCCGCCCCATGCCTGCATGAGAGTCACCGGACTTCCGGACCCAAGATCACATTTGTCACAGAAACCACATGAGTCACAGCGTGGCTCCGTGGAATCGCGTGATTGCTGCCCTAATCTGCGCAGACGATGGCTACCCAGCGAAGGCTCCCGACACGTGCGTTGACACGCGGGCTCTCGACACTCGCGGCCCTGGCGATGCTCGCCGGGCCGACCGTACTGTGCATGCCCGCGGCCGCCGCCGACCCGGCACCCGAATGCCCGTACAAGGTGACCACGCCCCCGGCAGTGGATGCCTCCGAAGTACCCAAGCCCGGCGAGACAGCGCCCGGACCGCTGCCGGTGCCCGCCAAGACGATTGGCGGCGAGGCGCTTTCAGGTTGCGGCGTGATCACCGCAGCGAACACGCCCCCGGTACCCAACGACGTCTCCGCAGAGGCCTGGCTGGTGGCCGATCTGGACAGCGGTGACGTCATCGCTGCCAAGGACCCACACGGACGGCACCGTCCGGCCAGCATCATCAAGGTGCTCGTGGCCACCGCCGCGCTCAACGAACTGAACCTCAACAAGTTGGTTGCCGGCACCCAGGACGATGCCAACTCCGAAGGCACCCGCGTCGGCGTCGGCCCCGGCGGTCGGTACACGATCAACGACCTGCTGCACGGCCTGCTGATGCACTCCGGGAACGACGCCGCACACGCGCTGGCCATGCAACTGGGCGGGATGGATCCGGCCCTGCAGAAGCTCAACATTCTGGCCGGCAAGCTAGGCGGCCGCGACACCCGTGCCGCCACCCCCTCGGGGCTCGACGGTCCGGGTATGAGCACCTCTGCCTACGACATCGGGCTGTTCTACCGCTATGCCTGGCAGAACCCGGCGTTCGCCGACATCGTGGCCACCCAGAGCTACGACTTCCCTGGCCGCGACGGCAATCCGTCGTATCCGGTGGAGAACGACAACAAACTGCTCTACAACTATCCCGGCGCGATGGGCGGCAAGACCGGATACACCGACGACGCCGGCCAGACCTTCGTCGGCGCCGCCAACCGCGACGGCCGGCGCCTCGTGGCGGTCCTGATGAAGGGCACCCGGGTGCCGATCGCACCGTGGGAGCAGGCGGCTCGCCTGCTGGACTACGGATTCGCCACTCCGCCGGGCACCAAGGTCGGAACTCTCGTCGACCCCGATCCGTCGTTGGTCACCCCTAAGGCCGATGAGCCGACCGAGGCTCAGGCGGCATCGATCCTGCCGCCGGCCGACGCGCTGCCGGTGCGGGTCGGCGTGGCAGTCGTCGGGGCGGTCATCGTTTTCATGCTCATGATGGGCGCGCGGTCACTGAATCGCCGCACCATTCGCTGAGCGTCGACTTCTCCGTCCGAAGCGGAATACCAAAGGCGCCAACCAGACGCCCGCAAAGTTTCATCTGTCATGTCGATGGCGATCATCGAAAACGTTCGTTGGACGCGATGACCCGCTCGTGTTCGACTAGATGGCATGAGCCGCATTACCACCTCGATCAGGTCATCCGACGCCGAAAATGACGCACCCGCGGGCCCTTCCCGGTTCAAGTCCGTGCTGTCAGGGTGGCCGTTGACATGGTTCCTCATCGTGGCGATCGCCGTCGGCTCAACCATCGCGGCATGGGCGGTGGGCGGTGTCAACGGAGCCAACCTCGGCATCCGCATCACCGCCCGGACATCGGCGATACTGTTCTTGCTTGCCTTCACCGCGTCGTCGCTCTACCAATTGTGGCCGAACGACACCACCAAGTGGATCCGCCGCAACCGCCGCTATCTCGGCGTCGGGTTTGCCGGTTCCCATTTCGTCCACGCCGGATTCATCGTCACAACAATCGTTCTGAACACGCAACGGTTCGAGACCCGCGTCGTCGATCCCACCCCGCACGGCGTGTTCGTCCTGGATTTCATCGCCTACGGATTCATCATCGCGATGACCATCACCTCGTTCGACCGCGTCTCCAAACGCATGCAGTACTCGACGTGGAAGCGCCTGCACCTCACCGGCAGTTACGTCATCTGGTTCACCTTCTTCATCGCCTACTGGCGCCGAGGCGTCACCTACACCGAGTTCTACGGACCGTTCCTGATGATCGTGGTGGCCGCGCTGATCATCCGGTTCATCGCCAAGGCGAGGCGTGGTGCGGCCAAAGCCGGCCACACCACGTAACCAGCACCCTTGCGGACTTCTGACCGATCGGTCTAATCTCAGACCATGCGGTCAGATCGGACGAAGACGTTTACCGAGCAGGCCCGCCGCCGGCAGATTGTCGAGGGCGCGCTGGAGGTGATCGCCGAACAGGGCTATCCGCAGGCTTCCCTGGCGCGCATCGCCGAACACATCGGTATCGCGAAAAGCGCTGTGCTGTACCACTTCACCAGCAAGTCCGAAGTGGTCGAGGCGGTCTTCACCGAGATCTTCGCCCGTGGCGCCGCGGTGATCGTGCCAGCGGTCAACGCCGAAACCTCCGCGGCGGCAAAGCTGTCCGCCTACATCCGGGCCAACGTCACGTTCGTCGCGGCCAACCGATCGGCGGCCGTGGCGATGCTCGAACTCATCTCGGGTTACCGCGACGCAGACGGATTGCGGGTCGACCAGTCCGCGGCCAAAGCCGTCCAGGAGCATCCCCCGACCGGGGACCTGGCCGCGCTCGACCCGCAGAGCATCTTCTCCGCTGGCGTGGGCAACGGTGAGTTCCGGGAGCTGTCACCGACGTTCATGAAGAACATCCTGCGTGGCGCGCTCGACAGCGCCGCGCAAGAATACGCACGCGACCCCGACTACGACGTCATCGGCCACGGCGAAGCGCTCATCGAGATCTTCGAGAAGGCCACCGCACCGTGACGACCATCGCCATCGCGGCGTTCGGCAGCCGGGGAGATGTCACCCCATACACGGGTCTGGCTCGGCGGCTGACCGATGTGGGCTATGACGTAATTATCGCGGCCCAGCAACCGTACCGGGAATTGATATCCGCCAATGGATTTGAGTTCCGATCATTACCCGGGGATACCGAACAAGCCACTAAGTCCTCATTGGCCGCACAGGCATTCGTCGACGGTGGCCGGATGCGGCCGTCTGGCCGATTGCTCGACCAGATGCGCTCCGATATGCGGGAGCTGGGCGCAGCTCTGGTCGAAGCGGCCGCAGATGCTGATCTGCTCCTGCTGCCGGCCGTCGCCGCCACAGTGGGCTACCACGTTGCGGAAGGACTCGGAATTCCCAGCGCAGGCGTGTTTCTACAGCCCACCGCGCCGACCGGCGATTTCCCGCCCTCGGTGCTCAGCGCAAAATCCTTCGGGCGCTGGGGCAACCGAGCCGTGGGCCGAATCGGGGCGATGGGTGAAAAGGCCTATCTGCCTGTGATCAACGAGCTTCGCACCAACCTCGGCCTGGCCACCACGTCTCGTACCGACTACCAACGCCGCCGCGCCGCCACCTGGCCCATCCTGCACGGCTTCAGCGAGCACGTCGTACCGCGCCCACAAGACTGGCCGGCGCATCTCCACGTCACCGGATATTGGTGGCCGTCGGAATTCGAGAACTGGTCTCCGCCACGTCAACTGGTGGACTTCCTGGACGCCGGTCCACCACCGGTCTACGTCGGCCTTGGTAGCACGGCAACGGCGCGGGGCCCTGAGCTGTCCGACACCATCAGCAAAGCGCTGCGCGCCAGTCGAACCCGGGCGGTGGTGCAGACGGGCTGGGCCGGGCTGCACTGCCCCGGCGACGACGTTCTGATGGTCGACGAACTTCCACACTCATGGCTGTTTCCTCGCATGGCGGCAGTGGTGCACCACGGCGGAGCGGGCACCACCGCGTCGACGCTGCGAGCCGGCGTTCCATCGGTGCCCGTCACCGGAATCATGGATCAACCTTTCTGGGCCAAGCGACTACAGCTTCTCGGTACCGCCCCCGTGGGGCTGCGACGGACCGCATTGACTGTCGACGCCTTGTCGGCCGCAATCACCACAGTGTGCGCCGATCCGGCCTATCGCACCCGGGCTCAGCAACTCTCGCACCTGCTGGCCCGAGAAGACGGAATGGACGTGGCGTCGCAGCGCATCACCGAAGTGCTCAATCGATCACAGGAGGTACACCATGGCAAGTGACGCTCTGATGGGTAACGCCCTGCTGGCCGGGGCCATCGTGCTGGCCGGTGGGGCGATCGGTGCCGGGATCGGCGACGGACTCGCCGGCTCGCAGTTCATCGCCGGTGTAGCGCGTCAGCCGGAAGCTCAAGCACGGCTTTACACACCGTTTTTCATCACCGTCAGCCTTGTCGAAGCGACGTTCTTCATCAACATCGCGTTCATGGCACTGTTCGTCTTCGCCACCCCGGGCGGCTAGGTGGCGACCATTGCGATCATCGCGATCGGCAGCCGTGGCGATGTAGCTCCGCTGACCGGGGTCGGTGTGCGGCTACAGCAAGCCGGGCACCGCGTGATCATGGTGGCGTATCAGGCTTTCGCCAACCTGGTAACCGGCTGTGGGCTGGAGTTTCGCGCACTGGATGACGGGCTCACCGACGCCTCAACCGGTCTTTCCGATCTGTCAGCACGCCAAGCCGCAAAAGCCATGGCGGCGTTCCTCTCTCCACACGGCATGCGGGCTTTGGGCGATCAAGTGTCGGCCGTTGTCCGTGACGAACCGGTAGACGCGCTGCTCCTCTCACCATTCGCGGAGCTGGCCGGCCATCCGCTGGCCGATGCACTCGCCGTACCCGCCATCAGCGTTCGGTTGCAGCCGTTCTCGGCTACCTCGCAATATCCGCCGGCGGTATTGGGCGCTTGGAGCGCCGGCCCGATCGGGAACCGGGCGGCAGCGCGGATCGGTGTGGCGGTGATCGACGGCGTATACGGCAGGACGGTCAATCACTTTCGCGCACAGCTCGATCTGCCCAAGGCCTCGGCACGATCGCTGAGACGGCGACGCACCGAAGCGCGCCTGCCGATCCTCTACGGCTACTCCCCCGCGGTGCTTCCCCGGCCGTCCGACTGGCGAGCCGGCGTCGAGGTCGTCGGCTACTGGTGGCCGGCGCAGCCGTCCGGCTGGCGACCGCCCGCCGAACTTGTGGAGTTCCTCGACGACGGTCCGCCACCGGTCGTGATCGGTTTCGGCAGCACCGTAACCAGCGATGCCGAAGCCCAACGACTGTCTGCGCTTGTGGCACAGGCTGTTCGGAGCGCCGGCGCCCGGGCGGTGGTGCAGACCGGCTGGGCGGGACTCGACGCGAGCGGGGACGACGTGATCGCGGTCGGCGACATACCCCACGACTGGCTCTTCGCGCGCGCGGCTGATCGCCTCGGCCAGCGCGGCTTGTGTCCGCACCGACGACCGGTCCAGGGCCAGCACCGGCACGTCGACAACGTCGAGCACCTCGGCCAGCAGCGGCAGAGTGCCGACGGTCGGCTCACCATGACCACCGCCCTCGGCCCCACGTGCCACCACCACGTCCACGCCCGCATCGACCGCGCGACGGGCCGCGTCAACCGTGGCCACCTGCGTCGTCACGGTCAGGCCGGCGTCGTGCGCCCGGCGCACCCAGGACCAGTCCTGCCCGAAACTCACACTCAACAGGGCGGGCTGGGCCGTCAGCGCGACGTCGAACAGATCCGGCCGGTCCTGAGCGACCCAGTGCACCAGGCCGATTCCGAATCTCTGCCCCTCGAGTCGCGCGAGCTCGGCGGACAGCTGCTCGGCCGTCGCCGAACTGCCCATGCCGACCATGCCCAGTCCTCCGGCAGCCGAGACCGCGGCAGCCAGCCGGCCGCCTGCCGCACCGCCCATGGGTGCGTTGACGATGGGGACATCGATGCCGGTGGCCTGTGACCACGTGGTTGCCAAGCTCACAGCCTGCAATGTTACGTCGTTGTTACAATGGGGATCGCCTGCACATGGCACCGGACGAGGCGCACCCGTACCCGGCCAGCGACAAGACGGGGTGTTTGGAGGTGTGCCATGGCATGGCTGATTCTCGTTATCTCCGGCGTCCTCGAAGCGGTCTGGGCGACCGCCCTGAGCAAGACCGAAGGTTTCACCCGGCTCTGGCCGTCGGTGATATTCGGTGTGGCGCTTATCTTGTCGATGATCGGGCTGGCCATGGCGATGCGCAGCCTGCCCCCTGGCACCAGCTACGCGATCTGGGTCGGCATCGGTGCGGTGCTGACCGTCGGTTTCGCGATGATAACCGGTGCCGAATCGGCTTCGGTGATCAAGGTGGTGCTGATGCTCGGCGTCGTCGGCTGCATCGTCGGCCTGAAGGCCGTCAGCCACTAGAAGTTTTCCCGCCCCGCTTTGTCACGCCAGCGTGGCTGTCGACCGCCGGCGCCACTCCAGCGTGACAAAGTGCGGCGAGTCCGCACGCTAGCGTGACGCTCGACCTCGGGCGCCACTCTGGCGTGACAGAGCGAGGGCGGTCAAGGCACGGCGTGGCAGAGCGCGGGCGGGGCAAGTGCGAGGGCGGGCGAGAGCGCGGGGCTCGCGACGAGCACAACCCCTACCGCCGCAGTAACCGCGAAAGCCCGAGGGCGCCAATGGCTCCCGCAGCAGCGGCGGCCAATGCACCGAACACCCCGATCCCCTCGCGGACCTGCACCCTGGTGACGATCTGCGCGGGGTCCGGTGGTGGCACCGGCGCCTCGGCCAGGCTCTCCTTGGATGTCGCTGCCCAGGCCGTCGCGAACAGAATGAGTCGCGCGGTGACATAGGCGAACACCATCAGACCCAGCACCGGTCCGAACGTCGCCCCGGCTGGGCCGTTGAGCACGGACTGCAGGTAGATCGACGCCACCTGTTTGAAGATCTCGAATCCGACAGCCGCCAGGAGGCCGCCGCGGATCGACCGGCGGAACGGCACCGGCTCGCGCGGCAATCGGGAGATGATCCAGGTGAACAACAACCACGAGATCGCGACCGATACGGCGATCGATACGAGGCGCAACCCGCTTCCGAGCAAGGCGCCGTCATGAAGGCCGATCCAGCGCAACACCCTTCGCATCAACGTCGGATCGCCGAGCACCGTGAGCCCGATGGTGATCACCATGGCCAGGAACGCCGACACCAGGGCGAGCAGGTCCGAGAGCTTGTTGCCGACGAAGCTGGACTCGGCGTGCTGCTCCCACATCTGGCTCAGCGCCTCGCGCAGGTTGGCCATCCAACCCAGGCCGGCCCACGCCGCGGTGGCCAAGCCGATCACGCCGACGGTGCCGCGCGACGCGATGGCCGAGTCCATCAGCGTCACAAGTTGCTGGCCGAGATCACCCGACACCGCCTGACGGATCCGCTGCTCGATTTCCTCGAGCAGGTCCGGACGCCGCGACAGCAGGAAACCGCCCGCCGCGAAGCCGACCATCAGCAACGGGAAGAGAGCGAAGATCGTGAAATAGGTGATGCCGGCGGCATAGAAGTTGCCGTTGCAGTCGTTGTAGCGCTCCTGCGCCCGCATCACATGGTCGAACCAGGGAAAGCGGGCGCGTAGCCGGTCCAGGAATCCCGGCTTCTCGGGCTCGTCCACCGCCAACCCCTCCCCTGGCGCTTATGGCGTTTGCTGGAGAAACCCTATCCTGTCGTAAACCCGAGCGAGAGTCTTCCCCGCGACCTCGCGGGCGTGTTCCGCCCCGGCAGCCAGAACCGACTGCAGTTCGGCCGGGTCGTCCAGCAGTTCGTCTACACGGGTCTTGATGGGCGTGACGAACTCCACCACCGCCTCAGCGGTCTCCTTCTTGAGATCGCCATAGCCGCGGCCGGCATAGCCTTCGACCAGCTTGTCGACCTCGGTGCCGGTCACCGCGGACTGGATGGTCAGCAGGTTCGAGATGCCCGGCTTGTTCTCCTGGTCGAACCGGATCTCGCGCTCGCTGTCGGTTACCGCCGAGCGGATCTTCTTGGCCGTGGCCTTCGGATCGTCGAGCAGGCTGATCAGCCCGGCATCGGTAGCGGCCGATTTGCTCATCTTCGCGGACGGATCCTGCAGGTCGTAGATCTTGGCGGTGGCCTTGGGGATCATCGCCTCGGGCACCACGAAGGTGTCCGGGAACCGGGCGTTGAATCGCTGCGCCAGGTCGCGGGCCAGCTCCAGGTGCTGACGCTGGTCCTCCCCGACCGGAACCAGGTCGGTGTCGTAGAGCAGCACGTCGGCTGCCATCAGCACCGGGTAGGTGAACAGACCCACGGTGGTCGCGTCGGCCCCCTGCTTCTGCGACTTGTCCTTGAACTGGGTCATCCGCGAAGCCTGACCGAAACCGGTGAAACACCCGAGCACCCACGCCAATTGGCTGTGCTCGGGGACATGGCTCTGGACGAACACGGTGCTGCGCGTCGGGTCGATGCCCAAAGCCAGGTACTGCGCAGCCGTCACCAGCGTGCGGCGGCGCAGCGTCTCGGGATCCTGCGGCACGGTGATGGCGTGCTGGTCGACGACGCAGAAGAACGCCTCGTAACCGTCCTGCAACTGCGCCCAGTGCGTGACGGCACCCAGCGCATTGCCGAGGTGCAGGGAGTCGGAGGTGGGCTGGGCGCCCGAGAATACGACCTGTTTGCTTCCGGTACTCATGATCTTCTGATTTTCGCACTGGCGTCATCGGGATTCTTCGCGGGTCAGCTGCTGTAGCACTCGCAGGAACACTTTCCGATCGTCGGCGGACAACTCGCCCAGCCAGCGCTCCTCCCCGCGCTGGATGTCCCGCTGGACCGCATCCTTGACCGCCCGGCCCGCTTCGGTGATGGCCAACAGCCGCACGCGGCGGTCGTCGGGATCGGCCTCGCGCTCGATCAAGCCCTGCTGTTGCAGGTCATCGAGGGTCCGAATGATGCGCGTCTTGTCGGCATTGATCGCCTCGGCCAGCGCGGCTTGTGTCCGCACCGACGACCGGTCCAGGGCCAGCAGGACGACATAGCCCCACATCGTCAGGCCGTGGGCATCGAGCACCGGCTGCTCGGCGTCGATCATCTCCCGCAGCAGCGGGGCGAGCATGGCCGCCAAGTCCGGGCGTCGAGACATCCGATCAGCGTAAGCGTTGCAATATTATGTGCTCATGCTTATCGTAAGCGCATGCATACTATTGAAGTAGACTTACGCCCCCTGCACCGCGTCGCCGTTCTGCGCTCCGTCGAAGCCGTCGATGCGGTCCGCTCATCCGACCTGGACCGCCCCACCCCGTGTGCGGAGTGGACGCTGGCCGATCTCCTGGCCCATATGACCGTGCAGCACCGCGGATTCGCCGCGGCCGCCCGCGGACGCGGCGCCGATGAATCGGTCTGGGATGTCGAGACCGTGGCCGACGCCGTGCGCGCCGACCCGGTCGGTATGTACGCCGATGCCGCACACGACGTGCTCGACGCCTTCGCGGCAGACGGAATCACCGAGGCCACGTTCGCCTTGCCCGAGTTCGGACCGAATGCGACGTTCCCGGGCGCCCTGGCGATCGGATTCCATCTCGTCGATTACGCCGTACACGGCTGGGATGTCGCAGCCAGCCTCGCTGCGTCCTACGAGCTGCCCGCCGACGTGGTCGCTGCCGTGCTGCCGCTGGTGCTCGCGATCCCCGACGGCGACTTCCGCGACACTCCCGCGTCACCGTTCGACCGGGCCGTCAACGCCTCGGCAGCAACGGATTTCGAGAGGGTCCTGCTACACCTCGGCCGCCGGCCGGGCTGGCGTCAGCCGTAGCAGACCGTCACCGGTGAGTGATCCGACCACCGCAGCGCGTACAGCTCGGCCCGGTCCACCCGGGCCGACGTGGCCTTGACCGCCAGCGTCGGGCTGGCCAGGTGATAGTCGATGCGCCAGCCGGCGTCGTTGTCGAAAGCCTTGCCGCGCCACGACCACCAGCTGTAGGGCCCGGCCACGTCGGGATGCAGCACCCGCACCACATCCACCCAGCCCGTACCCAGCAGCTCGGTCAGCCAAGCCCGTTCACTGGGCAGAAAGCCCGCCTTCTTGACGTTGCCCTTCCAGTTCTTGATGTCGTTCTCGGTGTGCGCGATGTTCCAATCCCCGCACAGCACCGCATCACGAGAGTGCAGCTCGGCCATCCGGGCCGCGACCGTGGCCATGAACCGTTCCTTTTCCAGCTGGCGGTCCGTCTCGGCCTCGCCGGTCGGCACGTAGATGCTGGCGACCGTGACGCCCGCGGTGTCCACCTCGAGGTAGCGCCCGTGGGTCTCGAACTCCTCGGAGACCAGCAGCCGCGCCGCCTCGATGGGATGCCGGGACAGCACGGCAACACCGTTGCGGCCCTTCACATGCGGAACCGCCGAGGCCAGATTCCAGCCATCGGCCAGAGCCGGCGCCAGAGCATCATTGAGTTGCTCGTCGTCAGCCCGTGTCTCCTGCAGGCACACCACGTCGGCCTCGGTCTCTTTGAGCCAGGGCAGCAGGCCGAGATTGTCGGTGGACCGCTGCTTGACCGCGGCGCGAATGCCGTTGACGTTGATGGTGCTGACGGTCAGAGGTGCCGGAGATGCCACGCCCAGACCCTACCGATCCACACCGACAGGCCCTTGCGGTACCGGCGGTATCGCCTTAATGTCTGGCGGCATGGCTGAACGCGCTCCCATCCACCTGGGCTCGGGCGAACCGATCCTGCTGCTGCACCCGTTCCTCCTGTCGCAGAGCGTGTGGAAGTACGTCGCACCGCAACTCGCCCAGACCGGCCGCTACGAGGTGTTCGCCCCCACCATGGCCGGCCACCACGGCGGCGCGCACGCGCCCGTTCTCCTCGACGTCGCGACGCTGGCCGACGACGTCGAACGCCGGCTCGACAAACTGGGCTGGTGCACGGCGCACATCGTCGGCAATTCCCTGGGCGGCTGGGTGGCCTTCGAGCTCGAACGACGCGGCCGGGCTCGCACGTTGACCGGCATCGCGCCCGCGGGCGGCTGGTCACGGTTCACGCCGGCGAAGTACGAGATCATCGCCAAGTTCATGGCCGCGCTGCCGGTGGTGCTGGCCACCACCGCACTTCGTCAGCAGGTCCTGAAATTGCCGCTGTCCGAGCAGATCTCATATCTGGCCGTGAGTGCGACGCCCGACGTGCTCAACGCAGGCGACCGGCAGGATCTGGTCGAGGATGTCGCACACTGCCCGGCCTACTTCAAGCTCATGGTCAAGGCGCTGACCACCGCAGGCCTGATGGAGATCAAGAATTCGCGAACCCCAACCCAGCTCGTGATCTGCGAGAAAGACCGGGTGCTGCCCGCACCGCGGTTCACCCGCCATTTCACCGCGAACCTGGCCCCCGACGCGGTGGTGAAGACGCTGAAGGGCGTCGGGCACGTGCCGATGTTCGAGGCACCCGACACCATTACACGGGTGATCACCGAATTCGTGGACCGGAACATCGACCAACCGCGCGCGACGGGCTGAACCCGTCGATTCGAAATTCACGCGACTAGTTGCGATCGCAATATTCCCGAAGTAAATTACCTGCGTAATTGACGTGACTTTAAAAATCCTCGTCCGCTAACGCGTTGCATAAGGCAAGCTCCGGAATGGCAGTTCACCAACCGCAATTCACTGGAGGGGGTTTGCAATGGATGTGCAGGAAAGGGATAAGGAAACCGTCGCGCCGAAGAATCCGACGAGTCCGGCGAGGAACCGCACGAACCGAACGACGCGAGCGACCATCATCGGCGGACTGGCAACCGGTTTGGCCACCCTGTCGATGAGCGCCATCGGATCCGCGAATGCATCATGCGTTTCGTTCAGCGGATTCGGCATCGGCGGCGGCTGCCAGAGTTCTTTCGGAAGTTTTGCCCTCGTCATCGGTAGTGGGCAGGCAACCGCCAATGGATTTCTCACGGCCGCGATATCGACGGGCAGTCAAACCACTTCGTCGACCGACGGCCTCCTGTCCCTCGCCTATGCGGGTGGCACGGGTTCCTCGGCCACCACCCTTGGCGCGCTGAATTTCGCGGCCGCCGGATTCGGCTTCGAAGGACCACTCGGCGTCGGCTCGAATATCAGCGCGGTAGCAGGCCTCAGCCCCTCCGATGTCCTCAATCTCGCATTCAACGTCGGGGCTGCGGAGGCGGGCACCACCAACGAGACCCGGGCGGGCAACGGCGCGTTCAATATCGCCGGGAACTTCCTCGGCACTTCCACGGTCAGCGGACCACAGCCGAACAAGAACATGCTGGTGCAGGCAACCGGTTTCGGCAATGCTGCGCTGACCGCGTTCGGCAACCGCAACCTGGTATCGGCAATGGGCACGCTCAACGCCGCGATCAACATGGGCAGCCCGGTCGGCTTCCCCAACGGCAGCGACAACCAGGTCAGTGCGGGCACCCCAGATCGCAATGCCCTGCTGAGTCTGGCGTTCAACGGAAGTGGCGCAGAGTCCGTCGTCCGCGCGGTCGGAGGCCCGTTCGCGGTCGCCGCGACGCTGTTCCGCCCCATTCATGCCGAGGCCATCCAGAACGGCCCTGGCATCACCATCCGGACACCGTCCAACCCGACGGGCGTGACCAGCACCCTGCACACCAAGACAACCCAAGAACGTCAGAATGCCCGCAACACAGTCACCGAGCGGATCACGAACTCGCTCAAGAAGACCCGCGACGCCGTTGGCAACGCCACACGGCGCCTCAACACCAAGGACTCGGAAGCGAACAGCACCGCCAGGAAGGCGAAAGCCGGCGCCACGAAGCCTGCGGACGACAAGGACTGACGGTAGGCAGCAGGCGGGGCGGCCCCGGATCCCATCCGGAAGCCGCCCCGCCTGTGCTGTCTAGGCCTTCTCGGAGGCCGCGAGCGCCTCGTTGAGCGTCTTGCTCGGACGCATCACCGCGGCGGTCTTCTCCGGGTCCGGGTAGTAGTAGCCGCCGATATCGGCCGGCTTACCCTGGGCCGCATTGAGTTCGGAGACGATGGCCTGCTCCTGCTCGCCGAGCGACTTGGCCAGCGGCGCGAAGTGCGCGGCCAGCTCCTTGTCCTCGGTCTGCTCGGCCAGCGCCTGCGCCCAGTACAGCGCGAGGTAGAACTGGCTGCCCCGGTTGTCCAGCTCACCGGTCTTGCGCGACGGAGACTTGTTTTCGTCCAACAACTTTCCGGTCGCGGTGTCGAGCGCGGTGGCCAGCACCTTGGCCTTGGCGTTGTCGGTCTTGTTGCCCAGATCCTCCAGGCTGGCGCCGAGCGCGAGGAACTCGCCGAGCGAATCCCAGCGCAGGTGGTTCTCCTCCACCAGCTGATGGACGTGCTTGGGGGCCGAACCACCGGCACCGGTCTCGTACAGGCCACCACCGGCCATCAGCGGCACGATCGAGAGCATCTTGGCACTGGTGCCCAGCTCCAGGATCGGGAACAGGTCAGTCAGGTAGTCACGCAGGATGTTGCCGGTCGCGGCGATGGTGTCCTGCCCGCGGATGACACGCTCCAGCGTGTACCGCATGGCCCACACCTGCGGCAGGATCGTGATGTCCAGGCCCTCGGTGTCCTCTTCCTTGAGGTACGCCTTGACCTTCTTGCGCAGCTCGTTCTCGTGCGGACGCTCGTCGTCGAGCCAGAACACACACGTCATGCCGGACAACCGGGCGCGGTTGACAGCCAGCTTGACCCAGTCCCGGATCGGCGCGTCCTTGACGATCGGCATCCGCCAGATGTCGCCCTCTTCGACTTCCTGACTCAGCAGCACCTCGCCGGAGTCGATGTCGACGATCTTGGCGACGCCGGCCTCGGGGATCTCGAAGGTCTTGTCGTGGCTGCCGTACTCCTCGGCCTTCTGCGCCATCAGACCGACGTTGGGCACCGTGCCCATCGTGGTCGGATCGAACTGGCCGTGGGTCTTACAGAAGTTGATCATCTCCTGGTACATCCGGGAGAACGTCGACTCGGGGTTGACGGCCTTCGTGTCCTTGGTACGGCCGTCGGCGCCGTACATCTTGCCGCCGAGGCGGATCATCGCCGGCATCGACGCGTCGACGATGACGTCTGAGGGTGAGTGGAAGTTCGAGATGCCCTTGGCCGAATCCACCATGGCCAGCTCGGGCCGGTGTTCGTGGCAGCGGTGCAGGTCCTCGATGATCTCCTCACGCTGCGAGGCGGGCAGCGCCTCGATCTTGCTGTAGAGATCCGACAGGCCGTTGTTGACGTTGACGCCGAGCTCGTCGAACAGCTTCTGATGCTTGGCGAAGGCGTCCTTGTAGAAGACCTTGACGGCATGGCCGAACACGATCGGATGGCTGACCTTCATCATGGTCGCCTTCACGTGCAGCGAGAACATGACACCGGTCTTGTAGGCGTCCTCGATCTGCTCCTCGTAGAACTCGATGAGCGCCTTCTTGCTCATGTACATGGAGTCGATGACATCGCCCTCATCAAGCTTGACCTCGGGCTTGAGCACGATCGTCTCGCCGCCGGCGGTCTCCAGCTCCATCCGGACGTTGCGCGCCTTGTCCAGCGTCATCGACTTCTCACCGTGGTAGAAGTCGCCGGTCTTCATGGTGGCCACGTGGGTCCGCGAGGCCTGCGACCACTCGCCCATGCTGTGCGGGTGTTTGCGCGCGTACTCCTTGACCGCCTTGGGGGCGCGGCGATCCGAGTTACCTTCGCGCAGAACGGGGTTCACCGCGCTGCCGAGGATCTTTGAATAGCGATCGCGGATCGCCTTCTCTTCGTCGGTCTTGGGATCGCCCGGGTAGTTGGGGACGGCGTAGCCCTTGTCCTGGAGTTCCTTGATGGCGGCCGCGAGCTGCGGGACCGAGGCGCTGATGTTGGGCAGCTTGATGATGTTGGTCTCGGGCAGCTGGGTGAGACGGCCGAGCTCACCGAGGTTGTCCGGGACCTTCTGGTCCTCGGTCAAGTAGTCACCGAATTCGGCCAGGATGCGGGCCGCAACCGAGATGTCACTGGTCTGAATATCGATACCGGCCGGCTCTGCAAAAGCGCGGATGATCGGCAAGAAGGAGTACGTCGCTAGCAGCGGCGCCTCGTCGGTCAGCGTGTAGATGATGGTCGGCTGCTGGGCAGTCATGGTTGCTCTCCCGGCGTCAGTCTGGGTTCGACGAGGATCACTCGTTGTTACCCGCGGTTATTCGCTGCTCTGTATCGCGGGCCAGACTACAAGGGCGCGGACCGCGGCGAAGGAGCAGCTTTCATTACTGACCAGTAACTTTGGGTTACGGCGAGCCGTCCAGCACCCCGGCGCGCCCATCGAACTGAACACGTTTCAGTCCTACCCGCGCAGATCCGGCAAACACTCCGCAGAACCGACTGGCACCGCGTCAGCGCGTTGCGATAAGCTGCAGGCCGGTCATGAGTGTCAGCATCAAGCCCCGGCTTGCTGGCCGGCAACCCTCCAACCGCGGTGGGGTGCCCCGGGTGATGACCAGGTTGAGCAGCTGTACGCAGCTGTAAGGCAAGCGCGGGTCCGAAGGTACGGGCCCCCAGACAGACAGGGAAACCTGATGGAGGCCAGCCATGTGTATGTGTCCGTGAACCCAAGGTGTCAGCCCATCGTCATCGATGGCATGCCCGACGCCCGGTAGCCGACCGCACTTCCCCTACCTTCCTCATCCCCTTCACGGAGGAGAAACCAAGCCATGACAAACCCCGAAGACGTCGCGAACTGGTCATTCGAGACCAAGCAGGTCCACGCCGGTCAGAGCCCCGACGCCGCCACCAAGGCACGGGCCCTGCCGATCTACCAGACCACCTCGTACACCTTCGACAGCACCGACCACGCCGCGGCACTGTTCGGGCTGGCGGAGCCGGGCAACATCTACACCCGTATCGGCAACCCCACCACTGACGTCGTCGAGCAGCGCATCGCCGCGCTCGAAGGCGGCGTGGCCGCACTGCTGCTGTCCTCGGGCCAGGCCGCCGAGACCTTCGCGATCCTCAACCTCGCCGGCGCCGGCGACCACATCGTGTCCAGTCCTCGCCTCTACGGCGGCACGTACAACCTGTTCCACTACACGCTGCCCAAGCTGGGCATCGAGGTCAGCTTCGTCGAAGATCCCGACAGCCTGGACAGCTGGCGCGCGGCCGTGCGGCCGAACACCAAGGCCTTCTTCGCCGAGACCATCTCCAACCCTCAAATAGATGTGCTCGACATTCCTGGTGTGTCCGCCGTGGCACACGAGAACGGTGTCCCGCTGATCGTCGACAACACGATCGCCACGCCGTACCTGATCCAGCCGATCGCGCTCGGCGCCGACATCGTGGTGCACTCGGCGACCAAGTACCTGGGCGGCCACGGCTCGGCGATCGCCGGTGTGATCGTCGACGGCGGCACCTTCGACTGGACCAACGGCAAGTTCCCCGGTTTCACCGAGCCGGACCCCAGCTACCACGGCGTGGTCTTCGCCGAGCTGGGTGCGCCGGCCTACGCGCTCAAGGCACGGGTGCAGCTGCTGCGCGACCTGGGCAGCGCCATCTCCCCGTTCAACGCCTTTTTGATCGCCCAGGGATTGGAAACGCTGTCCCTGCGTGTTGAACGCCATGTGGCCAACGCACAGAAGGTCGCCGAGTATCTCGCCGGACATTCCGACGTCACCTCGGTGAACTACGCCGGGCTCCCCACCTCGCCCTGGTACGAGCTGGGCCGGACGATCGCCCCGAAGGGCACCGGCGCCGTGCTGGCCTTCGAGCTGGCCGGTGGGGTGGAAGCAGGCAAGGCATTCGTCAACGCCCTGACGCTGCACAGCCACGTCGCCAACATCGGCGATGTGCGCTCACTCGTCATCCACCCGGCCTCGACAACTCACCAGCAGCTCTCCCCCGAGGAGCAGCTGTCCACCGGCGTCACGCCGGGTCTGGTGCGGTTGGCCGTCGGTATCGAGGGCATCGACGACATCCTGGCCGATCTGGAGCAGGGGTTCGCCGCTGCCCGTCCGTTCAGCGGCGTGCCGCAGACTGCGGCGACGGTGTAGGACGGCGAGAGAACCGGCATGACGATCACCGAAGAACCGCCCGTGTCCACCCTCCCGTTGCCCGCCGAAGGCGAGATCAGCGTGGTGCACATCGGTGCACTGACACTGGAGAACGGCACCGTCCTGCCGGATGTGTCGATCGCCGTGCAGCGGTGGGGCGAACTGTCACCCGCGCGCGACAACGTGGTGATGGTGTTGCACGCACTGACCGGTGACTCCCACGTCACGGGTCCGGCCGGCGACGGTCATCCGACCGCGGGCTGGTGGGACGGGGTGGCCGGGCCGGGCGCCCCGATCGACACCGACCAGTGGTGTGCGATTTCGACGAACGTGCTCGGCGGCTGCCGCGGGTCCACCGGCCCCGGCTCGCTCGCCCCCGACGGAAAGCCCTGGGGCTCAAGGTTTCCCCAAATCACGATCCGCGATCAGGTCGAGGCCGACCGGGCCGCGCTGGCAGCCTTCGGCATCACCGAGGTAGCGGCGGTGGTCGGCGGATCGATGGGTGGAGCACGCGCACTGGAATGGCTCGTCGGCCATCCCGACGAAGTCCGGGCCGGACTGGTCCTGGCCGTCGGAGCCCGCGCCACCGCCGATCAGATCGGCACCCAGAGCACCCAGGTCGCCGCCATCAAGGCCGATCCCGACTGGCAGGGCGGGGATTACTACGACACCGACCGGGCCCCGCTGGCCGGCATGGAGATCGCCCGGCGCTTCGCTCACCTGACCTATCGCGGCGAGGAAGAACTCGACGAGCGGTTCGGCAACGAGGCCCAGGGCGAGGAGGACCCGACCACCGGCGGGCGTTACGGGGTGCAGAGCTACCTGGAGTACCAAGGCGGCAAATTGGCGCGGCGGTTCGACCCAGGCACGTACGTGGCCCTCTCGGATGCCTTGTCCACCCACGATGTGGGCCGTGGCCGCGGCGGAGTCAACAGTGCGCTGCGCGGCTGTCCGGTACCTGTCATCGTCGGCGGGATCACCTCCGACCGGCTCTACCCGATCCGGCTGCAGGAAGAGCTGGCCGAGTTGCTCCCCGGCTGTAGCGGTCTGGACGTCGTCGATTCGGCATACGGCCACGACGGCTTCCTGGTCGAGACGGAAGTGGTGGGCAAGTTGATCCGCCGCACGCTGGAGCTGGCACAGCGGTGAGCTCACCCAAGGCGCGTTCCCTGTCCTTCGGCTCAGAAGCCGCAGCATACGAACGCGGCCGGCCGTCGTACCCGCCGGAGGCGATCGACTGGCTGCTGCCCGAGGGCGCCCACGATGTGCTGGACCTGGGCGCGGGCACCGGCAAGCTGACCACCCGCCTGGTCGAACGCGGGCTGGACGTGATCGCTGTCGACCCCATCCCGGAAATGCTTGAGCTGCTGTCGAACTCACTGCCGGACACCCCGGCATTGTTGGGCACGGCAGAGGAGATCCCGCTGGCCGACAACAGCGTCGACGCGGTGCTGGTGGCCCAGGCCTGGCACTGGTTCGACCCCGAGCGGGCTGTCAAGGAGGTCAGCCGGGTGTTGCGGCCCGGGGGCCGGTTGGGCCTGGTGTGGAACACCCGCGACGAACGGCTGGGCTGGGTCAAGGATCTGGGCCGCATCATCGGCCCCGAACACGACCCGTTCACCAACGAGGTGACGTTGGCCGAGCCCTTCGGCGAGATCGAACGGCACCAGGTGGAGTGGACGAGTTACCTGACGCCGCAGGCCCTCATCGACCTGGTGGCCTCACGGAGCTACTGCATCACCTCACCGGAAAAGGTCCGGACCCGGACGCTGGAGCAGGTGCGCGAACTGCTCGCCACGCACCCGGCGCTGGCCAACTCGTCCGGGCTGGCGCTGCCGTATGTCACGGTCGGTATCCGGGCCACGCTGACCTAGTCCGGTGCGGCGACGAATCCGCCGATGAGAGCAGTGCCGGGGCCCGGCCGGGCACCCGGGCCTGCCGTGGCTGTCGCCGTCGACGCGTCGAGGTCACCCCCGCACTGTGCGCACACGGTCTTTGCCGTGGTGGCGCAGCCACATTCGGTGTGGATGATCAAGGCCGGCGGCCCGTCCGCGTCGGCCAGCCACTTGTCCCCCCAGGCGACCAGGGTCGCGATCACCGGGTACAGATCACGCCCCTTGTCGGTGAGCACGTACTCGTAGCGCGGCGGCGCGCTCTGATACTGGCGGCGTTCCACCACCGCGTGACGTTCGAGCTCATCGAGACGTGCGGCCAGGATGTTCGACGCGATGCCGAGATCGCGCCGGATGTCCTCGAAGCGAGTCATTCCCGCGAACAGGTCGCGCAGAACAAGCGGTGTCCACCGCTGCCCCACCACTTCGACAGCCCGCGCGATCGAGCACGAGATGTCGCTGAAGGACTGTTTGGGCACCCCTCGACGGTAGTCCATTGCAATTCACAATGGACTGCGGTTGAGTGGGTTGCGAATCGCAACCTAGGTGAGGACAGGGCATGACAACGACTACCGACTCGGTCGCCGCGTTCTGCGAGGCCACCCGGACCAACGACCTCGACGCACTCATCGCGACCCTCGCGCCCGACGCCGAGCTGATCTCGCCGCTTTCCGGGCGGATGGTGTTCCGGGGCCACGACGACCTGCGCCGGCTACTCGGTGCCGTGTACGGCGGACTGCATGACCTGATCTGGCGGGAAGTGATCGGCGACGGCCCGACCCGAGTCGCGATCAGCGAGGGCCGCGTCGCGGGCGTGGCCATCACCGACGCGCTGGTTTTCGAACTCGATGGCAGCGGGCAGATCCGGCGCCTGCGCCCACACCTGCGGCCGTGGCTCGCGACCACCGTGTTCGCCATGCTGCTCGGACCGAAGATCGCCCGCCATCCCGGCGTCCTGCGCCGCGCCCTCAGGCACTGAGGGCGGCGTCCTCGGCCTCCGGCCCGAACCAGCGGTCCAGAGCCGCACGTAGACCTGTCCCGTCGAATTCGTCTGCCGCCCAGGCGACGTAGCCGTCGGGACGGATCAGCAGTGCCGCGGCAGGTCGGTCGGCGACGGTCGCCTCGACGACGTCGAGCCGGTCACGCCGGCCGTCGACGACATCTCGGTATCCGCCCGAAAGATCAAGCAGCAGCGGTCGGCCCGAGTGCAGCAGCTGGGCAATCCGGCGCCCGTCGTCAAGCACGAAATCCGGGACGAAGTATCCGGACAGCCTGTGCTCATCGCCGACGTCGTAGCGGACATCGGAACCGGACAGCACTCCGGCGATGTGCGCCGAACCGTCCGGTGTCGCCAACAGCTCGCCGAAAAGTGTCCGCAGTGCGGTCACCTCGGGCCCGGCGGCCATGAGCGCGGCCTGGGCCATGGAGTGCATCATCACCCGCTGGCCGGCCGGCCAGCGCTCGCCGTGATAGCTGTCCAACAGGCCCTCAGGCGCCCAACCCTGCACGGCGGCGGCCAGTTTCCAGCCCAGATTCATCGCGTCCTGCATGCCCAGGTTCAACCCCGGCCCGCCCATGGCCGAATGCACATGGGCCGCATCCCCCACCAGGAAGACATTGCCGGTGCGGTACTGCGCGGCCTGACGGGTGTTCTGGCCGTTGATCCGCCGCAACGCATGCGGCCCCGGCCAGTTCGGCGGTTCCAGCGGTAGGCCGGCACCGACGACCCGCTTCACACTCTCGCGCAGTTCATCGACGGTCAACTCGGGAGCGTCATCCGGGAGAATGGAGCCGTACTCGATGGTCCCCACCATCGACCGACCTGGCTGGAACTCGGCATAGATGAGCACCCCGCCGTCGAACCTATTGTGTCCAAATGGGATTCGACCGATCCCGGGCACGTTCAATCCTCCGTCACTGCTACGGAGTCGCTCGGGCAGGCTGACGTGGGCCACGCGGGCGACCACCTCGGTGGTCAGCCCGGGAAACTCGATGCCGGCCTTCTTCCGCACCGGAGAGCGGCCGCCGTCGGCGCCGACGAGATAGGTGGCCGGCAGCTGGTAGCCGCCCTCCGCCGAGGAGACAGTCAAGACGACGCCGTCGGGCACCTGCTCGAAATCGGTGAGTTCATGCCCCCACCGGATTTCGACCCCGAGGCCCTGCACCCAGTCCACCAGTTGGCGTACCACCTGGGGTTGTTGGATCAACATGCCGTACATCGGATTGTCCGCGACGTCCACGAACGGCACCTGCATGCCCGCGAAGATGTAGCCGGCCATCGGCTCCGGCGCCTGGTCGACCCCGCTGAGCGTCTGGTACAGGCCGCGCAGATCGAGCACTCGATTCGCCTGTCCGACAATGCCGTTGGCCTTGAGCTCAGCGCTGGGTCCGGGTAATTGCTCCAACACCACGGGTCGCACCCCGGCCAGGGCCAGCTCCCCGGCCACCAACAGGCCGTTGGGCCCGGCACCCGAGATGACGACATCGATCCGATCTGTCATTTGTTCCCTCCTGGTTCAGGCAGGCCGGCGGCCACCGCCGCGAACCCCTTACGAAGCAATTCGGCGAAAGCTACTGGCGGATCGGCATTTCCGTACTCGTCCATCGCCGCGTCGCCGACCGCGCGCACCACGGCAGCCACCAGCCGTGGATACATGTCGCGTTCCGGGTCGGTCCCGGTCCGCTCAGCGATCGCCGCTACCCACTCGTCGTTCAAGCCCCGGAAAGTGGCGTCGCGGATTTCCGGGATCATCAGCAGTTTGCGGACCTCGGCCAGCTGCCGGCGGGTCGGTATTGCGTTCTCTTCACCGTAGACGTCGGACATGTCGTCGCCCAACGGTTTAATCACCGATTCGGTGATGGCCGTCCACAGCGGTTCGTCGGCCGGGCGCGAACGCAGCAGGTCGATGCTGCGGCGCATACGTTCCTGTTGCCGATACCCCAGCGCGTCGTACTTGCCGGCGAAGTAGTTGGTGAACGTACGCAACGAGACACCGGCGAGGTTGGCGATGTCCTCACGGGTGACGTTCTCCAGTCCCCGCTCGAACGCCAAGCTCAGGGCGGCATCGCTCAGGGCCCTCCGCGTATCGAGCTTCTTGCGTTCTCGCAGTCCTGGCTCCATGCCCTCACGATAGACGCAATATTGCCTACTGGGCAATATTGCCTCCTGGGCAACTCCTGTGAGATCCGCGGCCCCCGAAATTGGGTTGAAGCTTTCGGAGAATTTCCCCTAGCGTGGCCTCCATGTCGGTGACCTACATCCGCTTGCGCATCAGGTAGCGGCGGCCTCCACCTCTCGGAATACCCGCCGCGGCAGCTTTGTCCCTGCGATGGCGGAGTATCCGTGTCTTCAACTCATCACGGCCGGCACGAGAACGGCCAGAATTTTCTGCGCGACCGCCGAGTGGTCGCCGATATCGTCAAAATCGTCGCGCGCACAACAGGTCCCATCATCGAGATCGGTGCCGGTGACGGCGCGCTCACCCTGCCGCTACAACGGCTGGACCGCCCGTTGACCGCCATCGAGATCGACCGACGAAGGGCCGGCCGGCTGGCGGCGCGCACCTCCGCCGAAGTGGTCGGCACGGACTTCCTGCGATACCGCCTGCCACCGACACCGCACGTGGTCGTGGGCAACCTGCCGTTTCACCTGACCACCGCGATCCTGCGGCGGCTGCTGCACGGCCCAGGGTGGACCGACGCCGTTCTGCTCATGCAATGGGAAGTCGCCCGGCGACGAGCCGCCGTCGGGGGCGCCACCATGATGACGGCCCAGTGGTGGCCGTGGTTCGAATTCAACTTGGTTCGAAAGGTTCCCGCCGATGCGTTCCGGCCACGGCCCGGTGTGGACGCCGGGCTGCTGACCATCGCACGCCGCGACGAGCCCCTGGTCGCCCGAGCCGACCGCCGGAGGTATCAGTCGCTGGCGCACGAGATGTTCACCGGACGGGGCCACGGTATCGCGCAGATTCTGCGCCATCACGTGGACCGGAGGTGGTTGCTGGCCAATGGAATTCACCCGTCGGCACTGCCACGTGACTTGACCGCGGCACAGTGGGCGGCACTGTTCGCCGCGGTCCGCTAGCTGGTGCCGAGCGGGTCGATGGTCCAGGCGATGTAGAGCACCGCGGCACTCACCGTCGCCGTGGTGGCGAAGTCGATGGTCCGTGAACGCACCACCAGGAGACCGGCCCGGTCATCGGTGAGCGCCAGCCGCAGTGCCGCCGCCGCACCCACCCCGATCCCGATGACCAGGGCGCCACGACGCCAGTAGCCCGCCACCACCAAGGCGAAGGCCGCGACAAAGATCAGCCCGACCACCAGGATCGGCCACTGCCCGGCGACCACCTTGCGGACGAACTCCTTTGCTGTCACGCCAGTTTCGACTCTTCGAGCTCGACGACATTGGTCAGCAGGAACGCGCGCGTCAGCGGACCCACCCCACCCGGGTTGGGTGACACGTGTCCGGCCACATCCCAGACGTCAGGAGCGACGTCACCGGTCAGCTTGCCGTCTACCCGGCTCACGCCGACGTCGACGACGGCCGCCCCCGGCTTGACCATGTCCGCGGTGACCATGTGTGGCACCCCGACCGCGGCGATGATGATGTCGGCCTGCCGCGTCAGTGCGGGCAGGTCACGGGTTCCCGTGTGACACAGCGTGACGGTGGCGTTCTCCGAACGCCGGGTGAGCAGCAGACCCATCGGCCGGCCGACGGTGACGCCACGACCGATCACCACGACGTGCGCGCCGGCGATCGGCACGTCGAACCGGCGCAGCAGATGCACGATCCCCCGGGGGGTGCACGGCAGTGGAGCTTCTTTGCCGAGCACCAGCCGGCCCAGGTTCGTCGGGTGCAGACCATCGGCGTCCTTGGCCGGGTCGATGCGCTCCAGCGCGGCGTTCTCGTCCAGATGCTTGGGCAGCGGCAGTTGCACGATGTAGCCCGTGCACTCCGGGTTGGCGTTGAGCTCGTCGATCGTCTCGTCGAGCTGGGCCTGGGTGATGTCAGCAGGCAGGTCGCGGCGGATCGAGTTGATCCCGACCTTCGCGCAGTCGGCGTGCTTGCCGCGCACATACGCCTGTGAGCCGGGGTCGTCCCCGACCAGCACGGTGCCGAGCCCGGGCGTCCGCCCCGCTTCGGCCAACTTTGCTACGCGCTGTTTGAGGTCGACGAAGATCTCGTCGCGCGTCGCCTTACCGTCCAACACAATCGCACCCACAGCTGCCATTGTGTCAGGCCGCGTGGCAAGCTCCATCTATGAACACTCAGCCCAATGTGTTCACTGATGTTTTCAGTGAGGCCAAGCTCGGCCCGGTGACGCTGCGCAACCGCATCATCAAGGCCGCCACCTTCGAAGCGTCCACGCCCAACGCGCTGGTCACCGACGATTTGATCAACTATCACCGGCTGCCCGCGGCCGGCGGGGTCGGCATGACCACCGTCGCCTACTGCGCGGTGTCCCCCGGCGGCCGCACCGACGGCTGGCAGATCTGGATGCGGCCCGAGGCGGTCCCCGGGCTGACCAAACTCACCGAGACCATCCACGCCGAGGGCGCGGCCATCAGTGCCCAGATCGGCCACGCCGGTCCGGTCGCCAACTCGCGGACCAACAAGGCCAAGGCTCTGGCCCCCGTGCGGTTCTTCAACCCGCTGTCGATGCGGTTCGCCAAGAAGGCCACGCTCGACGACATCCGCGATGTCACCGAGGCGCACGCCAACGCCGCCCGGCTGGCCATCGACTCCGGGTTCGACGCGGTCGAGGTTCACCTCGGCCACAACTACTTGGCCAGCTCGTTCCTGTCCCCGCTGATCAACCGTCGCACCGACGAGTTCGGCGGGTCGCTGGAGAATCGGGCGAAGGTGGCCCGCGGCGTCGTGCGCGCGGTTCGCGACGCGGTCGACAAACACGGCGACAGGAAGATCGCGGTCGTCGCCAAGCTCAACATGAGCGACGGCGTGCGCGGTGGCATCCCGATCGACGAGTCGCTGCAGACGGCGAAGTGGCTGGAGGAGGACGGCGGTCTGGACGCCATCGAGCTCACCGCGGGCAGCTCGCTGGTCAATCCGATGTACCTGTTCCGCGGCGGGGCTCCGGTCAAGGAGTTCGCGGCGAACTTCAAACCGCCGATCAGCTGGGGCATTCGGATGAGCGGCAACAAGTTCTTCCGCGAATACCCCTATCACGAGGCGTATCTGATGCGCGACGCCGAGAAGTTCCGCGCCGAGCTGACCATGCCGATCATCCTTCTCGGCGGTATCACCAACCGCGAGACCATGGACCGGGCGATGGCGGCAGGCTTCGACTTCGTCGCGATGGGCCGGGCGCTGCTCGCCGAGCCGGACCTGCTGAACCGGATCAAGGCCGAAAAAGACAACGACCCTCAAAACCGTGTGTTGTCCAAGTGCACGCACTGCAACAGCTGCATGCCGACGATCTACAGCCACACGCACTGCGTGGTGACGGGAGCCCCGGACTCGCTCGTGAGCTAATAGCCCCATGGTTGGTAACCACCCCAGCGACACCATGGTCACTTACCGCTACGTGCGGGTCGGCCTGGTCGCACTGGTGGTGTTCCTGTTGTCCTCGCTGGCGTTGACGTGGGCACACAGTTGCCCGCAGGGATCGATCAGCGCGTTCTTCTACACCCGCACCCACGCGGTGTTCCTGGCTTCCCTGTGCGCGATCGGCATCTGCCTCATCGCCTACAAGGGCAGCCGGATCGGCGAGGACGCGCTGCTGAACTACTCAGGGTTCATGGCCTTCATCGTGGCGCTGGTACCCACGGGCCCCGCCGACGACCTGTGCCGGCCTTGGCTTCCCACCGTGGCCGACCCGTTCGGCGGCGTCGCCAACAACGTCGCCGCATTGTTCGTGGCCGTCGCCGTCGGCACCGGGATGTACCTGGCACTGGGCCGCTGGCGGCGACCGCAAGAGCCACCCGTGGCGTCCGGACCGTCCTGCGCCGAGGCCGCCACCCTGTGGAAGTCCATCGCCACCGCGCTGCTGGGCGTCGAAAAATGGCTTCCGGCAGCCCTGTTGGTCATCTCCATCGCCGGCGCACCACTGATGCTGTGGGACTGGTTCGCCGAACACGCCCACGTGATCGCCGCGGTGGCGATGTTCCTGGCCATCACACTGGTGGCGGTCTACCACGCGTGCTATGCCAGGGCTGCCGTACGCCCACACCTCGCCCGGTTCTACGCGACCATCGCCGCACTGATGCTCACCACCATCGTGGCCGGCATAGTCCTGCTCATCCTGGGCTGGCACTTCGGCGTGATCACGGTCGAACTGATCCTCATCGTGCTGTTCGCCGTGTTCTGGGCCGTGCAGACCGCCGACGTCTGGGACGCCCAGGACCGCTACCCGCCGGAAGCCGTTCCCACGCTGGCCAACGCCGAGCCGTGAAACCCAACCCGGCAACGGAACCGACGTAATCAACGTCGCATCGACGACAGCTAGGCGGTGTACCCGTCGATCTGCAGCGTTTGCCCATCACGGCGCAACACCAGCACCGCACCTGGTACCGGCACCAATCCTTCGACCGATTCGGCGGGCACCGTGGCGGTCTGAGTGCAGGTCTTCGCGTCGAACGTGCGCAGCGATCCCTCGGCGCCCCGGGCGCCGCGGTCGGCAAGCAGCAGAGCGTCAGGGAACGCGACATACGCTGGTTGATCAACTCGTAGGCTCGGTACGTTCGACCGAGCCGGCTCGACACCGTCGGGAAGCTGGCACCGTTGATGCCCGTCGGGCCCGAACAAGGTCAGCCGGGTAGTCCGGTCAGTCAGATACCACACCACGAAATCATCGCTGGGACCGTATGATTCGGCTAATCGGCCGTCTGCCGGCAAGGCGGTGACAGTGCGGTTGACAAGGTCCACGTACATGGCGGCGTCGGGCGCGCCGGCCCCGACCATGGAAACGAAGACTCCGATACTGTTCGCCGGTCTGGCCCCGAGTTTGAGGTAGCGCTGCTCGAGCGGCACCGCCGGGTCGATCTTTCTTTCCGTCAGCACTGTGTCCCAGCCGATTTGGCCGGTCTCTGGATCGAGCACGCTCAACCAGACCTTGCCGTCCTCACATTGGACCGTGGACACCACACCCGAAGCCGTCACCAGCGGTTCGACAATCCCACAACCGGGATGGGGTGCGGGCTCACTCCACAACGCCCGGCCGGTCCGGCTGTCGTAGCGGGTCCACACCTGCTCGTCGTTCCAGCCAACCACCAAGGGTCCGGTGGAGCGTCCGAAGCGCCCACCCGCCGCTTCGAGCAGCTCCGGATCGGCACTGGTCCACAGCTGGTCGCCGGTGACGGCGTCAAGGCCGACCAGGCCGGCGTCGATGAACGCCAAAATCGTTGCGCCGCTGTCGACCACGCGCATGCCGTTGACGCTCACCTCCCCTGGCCCGGATCGCGAGTAATGCCAGCGCTCCTTGCCGTCTGTGCCATAAGCCGTGATGCGGCCCTTCTGGTAGACCGCGAAACCGACTCCGGCGGCAGCGATGTCATACGACGCGACGTTCGGATCTGTGAACGCGTCGGGCACCGACACGGTGAACGTGCGCTGCCCCAGTGCGGCCGGCGACGCCGGGACGTCGGTAGCCGCCGCCGTCGTCGCATCAACGAAGCGCCCGTCGTCACCGGCCCGCAGCGCACCCACGGTCACCACCGCGGCAACCACGACGGCGATCGCTGCACCGACCGCCAGCAACTTCACCGAGCCACGCTCCAGCCGCGGGAAGGCCCGCGCGGCCAGGAACGTCGCCGCCGCGCCGGCCAGACACAACCACCACGACGCCGCACCCAGCGGCAACGCCGCGGTGACCGCCGCGTTGTCCATCGCGGTCCGATAGAACGCCGGGATGCCCTGACTGACGTAGGCGATGACCAGCAGCGCCGCCACGCCCGCCGCGCCGGCCGGGGTGGCCGCGAGATCACGGCCGGTGCGTCCGCGCCACACGCTGTAGACCATCGCCGCGATCAGCACCACCACGATGACCACCACAACCAGTGCGATCCGGTTGGGCAGCGCCTCGCCCCAGCGGTGCTGGCCGACCACATACCAGGCGCTCTCACCTGCACTGCGGGGCGCCACCAGCCGCGCCCAGGCGCTCAACGCCGCAGCCCACACCAACCACACCACCGCCGCACCGGCCAGCACCGTGCCCACATGCCGCAGCGCGCCGAGCACCCGGCCTGCCGCCTTCTGCGCCCCTTCAGAACCCATGCGTGCCATCGTCACACGCCGCGACACCCCCGCAACGGCCCAGCCCCGGTGAAAACAACCGATAGAGTTGAGCGCGATGAGCCCTGCGCTGACCGTTCGTTACGACGGGTCGACCCGTACCTTTGCCCCGGGCAACGATGTCGTCATCGGCCGAGACCTCCGTGCCGACGTCCGCATCGCCCACCCGCTGATCTCGCGTGCCCACCTGGTGCTGCGCTTCGACCAAGGCCGATGGGTCGCGATCGACAACGGCAGCCTCAACGGCATGTACGCCAACGGCCGCCGGGTGCCCTCGGTCGACATCCACGACGGCCAGGTCGTCAACATCGGCAACCCGGACGGGCCCCAGGTGACCTTCGAGGTCGGCCGCCACCAGGGCTCCGTCGGCCGGACACCGACAGCGGCCGTGCCGATCGCGAACCGTCCCAGCGGTGCGTGGCCCACTCAGGCCGCGGCCCCCGGACGCCAGCAATACGGCCAGCCGCCCGCGGCCCAGCGACCCGGTTACTCGTCCGGCCCGCAGCCGCGCTACCCGACGACACCCACCGGATATCCGAGCGGCCCGCAGAGTGGCGGCTATCCGAGCGGACCACAAACCGGTTATCCCGGCGGCCCGCAGAGCGGCGGCTACCCGAGCGGACCGCAGGCGTATCAGTCCCAGCCGGTCCGCAGCGCACCCAACCCGGCCCAGGCTCCGACCACGATGCGGCCCGCGGCCACGCCTGACCGCGGCAGCAGCGAGGCCGGCGGCAACATCGCCACCAGCATGATGAAGATCCTGCGGCCGGGGCGCACCGCCGCGGCGCCGGCAGGTGCGGTGAAGATCGGCCGCAACACCGACAACGACATCGTGATCCCCGACGTGCTGGCCTCGCGGCATCACGCCACGCTGATCCCCCTGCCCGGTGGCACCGAGATCCGCGACGAGCGCAGCATCAACGGCACCTTCGTCAACGGCGCACGAGTGGACTCGGCGGTGCTGCACGACGGTGACGTGATCACCATCGGCAATGTCGACCTGGTGTTCACCGGCGGCACTTTGGTGCGCCGCAGCGAGACCGAGGCCGACACCCGCACCGGTGGCCTCGAGGTGCGCGGCCTGACGTGGACCATCGAGGGCAACAAGACACTCCTCGACAACATCTCCGTCGACGCCCGGCCCGGCACACTCACCGCGGTGATCGGCCCGTCCGGTGCCGGTAAGTCGACGTTCGCCAAACAGGTCGCCGGCTACACACATCCGACCAGCGGCACCATCACCTTCGAGGGCCACGACGTCCACGCCGAATACGCCTCGCTGCGCTCCCGGATCGGCATGGTTCCCCAGGACGACGTGGTGCACGGTCAGCTCACCGTCAGGCAGGCGCTGATGTATGCCGCCGAGCTGCGGCTGCCTCCGGACACCACCAAGGAAGACCGCGAACAGGTCGTCATGCAGGTGCTCGAGGAACTCGAGATGACCAAGCACCTTGACACCCGCGTCGACAAGCTGTCCGGCGGACAGCGCAAGCGCGCCTCGGTCGCCCTGGAGCTGCTGACCGGCCCGTCACTGCTGATCCTCGACGAGCCCACCTCCGGCCTGGACCCCGCCCTCGACCGCCAGGTGATGACGATGCTGCGCCAGTTGGCCGATGCCGGCCGCGTGGTGCTGGTGGTCACGCACTCACTGACCTACCTCGACGTGTGCGACCAGGTGCTGCTGCTCGCGCCTGGCGGCAAGACCGCCTTCTGCGGCCCGCCCGACCAGATCGGCCCGGAACTCGGCACCACCAACTGGGCCGACATCTTCAGCACCGTCGCCGGCGATCCGGCCGAGGCCAACCGCAAGTATCTGGCTCGCACCGGTCCGGCCCCGGCGGCCGCGGCGTCGTCGGCACAGCCCGGCGACCTCGGCGAGCCGGCCAAGACCAGCCTGTTCCGCCAGCTGTCCACGATCGCCCGCCGACAGGTCCGGCTGATCGTGTCCGACCGCGGCTACACCGCGTTCCTGCTCATGCTGCCGTTCATCATGGGCGTGCTGTCACTGTCGGTGCCCGGTGATGTCGGGTTCGGCCTGCCGGTGCCGGCCGTCCAAGGCGGCGAGGCGCCCAACGAACCGGGCCAGATTTTGGTGATGCTCAACGTCGGCGCGATCTTCATGGGCACCGCGCTGACCATCCGGGCGCTGATCGGCGAGCAGGCCATCTTCCGTCGCGAGCAGGCGGTCGGCCTGTCGACGACGGCCTATCTGCTCGCCAAGATCGCGGTGTTCGCCGTGTTCGCGGTGCTGCAATCCGCCATCGTCACGGTGATCACGATTCTCGGAAAGGGCTGGGGCCCGGGCTCTGTCGACAGCGGGGCCTTCATCGGCGGCCGCAACCTGGAGTTGTTCATCGACATCTCCATGACGTGTGTGGCCTCGGCGATGGTGGGCCTGGCGCTGTCGGCACTGGCCCGCTCGGCCGAACAGATCATGCCCCTGCTGGTGGTCACCGTGATGAGCCAGCTGGTGTTCTCCGGCGGCATGATCCCGGTGACCGACCGCGTGGTGCTCGATCAGTTGTCGTGGATCACCCCGGCTCGCTGGGGCTTCGCCGCGTCGGCATCGACCATCGATCTGACCCGCCTGGTGCCGCCGCCGCTGCTGCCCGCCGATTCACACTGGAAGCACACCCCGACCGTGTGGCTGATCAACATCGGCATCCTGCTGCTGCTCTGCATCGTCTACACCGGATTTGTTCGCTGGCGGATCCGGCTCAAGGCCGGCTGAGTCCTCCCTTTGTCACGCCAGAGTGTCGCTCGGGACCCGGCGTCACTCTGGCGTGACAAAGGTGCGTGACAGCAGTGACCGCTACCCGCCGTGGACATCGAGGCCGTGGGCGGCCGCGTAAGCCAGCGCCTGGGCGATGTCGATCTTGGCCCCGCGCAGCTTTGCGGTGGTCCAGAAGGTGGGGTCGACGCGGGCGCCCCGCAGATCGGCCTCGTCGAGCTTGGCGTCCTGAACCCGGGCGCCGGTCAGGTCGGCCTGGCGTAGCACCGCCTTGCGCAGGTCCACCCCGACCAGACTGGCCTCCCGTAGCCGGCAGTCCGAGAGGTCGACGCTGCGCAGATCGCAGCCGCCGAGCACGGCCAGGGTGAGATCCGACTCCACGATTTTGATCGGGCGCAACCGGCACTCGGTGAACACCGAACCCAGCAGGCTGCAGTTGGTGAACGCGCTGTGCCAGAGCGTGGCGCGACGGAACGTGCAGTTACGGAACGCCGAGCCGAAATGCTGCGACTCGGACATGTCCACACCGCTGAAATCACACTCGGTGAACACCACGCGCTCGGTGCGCAACCGGCTCAGGTCTTCGTCGCGGAAATCGTGGCCCGTGAATTCCCTGTCCGCCCAGGCGGTTTCGTCAGCTACCACGCCTCAGCCAGGCAACGCGGAAAGCGTGCTCAGCGAGTACTCGGTGACCGCGATCAGCGCGGCCTTGGCCGAGTTGCGGTCGCGGGCGTCCACCGCCACCACCGGGATGTGCTCCGGCAGTGCCAGGGCTTTGCGCACCGCCTGGGTGGGATGCTTTGGCGCGTCGTCGAACTCGTTCACCGCGACGATGAACGGCAACTTGCGGGCCTCGAAGAAGTCGACAGCGGCGAAGCTGTCCTGCAGCCGGCGCACGTCGACCAGGATGATGGCACCGATAGCGCCGCGCACCAGGTCGTCCCACATGAACCAGAAACGGCGCTGCCCGGGCGTGCCGAACAGGTACAGCACCAGATCCTCGTCCAGCGTGATCCGGCCGAAGTCCATCGCTACCGTGGTGGTGCGCTTGTCCGGGGTGCCGTCCAGGGCGTCGACGCCCTCAGACACGTTGGTGACCAACGCTTCTGTGCGCAGCGGCATGATCTCGGAGACCGCGCCGACGAATGTCGTCTTCCCTGCCCCGAACCCGCCAGAAATGACGATCTTCGTCGAGGCGGCCCCACGTCGGGGAGCGCCACCGGCGGAGGCCGAGCGGGGTTCAGAGTGCTCGTAGGCCACGCAGGGTCCTTCCAATCAATTCGCGGCGTTCGTCGAAGCTAGCCGAATCATCAAGGGTGGTTTCCACCCGGAGATAACCCTGCGTCACCAAGTCCCCGATCAGCACGCGCGCCACGCCGAGCGGGAGAGATAAATGTGCGGCAATCTCGGCAACCGAAGGACTGCCGGTGCACAACTCTACGATCTGTGCGCGCACATCGTGCCCTGTCCAACGCGGTTCGCGCGTCGTGTCGGTTTTTTGCACCGGCGCTTCCAGCGGAAGATGCACGCGCGAATCGGTGCGGCCGGCCGTCAGCGTGTACGGCCGCACCAAACTCGGTCGATCGGTGGGTTCTGGTTCGTCCACAGGCACCTCGCGAAGGGCAGGAAGGGGTCAGGGGACTCAGGACGGTTGCGGCGTACGACGCGACGACTGCACCACCGCGCCGACCCGCTCGACCAGGATGGCCATCTCGTAGCCG
Source organism: Mycolicibacterium neworleansense (assembly GCF_001245615.1). Classification (NCBI taxonomy): domain Bacteria; kingdom Bacillati; phylum Actinomycetota; class Actinomycetes; order Mycobacteriales; family Mycobacteriaceae; genus Mycobacterium; species Mycolicibacterium neworleansense. Next base: position 2,802,365 of record NZ_CWKH01000001.1, read on the forward strand.
ACCTGGCCGATGTCACACGACGGGGCGGTCAGGGTGGCCAGGTTGGAGCCGTCACCCACGCGCATCAGCAGCAGGTAACCGTTCTCCATCTCGACCACCGACTGCATCACGTGGCCGCCGTTGAACAACTGCGATGCCCCGGTGGCCAGGCTGGCCAATCCGGAAGAGACCGCGGCGAGCTGATCGGCCCGCTCGACCGGCATGTGTTCGCTGGCTGCCATGAGTAGTCCATCGGCCGAAACCAGCACCGCATGGGACACCCCGGAAACCTCGCGGGCGAACTTGGACACGAGCCAGTCCAGGGAGTCGCGCTGCGTCGGGCGGGTCATTCGTTATCGGTTCCTCTGGTCTCACGGGCATGCGATCGTCCGGCGTGCACGCCTCCGAAAAGGTTGCTGGTGCTCGTACGGACAGCCTCGGGGTCGCGCGGCTTGAAGGCCGCGAACATGCCGCTGTCAGGTTCGTCTGCCGATGCTACCGTCTCGAAGCCGTCGTCGTTACGGTGTACTCCACCGTTGCGGTGACGGCCGTTGGACTCAGGGGCGGTCGCCCCGACCGCAGCGGCCACACCGCCCGGCACCAGACGGGCGCCCGGCGTACGCATTGGCAGGCCTTCCTCGGTGTGCTGCTCGACGGGCGCATCCTGCGCCGCGGCGGCCACCGACCAGCCCTTCTCCCAGACCGTCTTCCAGTCCAGGTCGGCACTGCGTACGTGGGTCGTCGGATCGATCTCGAATTCCGAGACCATCGACTGATAGATGGAGTCGCCCTCGGGATCGGAGCTGTCAGCCTGGACCGCGGCGGCTTCGACCGAGTCATCGTCGGGTTGATGCGTCGCGCCGTTGAGATCCGCCGCGCCATTGAGGCCGCTGTGACCGTTGAGGTCACCAGCCCCGTTCAAGGCACTGTGACCGTTCAGGCCGTTGACGCCATTGATGCCGTTGGTGGCGGCCTGACCGCGCGATGCGAAGAACGACGAGGTGTTGGTGGGTGAACGGCCCGCCTCGACGTCGTCGACGTCCTCTTCATCGGCCGCCGCGTCCGCCGCGCCCTTGGCTTCGCCCTTGGCCAGCGCCGCGCTTTCTTCGGTATGCACCGGCCACTGCTGTGGCCACTCCCCAACCGGCTCGTCCGCGGGCTCCTCGACCGGCGCCTCGGCTTCCGGTTCCGGCTCGGGCGCGAGCGTGCCGGGCAGCTCCGAGATCCCGCTGGCACCGGGACTGCGCTGAGGCAGCAGGTCGAACGGCACCTCCGCGCCGTTGAGGTGCGGCTCGGCCGGGCCGGCCCCGAAACCCGACGCGTCGGCAGGATCGGCGTCCAGCGACAGCGCCGTCGAGATCCCGGCATGGGCGTCGACGGGCCTCCCGTACGGAAGCTCATCGACCTGGTCGCCACCGTCGCGGGCCAGAAGCGTGGCCGGGATGTACACGCCGGCCGTGGTGCCCGAGCTCGGTTCTTCGGCCACGGTGCTGCGCAGCCGCACCACCAGGCCGTGCTGGGTGGCCAGTCGCCCGACCACGAACAGACCCATGTGACGCGCCGTGTACGGGTTGACCTCACCGCCGGACTGCAGGCGGGTGTTGGCGACCCGCAGGTCAGCCTCGGTCATGCCCAGGCCGACGTCGCTCACCTCGATCACCAGCGCACCCTTGGCCGCATGCACGGCCGATACCCGCACCTGCGAGATCGGCGGCGAGTAACGCAACGCGTTGTCGAGCAGCTCGGCCAGCAGGTGGATCAGGTCGCCGGCTGCCGAACCCGTGATCTCGACATCGGCCACCGACGCGGTGACAACGCGGGTGTAGTCCTCCACTTCCGAGGCCGCGGCATTGATCACCGTCGCCAGCGGCACCGGACGGCTGTGCTCACGCGCCAGCTTGGAACCGGACAGCACCAGCAGGTTCGCGCCGTTCCGGCGCATGCGGGCGGCCAGGTGGTCGAGCCGGAACAGGCTCTCCAGGCGTTCCGGGTCGTCCTCGTTGCGCTCCAGCTGGTCGATGAGCGACAGCTGCTGGTCGACGAGCGATCGGCTGCGCCGCGACAACGTCTCGAACATGTCCGAAACCTGCAACTGCAGCTGTGCCTGTTCGCCGGCGAGGAACACCGCCTGCTCGTGCAACTCGTCGACGGCATGGGCCACCTGCCCGACCTCTTCGGTGGTCTGCACCGGAATCGGGGTCACCGGCACCAATTCGCCGCCGGCGCGGACCCGTTCGATCTCCTTGGCCAGGTCCTGGTGGGCCACCTTGAGCGCGCTGTCGCGCAGCGTCCGCAGCGGGCGCACCAGCGAGCGGGCCACCAACAACACGATGACCAGGGCGCTGATGATCGCGGTCGCCACGAGGATGGCGTCGCGGAACGCGTCGTTGCGGGCGTCATTGGCCTGGGCCTCCACCGCAGCCGGAATGGCTTTGGTGGTGCTGTCGATGATCTGGCCGGCAATGTTGTTCGTCGCGTCCAGCGAGGCCAGCATCTCCGGGTTACCGACCAGCGGGATGCCCGGGTTCGACATCATCGCCATGCGTTTGACCATCTCGGCGCGCAGTGTGGCCGCCTCCTCGGAGCCACCTCCGAGCACCTTCGTCAGCGCGGCCACCGTGGACGGCTCGGTACCGGCCATCGTGATCATCGAGGTGCGCAGCAGCGGCTCCGGCTGGTCCCCGCCCCGGTTGACGAGCATCCGCTGAATCGCCATCTGGCCACGGGCACCGATCGCGCGGGCCAGCGCCTCAACCTGAGCCTGGACCGACTGCTGGTTGCTGTGCACCGAGCCGGTGATCGCGGCTTCGCCGGTCAGCAGCAGCGGACCGTAATCGAGGATGCGCTGACGCAGGTCGATCGAATCGGTCATCACCGCATCGACCAGCTGCTGGCCCTTGCCGAGAAGACCGGCCACGGCCTGATCGACATCCTCGGGCAGATCGGTGGCCTCGACCCGTTGCTGCAAGTCGGCTTTGCGGTCCTCGAACGTCGACATCGCCGACTGCCCGTCGCCGCCTTCGGTCGCCGCGATCAGCACGCCTTCCATGGCGGCCATGTAGTCGTCGATATAGGGGATCATCTCGGCACGGTCGGCCGCCAACCGCAGATCGCCGGCGGCGCTGGCACTGGCATAGATGCGCAAGCCACCGAACGTCGCCGCCAGGATCAACGGCACGACGACGATCGCGAGGACTTTCCTGGTGACCGGCCAGTTGGCCGGGGACCAGCGCGAGGGGCGCTTGGCCGGAGCCGATGGTGCTGGGGAGAATTCGACGAGGGTGCCGTCAGCCTGTTTCAGCTGCGTAAAGGCAGTCATCGGCGCCCAACCGCACTACCGGCTGCGTGGCCGCAATTCACTCGTGGGGCGTGATTCATAAGACTTCCTGCTGTTTCCGCCCACGCGGGGGCGAGCGTCAAACGCCTTGGCAATTGCACGAGTATGACAGTCTCCCGCGAGCGTTTCCACAATTCTTACTGAACAGACAGAGTTCGTGACCGAGCTGTAGCGCAGTTGTGTGGTAGTCGAGCAAACAGCGCGGTACTTGCCGAATCCCGTGTCGATTTCCACTTCCTATTCCGGCGTCGATTCACACCCCCATTTGCCTCCCGATTAGCTCACGGTGCGGTGTTCGTACGATCATCGTCGGATGTTCCGGGTGTTGTTCTTTTCCCCCCGCATCGCACCCAACACCGGCAATGCGATCAGGATGGTGGCAGGCACCGGGTGCGAGCTGCACCTGGTCGAACCGTTGGGCTTCGATCTGTCCGAACCCAAGCTGCGCCGAGCCGGCCTGGACTACCACGACCTGGCATCGGTGACGGTGCACGCCGACCTGGCGGCTGCGTGGCGCGCGCTGATGCCGGCCCGGGTTTACGCATTCACAGCGCACGCGACGACCTCGTTCACCGACATCTCCTATCAGCCGGGAGATGTGCTGATGTTCGGCCCGGAACCCACCGGACTGGATGCCCAAACTCTGGCCGATCCCAATATCACCGCACAGGTACGTATTCCGATGCTCGAGGGCAGGCGGTCATTGAATCTGTCGAATGCCGCGGCCGTCGCCGCCTATGAGGCATGGCGCCAACACGGGTTCGCCGGCGGCGTCTAGTTACGCCACGGGCGTTGGCCGCCAAGCGACCCACGCCCGAATCTCACAGAGAGTTCATACACCGGCTTCACAAAAGCACCGGGGGCATCGCTTGCCCCGCGGTCACCAACTGTCCCAGTGCGAGAACTGCTCGGCCGGAAGTCGCTTGGCCTTCTTGAAGTCGGTGCCCAAGGTGTAGGCGATCGGGAACAGGCCCGCCTGCGAGTACCGGTCGAAGGGAATGCCCAGCAGTTCGGCGGCCTGCTTCTCGCCGTCACCGAGCAGATGCAGCGTCGTCCAGGCCGAGCCCAGGCCGCGCGACCGCAGCGCCAGCATGAAGCTCCACACCGCGGGCAGCAGGGATCCCCAGAAGGACGCACCGATACCGGCAGGCGCACCGTCGGGGCGGCCTTCGAGGCACGGGATCATCAGCACCGGCGCCTTCTCGAAGTTGTCCGTGAGGTACTTGGCGGAGCTCATCACGGCGTCCGCCTGCTGATCGCGGATGTCACCACGCTCGGGCTTGGGCAGATCCAGGTACGGGTAGGCGTTGGCCCGGTAGATGTCGGCCAAGGCCTTCTTCTTTGCCGGGTCCTCGACGAAAACCCATTGCCAGCCTTGCGCATTCGAGCCGGTCGGCGCCTGTAGTGCCAGGTCGAGACACTCCGTGATGACCTCGCGCGGCACCGGCTTTTCGAAGTCGAGGCGTTTGCGCACCGAGCGGGTGGTGGTGAGAAGCTCATCCACGGTCAGGTTCAGGGCTGGTTCGGCTGTCATGCCGCGAGACTACAACCGCTTCGCCCCAAATCAGAGAAGCTCCCCAGCAGTTTGCTGGGGAGCTTCCAATCATCGTGTGCCGCATTACAACTCAGCTAACCGATGAAGGTTGCGCACCGTCGCCGAATCGGCGACGGTGCACGGGTTTGTCAGCCGGCGTTCTCGGAGACCAGCACCGGCTCCCAGCCGTTGGCCTGCGGCTCGTCCGACGATCCGTAGTCGGCCGAGGACGGGACGGCGTGGATGCCGTGATCGTCGCCCGGCAACCCACCCAGCGCGGCGATGGTGTCGCGAATCTTCTGCGCCTCGGCGTCGGTCGGCGTTGCGCCCGCCTCGAGTTCATCGAGCAGACCGTCACGCAGGCCGGCGCCGTTGGCCACTTCCTGGGCAGAAAGCTTGGCGTGGACGCGGGTCACGTAGATCTGCTGTCCCAGAGAGGAACCCGGCGCCGAAGCGGCATGGGCCATCAGCGAGTCGTACCGCTGACGGACGCCGCTCAGCGCCACGATGACCGCCGGCGAAGGCCGGTTGCTGCTGGCCGCCTCGGTCAGCGAGGCACGCAGCTTGCGCAGGCCGGACAGGACGACGTCGGCGCGCTTGTGGAACTTCTTGTCCTCGGGGAAGGGCAGTGCATCGATCGCGGCGGAGTACATGTGCATCGCCGCTTCCGACAGACTGACGATGACCGCCGAATCACCTTCCAGCGTCGCGTTTTGTCCCATGGGCCCTCAATTCTCAAGCGAACAGATCAACAGAAAGTGAGCGGCCGGTCGCCGGACCCGTCGGGTCCGATCCACCGCCGCTCGCGGTGAGCTCGCCGATGACACTAGCGGTTTGTGAGCGGCACGTCATCGCTAGGGGCACTTGAAGAATGACGAAAAACAGGGTATGCGAGTGCGCGTGTCACCGGCCGGTAGCGCAGGCCGCCGAGGGTGGCCCTACTCTGAACGCCGGCACGGTGGCAGGCTTGGCCGACGGGAGGTCGACATGGCCGGACTAACTGAATCGACAAGGGTCGCTGAGTCTTCAGGAGGTGCCCCGTTGGATTACGGCCAAAATGGCGAGACGACACAGCCGATGCGCGTGGCTGCGGTGGATCGGGACCCGGCCCCCAAGGCGGCGCCGGCCGACACCAAAGCCAGCGTCGGGTGGCTGGCCTGCGGCGGTGTGGGTGCCCTGGCCATCGTCTGCTACCTGCTGTTCAGCCCGGGCCAGCTCGGAAGCAAGGCCGAGTGGTTCTTCGGTGCCGTCGTCTTCGTCGTCGTGATGGTGACGATGTGGCTGACCCTCACCATCCAGCGTCAGGCCAAGCACGACATCGCCCAGGCCGGCGACCGGCTGCGCCGTGAATTGGCAGCCGCTGACGAACGCTCGGCGCTGGAACTCGCCCTGACCCAGAAATGGCATCGGGCCCAGATGGAGTCTCAGGAGAAACTGCACCGCGCCGAACTGGTGGCCCAGCGGGAACTGGCCCGCATCGAGCGCAACAATCTGCTCGAACAACTGCAGAAGCAGGCGATGATCGAGGTGTCTCGTGCCGTCGGCACACACACCCGGATGCTCGCAACGCTGTGGACCGAAGGTGCGACGCAACTGCGCAACCCGGACCGCGACGAGCGGGAAATCGCGATGAACGCACTCTTCGAGCAGATGGGCCAGGTGGTGAACGATGTTTCGGTCGAGCTCGACAACGCTCACCTGCTCAGCCAGGACGACCGCCTGCAGGACGCGCTGAACCGGGTCAACGACGCGGTGCTGATGGCGATCCAGGTCGCCGAAGATCTGCACGCCGACGTGGTCGAGGGCCGCACCCCCGAAACCAATCCCATCCCGGCGGTCCAACGCCTGCTGCACGAGCGGGCCACCGCCGCGCGGCGCCTGGCCTGGTCGTTACTGCGGACCGGACTCGAGGACGGCACGGTGGGCGGCGACGATCACCGCGACGCCGGCTGATCGCCCGGCCGGCGGGCTTCGCCTGGGCCGGCCGAGCCGTGCTTCGTCTGCAGCGACCGCCTGGCGTGGTCGATCAATCGGGCGGCACTGGCGGTCGATTGTCTGGCGTTGTTCCACACCAACGCCAACGACCCGCGCAGGTTCAGGCCGGAGATCGGCATGACATGCAGCCGCGGGCCGCGGGCACGCGCGTACGGCTCGGGAACCAGCGCGACGCCAAGGCCGCCACTGGCCAGTTCGGCGAGAACATTCGGATCGCTGGCCTCGATACCGACCTGAGGTTCGAGCCCTACGGCGCTGAACGCCGCATCGATGGCGCTGCGCGTTCCGATCGTCGACGAAAACGTGATCAGCTGATACCCACCCAGATCCTCGAGCGTCAGGGCCGACCGCCCGGACAACGGATGGTCCGGACTCACCGCGGCGACGATCTGCTCGTCGGCGACCAGTTGCAGGCGAAGGTCGGCAGGAACCGTTGCGGGTGGCGAAATGATCGCCATGTCATGGCGCCCGTCGAGCAAACCGTTGACGAGATCGTCGGTGTTGGCCTCCAGCAAGGAGATCTCAACCATGGGGTGTTCGCGGTGAAACTCCGCCAGCATGTCGACCAGATCGAAGGCGAGCGACGACGATGCCGCCAGGCCGACGCTGACATGCCCGCGCAGTGCGGCGCTGTACTCATCGGCGACCTGCTTGGCATCGGTCACCGCGGCCAGCGCGGCACGCGCGTGGGTCAGCAAGGCGGTACCGACCTTGGTGAGCCGCACCGGAGAACGTGACCGGTCGAAGAGCCGCTGACCGAGTTCCCGCTCAAGCAACAGGATTTGAGCACTCACACCCGATTGCGCGATGTGCATGCGCGCGGCTGCCTTGGTGAAACTGCCCTCTTCCGCGACGGCCACGAAGTACTCCAGCTGCCGCAGCTCCATAACTAAAAATGATAACAGTCAGCATGTTTCGATGTTGGACGCCACCAAGCGCCCTGAAGCATTGTTAATCGAGTGCACGAGAGCACATCTGACAATTTCCTTTTTTCTGGGAGGCACATATGACGGGACGGACGAAAGCAACCATTATCGGAAGTGTCGCCGTCATAGGTGTAGCGGCGGCGGCCATCGGCACCTGGCTGGTCATCGACGCGCCCGACAGCCAGGCCAAACCAGAGCCGATCACCCTCACCCTTGAGGTGAAGAACGACCATGTGGCCAAGCACGACTTCGGTAAGCCCGGCATGGACGTCGGCGACATGGACATCTTTTCCGACATTCTCTCGGTGAACGGCAAGCAGGTCGGATACGACGGCGGCGCGTGCTTTTTCACCAATGTGACACCGGAAAAGCCGATGACCTATTGCGAACTGACCATTCAGCTCGATGAAGGTCAGATTTTCGCGCGCAGCCTGACCCCGCACACCCTTGCGCCGTTCACCATGGCGATTACCGGCGGAACCGGCGAGTACGCCGACGCGAGGGGCGAGCTGACCGTATCCGGTGTCGCGACCCCCGATGAAAAGTACGAATTGAAACTGACGAAATGACAACGGCGCGCGCGACGTTCGGTCGGCGGAACTTCTTGATCGGTGGCGGGCTGGCGATCGCCGCCGTGTCGGTGGGATGCTCCGGAAAACAGCCGGAGGGCCTGGACGGGCTCCGCTCGGCGGTGCGTGGCCGTGTCCTGTTGAGCGGCGACCCGGGCTTCGACGCCGCCCGGGCGCCGTGGAACCTGGCGGTCGACCAGTCGGTACGCGCCGTGGTGGACGTTGCCGACACCGACGACGCGGCGGCCCTGATCCGCTTCGCGCGCAATGCCGGTGTGCCGATTGCCGTGCAGCCCAACGGACACGGCGCCTCGAACGAGATGGATGGCACGATCCTGGTCCGGACCGCGGCGCTGAACGAGACCCGAGTTGACCCGTCGACCGGCACCGCGCGGGTCGGAGCAGGCGTCTCATGGGCTGACGTCCAGGCCCTCGCCAGCCCGGCGGGGCTGACCGGGGTCGCGGGCAGCGCGCCGATCGTGGGCGTCACCGGGTACCTTCTCGGCGGCGGCCTGAGCTGGTTCAGCCGCAAGTATGGCTGGGCAGCGGACAGCGTCACCGCATTCGAGGCCATCACCGCCGACGGCGACCGCGTGACCGCGACGGCCACCAGCGAGACCGACCTGTTCTGGGCCCTGCGCGGCGGTGGCGGTGACTACGCATTCGTCACCTCGGTCGAATTCGCCCTGAAACCGGCGCCGACCCTGTACGGCGGCACCATGACCTGGCCGGCCGACCGGGCAGCGGCCGTCATCTCCGCTTTCCGCGAGGTCACCGCGACAGCTCCCGAAGAACTGACCGCCTGGTGCAGTTTCACCCGGTTCCCCGGCGCGCCCGCACTGGTTCGCATCGACACCACCTACCTCGGAAAGGCCGAGGCGGCGACCGCTCTGCTGCAGCCGTTCGCCCGCATCGACGGGATGCTCTCCGACACGCGGCGGATATTGCCGGTTTCCGAACTCGGGAGAATCACCGACGAACCCACGAAACCCGCACCATCGCGCCAAGTAGCCACCCTCGTCAACGGCTTGACCGACCAGTTCATCGAGGCCCTGCTCACGCAGTCGATCGAACCGCTGATCACCGTCCAGATCCGCCACCTCGGCGGCGCGCTGCAACGTTCGTCGGGCATTCCCTCCGGGCCGGTCACCGCGCCCTACCTCGTAAGTTTCCTTGGCATGCAACCGGATCCGGGAAGCGAAGCGGCCTTGATGGCTCGCACCAATGCGTTCCTCGACACATTGGCAGCGGTGAACACCGCCAAAGTCCCGTTCAACTTCCTTGCCCCGCAACAGAATGTCGCCGACGTATTCGACGCAGGCACACTCGCGCGGCTGCGCGCGGTCAAACGCGACCGCGATCCCGATGGGGTGTTTCGGAGCAACCGCCCGATCGCCCAGGAGTGAAACAGCTTGTTTCTGAGCACTATCCGCTCGGCCGGACCGCCTGCCGGAACGCCGAGCTGGCGATCAGGATCGACTGCCGGAGATTCTGAACCGTTGTCCGGCCGGCGGTTCGACGCCGGCATCGAGGTTTCCGGGAGGTTCGCATGAATGATCTGGCATTCCGCTCAGCGGGTGAACTCGCGACTGCCATCGCGGCACAGGAGGTGTCGAGCGTCGAGCTTCTCGATTGCTACCTCACGCGCCTGGAGCAGTTCGATCCGCGGGTCAACGCGATCGTCGCGCGCGACGAGGAGAACGCGAGGGCAGCGGCGCGAGAGGCAGACCGCGCAGTCTCCCGTGGCGAAGCGCTCGGGCCGCTGCACGGCGTCCCCGTGACGATCAAGGACAGTCTCGAAGTCGCCGGCATGCGAACCACCGGTGGTTCGCACCGCTGGGGACATCACATTTCGACAACCGACGCCGAGGCCGTCACCAGGCTCAAGCAGGCCGGCGCGATCGTGTTCGGCAAGTCCAATCTGCCTGCGGACGCCCGGGACTGGCAGACCTACAACGAGGTATACGGGACGACGAACAACCCGTGGGACACAACTCGCGGTCCGGGTGGTTCATCGGGCGGTTCGGCGGCCGCGGTTGCCGCCGGCCTGACCGGGCTTGAACTCGGCGGCGACACAGCGGGCTCGATCCGGGTGCCCGCCCACTTCTGCGGGGTGTACGGACTGCGCCCGTCGTACGGGGTCGTCCCGCGGCACGGAAGCGTATCCGGCCACTCCCCTGGCTCGCTGGCGGAGTTCGACATGGCCGTGCTCGGTCCGCTGGGCAGGCACGCCGACGATCTGGACCTGGGCCTCGACGTCCTCGCCGGACCGGACCGTGACAACAGGGCGGCCTGGCGGCTGGACCTGCCGCCCTCGAGGGCACAACACCTCCGCGAGTTCCGTGTCGCGGCGTGGCTCGACGACTCCTTCTGTCCGGTCGACCGCGAGCTGGTCACCGCCATGGAGTCAGTGCTGACGGCGGTGCGGTCCGCGGGCACGGTGGTGGAGGAGCGCAAAGGGCCGGTCGGCCTTGAGGAAACGATGGCGCTCTACCGGCCACTGCTCATGGCCCAAAGCGGGTTGATCGAACCGGACGAGTCCTACGCAGCACTCGTCGAGCTCGCCACGGCAGAACGAGCAGACGGGGCGGAAACCGGATTCGCCTCGCAGATAACGGTTCGCTTCCGCGATTGGCATGGGCTCGACGAGCGTCGCCAGCAGTCACGCCGTCGCTGGGCCGAGTTCTTCGACGACTTCGACGTGCTGCTCTGCCCGGTGAGCCCGACCGCCGCCTTCCCGCACGATCAACGTCCGGATCCCGGGTGGTCGGTCCGGACCCTTCAGGTCGACGGTGAGCAACGACCGTACCGGGAGATGCTCACCTGGGTGGCGCCGGCGTCGCTCAACCATCTGCCGGCCGCGGTCGCTCCGATCGGCGCGACCCGCGATAATCTCCCGATCGGCATTCAGGTGATCGCCCCGTACCTGCACGACCGCACCGCCATCCGATTCGTCCGGTGTCTGTCCGAGGTGCTCGGTGGTTTTCGGCGCCCACCCGGATTCTGAAGCGCGACAAAGCCGGTCCTGAGCGGGTGCGGGCCCGCCCAGGACCGGCGCTCCGGACTACTCCGCGCCGAGCGTGACGGTGCCGAGGTGGGTGAACTCGGCGCTCACCTGTTGGCCGGGCCGGATGAACACCGCATCCGTCAGCCCACCGGTCAGCACCGTCCAGCCGGCCCGCAGCACGACGCCACGGCGGCCCAGCGCATTGGCGGCCAACGCGAGGGCTTCGGCCGGATGCCCCTCGACGGCTGCTCCGGTGGCGGTGTCCACCACCGCCCCGTCGACCTGCAGCACACACGCTTCCAGAGCCAGATCGAGCTCGGCCGGCCGTCGTTTGAGCCCACCGATGACGAACCGAGCCGATGACGCGTTGTCGGCGACGACATCGGGCAGGGTGAACTTGAAATCGGTGTACCTGCTGTCGATCACCTCAAGCCCCGCATACACCGCATCGACCGATTCCATCGCCTGGGCGGCGGTGATCCCCGGTCCGCTCAGCTCCCTGCCGAGGACGAAGACGATCTCGGGTTCGACCCGGGGGTGGATCAGCTCGGAGGTGTCCAGCGGCACTCCGATCGGCAGGCTCATCGCATCGGTCAACCAGGCGGTCAGCGGCGAATCCACCCCCATCCGTAGCTGTTTCGCCCGTGAGGTGAGACCCAGTTTCACCCCGACGATGTGTTGCCCGGCCGCCACCTTGCGGGCGATCAACTCGGCCTGCACGTCGTAGGCCGTGCTCAGGTCGAGACCCGGCCAGTCGGCGGTGATCGGGCCGCGGTCGGCCCGGCTGGTCTCCGCATCGAGCAACACGCTCGCGGCCGTCGAGACACTCCACTGCGTTGCGCTGGTCACGTCAGCACCTCCTCCGGACGAGCCGCGGCAAGCGACAACGCCACGTCGATGATCATGTCTTCCTGTCCTCCCACATAGCCGAGCTGGCCGACCCTGCTGAGAATCGCGTGGGCGGGAATGCCGTACTGTTCGGCCGCACGCTCAGCATGGAACAGAAACGAGTTGTACACGCCGTACCGGCCCTGGACGATCGAATTCCGGTCGCACACAGGCAGCCTCGGGATCATCGGTCGCGCGATCTCCTCCGCGACCGCGAGGATGGCGTCCGCGTCGACCCCGGTCGGCACGTTCATCCTCTCGAATGCGGTGACCAGAATCTCGATGGGCGCATTGCCTGCACCGGCACCGAGCGCACACAGCGCTCCGTCGATCTGCCGCGCTCCGGCACGGTATCCGGCGATCGAGTTGGCCACTCCCAGAGAAAGATTCTGGTGTGCGTGCACGCCCACCTGTGCGTCGGCGCCGAGTTCGGCGACCAACGCCGCGACCCGGTCCGCGAGTTCGTCGGGCATCAGGGCACCCGCGGAGTCCACGACGTACACACACTGGCACCCGGCATCTGCCATGATTCGCGCCTGTCGCGCGAGCTGTTCGGGCGACGCGCGGTGCGAGAGCATGAGGAAGCCGACTGTCTCCATGCCGAGTTCGCGCGCGGCGCCGAAGTGCTGAATGGACACATCCGCCTCGGTGCAGTGGGTGGCGATGCGGGCGATCGACGCGCCCGCGTCACACGCTGCGCGGAGATGACGCACCGTGCCCAGCCCCGGCAGTAGCAGCACCGCGATCCGGGCCCTGGTCACCGTCTCGGCGGCGGCACGGATCAACTCGAGCTCACCGGTGCCGCTGAAGCCGTAGTTGAACGACGAGCCGTCGAGCCCGTCTCCGTGGGTGACCTCGATGACCTCGACACCGGCAGCGTCCAGGCCTGCGGCCACCGCCCGGACCTGCGCCACCGAGAACTGATGCTTCACCGCATGACTGCCGTCACGAAGAGTGGTGTCGGTTAACCGAACCGGTGCGTTCATCGGGCTCCTACCTTCGAATCACCCTGACGGGCAGCGGAAATGAGTTCACCAACCCGCATGGCAGCTGCGGTCATGATGTCGAGATTGCCCGCCCATGGCGGCAGATAATCACCGTTGCCCCGGACTTCGAGGAAGATCGACACCCGCATGTTCTGGCGCCAGGCGTCCTGCGGATCCTCGAACTGAGGGTCGGCAACCAGCCGATAGCCGGGGACGTACCGCTGCACCGCTGCCACCATCTGGTGCACCGATTCGGTGATGGCGTCGCGATCCGAGTCCGGCGGTATCGCACAGAACACCGTGTCCCGCATGATCAACGGCGGCTCCACCGGGTTGAGGATGATGATCGCCTTGCCGCGGCGGGCGCCTCCGACGCTCTGCAGGGCACCCGCCGTGGTCTCGGTGAACTCGTCGATGTTGGCCCGGGTGCCCGGTCCGGCCGAGCGTGATGATATGGAGGCGACGATCTCCGCGTACGGGACGTCGACCACCCTGGAAACGGCGCGCACCATCGGAATGGTCGCCTGGCCCCCGCAGGTGATCATGTTGACGTTCTCGGCATCGAGGTTGAGGTCAAGGTTGACCACCGGGCACAGCAGCGGGCCCACCGCCGCCGGGGTCAGATCGATGGCCGTGATCCCGGCTTCCGCATATCGCGGCGCGTTGGCGATGTGCGCGGCCGCCGAGGTTGCCTCGAACACCAGATCGGGAAGTTCGTCCCGGCCGAGCAGCCAGTCGACTCCGCCGGCCGAGGCCTCGACCCCGAGCTCTCGCGCCAGCGCGAGCCCGTCGGACGCCGGGTCCACCCCCACCATGTACCGAACGTCGATGTTCTCGGCCCGCTGGAGTTTTAGCAGCAGGTCGGCGCCGATGTTTCCGGGGCCGACGATCGCGGCAGTGGTCATTGTCGTCCTTCTCCGTCAGCAGCGAAACATGCGGTTACCGAGCCGATTCCGCTGAACGAGGCGGTGACGGTCGATCCTCCGGCGACCGGCACCGCGGTGGTCAGCGAACCGGGCAGGATCACCGAACCCGCCGCCAGGGTCACGCCGAGTGGCCCCAGGGTGTTCGCCAGCCAGACGAGGGCGTTGATCGGGGAACCCAGCACCGCGGCGCCTGCTCCGGTGGTGACGGCCTGGCCGCCAGAGGACAGCACGCAGCCGGTCAGCCGGAGGTCGATGCCGCTCAGGGCAACCGGCCTCGATCCCAGTACCACACCGCCCGACGAGGCGTTGTCGGCAATGGTGTCCGGCAACGTGATTCGCCAGTCGCGGATCCGGGAATCGATGATCTCCAATGCGGGCAACAGGTACCCGACTGCGCGCAGCGCATCCACGACCGTGACGCCGGGGCCAGACAGATCCCGATCCAAGACGAACGCGATCTCCGGTTCGACTTTTGGGCTGATGAAGGCGGCGGTATCGATCGGCATCGACTCCAGATGAAACATGTCACCGAACAGGTGGCCGTAGTCCGGCTGATCGACGCCGAGTTGACGCTGCATCGCCGCCGACGTCAGGCCCACCTTGTGGCCTTTGATCACCCTGCCCTGGCTGACCCAGTGGTCGACCTGCTGCAGCTGCAGCTCATATGCCCGCGCGACGGTGAGTTCGGGCTCGCTCTCGCTCGGCGGATCGACCGGTATCCGGGTGTCGTAGGCGTCCAGTAACGCCCCTGCGATCGGTGAACTGTGTTCAGGCATCTGATGGGATATCTCCTTACTCGGCCGGCCTGTCACGCCGGGATCGCCATGCAGTTCGGCGTGGTCGGTAGGCCGTTGAATCGGTCTGCAAGCCACTGCATCCCCTGCTCTCCGTCGACGAAGTAGGGCAGCAGGTTGTTGATCGCCAGCTTGTTGAGGAACGGCGGCTGCTCGTTGGTCCAGAACTGGACGTCCGCGCCCTTCGCGCACCAGTCCAGCGCCAGCTGGCGTGCGCCGCCCCACGGTATGAACGGGTCGAACCGGTTCGAATCGATGAAGACCGGTGCCGTGGGTTTCAGGGTGCCGATCCGCTGCTCGTTCAGCACGGTTCGCAACGGCTCGGAGTTGATCAGCTCGGCGACGTCGGCGGTGAAATACTGCTGGTAGTGCCGGAATCCGAACCTCATCACGGTCTCGCCTACGCATTCGTTCTGGGTCCGGGACAGCAGGTTCACCCCCTTGTCCGTCAACACACCGGTCAGCCCGGGAACCAGCTCGGGGTACGCCGCCCCGACGCCGTTGAGCAGATAGCCCAGCCCGCCGGCGAAGATGCTGCCGTCGGCGAACGGTGGTACCAGGGCGAGGTCGGCGGCGGGGGCACCGGCCCAGGCTCCGACGACCTTGAGCTCGGGGGCATACCGTGGCGCCAGTTCCACCGCCGACGCCGATGCGGTCCCGCCTTGGCCGTATCCCCAGAACGCCACCGGGCCACCAGGTTCGAGTGAGGTGTCCGGCAGGGCGAACGCCGCCCGGGCCGCGTCGATGAGGGCGTGACCGGCATTGAGCCGCATGAACGACGGCGGGACGCCTGGTGTGCCGACCCCTTGATAGTCGGTGACCACGACGGCGAATCCCCGCGCGACCATCGTCGCGACGAACATCTCCTCGTACCCGAAGGTGAGGTCCAATCCCCCACCGTAGTGAATGCCCTGATTGAACAACCTCGACGGAGCGCACTGATCACCGATTCCATAGACGCCGGTGGCGAATGCGACCAGGGGGCGCGGGCCGCTGCCGGGCCACGGGTTGTCCGGTTCGAAGTAGGTACCGGTGACCGCGACCTGGCCGCTGCGATTGTCGGTGCTGCGGTACATGATCCGGGTTCCGGTCGCGACGTAGGCCCCGAGCTGTCCGGAGGGCTCCAGCACCAGGCGAGAAGGTTCGGAACGGATCAACTGCCCGGGCGCGCCGTCACCCAGCGGGTCCGGTGGGGTGTAGAACGCCTCGTACTGGCTTTCGTCGGCGTACGCGATCGGCAGGGCGGGGTTCGCGGACCACCCGAGGAGGCACAGCACCGCTGCCGCCATGACTTTCTTCGATGAAACTCTGGGACGGGCCGAACATGGCCGCACAGCACGATGACACAGCGCCATCGGGTCTCCTCTTCGTTGAGTGTCCTGCAGAGCGCCGGCCGGACGGCCACGCCTGAGTCAAGACAGCACCCGGTGGTGCTGACGCCGTGTCTGCCGCAACGATGGAACCGCCGAGTGCGAACCTCAGCCGGTGGTCGCGGCCAATCCGCTGGTGACCGAGGGCGCGGCGAGACTCCGCATACACACCTCACGACCGACGGTGCGCAACTGGAAACCCACCCGGTCCTCGGGCTCCTCCCCGTACGAGATACGGGTGGTGGCCGAGTTGATCGCCGCGCCAAGGGGAGTCGGCCAGCCGCGCAGGGCATGCACGATGCTGCGCAGTGTCTGCAGCGTGGTGACCGCCGCCTGCCAACCGTATGCGGTCGTGACGCAGCCGACCGACCGGCCGGACAGGTACGGGCTCGCGTCCTCGCGCAGGTCCTCGATGTAGTCGAGCGCGTTCTTGACCAGCCCCGAGACGGACCCGTGGTACCCGGGCGAGGCGATGATCACCCCGTCGGCACGCCGCAGGGATTCGACCAACCGCACCGCCTCGTCGACGTTCTCCGACTCCGGGTCGTACATCGGCAGCCGCGCGAGGTCGTCCCCGCCGAAGAGCTCGGTGCGCGCGCCGGCGGCCCTTGCCTCGTCCAGGGCGATCCGCAGTGCCGACTCCGTCGACGAGCCGCGCCGCAGTGTTCCGCCGAGCCCGACGATGTACGGTTGTGTCGCGGATTCCATCGTGGTACTCACACCATCCTCATCAATCCGTCATGGCCCCAGGCGAAACCTGGTTTGAGTGTGTAGTTCTCGGGTGTCCAGGTCTGCGGATCGACAGTCCGCGAACCCCAGCCGTATTCGAAATGCCAGCCGGACGGGTTACGGAAGTAGAACGAGAACACCCGGTCGTTGTGATGGCGGCCGGTCGACGTACTGGTGATCCCCCGATCCAGACACACGTCGTAGCTGTGACCGACATCGTCCATGGTGACCGTCTCGAACATCACGTGCTGAATGCGCCGCGGTGCCCCGGGAATGTTCATGAACGCCAGCGAGTGATGCCGGGAATTGCAGTGCAGGAACACGGCGAACGGATCGGAGTTGGGCAGGTGGGCGAAGTCGGTGACCCCGAACTCCAATACCCGGCAGTAGAACTCGGCGGCGCCGTAGAGGTCGGCGGTGTAGAGCACGACGTGGCCCATTCCCAGTTCGCCGGTGTTGAAGCCCGCGAGGTCCCTGGTCGGCCGGAACGGCGGCCGGAACACCCGCTCGTGCCCCAGCACGAGTTCCATCCTCACCTGTGAGTACGGACAGGTGAAGTGGACGAAGTCCATGACGCGCCGGTCGGCCGCCTCGTCGGGCTTGCCCGCCGTCACGGGTACGCCGGCCTCCTCCAGACGCGCGGCGGCCGATTCGAGCGCTTCCCTCGATGCCATGTCCCAGCCGATGTATGCGACATCCTCGTCGTGACCGGCTCGCACCCCGATCCGGTGATGGCGATCGTCGGCGCGCACGTACAGCAGCTTGTCGTCGCTGTCGCCGGACACCTCCATTCCCAGCACATCGGATGCGTACTTCTTCCACGCCGGGACGTCACTCGACGTCCCGACCACATAACTCAATTGGGTGACTACAGCCATGGATGATCCTTCGGGAGCGCTGTGGGCAAGACTCAGAAGACGGTTAGCTTGGGGTCGCGTTCCAGACCGAGCACCATGCGGCCGTAGTGCTGGTAGTTGGCCCGGGTGAACGACACGTGGCTCGCCATCATGTGGATGTCGCGCCACTTCTGCTGCATGGGACTGCTGTCCCGAAAGCCGGAGGTTCCGCTGAGTTTGAACAACCGATCGACCGCGTCGGTCAGCAGTTCGGCCACTCGGTCGTAGTCCCGCAGCGTGGCGGCCCGGTCCGCGAGTTCCATGCGCCCGGACACCCGCGCATCCGCGAGCACCCGCTCGACGGCCAGCTGAGCCAGCTCCAGGTCGGCCGCCGTGCGGGCGATGGCTTCCTGCACGACTTCGGATGCCGCGGTGGCGCTCCGACCGCGCGCCCACTCGACAAAGTGGTCGTAGGCATCGAGAGCGGTGCCCACCATCGGGCCCAGGAACGTCAACCCGGCGTGCAGCGCCAGGGGCTGCCGGTAGAGCGGGCCTCGGTTCACTTCACTGCCCGGACCGTCGCCGGCGACCAGAGAGGCTGCGGCAAGCGCGAATTCATCCGGAACGAACACATCGTCGATGACGATCGTCTTGCTCCCGGTCCCCCGCATGCCTGCCGCGTACCAGTCGTCGTCGATCGAATACTCACCCGGCCCGATCAGGAAGTGGTGATTCGCCGCGCGATCACTCTCCTTGATCAGCCCGCTGACGATCACCCACGAGGAATGGTCGACCCCGCTGGCGAAGCCATGCCTGCCGGTCAGCCGATAACCTCCGTCGACCTTGCGCACCGTGGCCGCGGGCGCCAGCGATGCCGCGATACAGGTGTCGGGACCGTCCGCCCACACCGCCTCCTGCGCGGCCTGCTGGAAGAACCCGACCATGTGTGCGTCATGCGGCAGCAACGCCGCACACCAGGCCGTGGACGCGCAGGCCCGGCCGAGCTCGACAGCGACCTCGTACATGGTGTCGAGCGTCAACTCGTCACCACCGAACCGTCGCGGCGCGAGCATGCGGCCGCCCAGCCCGGCGTCGATGATCTCGGTGATCGACTCGGACGGCACGCGCCGCAGATCCTCGGTGCGGGTGGACCGCTCGCGGATCGCCGGCGCCAGCGCCCGGGCACGCTCGACCAGAGCGGCGTGCAACTCGGCTTCCGAAGGTACTTGAAGTTCGGTGGCTACCATGGTTTTTCGTATCCTCTCAGCGGATCAGAACAGGACGCTCAGGTTCTTCGACTGCACGACGTTCTGATCGAGCAGAATGGTCCGGCGGGCGATCTTGAAGCCCGTGTCTGCCACCCGCAACACATCGCGACGCTCTCCTGCCCAGATATCGGTTTCGGATTCGAGCCGATTGCGGTGGACGAGGAAGTTGGACCAGACGTCGTACTCGACGGCATCACCGGAGACCTCGGACCGCGGCTGCACGATCACGTTCGTCACCAGATGCCGGCACCGGGACGGCGGGTCTTCTGCCCAGTGCGTGCCCGAGTGCATCTGGTTCACTCGCATCTGCAGTGACGAGTAGTCGTCGTAGAAGTGCGCCATCTCGATACCCTCGGGAACCTCGTCCTGCCCGCGTTGGCGGCGAAGCCGGTTCCGGCGCACCGGCATCCAGTAGAGGATGTCCTCATCGAACAACTCCAGCCAGCTGGCCCATTGCCAATGGTCGAGCAGCTGGGCCTCGCGGTAGAGGAACTGTTCGACGCGGTGTTGCAGCAGAACCTGCTCGAGCTCACCGACCTCGGTGGGTTGCACCATCTCTCCGACGCTCATCGGGCACCCGCCACATCGCTCATGGCGGCCGCGGGCACCGCGACACTGCGCTCCTCGGGCGGGATGACCGGCCAGGACTCGGTCGTCATGAACTCCAGCCAGCGTCGGTAGAAACCGCGTTGTCCGGCCTCGCCGAAGAACGAATCATGGTATTCACCGGGGAAGTCCGGGTTCTCCCGCTCGCTGCCCAGCCCCATCTCGTAGTTCCATGCCATTTTCCGGGCCTGGTAGCCCTGCTCGAGCACGCCGCCGATCATTCCCCAGTTCTCGCCGTCGTCGGTCTCGACGACACCGGCCGCACCCTCGGTGAACGATGCGGAAATCTGTTGGGCCCGACGGGCTTCCTGAGGGGCGTTTTTCTCGACGACGGTGAACGACCAGATCTCGAACTTCGTCGGCCCTTTCGGATGCCACACGCGGATGTTGGCCGAGCCGGGTAGGCCGGCGAAGTTCGGGAACGCGTTGAAGTTGGCCACCATGTCGGCGCGGTCGCCCACCCGCTCCCGCGCGATCCGCCGCTTGTTCTCGTTGTACTGCCCAAGCGGGTCGTCGGAGAACCGGGTGTGTCGCTCGAACAGGAAGCTCTCCCCGTGGCCTTCGCGCAGCGACACATGTGCGCCGTCCTTCGCGTCGAACCCGGGCCCGAAGGCCAGCAGCGAGGACAGGTGGCTGGTCGTCGCGTGGTAGGTGTCGCCGGCGAACTGCTCGGCGGCCAGTTTCCAGTTGGCGTTGATGGTCCACTTGATGGCGCCGGGCAGGATTTCGATCCCGCCCTCGGCATGGTCGACCCAGCCGTCGATGTAGAACTTCAGCGCGCCGAGGTACTCGTCGAGCGGTGGCGCCGTCGGGTCGAAGTTGCCGAAGATCAGTCCTTTGTAACTCGCGATCTGAGCGACCTGTACCAGGCCGTTGTCGCCGAGGGACAGCTTGTTGTCGTACGCGTCGTCGAGGTTCGGAACACCGACCAACTCGCCCGCACTGTCGTAGGTCCAACCGTGGTAGGTACACATGAACGACCGTGCATTTCCCTCTTCGGCCCGGCAGACCCGCATGCCCCGGTGCCGGCATACGTTCAGGAACGCCTTCACGCTGCCGTCGGGCTGCCGCGTCACGAGCACGGGATCTCCGCCCATGTAGGTGGCGAAGAAGTCGTGCGGCTTCGGGATCATGCTGTCGTGCGCGAGGAAGAGCCAGGATCGCCCGAAGATGCGCTCCTGCTCCAACCGGTAGATCTCGTCGCTGACGAAGATCTCCGGCCCGATCTTGCCTTCCTCCCAATTCACCAACGAGCGCAGATAGCCGGCATCAATAGCCACGATCATTTCCCTTCAGTTCACATTCGAGGACTGTTGTTGAGCTAATCAGCATGCGAAATGCCAGTCGATGCAACCGTTCTGGACGCCGGAACGTCACTCAGCCGGTTACGTCCACGTACACCACGTCATCGATCACCTGGACCGAATAGGTCGCGAGCGGTTGGACCGCAGGCGGCGCGGTGACAGCGCCGGTGCGCACACAGAACTTGGCGAAATGCCAGCCACATTCGACCTGGCCGTTCTCGATGAAGCCCTCGTCGGCCAGCGACGACCTGTCGTGTGTACACCAGTCGGCGGTCGCGTAGAACGAGCCGTCGATGTTGTACACCGCGATCGGTGGATCGACATCGACCCGTTTCACGTTGCCCGGCGCCAGGTCTCCGACCGGACACACCCGGAGCAGGTGTTCGGACTCTGCCATTGCCGTCATTGCCGATTCCTCCCTCACTGTTGCCCCGCGGGTGTCGCGACGTCGTCGATCGAGCGCAGATCGACGGCCGGGTCGGACAGCAAGGCCGGCTCCGGCCTGGCCCGCCGGTCGATCAGGCTCATCGCCATCCGGACCTCCCGCCGCTGGTTCACCCCGACGGCTCCGACCAACACACTGTCCCGCAGGTGAAATGCCGTGAATTGCATGGATTCCGGGCTGCCGCGCCATACGACGTGATCTTCCGGATGCAGCCGCCCGGCCACCTGGATGTTCGTCTGGCCCTGATCCGACCAGAACCACGGCAGGTCGCGGTAGGGTTCCCGCCGTCCCACCATCGAACGCGCGGCGGCGATGCCCTGATTCTGTGCGTTCTGCCAGTGTTCCAACCGGATTCGTCCGGAGTCGTAGTTGCATGGGGAGCTCGCCACGTCACCCGCGGCATACACACCGGGCACCGAGGTCTCACAGAACTCGTCGACCACGATGCCGTTGTCGACTTCGATACCGGAATTGACCGCCACATCGACCGCCGGCGCCACGCCGACCCCGACGACCACCAGGTCAGCCTCGATGTGCGTCCCGTTGTCCATCGTGACCCGCCGTACCCGATGGTCGCCTTCGACGGCGGTCACCTTGGCACCGGTCACCATGCGCACGCCCTGTTCGACGTGGAAACGCACCAGGCACTGGGCGATTCGCTCCGGCAGCACCCGGCCGAGCACCACATCGCTTCGTTCGAGCACGGTCACCTGGTTGCCGAGCTGCAGCGCCGATGCGGCCAGTTCGATGCCGATCAGCCCGCCCCCGAGGATCACCACGGCAGCACCGGCGCGCATCCGGTCACGGATCGCGATCGCGTCGTCGACCGTCCGCAGGAAGTGCACGCCGTCGAGGTCGAGTCCCGGGATCTCCGGACGACGCGGGGTCGTACCGGTACACAGCAACACCTTGTCGGCCTGGATCGACACTCCGTCGTGCAACTCGACCCGGCGGCCGTGCGTGTCGATCCGCCGCGCCCGCGCCCCGAGCAGGAGTTCGATGTCGTTGCGGGAATAGAAGTCCGACTTGTGGAGCAACGTATCGCCCGGGTCCTTCGAGCCAAGGATCACCTCTTTCGACAGCGGCGGCCGATCGTAGGGCAGGTGGTACTCGGCACCGACCAGGATGATGCGGCCATCGAATCCCTCGTTGCGCATTGCCTCTACCGCACGCGCCCCGGCCAGACTCGCGCCGACGACCACGTAGGTCTCCGTCATCGGGATGCTCCCGTCGGCGAAGACGGCTTCGGTGCGTCAGTCACGGTGATGCCCCCACAAACTGGTGGCGTCGTAGCTCGACACCCGCCACGTGGAGTCGTCGACCAACCGCCCGTCGTAGCCGTACTCGATCTCCGAGCCGGACGGATTCTTCATGAAGAACGAGATGGCCAGATCGTTGGTGTGCCGGCCCAGGGTTTCGGTGAGCTGAACCCCACCGGCGTGGACCGCGTCGAGCGTCCGCCCGACGTCATCGATGTCGGTGACCTCGAGCATGAAGTGCCCCAGGGCCGGCGCCAGGTTGTCGTTCTCGACGAACGCGAGGCTGTGATGACGGGGATTCACGTGCGCGAAATGGACTTTACGGCCGTGGAATTCGATGGTGTCACTGAGCCGGAAGCCAAGCACGTCCAGGTAGAACCGCTTCGCCGCGGCGAGGTCGGTGACGAAGAAGAACACGTGCCCCATCCCGAGGTCACCGGTCACGAACCGGATACCTCTCGACGAGACGAAGGGCCGCTTCGGCACCCGGGCACCGTAGAAGAACTCCAGCCGGTGACCATCGGGATCGGTACACCGGATGACGTCCTCCACATGACGTTCGGCGGCACAGTCCGGGTCGTGGTGTATCTCTACACCCGCGTCCTGCAGCCGCCGGGCCAACCGGTCCAGTGCCGCACCGTTCGGCACTTCCCATCCGACGTAGGCCGCTCCGCCGGTATCGGCCTGGTGAATCGCCAGACGCCAGCCGCGCTCGTCACCGCGCAGCAGGACCGTCTGGTCATCGCATTGCTCGTGCGCCGAGACGTCCTGCAGGCCCAGAATCTCGGTCCCGTATGTGCGCCAGGCATCCAGATCGGCGGCAGTTAGACCCAGATACCCCAGTGCGACAACTTCATTCATGAATTTACCTTCCCGGCCTGCCCGCGACAGTCGCGCGATGCGGCCTCGGATACGCAGCTTTCGTGAACGCACCGGCCACCGGCAACGGCACCGATCCGTCCACCGGAACACCCGAAACGTTCACGAGGAAAGGAATGCCGTCACGGCGCGGACGAAGTCATGCGGGCGTTCGTACGGTGGCCAATGCCCGCATTTGTTCAACACCACCAGATCCGCCGACGGCAGATGGCTCAGCAACTGCAGAGCCCCCTCCAGCGGCACCATCCGGTCATGTCGTCCATGGATCACCAGCGTGGGTGCCACCACCGCTGCCAGGGCGGCCAGGTTGCTGCGCGCCACGATGGTCGAGCGGGACCACGCTTCGGCGTGGTGCGGTTCATCGAGCCGCCACCGGTACATCTGTTCGACGATGTCGTCTCCGATCAACCCAGGATCGAAGACCAGGCTCCGGAGCAGCCTCGCAATACGCTCGCGGTCGGGTGGCAACGATTGGCATTCGTCGAACAGGCGTCCGACCTCGGTGGGTGCCGTCGCCAGCAGGTACGGATCACCGCCGGTCGAGGCGGTACACCCGCCGACGATCAACCGTTCCACGCGTCCCGGTGCGGCGAGCGCCAAACCGATCGCCACGGTCCCCCCGGTGGAGACGCCGAGAGCGGTGACCGTGTCCAGCCCGAGTCGGTCCAGAATCCCGAGAGTGTTTCGCACATAGAGGTCGTGCACCGGCTCGTGGAACTCTCGCGGTCCGCTGCGCCCGAAGTTCGGGTAGTCCACGAGGATGCACCGATGCCGCGCAGCCAGCTCAGCGAGCGTGCGATGGTAGGTCAGCCAGGCCGTCGTTCCGGGCAGCGGACCGAACGCCTGCGGCATCACCAGCGGCGGGCCGGCACCGATATCGTGATAGTGGACCGGATGTCCGTCGATCTCCACTGTGTGGCTACTGCTCTGCTCCGAGAACATCCGAGTGGTGGCCGTCAACTGATCGCCCCTCCGCCGATCCGCAGGTCGTCTCCCTGGTGCTCGGCCGAGACCGAAAGTGCCAGTCGTACCTGATGTTCGAGAACTTCGACCGGGACCGACGGCAGCGGTGGTGTACTCGCGGTCGACCGGGCAGGTGTCACGGGCAGGTGCACCATCCCGACCCGCGCGCCCGGGACGCGGCACAGGTGCCGGGCCAGGTAGAACACCTGGTTGCACAGATAGGTCCCGGCCGTGTTGGAGACGTAGCCGGCCAGCCCCGCACGCCGCCAACCGTCCACGATCGCCTTGACCGGCAGCGTGCTCAGATAGGCGGCCGGACCGCCATCGACCACCGGTTCGTCGATCGGAACCCGCTGCGCGGTATCGGGAATCGGAAAGTCCCGCACATTGACCGCGACGCGTTCCACCGCGGGTGCCGTGCGGCCGGGTGCGACGCCCGTCAGCACCACGACCGCAGGCTGGAGTGACTCGATGGCCTCGGCCAACACGTCGTGCACCAGTTCGGTGTCCACCGGCAGCACGCGGGCGGCCACGTCCAGGCCTGCGATCTGCTGTCCGTCCAACCGTTGCGCGATCAGACCGCTGGGATTGTCGGTCTCGGTTGCGTATGCGCCGAATCCGGTGACGAGCGCTCGGGTCATGCCGCGGATCCGAGCGCGCAACGCGCCTGGAATGCCTCGAATTCGGTGACGAAGTTCGCCGCGCGCTCCAACATGATCGATGACTGGGTCAGGCCCGGAGCGATGAACAACTGGGTGTCGGGCGCCTGCTTGTGCCAGATGAACGCGTCGTCCACCGGGTGGATCGCATCATCGAGGTCACCGCGGCAGATCAGGGTGGGGACGTCGATGTCCGCCAGATGCGGTCGCAGGGTGAAGTACTCCTGGAACTGTTCGGTGCTCCGGGTCTCGGCGTAGAACCGGACGGCATCGCGCCAGTCGGCGCCGTGCAGATCATTCCACTCGCGGGCCTGAGCACTCTCCGGGTCCACGGCCGTGAAAACCGAATTGAGCGAGGCGTTTCCGCTCTTGCTCAATCCGATGATCGGCGCGTCCACGGTCAGGGTCGTGACCCGTGCCCGGTTGTCGAGCACCATCCGCCCGGCGATCCGTGAGCCGAGCGACACACCGGCGAGATGGACGCGGTCCAGGCCGAGTGAGTCCAGCAGGCGCCAGAGATCGGCCACCCACACCTGCGGGCGTTCCAACGGCGCCACCCGCGCACTGCGTCCCAACCCGCGCAGGTCCGGCACGATCACCCGGTACTTGGCCGCGAGTTGGGGAATCAGATCGCCGAACCAGCGCCCCGACGCCGCGGCGCCGTGCACCAGTAGCAGTGGTTCTCCGCTCCCGTGATCCTCGTAGTAGAGATCAACGCCATCGACCGTCAACGTCGCCATGCACCGTTTCCCTTTCCGTGTTTCGAACAGGCATCGGCACAGCAGGTTTCCGCCTGGTTCGGGGATGGGCAACGGCACCGTTCCGCAGGGTGGCATGCCGCCCGCCGGCGTTCCACGGTTCAGACCGCGCACGTTCCCCTCGATCGCGACCACCCGTCACGGTGAACGCCCGGCACACCGACGATTCAGGAGCACACGCAGGTGAACATCGAACTGAGCACCACAATCCAGCCCACTGTCGACTCCATTGCCGGAAGGCTGCTGACCGCGCAGGCCAAGAAGCAACGGATGCCGTCACTTTCGGCGGAATGCCGCGATCTGAACTTCGATCTCGCCTATCGGATTCAGGACGAGGCCTTGAGCCAGCGGATCGAGCGCGGCGAGCACGTCGTCGGTATCAAGGTGCAGTCCCGATCCTCGGTGACACCGCTGACCGGGTGGCTGACCGATGCGATGGCACTGCGTACAAACGATCACCTGCCCACAGAGTTGCTCGTCGATCCCGGTGTCGAACCGGTGATCGCGTTCGTCACGGGGCGGCGGCTCTGCGGCCCCGGGGTCACCGCCGCGGCCGCGCTGGCGGCGGTCGATCTCGTGTTCGCCGGATTGGAAGTCACCGACAGCCGCTACTCCGACCGCCGATGCACTGCGCCTGACCTGGTCGCCGACAACCTGTCCTCGTCGTATTACCTCACCGGACCGGTCGGGTTCGCCCCCGCCGGCCTGGACCTGTCGCGGGAAGAGGCCGGCATCACCGTCGCCGCCGGGACGGCCACCGTGACTCGTTTCGATGCGGTGGCCAGAAGCCACCCGGCCGAGGCACTCGCGGCGGCGGCGAACTGTCTTGCCCGGCGCGGTCACGCGATCGAGGTGGGCTGGACGGTACTCGTCGGGACGGCACCGGTACCGCTGCCCGTCGGCTTCCCGGTCACCGCGCGGTTCTCGTCCCTCGGGTCCGTCACCCTGGCGTGCTGACCGCGCGGCAGCGGCCCAGCTCACGGTGGGTTCACCTGGCCGTAGCGAGCCGTTAGGTAGGTGTCTTTCGGTAATTCCCCGGATGTGACCCGCGCCACTGCTGCCATACCGTCGGGCCCCAGGCCGAATGCGCCGGTGCCGCACATCCGGGCCACTCACCGCCGAACTGAAGCCCCAGGAGGCAACGATGACAACGATCAGTCCGACCGTGGTATCCCCACCGACCCGCTCACTGCATCGGACACCCGCCGTGCAATTGGTAGCCGACCGTCCGCTGGATCCGGACTCATCGACCTCGGTTGCCAAGGCTCTCGCGCTGCTGAGTTGTTTCACGCCGAATCGCCCGGCCATGGGGGTCTCGGAGATCGCGCGTCAGGCACAGCTGCCCAAATCGACAGCGCACCGCCTGCTGGCCGTCCTCGTCGACTGGGACATGGTGACCAAACGCGGCACCGAATACTCCCCTGGACCACGGCTCAACGAGCTGGGCGCGCTCGGCAGCCAACCGGACAACCACGAATTGCGCCGCGTCGCACTGCCACATCTGCTCGACCTGTACGAGATCACCCATGAAACAGTGAATCTCGGCATCCTGACCGGCCAGGACGTCCTGTACATCGACAAGATCCACGGCCACAACGGGGTGAACTCACCTGCCTGCGTCGGGGGGCGGCTACGCGCCGCGAACACCGCGATCGGAAAGGCGCTGCTCGCATTCAGCGACCAGAAGGTCATCGCCCGCGTCTCGGCGAACCTTCGGCCCGCCACGTCGTTGAGTGTCTCCTCGGCCGCGCAACTCGATCGCGACCTGGCCGCCATCCGGCGTTGCGGCGTGGCGTACGACCGCCAGGAGAGCCAACCTGGCCTGACCTGTATCGCGGCTCCCATCCGGAGCTGGTCAGGCGCCATCGTCGCGGCGGTCTCGATCTCGGGTCCGGTACATCGATTCCGGCCCGCCGACGCGGCACCGGCCGTCCGGACGGCAGCCGCCGGCATCGCGCGACATGTCCAGGAAGCCGCCTGGCGTCGCGCCACGCGGTGACTTCCCCTCGAAAACCCTTGTGCTCCAACGCTCTGCCCACCCATCAGGTCTCGACCGAGGCCAGTCGACAGTCAGGACACCCATGCCACAACTCACCTTCACGCTGCGCGATGACGAGACCGTCACCGTCGACGTCGACACTCTGCTCAACGCCGGATACGCGGGTCGCAGCCAAGCCGACGTGACCGCCCACATCGACGAGCTCGCCGAGTTGGGTGTGCCCGCTCCCACCCGCATCCCGTGCATCTACCCCATCGCCTCCTACCTGGCGATGCAGACCGAAGAGATCGACGTCCAGCACGAGCTCACCTCGGGCGAGGCGGAATGGGCGCTGGTGGTGGCCGGCACCGGACCCGGCGATCTGCTGCTCACCGCTGCGTGTGACCACACCGACCGGCGTCTCGAACAACATGGGGTGGCCTGGAGCAAACAGGCCGCGCCCGATGTGCTGGCCCGCCGGGCCTGGCGTCTGGCCACCATCGCCGACCGGCTCGACGAGTTCACCCTGACCGGCACCGTCGAAACCGAGTCCGGCATCGAGGTCATCCAGCATGGCACCCTGACCGAGCTGCTGTCGCCACTGTTCTGGGTCGAGGAGCTGCGCTCGCGCGACCTGCTCAATCCGGGCACCGTGCTGATGTCCGGAACCATCCCGATGCGCCCCGACGTCAACCAGTTCAGTACCGGATGGGGTGTGGAACTGCGCGATCCCGTCGCAGACGAGGCGATCTCACTGTCCTACGCGGTGCGGCAGACGCCCCCGGCAGTCGATTGAGGAGACCGTGACTGTCCGACGCTTCCCAGCAGACGTGTCACAAGGAGCTGCCATGCGCACGATCACCGATCCCTGGTCACCACTACGCCTCACGTCCGGGGCAACCCTGCGAAACCGATTCATGCTCGCGCCGATGACCACCAACTCGTCGGACCCGCAGGGGTGCGTGACCGACGACGAGTTGCGGTACCTGGGTCGCCGCGGAGACACCGAGTTCGGCGCCGCCGTGACGTCGTGCGCATATGTCCACGAGGACGGCCGGTCCTGGGAGGGCATCGGGGCTTCGACCGATGATCACCTGGAAAGCCTGCGGGCCGTCGCGCAAGCGATCGGCCGCGGCGGTGCACTGACCCTGCTGCAGCTCTACGACGGCGGGCGCATCGCGTTGCCAGGCCTGGTCGGCCCCAGCGGGATCCGCGGGCCGTCGCCGATTCCGTCCGCGCGTCCCGATGCCCGCACTCCCCGCGAACTACACAGCGGCGAGATCGATGACCTCATAACGGCATTCGGGAGGGCCGCCGCGCTCGGTGTGCAGGCCGGGTTCGACGGCATCGAGATACACGGGGCCAACCACTATCTGATCCACCAGTTCTTCTCGCCGCGAGCCAATCGACGCGACGACGAGTGGGGCGGTGATGCGGCCCGACGGGCACGCTTCCCACTCGCGGTCGCCGAAGCGGTCCGGTCAGCGGTCGGCCCCGCTGTGACAGTCGGATTCCGGGTAACGCCGTTCGAGTCCGAGGCCGGCGGCTACACCCTCGATGACTCGGCGCTGCTCTGCGACCAGCTCGCCGAGACCGGGGTGGACTACGTCCATATCTCCATGGACGACTTCCGCAAGAACTCGCCACAACCAGAAGATCGTGACTGGACCAAGAGTCGCGAAGCCGTCGAATCCCGCAATCCGATCGCCGCGATCGCCGCCGCGGTCGCGGGCCGCAGTGCCGTCGTGGCCAGCGGTGGAATCCGAGGGCTCGACGACGCCGCCGAGGCGCTCGGCGCCGGTGCCGATCTCGTCGCGGTCGGCCGCGCCGCCCTGATCGACCCGGAATGGGTCGACAAGATGAAAGCTGGTCAACACCAGAGTGTCCGGACGCATCTACCGGCCGACAGCCATGACATCGAGACCGCGCTGACGATCCCAGGGCAGATGGTGAAGTACCTGTTGAGCCGACCGGGATGGATCCCGCGTATCGAAGGAGACGACCGAACATGACCGCCACTCCGCTTCGTATCGCGGCATGCCAGATCACCTCGCTGTCCGACCCCGCCGTCAACCTCGCCATCATGGAGTCTTGGGTGCGGCGCGCCGCCGATGGCGGTGCGCGGGTCGTGGTGTTTCCGGAGGCCACCATGGCGCAGTTCGGCACCCCACTCGCCGCGGTGGCCCAATCCATCGACGGTCCGTGGGCCACCGCTGTCGCCGAGCTCGCCGATGCGCACTCGGTCCTCATCGCGGCCGGCATGTTCACCCCCGACGGCAACCGCGTGCGAAACACCCTGCTGCTCAGCGGGCTCGGACACCACACCGGATACCACAAGATCCACCTGTACGACGCGTTCGGATACCGCGAATCGGATACGGTCGCGCCAGGAACCGAACCGGTGACCGTCACCGTCGACGACGTGGTGCTCGGTGTCGCCACGTGTTACGACGTCCGCTTTCCCGCACTCTTTCAGCAGCTGGCCATCGCAGGCGCCACGGCGATACTGCTGCCCGCGTCATGGGGGGCGGGCCCGGGCAAGGCCGAGCAGTGGGATGCACTGGTGCGCGCCCGCGCCCTCGATTCGGGATCGTGGATCGTCGGCTGCGATCAGGCCGACCCGAAAGCCTCAGACGTGCAGGTGGATTCGACAGCCCCGACCGGCGTCGGTTGCTCGTTGATCGCCGATCCACTGGGCCGAGTGACGGCCACCCTGGCCGCGGCGCCGGGGCTGATCTTCGCCGATGTCGATCCCGCGGCTGCGACACACGCCCGCGGTATCACCGGTGTGCTCACCAACCGAACGGAGTTCTGAGGCTCAGCGCGGCGGCTGACCGGCCGCGTAGAGCACCGCGACCTGCGTCCTGGACCGCACCCCGAGTTTGGCGAAGATGTGCTCGACATGACTCTCGACGGTGCGCAGCGACAACACGAGCGCCTGAGCGATCTGCTTGTTGGTCATGCCTTCGGCCACCATGCCCGCCACCTCGGCCTCCCGGCGGCTCAGACTCGCCAGAGGCCGGTCCGGCAGAGCAGGCGCGGCAGGTGCCGGCTCAGGATCGCCCATGGCCTCACCGATGGCCTTGTCGACGCTCAACGCGCGACCTTCGGTCAGCAGCAACTCGAACTCATTGTCGCCCAACGCGGCCCGCAACTCTGCTGAGATCTCGTCATTCCAGTTCGGCAGTTCGAACCCGCCGGGATAGTTGCCGATGGGTTCCCAGGCACGTTGCGCCGCGCCGAGCAACCGTGCCGCCCGTCGCGGTTGGTCTTGTCTGGCGGCCAGCCATGCGCTCAGTTCGATGACCACGGCGGTGCCCAGGGAGTCGTGGAAACGGGTCTTGCCGGCCAACGCCTCTCGCAGTTGCCGTTGCGCGAGATCCAACTCGCCCAACATCCAGTTCGCCAGGCCCAAGAACGTCAAAATCCATGACCGCAGCCAGCGTTCGTCCCGCAGATCGCATTCCGCCAAACATCGGCCGAGCACCTCCACCGCCTGTTGCGGGTCGCGGCGCCTGCAGTGCAGCCAGCCGACCTGCTCCTGAGCGAGCACGTGGTGCAGGCTCGGCCCCCCGGCTTCTTCCAGCACCGATCCTTCCCGGATCAGCTCGGTGCCCAGTGTGGTGTTGCCGAGATTGTGTTCGGCCACCCCCCTGAAATGCGTGGCGTGCGCCAGACTGACGGTGTCGCCGAGGGATTCGGCAAGCGACTGGCTCTCCCGCAGCATCTGCAGCGCAACCACGGTCTTGCCCTCCGCGATCGCGATATACCCGTTCGCCCACAGCGCGGCCGCTCGCTCGGAGCTCGGCGAGGCATCGGCTGCCAGCGCTCGGTCCAGCCAGTGCCTGCCTTCGCGAAGCTGGCCACAACCCAGCCAGTACCAGAACAGGTCTGCCGCCATCTGCAACGCGGCCCGTCCGCCATCCGGATCATCGAGCACCGCGCCGAGGACGGCGCGGACATTGACCTGTTCGTTTCTCATCCGCCCGACCAGGTCGAGCTGGTCGGGTCCGAACCAGTGGCTCTCGAATTCGTGTGCCAGCCGGCAGTAGTAGGCGCGGTACCTCCCGCGCACGGCCGCTTCTTCACCACGGCAGCGCAGTTGCTCCCTGCCGTACTCGGCGACGGTCTCCAGCAACCGGTAGCCTTGGTGCCCCTCGGCGACGTGGCGCGCCACGATCGACTTGTCGACCAGTGCGGACAAGTGCCCGGCGATATCCTCTCGCGGAAGCACGTCGTCACTACAGATGCACTCCGCGGCGCTCAGCATGATCCATCCAGAGAACACCGAAAGGTGTTCCCACAACCGCCGTTCCGGTTCGGAGCACAGCTCGTAGCTCCATTCCAGCGCGGCCCGCAACGAGTGGTGCCGTGGCGCGGCCGAGCGGTCGCCGACGTTGAGAAGATCGTGACGATGGTCGAGCCGGTCGAGCAACGCCGCCGGCGTGAGCGCGCGCATCCGAACCGCGGCCAGTTCGATCGCCAGCGGCAAGCCGTCCAGACGGGAACACAGTTCCACGATGTCCGAGGAGTTCTCGGCGGTGATCCGGAAGTCCGGGTCCACCGCGACCGCACGCTCGCCGAACAACTGGACCGCCTCGGTCGGAGCGGTGTCCCGATCGCCGTCGCTGCGGTGGACGGCGAGCGGCGGAACGAGGAAGACATGCTCCCCGCTGACCCGCAGCGCTTCGCGGCTGGTGACCAGGATGCGCAGCGTCGGGCAGGCCGACAGCAAATTTCGCGCGAGCACCGCGCACTGGTCGAGGAGGTGCTCGCAGTTATCGAGAATCAGCAGCAGATCGCGCGCCCGCAGATACTCGGTGAGCGCCCATACGACATCCTGGTGTCGCACCGCGAGCCCCAGAGACTCCGCGACCGCAAGCGGGACCAGCCCGGGATCGGTGACGCCGGCGAGCTCCGCCAAGGCCACCCCGTCGGCGAAGGCCCGTTGCGACTTGCGGGCCACCTGCGTGGCCAGACGGGTTTTTCCGACGCCACCGATACCGATCAACGTGACCAACCGCGAGGACCCCAGCAGCCGGCGCACCTCGGCCGCCTCGGCCCGGCGCCCGACGAGGCTCGTCAGGTCGGCGGGCAGCAGGTGGCGCGGCCCCGAAGGCGGCGTGTTGTCCATGGACTGACCTCGCGCATAGGTGGTGCATTCGGTTGAAAACCATAGCCAACAATGCGTACTTCGCGACGCGAATCGAAGCTGGCAAACGGAGATTCGGAAAATTCCGACGATGTTCCACGGTCCGGACCACGCCACTTGGGGCCGCCCCCGGTGCGCTCGTAGGTTACCCGGCATTCGTCGACAACCGTCCCCACTCAAGGAGAACCAACATTGATCGAGCAGTTACGCAATGGCGATTCGGCGGTTCGGCCCGCATCAATGGACCCGATATCGGAGTTTCTCCAAACCGCCGGATCCGACCTCGCCGGCGGCGTGATATCGCCACGCATCTTCAATGACCCTGAGCTCTACGAACGGGAAATGGCACGCATTTTCGCCCGCTGCTGGTGCTTCGTCGCGCACGAGTCGGAGATCCCCGAACCGGGCGACTATGTGCTCCGCTACATCGGGCAGGACCAATTCATCGTCGTCCGGGACGAAGACGGGTTGATCCACGTCCTGTTCAACAAGTGCACGCACCGCGGTAGCACGGTGTGCCGCGTCGAGAAGGGCAACAGCTCCCATTTCCGATGCCCTTATCACTCATGGGTTTTCAAGAATACGGGCGAATGGAGTGGGGCGCCCTACCGGAAGAAGGCATACAAGAAGCTCGATGCCGGCAGCTGGGGGCTCGCCGCGGCCCCGCACGTGGATTCGGTGCACGGTCTGGTGTTCGCCGCGCTCGATCCCGACGCTCCCACGCTCGACGAGTATCTCGGCGACATGCGTTGGTACCTCGACGTCCTGCTCGGCCTGAACGACTCGGGAATGACGACCATCGGCGAACCGCACCGCTGGCGGGTACCGGCCAACTGGAAGTCGGGCGCGGAGAATTTCATGGCCGACGCCTACCACGTGCCCTCACTACACCGCTCTGCCGAGGACGTCGGCATGTTCCCCCGGATCGAGACCGGAGGCGCCGGCCCGCAGGGCGTGTCCCGGCATGTGTACTTCGAACACGGCCACGGCATGATCGTCAACAACGGCTTCCTTCCCCCGCCGTGGCACACCTCCGGATACCCGCCGGAGGTCGCCGAGACCTTCCAGCTGGAGCGGTTGACGCCCTTGCAGCGCCAGTTCGTCGAAAGCCACTCGGCCACAACGTTTCTCATCTTCCCGAATTTCGGTCTGGTCCGCGTGCCCGCGGCACCGCATCCAGATGCGCCACCCATGGTGTTCACCCACCTACGCCAGTGGCAGCCGGTCGGGCCCGATGGCATCGTCAACTGGAACTGGACCCTCGGCTGGAAGTCCGCACCCGCCGGATTGAACGAGGAGGCCTACATCGCCGGCCTGAGCATGCACGGCCCGGCCGGCATCCTCGAGCAGGACGACACCGTGGTGTGGGGCGGCGCACCGCAAGCCGGCAAATCCGTGTTCGCCCGGAAGTGCGGCATGCGTTTCAATTTTCAGCTCGGTCTCGACGGCATGAGCGACTATGCCGAGGACACGGACTGGCAGTACCCCGGCATCGCCACGACCACCGCGCTCGGCGAGGCACCGCAGCGGGCCTTCTACCGCCGCTGGCTTCGCGAGATGACGCCTGCAGCAGAAGAACTGACCGAGAAGGGAGCGCGCTCATGAGCATCGATGCCCCAGTCGACCTGACCCGCGATGTCACCGCCGACTGTGCCCGGTTTCTGTACCTGGAGGCCGAGCGGCTGGACCACCACGAGTTCGACCTTTGGCTCACCGGCCTCGCCGACGATCTCGAGTACCTGATGCCCATCCGGGTGACCCGAGGGCCGGAGGCTCGCAACCTGGAGTTCTCCCCGACCGGATTCCACATGAAGGACACCCTCGCGTCGATGAAGATGCGGGTGGCGCGGCTGTACACCGAGCACGCGTACGCCGAGGACCCGCCGTCGCGTACTCAGCGTCTCATCACCAATGTGCGAGTCGACCCATTAGGTGACGACGAGTACAACGTGCGCAGCAACTTCCTCTGCTACCGGGCACAGGGCGATCTGGCGGATTACGACATCCTGGTCGGTGAGCGTTTCGATGTGCTGCGCGAAACCGCCGACGGATGGCGCCTGGCCCGGCGCACAGTTCAGCTGGCCCACACCACCTTGTTGACGGCGAACCTGGGGATCTTCTTGTGACAATGCGTCTCAGTAACGAATTCGCCGACGTCGTCCTTGAGGTCGTCAGCACCGGAAACGGAGAGCGCCTGCAGATCTCGTCACCCCGGCGCGGCACCACCATCCGGCTGGACCCGGTCGAGCTGGAGGCGCTGACCTGGCAGACCACCGATACCTTCACCCGGATGCTGGAGGGGTCGATCGGCCCGTGCCGGCCCGAGATCGGCGTCGAAGAGCCAGATTTCGTCACGTCAGACGATCGGGCATCGCTGTGACCGATGGCTGGCTGACGGGAAAGACAGTGGTGGTCACCGGCGGCGGCACCGGAATCGGCCGTGCGGTCGTCGACCGGTTCGTGGCCGAAGGCGCACGGGTTTCGGTGCTCGAGCGTGACGGCGATGCGGTCACCGAACTCCGTGCGCAACATAACGTGTGGGCCACCGAGGGTGATGTGCGACGGTACGGCGATCACCAGCGATGTGTCGCAGAGACGGTGCGCGAGTTCGGTGGCGTCGATGTGCTCGTCACGGTCGCGGGCATCTTCGACTACTTCGCATCGCTGGAAAGCCTCCAGGAGGACAGCCTCGATGCGGCGTTCAGCGAGATGTTCGACGTGAACGTCAAAGGGACGCTGCTGGCGGTGAAAGCCGCGTTGCCCGAACTCAGGAAGGCGCACGGCAATGTCGTCCTGACCATCTCCAACGCCGGTTATCTGCCGGGCGGCGGCGGCCCGCTCTACACCGGATCGAAGTTCGCCGTGCGTGGCCTGCTGGCGCAGCTGTCCTTCGAACTGGCGCCGGATATCCGGGTGAACGCCGTGGCACCGGGCGGTACCGTCACCGCGCTGCGCGGCCTGGAGGCGACAGCCACCGGAGAACAGCGTCTGACCGACATGCCGGACCTGCCGACGCTGATCCGCCGCACCAACCCACTGCAGGTCGCGTCCGAACCCGCCGACCACGCCTGGGCCTATGTGTACCTCGCCTGCAAGGAACGCACGAAGTCGGTCACCGGCTGCGTGATCAACTCCGACGGCGGCCTGCACAGCCGCGGCCTGGTTCCGCTTGGCGGGGAACTGATCTCCTGAATCGGCTCTCCCGGTGTGCGCCCGGAAACGCGCTCTGATAGAGTCGGGTTTCCGCGCGTACGCCGCGGCCTCGAGTCGGTGTCACCGACCGCTATCGCGCGAATCCCCCTCATTTATCTCGCCTTTCATACGTGGCCGGATGCTGTCATCCGTGCCCGGTGGCAGAGATGCGCTCAGCGCACACCAATTGCGGTACACCACAGGAGAATCAGAAGTTGGCTCACTATCTTGTCAATGACCCCGAAGCCGTTGCCGAGGTGCTCGCCCAGTACCCCAGGATGAAGGAGGCGATCGTCACCCGCGACCACGCGGCACTGGTGGATCTGCACGATGCCGAGTTTCTGGGCACCGAGCTTCCCGGGCACCTGATCACGGCCGAAGAGCACATCCAGACCACGATGAACTCACGCGACCTTGAGATGGAGTACTTCGATCTGCAGGTCAAGACATTCGGCGATATCGCACTCTGCTGGGGCAAACAATCGCTGAAGGGAACACTGGACGGGACCGACCCTGGCACCTCACCGGCCGTCGCCGACAAGGTCAGCGACGGCGTGTTCTGGTCGATGCTGGTTGTCTGGCGACGTACCAACGGCCGTTGGCGCCTGCTGTCCTATCAGGTGACGCCCTTGTCCGAGGTCCCGCCGGCATCGGGCCCGCGCTAGATTTGGCCGAGATGGACATTCACCAGTTGCAGTGCTTCGTCGCGGTGGCCGAGGAGGGCACCTTCACCGCGGCCGGATTGCGGCTGCATCTCGCGCAATCCGGGGTCAGCGCGCACATCAAGGCGCTCGAACGTGAGGTCGGGCAGCAACTGTTCGAGCGACATCCGCGCGCGGCCAAGCTGACCGCCGCCGGTGAGGCCCTCCTACCCCATGTGCGTGCGGCGATGGATGCGCTCGCGTCCGGACGCGCCGCGG
This sequence comes from Mycolicibacterium neworleansense, assembly GCF_001245615.1. Lineage (NCBI taxonomy): Bacteria > Bacillati > Actinomycetota > Actinomycetes > Mycobacteriales > Mycobacteriaceae > Mycobacterium > Mycolicibacterium neworleansense. Next base: position 2,839,624 of record NZ_CWKH01000001.1, read on the forward strand.
TCGACGGCCTCACCGGTCTGTTGCACGGTCGGGTGGCCATCGGGACCATCACGTCGATCTCACCCCGTAGTGTCGACCTGCCACAGCTGTTGGCCTCATTTCATCGCAGGCACCCCGGTGTCGACCTGTCCCTGATCGAGGATGCCGCCTCCATGCTCACGCAGCGCATCACCGACGGACGGCTTGATGTGGCGTTCACGAGCCTCACCGATGCGACGACGCGTGGCATGCAGGTTCGTGAACTGCATCGGGAGGCGGTGATCGCCGTATTGCCGCCGTCGTCTGCGCTCGCCCGTCACGACGAGGTATCGCTCGGCGAGCTGGCCGAGCATCCGTTGATCGCGCTACCGGAGGGTTCGGGGTTGCGGTGGCAACTCGACCGGGCCCTCGAGCGCGCGGCAGTGCGGGCGCGGATAGCCTTCGAGGCCAGTGACCCCGATGTGCTGGTGGCCCTGGTCGAGCAGGGGCTCGGCGCCGGCTTGGTACCGGAATCGGCACTGGCACAAAGCGATCGCCTGGTCGGGGTACGGGTGTCCGATCTGCCGCCCGGCCGGCTCGGGATCATCTGGCGCGATCGTCCGACGGTGAACCCCGCCGCGCAGGCGTTCGTCGAACATGCGACGACCATGTCGGCTCGTACTCGGCGCCGACAGCCTAGGTGAGGTCGTAGTCGGCCCGGGCCGGCCGATCCCGCCGGGCCGCACCCAGTCCGCGCCACCTTTTCGCTTGCGGGGCGTCCAGCCCGAACTGATCGAGAATCCGCACCACGACATGATCGACGATGTCGGCGATCGATTGCGGATGGTTGTAGAAGGCCGGCATCGGCGGCACGATCCGCGCGCCCATCCTGCTCAACGCCAGCATGTTCTCCAGATGGATGGTGTTGAGCGGGGTTTCCCGCGGCACCAGCACCAGCTGCCGCCCTTCCTTGAGCACCACATCGGCGGCCCGGCAGATGAGATTGTCCGCCATCCCATAGCGGATGGCGGACAGCGTCCTCATGCTGCACGGCACGATGATCATCCCGGCGGTGCGGAACGAACCGGACGAGATCGCCGCACCCTGCTCACCGAGCTTGTACGTCACGTCGGCCAAGGCGACGACTTCGGACACCGTGCGGTCGGTCTCCACCTCGATGTTCGATTTACCCCAGGTGCTCATCACCAAATGGGTTTCCACATCCGGCATCTCGCGTAGCGTCTCCAGTAGGCGCACCGCGAACGGTGCGCCGCTGGCGCCGCTGATCGCAACGATGATGCGCATCGGCGATTCGGGCATCATGCCTGCTCGTATCCCGCACGGAGTCGCGCGAAGAGGTCGAGAGTCCTCGGCCAGTCCTCCCGTTCCGCCAGATCTGCTGACGTGTGGAAAGACATCGGCTGCAACGGTATTCCGAGGTCATCGCGCTTGTAGTCGACCACGGTGAAGATGCAACCGAGCAGCCCGCGGTCGGCCAGCGACCCGGTCATGCGCAGCTTCAGGTGATGACAGGTCGTGCCGTCGATCGCGATCAGGCCGGCGGTCCCCGTACGTCGAAGGTTGGCCCTGGTCCGCGGACTCGCCACCACTGCGAACAGCACCGCCTCGTCGGCGCTGGGTTCCAGCTCGGTGCGAGACAGCAGCGCGCTGTGCGGATAGCCGCCGGTGTCGACGGTCAGGAATGCGAACGCCTGCTCCTGCACATCCACAGCCGGGAAACCGCGTAGCAACTCGGAAACCTCACCGGGCACCTTCGGCATCATCGCTTTTCCACCTTTCTCGACCCCGTCAGAGCGGCAGTGTCGCCTTCCACCGATCGCGGATCTCGGCCCGGTACGGCTCGTCGAACCGGTTCGCCCGCGGGTAGGAGTCCTTCCACGCGAACGGCTTACACGCGTCGATCAGCACGATTCCCATCGACATGTCGCCGGCTTCCCGCTTGGCGGGCGACAATCGCGGGTCGATCGCGGTCGTGGGCGTCCGCAACACGTGGATCGATTCGGCCGGATCGACGCGGGTGAACAGCGCCCACAGCACGTGGTTGATGTCGGTGATGTCGATGTCCTCATCCACGACCACGAAATAGCGATCCACACCTCCGGTGCGCTTGCGGCCCGCCGCAGCGAGCAGCGCATGCATGGCATCGCCCGCGCCCGTCTGCTCGATCGAGATCACCATCATGAGCTGACGCGCGTAGGCCCAGACGCCCTTGATGTTCTGCACACCGGAGGCCTCCAGATGATCCCAGGTGACCGAGGCCGAGTACAGCGGCACCGCCTGATCGCCTGCGGGCACGGTAGGGATCATCGGCGGTGCGCCGAGGATGATCGGCGAATCCCGGTGCAGGATGCGCTGCACGCGCACGACGGTCTCGTCGCCGGCGTGGGTGAAGTAGCCGGTCCACTCCCCGAACGGACCCTCGTGCACCGACTCCTCTTCCACCGGCGGCATCTCGCCCTCGAAGACGATCTCGGCGTTGGCCGGAATCGGCAGGCCGGTGCCGGGCGCGGAGATGACCTCGACGCCGACGCCGCGTAGGCCACCCGCGACGTCGTACTCGCACACCCCCGATGGGGCGGCGATGGCGGCGGCGGTGGTCAGAATCGGATCGCAACCGACGACCACCGCGATCGGGCAGGCCGTGCCCCGATCCCAGTACTTCTTGGCGATCGCGAGCGCGTGCCGGTTCCCGAGCATCCACAGCGACAGCCGGTCCTTGCCCTGCACGCATCCCCGGTAGGTGCCGACGTTGACCCAACCGGTATCCGGATCACGCGTGATGACCATGCACGCGGTTCCGATGTAGCGGCCGCCGTCTCCGTCGTGCCACCGCGGCGTCGGGAACATCTCCAGGTCGACGTCATCGCCCTCGAGCACGTTCTCCAGGACCGCACCATCGGAAACCTCGACGGGCGGAATGGGTTCGATGCGCTTGCCGAGGTCCTTCCAAGCGCGGATGATGTCCATCGCCGGGGTATCGGCGGGCAGGCCCAGGGCGACCGCACAGCGCGACACAGTCCCCATGAAGTTGGTGAAAACGCGATATCCCGTCGGGTATCCGGGGATGTCGTCGAAAAGCAGTGCCGGGCCCTCTTTCTCGGCCGACAGCTCGGTGATGCAACCGATTTCGAGATCCCAGTTGGCACCCTTGATCGTCTGCACCTCATCGGCACCGAGCTTCTCGGTCAGCGTGTCGATGTAATGCCGCAGGTCGCGGAAAACCGCCATGTCTCAACCCCTTGCATCCGAATGTGTTTCGCGCATCGAGCCCGTCGGACGGCCCGGTACTTCCACCTTGCGACGACAACACCCATATGTCCAATAGATAGTTCGGATATCCAGCATCCGATCGACAGATGCCAGTCGTTCCGGCTGCCGGACCGGCGGCATTGCTGCAGCCCACCGGCAATTCATACGGTCATCACCGGAAAGCCGATGACCCGAAACCACAGCGGGCCACGACGAAGTCGCATCACCACCATTGGAGGACACGGAATGGCGGCACGAACCGGCAAGGAGTACATCTCGGGGTTGCGTGACGGACGCGAGGTATGGATCGGCGGTCAACGCGTCTCCGATGTAACGGAATTCGAACCGTTCGCGGGTGCGGTGCAGTCAGTGGCGGGCCTGTACGACCTGCAGCACGACCACGCCGATGACTGCCTGTTCACGCATCCGGAGACGGGCGAACCGACCAACATCAGCCATCTCATCCCCCGCTCACGGGAGGATATCGCGCGCCGTGGAACGGCTTTGGCACACGCGGCCCGGTATTCGGTCGGATTGCTCGGCCGGTCGCCCGACTACGTCAACGTCTCCCTTGCCGGCCATGCCGGGCGGTCCGACGTCTGGTCACGCAACGGAAACGAAGAGGGCGCGGCCAATCTCGTGCGATTCCAGGCCGATCTGGCCCGCGACGACCTGGCGCTGACCCACGCGATCATCCGGCCGACCGTCGACAAGGGCATCGGCGACCTCGCCGCCGCCGACGGCCAGATGGCGCTGCACAAGGTCGCTGACACCGCGGACGGCATCGTGGTACGCGGCGCGATGGTGCTCAGCACCCTCGCCCCGTTCTCGGACGAGGTCGCGGTCTACCCGGGCCAGCCGCTGCCCAAAGATGCCCACAAGTACGCGATCGCGTTCTCCGCACCCATCGCCTCCCCCGGGCTCAGGCTCCTGTGCCGTGATGCGTTCTCGACCGACATGGCCCATTTCGACGCACCCTTCTCGGGACGCTTCGACGAGCAGGATGCCTTCCTGATCTTCGATGATGTCGAAATCCCGCGCAGCCGGGTGTTCATCGACGGCAACACCGAGGTGTGGAACGCCGCCATGATGAACGGTTGGACCGCCAACATCATGCAGCAGACCACGATTCGCGCCGAGGCCAAGCTGCGCTTCGCCTACGAGCTGGTCAGCAGGTTCTGCAAGTCGATCAATGCGTCAGACCCGCGTACCAAGGAGTTGCTCGGCGAACTGTGGACGTACGCCGAGATGACCCGCGCGCTGCTGGTGGCCGCGGAGGCGGGCGCGCGAGAGTGGGGTAACGGCATCTGGTTCTGCGACGAGCGTCCGTTCCGAGCCTTGCGTCCGACGCTGCCACAGTGGTTCCCGAGGGTGAACGAGATCATCAAGCTGCTCGGCTCCCACAACCTGCTCGCCACCCCGTCCGAGGCCGCCTTCGACAATCCGGAACTACGCCCCCTGCTCGACAAGTATCTGCAGGGCGCGAACCGGTTCGACGCCAAGGAACGCGTCCGCCTGTTCCGGGCGGCCTGGGATTTCGCCGGAACCGCTCTGGGCGGGCGCAATGAACTGTACGAGCGGTTCTACCTCGGCTCGGCCGCCCGCTCCTATCAACTCGACCATGACGTCGCACAGTTCGAGATGTCGGAGTCACTGGTCGATCCCCTGCTGCGAATTGCCGAGGCCGCCGAAAAAGACGAACAGGCACCGGCTTTCATTTAGGACGACTATTTCGGCGCGATCCCGGGCAGGACCAGGCGCACCACCCGCTGGGGCAGGTCCGCCGGGATCGGGTCGCCGATATGGCTCACATACAGGTGAACCAGCCCGCCGAGCGTCAGCACCACCAGCTGTGCGTCGGTATCGGCGGCGACCTCGCCGCGGGTGATCCCGCGTTTGATGATCTCCTCGGCAGCCGATAAGCGCTGTAACCAGAATTCACGGCGGGCGGCCTCAACTTCGGGATCGGTGTCGGAGACCACGGTGCTGCGGATCATCGCCGTCCCCGCGCGGGTCTGGGCGAACCGGGCGAGATCGGCGGTGAAGGTCTCCAGATCAGATTCGACCGAGCCGGTGTCGGGTATCGGGATCTCCGCTGCGGTACGAGAGACCAACGCGTCGACCAGCAACCGCGACAGCGTCTTCCATCGCCGATACAGCGACGTCTCGTGAACCCCGGCCGCTTCGGCGATGTCGGCGATGCGGACGTTGTCGATCCCGACGGCCTCGATTCGGGCGATCGTGGCATCCAGGACCAGCGCCCGCAGCTTGGCGCCGCGCACCTGCCGGTCAGGATTCGGCCGATCAACCATGACCCCATTATCGCAGTCCAACTTGCGATACGCGAACCCGCCGCCTACTCTGGAAATATCGCAAGTCAACTTGCGATAGAAGGTGGGAAGGTATGCACGACGAGGTGCTGACCACGTCAGGCCAGTGGCGCGGCCGCCGGTCCGACGACGTCGCGGTCTTCCGCGGAATTCGCTACGCGCAGGCTGACAGGTTCGGGCCGCCCCGGCCGACCCCCTTGGCCGACAGCATGTTCGATGCCACTGACCGTGGCCCGTCCGCACCCCAACTGCCGTCGCGTCTGGAAGCGATCATGGGCGCACCGGCCCGGTACCGGCAGAGCCCGGATTGCTTGCGCGTCACGGTCACCGCGCCGGCCGGCGCCGAACCGGGCTCCCGGCCGGTCCTGGTCTGGCTGCACGGCGGGGCCTACCTGTCCGGCAGCGGCGAGTGGAATCTCTACGACGCCGACCACCTGGTACGGCAAACCGACATTGTGGTCGTCGCCGTCAGCTACCGCGTCGGCGCCTTCGGCTATCTGCGCGCCGCCGGCGTTTCGCCGGGCAACCTGGGGCTGCTCGATCAGATCACCGCACTGGAGTGGGTACGCGACCACATCACAGAGTTCGGCGGGGACCCGTCGCGGGTCACGGTCGCAGGCCAGTCCGCCGGCGCGCAATCCGTCGTCGCCATGCTCGGGATCGAGCGTACTCGAACACTTTTCGACCAGGTCATCATCCAGAGCGCGCCGCTGGGCATCGCATTCCACAGTCCGGATCAAGCGCAACGGGTGGCCGACGTCGTCCTCGGCGAACTCGGTACCGATCCCCGCGAGACGACCGACGCCGAGATTCTCGACGCGCAGGCCCGTGCCGCCCGTCGGCTGGCCGGGCGGCTCGGACTCAATTCGGCACCCCCGCTGCGACCGGTCAGCGGGATCACTCCCCTGCCCGACGAACCGGAATGGCGGCAGAAACTCATCGAGCGGGCCGCTGACCTACGGGTCCTGATCGGCACCACCGCCGACGAGATGGCGGCCTTCTACGGTCCGCACCCGTTCTTCTCGGCACTGCGCCGCGTTCCGGTGATCGGCAAACCCCTCGCCCTGATCGCGCAGAAAGCAGTACAGGCCAAGGCCTTCGACAAACCGACAGACCAACTCGCCGATCTGCTCGCCGATGCCGGTGCGGGCGTGTACCGGTACCGCGTCGGGTCACTGCATCCGGCGAACCCGCTCGGCGCCTGCCACTGCATCGAGCTCCCGCTGTTGTTCGGCGATGGTGAGACCTGGGAGCACGCGCCGATGGTGTCACCACTAACCGCCGACGAGATCACCGCGGTCGGCGTACGCACCCGCGAGCACTGGGGACAGTTCGTCCACACCGGCGAAATCTCCGGGGACTGGCGGATGCACCGGCCCGGGTCCCGGCGCCTGCATTCGCTGCCCTGACCACCCCATCGACACAGAGAGGCCACCATGAGCAAAGCCACCGTCATCGGCGGCGGCATCGGCGGATTGACCGCCGCCACCGCACTTGCCCGCCGCGGCTGGACCGTCCGGTTGCACGAGCGTCAACCCGAGATCCGCGCGGTAGGAGCCGGTATCTATGTGTGGGACAACGGCCTGCTCGCGCTCGAATCGATCGGAGCGTTCGACGAGGCCACCCACGGCGCGCACATCGGCCCGGCCGCCGAAGCGCGGTCACGTCGCGGAAAGACCTTGTACCGCATCGATATCAACGGCGACGGCCAAGCCCGGTGCTACACCCTGCTGCGGGAGGTACTGATCCGCGCGTTGGTCAACGCCGCGTGCGACGCGGGCGTCGAGCTCATCACCGACTCGGTGGCCACTGCGGTCCATGCCGACGGGACAGTCGATTTCGATGACGGGCACACCGAGGTCGCGGATCTGGTGGTCGCCGCCGACGGCGTGCACTCACGGCTACGCGACAGCCTCGACCTGGCCTATCGCCGGACCCGCATGACCCAGGGGGCGGCTCGGCTGATGATCCCGGCCTCGGCCGACTACCTGTCCGACGAGGACCGGGTGAAACACCTCGAGTACTTCCAGGGGCGACGCCGGCTGCTGTACACGCCGTGCACGCCGGAGTGGGTCTACCTGGCGTTGGTCTGCGACGCGGGCGATCCGGCGATCGACGGAGCACGCGTGAACGTGGCGCAATGGCAACGCAGCTTCCCGATGCTCTCGGCGCTGCTCGATGCCACTGCCGACGTACCGATCCGTTGGGACACCTTCGAGTTCGTTCGGTTGTCGACGTGGTCACGCGGCACGGTCGCTTTTCTCGGCGACGCCGCGCATGCCCAGCCGCCCTATCTGGGCCAGGGCGGCGGAACCGCCATGACCAACGCGATCGCACTGGCCGCGGCGGTGAGCCGCCCCGGCATCGGGGGTCCGGAGGCGCTCAGGGCCTGGGAACGGCACACGCGCCCGGAGATCGAACGAACGCAACGCACGTCCTACGGCATGCGGTTGCTCAACCACATCCCCGATGCCGTGCGGGTGCCGTTGCTGTCCACCGTCGGCCGCGTACCCGGGTTTTCCGATCTGCACCTGTCCACCGCCCGGCGGCAATCGGCCGCCACCGTCTAGATGGAGGAGAACAGCATGACCAACACGATGACCGTCAACGGAGTCCAGATCGCGTTCGTCGACGAGGGACTCGAGCCGGGTCCGGTGATCGTCCCACTCACCGGGTGGGCACACGACCACCGCGCCTTCGATCGGCTGGTCCCGCATCTCATTCCGAAACACCGTGTGGTCCGGGTGTGCTGGCGCGGCCACGGACCCGACCGCACCCCGGTTGGCGACTTCGGGGTGGCCGAGCAGGTCGCCGACACCATCGCGCTGCTGGACGCGTTGGAGATCGAGACGTTCGTGCCCGTCGCGCATGCGCACGGCGGCTGGGCCGCGCTGGACATCGCCGAGCAACTGGGTCCCGATCGGGTGCCGGCCGTGATGATCCTCGACCTGATCATGACGCCCGCACCGCCGGAGTTCGTCGCCGGCCTGCACGCGATCCAGCAGCGCGAGACGTGGTTGGCCGGCCGAGACGGCCTCGTGCAGTCCTGGCTGGACGGCAGCGACAACCCGGCGGTCCGCTACCACATGCAACACGAGGCCGGCGGATTCGGTTTCGACATGTGGTCACGCGCGTGCCGTGTCATCGAGAACGCGTACAACACCTGGGGTTCCCCGATGGGGCGGATGGAGAAGCTCACCCAGCCGCGGCCGATCCGGCATGTCTTCTCCCACCCGAAGTCACCCGACTACGACGCGCTGCACGACGAATTCTGCAGCCGTAACCCGTGGTTCAGCTACACCCGGCTGCCCGGTGAGACGCACTTCCCCGGAATCGAAATGCCCGAGCACGTCGCGGCCGAGCTGGCCGACCTGCTCCGTGAGTGTTGACCGGATTCGAGGGTGCCGGGCGCTACCGGGTCCGGGTGGGCGAGAGCGTCGCAGCTGCCGACCGACGGGTGATATTCGGCTAACCCGTTGGCGCACCGGGGACGCTACAGACCATGACGCGGCGGGCCACCAGAGCCGCAGCCCGTGGATCTCCCCGCTCGATCGCCGAGTAGAGATCGGCATGCGCCTTCTCATCGCGGCGGACAGTGGCCGCCGACCACTGGTCGTGACTCGAAAAGATCGCTTCGGAATTGGCCCGGAGCGTCCCTGCGAAGGATTCGTACAACGTCACGAGCACCGAGTTATGCGTTGCCGCAACGACGGCCGCGTGGAACCGGAGGTCGGCTTCGATGAGGTCGGCCGTGCTCGACGCCGACTGCCGCGCCGTCAGGGCGCGCTTGATCTGTTCAAGGTCCGCTTGAGTGCGACGATGCGCGGCCAGCCGGCCGGCCTCGACCTCCAACAGCAGCCGAACCTCGGCGACGTCGCCGATGTCGGACTGCTGGATTCGACGATCGAGTTCTGAAACCGGCGTTGCGGAGACCACGAAGGTGCCGGAGCCTTGTCTGGAACTCAGTTGACCGGAGGCGATCAGGGACCGGACGGCTTCCCTGCTGGTGGACCGGCCGACCCCGAGAAGCCTGGCCAGCTCCTGCTCATTCGGAATGCGGGCACCAACTGGCCACTCGCCCTGCTTGATCAGACGACTCAATTCGGCGCTGCACTGCACGACGAGCGAATCACGTTCGACCGTACGAACCGCCACCGCCAGCCTCCTCGTCATCAGAAAATCCTCTGATGATCTTAGGGGTCGTGGTCGAACTGCTCAGCACTTCACGTCGACATACACCGTCTTACCGGTGACCGTGGTGGAGAGGTCGCCGCCCGGAACGCCGTGGTCGGTGCGCGAATACGTCTGGCCGGGCCGAACCGCGGTGACCGAACAGTCATCGGTTCGTCCTGTGCCGAATCTGTTGACGACGACGGCATATCCCTGCGCCTTGAGCTTGCTGACGACCTGATCAACCGAAGACGGTCCGGAGGGCGCCGCACTGACCACTGCAGCCGGACCGAACAACACGCCGAGGAGCGCTGCTACCGCCCCCAGCGTCCGGCCCAGTGGCGTTGGACGAGAGCGTGGTTGAACACGTCCACACCATTTGCTGGTCATGCACTTCATTTGGATCCCCTTCCGCACTTCGGACCGATCCGACCTCCGGCGAACTCGAAAATTGCTCAGGTCCTCTGAGGACTTGAGGTTAACACGAGCCGCGTCCCAGTCATAAGGGTTACCTAACTCACAGTGGGTCAGCGGAAGTCTCGCGACCGCGAGCCGACCTTCAGCTCGACCGGGCCCATCCGGTCGGCGATCACGGTGACCGCCCCGCTGGCGTTCTGCACGATGCCGCGGACCACCAGCGCCGGTGCCGTCTGCGCCAGCTTGCGGTAGCGCGCCCACACCCCCGGCGCACACAGCACGTTGACCATCCCGGTCTCGTCTTCGAGGTTCATGAACGTCACGCCCTGCGCGGTCGCCGGACGCTGCCGGTGAGTCACCGCCCCGGCAACCAGGATCCGGGTTCCGTCGACGACATCCAGCAACTTGTCGGCGGGAATCACCCCCAGCGCGTCGAGGTCGGCGCGCAGGTACTGAGTGGGATAGCTGTCCGGCGAGACACCGGTGGCCCACACGTCGGCAGCCGACAGCTCCAGGGCGCTCATCCCCGGCAACGGCGGCACGTGCGACGACGAGCCCACCCCCGGCAGTCGGTCCGGCCGCTGAGTGGCCGCCGCACCCGCTGCCCACAGCGCCTCGCGCCGGCTGATCTTGAAGCAACCCAGCGCACCGGCGGTGGCCAGCGCCTCGGTCTGCGGTACCGACAGCTGCACCCGGTTGGTCAGGTCGATCAGGGTTTCGAACGGCCCGTTGGCATTTCGCTCGTCGACCAGGCGCTGGGCCAGCTCGTCGCCGATGTGGCGGACGCTGCCCAGCCCCAGCCGCACGTCCATGCCTGCGCTTTCCAGCGTGGCGTAGGCCAGGCTGGCGTTGACATCAGGGCCGTGTACCACTACCCCGTGCCGGCGCGCGTCGGCCACCAGCGACTGTGGCGAGTAGAACCCCATCGGCTGTGCCCGCAGCAGCGCCGCGCAGAACGCCGCCGGATGGTGGAGTTTGAACCACGACGAGTAGAACACCAATGACGCGAAACTCAGCGAATGACTCTCCGGGAAACCGAAATTGGCGAACGCCTCCAGTTTCTCGTAGATCCGCTCGGCCACGTCACCGGTGATGCCGTGAAGCTCGGCCATGCCGTCATAGAACCGGCTCCGCAGCCGGCGCATCTTCTCGGTGGAGCGTTTGGAACCCATCGCCCGGCGCAACTGGTCGGCCTCGGCCGGAGTGAAACCCGCACAGTCGACGGCCAATTGCATGAGCTGTTCCTGGAACAGTGGCACCCCCAGCGTTTTCTTCAGCGCCGGCTCCATCGAGGGATGGTCATAGGTGACCTTCTCCAGACCGTTGCGCCGCTTGATGTAAGGGTGCACCGAGCCGCCCTGGATCGGGCCGGGCCGGATCAGCGCAACCTCGACCACCAGGTCGTAGAACTCCCGCGGCTTGAGCCGGGGCAGGGTGGCCATCTGTGCGCGGGACTCCACCTGGAACACCCCGACCGAGTCGGCCTTCTGCAGCATCTCGTAGACCGCCGGTTCGGACAGATCCAGCTTGGCCAGGTCCACGGTGATGCCCTTGTGCTCGGCCAGTAGATCGATGGCGTAGTGCAGCGCCGAGAGCATGCCGAGGCCGAGCAGGTCGAACTTGACCAAACCGATTGCCGCACAGTCATCTTTGTCCCACTGCAGCACGCTGCGGTTGGCCATGCGGGCCCATTCCACCGGGCACACGTCGGCGATCGGGCGGTCACAGATCACCATGCCGCCGGAGTGGATGCCGAGGTGCCGCGGCAGGTTGGCGATCTGGGTGGCCAACTCGATCACCGGCTGCGGGATGTCCTCTGCCTCTGGCGAGTCCGGACGCCCATTCCACCGGCTGAGCTGCTTGCTCCAGGCGTCCTGCTGCCCCTGGGAGAAACCCAGCGCTCGGGCCATGTCGCGGACCGCACTGCGTCCGCGATAGGTGATGACGTTGGCGACCTGGGCGGCGTAATCACGGCCATAACGCTCGTAGACGTACTGAATGACGTTCTCGCGCAGGTCCGATTCGATGTCGATATCGATGTCGGGTGGACCGTCGCGGGCCGGGGACAGGAACCGTTCGAACAGCAGCTCGTTGGCGATCGGGTCGACGTTGGTGACCTTGAGCGCATAGCAGACCGCCGAATTGGCCGCCGATCCCCTGCCCTGGCACAGGATGTCGTTGTCGCGACAGAACCGGGTGATGTCATGCACCACAAGGAAATAGCCCGGGAACTTCAGTTGCTCGATGATGCGCAGCTCGTGTTCGATCTGTGCATAGGCCTTCTTGGCATGGTTGATCGGCCCGTACCGCTCAGCCGCCCCCGTCATGACCAGATGCCGCAGCCAGCTGTCCTCGGTATGTCCGGCTGGGACGTCGAACGGTGGCAGTTGCGGGGCGATGAGCGCCAGCGCGAAGGCACATTGATCACCGAGATCCGCTGCTGCCGTCACGATCTCGGTACCGAACCGCCGGGCCATCTCCTCCCCCGAGCGCAGATGCGACCCGCCCAGTGGGGCCAGCCACCCGGCCGCGGTATCCATCGAGTTGCGGGCCCGGATCGCGGCCATCGCCATGGCCAGCCGGCCCCGCTCGGGGGCGGCGAAGTGCGCACCGGTGGTGGCTACCACCGGTATGCCGAACCGTGGAGCCAGCCCGGCCAGAGCGGCGTTGCGCTCGTCGTCACACGGATGGCCGTGATGGGTGAGCTCGATGCTGACCCGGTCCGCCCCGAAGCGGTCCACCAGGTCGGCCAGTGCGGTGGCGGCGGCTTCCGGACCGCCTTCCGAGAGCGCCTGGCGGACATGACCTTTGCGACAGCCGGTGAGGATGTGCCAGTGCCCACCGGCGGCCTCGGTGAGCTCGTCGAAGTCGTAGCGGGGCTTACCCTTCTCACCGCCGGCCAGGTGCGCCTTGGCGATCTCGCGGGACAGCCGCCGGTATCCCTCCGGCCCACGGGCCAGCACCAGCAGGTGCGGGCCGGGCGGATCGGGGTCCTCGGTGCGGGGGACGTTTCCCAGCGACAGCTCGGCACCGAACACCGTGGCCACGTCAAGCTCCCTGGCCGCCTCGGCGAACCGCACCACGCCGTAGAGCCCGTCATGGTCGGTCAGCGCGATGGCCCGCAGGTTCAACCGGGCCGCCTCCTCGACCAACTCCTCCGGCGTACTCGCTCCATCGAGGAAGCTGTAGGCACTGTGCGTGTGCAGTTCGGCGTAACGCACCGAACCGCCGATGCGGGAGATGTCCGGCTGTTGATAGGCACCACGCTTGCGGGACCAGGCCGGGCTGTCCCCGCCGTCGCCGGCGGGCTCCAGCGGCAGCCCGGACCGGCGGGGCTTGCCGGGAAGCACCCGCTCCATCTCCGACCAGCTCGGCGGCCCGTTATGCCAACCCACCAGACCAGTGTATCGAACAATTGTTCGAACCAGGAGTGGCGTGGGTGCATGGCAGCACGTGGGTGTAGGTCACCTCGTGATGCCGATCACGCCGCGGCCCCCTACGATGCCTCTGGGCTGGGGATCGGGTCTGAAAGGCAGGCAATGGCCACAACGTCAGCGTCAACCAAGTACATCGGCTATCTCGGTGGTGTCGCGGTAGCGGCAGGAGTCGGAGCGGCGATCGCCGTGGCCGGCCAAGGCACCGCCCACGCGGATTCGGGTGACGGCGCGGCCAAGGAATCGACCAGCAGCACGTCGAGCGTCAACGCTGGGCCCAAGCGTGGTGAAACAAAGGCCGGCGACACCAAGCGCGCCAAGCCGCTGTCCAAGGTCAAGGACAGCGTCAAGGAAAGCATCGACAAGCAGGCCGACAAGATCGAGAAGGCGGCCGCGCACGTCACCAAGACCGTGCAGGCCGCCAAGCCCGCCAAGCCGGTGGCTGTCAAGCCCAAGCCGAAGCCGAGTGCCGAGGAGTTCGAGGCCGGCCAGGTCGCCAAGCTCAAGGACCTGTTCGCTCCCAAGCAGGCCGCGGCTCCCAAGCCGACGCCCGTGGTGGAGGAAAAGCCGGATACCGAGACAGTCGCGCAGCCGACGAGCAAGACCTCGGTCACCCCGAAGGTCGCCGCAGTCCAGGACCAGGCAGCTACGCCGTGGGACCCCAACCCCCTGCGCGACAATGATCCCGAGCCGAAGGACATTCCCCCCGAGATCCTGGATCTGCGGGATGCGTTGATGGGCGCCGCGCCGAACGAGCTCAAACCGCTTGTGCGCGAGGCGACCGAGCAGATCTACCGGGGCACCCAAATCGTGCCGTGGGTGAATGCGGTGATCCCGATCAGCAAGATTCTGCCCAGCCTGGCACCGGCGCTGGGTGACGATGACGCCGCGCGGGCTGCCCGGCAGACCATCATCAACGAGCTGATCAAGACCACGCCGCCGGGGTCGGCGGTGTACTACGGCTACGACATCATCGCCGACTTGATCAACCTGGAGGAGCCCGGCGCCGAACTCAAGGTCCAGGCCGTGACCACGGTGTGGGACCTGCTGGATCCGTTCGAGTTGGCGCACAACAAGGGCGAGTCCGGCATCGGCAACGCGGCCGGATAGCTCGGAGGCTTCGACCGCGAAATCAACGCTGTGGTCGTGAAGACCGTGCGGTGACGACCATTTCGTTGATTTCGCGGTGCTCGTGCGTCAGTCCACCAGCGACGGTGTGTCGTAGCGCAGTGTCTCGCCGCGGAAGAACGCCGGATTGACCGACCGCCAGATCAACATGAGCACGGCACCGAACAGCAGCACGCCGAAGCCGATGAAGAACACCAGGCCGATGCCGCCGATCGCCGCGCCGCTGGCGTTCTCCGGGTCCATGCTCTCGCCGATCGAGATCACGAACACCGCCGCGAGCACGATCCCGCCGAGCAGTGGGAACAGGAACTTGAACACCACGTTGTGGGCGCTGGTGAACAGCTCCCGGCGGAAGTACCACACGCACGCGAACGCGGTGATGCCGTAGTACCAGCAAATCATGATGCCAAGGGCGGCAATGGTATCCAGCAAGGCGCTCTCTGACAGCAGACTCACCACGGTGTAGAACACACCGGTGACGACGCCCGCGACGACGGTCGCGTAGGTGGGCACAAGGTAGCGCGGGCTGACCTCGGCGAAGCGCGGCGGGAAGGCCTTGTAGGCGCCCATCGCCAGCATCGCCCGCGCGGCGGGCAGGAACGTGGTCTGCAGGCTGGCCACCGACGAGGCCAGGATCGCCAGGAACAGCAGCGGGCCGGCCCAGGTGCCCAGCACGGGGTCCGCCAGTGCGGCGAACACGTTCTCGGCATTGTCCGGATTGCCCAGTCCGAGGTCGGATTCGCCGACGCCGGCGTACATCATGACCGCGACCGCGATCAGCAGGTACGTCGCGAGGATGGACAGCACGCAGAGCAATCCGGCCCGGCCCGGCACCTTCGTCGGATCCTTGGATTCCTCCCCCAGCGTCAGGCAGGTGTCCCAGCCCCAGAAGGCGAAGATCGATCCGGTCACGCCAACCACGAAGGCGCTCAACACCAGTCCGCTGAACGGGTTGAACCAGTCGAGGTCGAACGACAAGCCGGCCGGGGCGTCGCCGCGGCCCACATGGACGAACGCCAGCACCGCGAACGCCAGCAGCACCACCATCTGGAAACCCACCAGGACGTACTGCACCCGTTCACTCGTTGTGATGCCGCGACTGGCGATGGCAGTCGCGATCACCAGGAACACCAGCGTGGTAACGATATTGATGGCCTTGTTGTCGGCGAGCTCGGCGATCGGCGGGTGGTTGGTGACCCGGGCGATGAACAGGTAGAAGAACTCGACGGCGATAGCGGCGAGGTTGGACAGCACGATGATGGACGCGACCACCATGCCCCATCCGCACATCCAGCCGACATATGGCCCGAATGCCTTGGTGGACCACGTGAACGACGCACCGCAGTCAGGCGCACGCGAATTCAGCTCGCGGTAGGCGTACGCGGTCAGGAACATCGGGATGAAGCCGGCGATGAAGATCGCAGGCATCTTCAGCCCGACCGCGGCGACGATCAGGCCGATGCTCGCCGTCAGTGTGTATCCGGGTGCCACACATGAGATCCCGAGGATCGCACCCGAGAACGTACCGACCTTGCCCGCGGCAAGCCCCTTGGACACCAGCCCCGCCGGGTGTTCGGCCTCCTCGAGCTTCTGATGCGACTCGCGTTCCGATGCGGACTCGGTCATGAGTTGTCCTCGCCGTCTTTCAGTTCATCCCGGGGCACAACCACCATGGGTACGTCCAACACCCGTAACATCTTCGCCGCGGTGGAGCCGAGGAAGATCCGCCGTGGCGCGCTGAGCCGACTGGACCCGACCATGATGACGTCACCGTCATCCCAGCTCAACTGTTCGACGGCAGCCTCGACGCTTGGGCCGTTGACGATGGTGGAGGTCACCGGAAAATCAGCCGGCAGTTCGTTTCTGGCCGCATCGAGGGTGCGTTCGGCGTGGGCGAGCGCGTGCGACCGGACCGCCTCGGCGTCGCCGCGCAGCGAGCCGAAAGTCGGATCGAGTGCGACCAACGACACCAGCCGCAGCGGGACGTCCGCCACCCGGCTGGCCCGGACCGCGGTGGCGAGCAACAGATCCGAACCCTGACGCCGGCCGATGGCGCAGGTGATCTCGTGCACGCGCTGCACCCGGGAATCACGGGTTCCGCGCGGCGCCACCGCGACCGGCACCGGTGAGGAGTGCAGCAGTTCGTTGACCACCGACCCCAGCGAGAAGCTGCCGACCAGTCCGCCGCCGGCGCCACCGACCACGATGGCGGCCGCCTGCAGCCGCAGCGCTTCGCGGATCAGGCCGTCGGTGAACGACTCGTCGAAGCTCAGATGCGTGTGCGCCACAACGTCGTCGGGCACCGAGGCCAAGGCGTCGTCCAGCCAGCCCTGCGCCTGTTCGGCCACGACTTCCTCGTAGCCGCCACCTTTGGGTACGGTCCCCGGCGGCGCGGTGTCGGGCGGTAGCACGATGCAGATGTTGACCTCGGCGCCCAATGTCCGGGCGAACCGGACCGCCAAGGCCAGAGCATCGGCGCCACCGGGGGTGGCCAGATATCCAACGACCAGGTTTGCCTGCGTCATCCGCCACCACCCATCCCGCACCGCCCCGTGCGCGCCGTAGTGGTTCGATCCTGTCAACCCACCACGCGGCGTGCAGGGCTTCTACGAAATTGCCGGACCGGCCGGATCAGTCGGAATACTCAGCGGCGCCGTCCTCGAGCACGAGCCGGGCATCTGTCCCGTCGGGACCGCTGGCCTCGGTGCGGAACACCGCCCGGCCGGCTTCGGTACGCCAGATCGACGTCGTCAGCGTCTCTCCCGGGAACACCGGCGAACTGAACCGCGCCGCCACCGCATGGACCTTGGTGGCGTCGCCGCCGCCGAGCTCGGCCACCAGCGCCCGGCCGGCCACCCCGTAGGTGCACAGGCCGTGCAGGATCGGCTTCGGGAACCCGGCGAGATTCTTCGCGAACCACGGATCGCTGTGCAGGGGGTTGCGATCCCCGGAGAGCCGGTAGATCAGCGCCTGGTCCTCACGGGTGGGCAGCACCACCTGGGCGTCGGGTTCGCGGTCGGGAATCTGCGGTGCCTCCGGGCGCTGCCCCGGCTGCCCGCCGAATCCGCCTTCGCCCCGAATGACCACGGTGGTAAGGGTTTCCGCGACGACCTCGCCGCTGGCCGGATCGGTGCCGATGCCCTTGAGCATGACCACCGCGTTCTTGCCCTCACCCTTGTCCTGGATGTCGGCGACCTCGGAGACCACGGTCAGCTTTCCGGACGGGGGCAGCGGCCGGTGCAACCGGATCTCCTGGGACCCGTGCAGCAGCATGCTGAAGTTGAAGGTGCCGATCTTGAGCGCCGCCGGGAACGCCGAGCACGCGATCACCGCATAGGTCGGCAACACCTGCTGTTCGATCTCGTGGCTGTTCTCGGTGGTGAAGGCAAGGTCATCGGTGCCTGCGCCGACCCCGATGGCGTACAGCAGGGTGTCGCGGTCGGTCCAGTCGAACTGAATCGGATCGGTCGTCTCGCCAATGGCGTCCGGATTGAGGGGCATGCGTGCCGACGATAGTTGAGTCGACCGCCCTTGTTGACGTTTGCCCGATCTAGGGCCACGATGGCTCGCATGCGTTATGTCGTTACCGGCGGTACCGGGTTTATCGGCCGCCGAGTGATCACCCGGATTTTGTCCCGCGACCCCGGCGCCGAGGTGTGGGTGCTGGTGCGACGCGAGTCGCTGACCCGCTTCGAGCGGCTGGCCCAAGATTGGGATGAGCGAGTGAAACCGCTGGTCGGCGACCTGACTGCGGCTGATTTGGGATTGACCGAAACCGATATCGCCGAATTGGGCGACATCGCACACGTGGTGCACTGCGCGGCCATCTACGACATGACGGTCGGTGAGTCCGAGCAGCGGGCCGCCAATGTGGACGGCACCCGTGCGGTGATCGAACTCGCCCGGCGGCTGGACTCCACGTTGCATCACGTGTCCTCGATCGCGGTGGCCGGAAACCATCGCGGCGTGTTCACCGAGGACGATTTCGATGTCGCCCAGGATCTGCCCACGCCGTACCACCAGACCAAGTTCGAGGCCGAACTGCTGGTGCGCTCGACGCCGGGCCTGCGCTACCGGGTGTACCGGCCGGCCGTGGTGGTCGGCGATTCGCAGACCGGTGCGATGGACAAGATCGACGGCCCCTACTACTTCTTCGGCGTCCTGGCACGGCTAGCGGCGCTGCCCAGTTTCACACCGATGATGCTGCCCGACAGCGGCCGGACCAACGTCGTTCCGGTGGACTATGTGGTTGACGCGATGGTCGCGCTGATGCACGTCGAGGACAAGGACGGCGAGACGTTCCACCTCACCGCACCGAAGACCATCGGACTGCGCGAGATCTACCGCGGGGTGGCGGGCGAGGCCGGGTTGCCTCCGCTGCGCGGCTCACTGCCGCGGGCCACCGCGGCACCGGTGTTGCGGGCGCGGGGGCGGGTCAAGGCGGTGCGCAACATCGTCGCCACCCAGCTGGGTATCCCCGGTGACGTGCTCGACGTGGTCGAGTTGCGGCCGACCTTCACCGCGGACAACACCACGGCGGCGCTGCGCGGCACCGGAATCGCGGTGCCCGAATTCTCTTCGTACGCACCGAAATTGTGGCGGTACTGGGCCGAGCACCTCGACCCGGACCGCGCACGGCGCGACGATCCGGCCGGCCCCCTGGTCGGTAGGCACGTCATCATCACCGGCGCCTCCAGCGGCATCGGCCGGCGTGCGTCTTCGCCCTGGCGCGCAGCGGCGAGGCGCTCGACGATCTGGTCGCCGAGATCCGCTCGGCGGGCGGGCAGGCCTACGCATTCACTTGCGACGTCACCGATTCCGCGTCGGTCGAGCACACGGTCAAGGACATTCTCGGCCGGTTCGGCCACGTCGACTACCTGGTGAACAATGCCGGCCGGTCCATCCGCCGATCGGTGACGAACTCCACGGACCGCCTGCACGACTACGAGCGGGTGATGGCGGTCAACTATTTCGGTTCGGTCCGTATGGTGCTGGCGCTGTTGCCGCACTGGCGCGAACGCCGGTTCGGGCATGTGGTCAACGTGTCCAGCGCCGGTGTGCAGGCCAACACCCCGAAGTACAGTGCCTACCTACCGTCCAAGGCCGCACTGGATGCGTTCTCCGAGGTGGTCGGCACCGAAACCCTTTCGGATCACATCACCTTCACCAATATCCACATGCCCCTGGTGAAGACGCCGATGATCGCACCGTCGCGCAAGCTCAACCCGGTACCGCCGATCTCGGCCGAACACGCCGCAGCCATGGTGGTGCGTGGCCTGGTGGACAAGCCGGCCCGGATCGACACCCCGCTGGGCACTGTCGCCGATTTCGGCAACTACCTGACCCCGAAGCTGTCTCGCCGTGTGCTGCATCAGCTGTATCTGGGCTACCCGGACTCAGCGGCCGCACGTGGGCTGAATGGTGAATCCGCCGAAGGGGCATCGGGCGGGACGGCGCAACGCCGGCCGAAGCGCCCGGCCCGCAGCGCCCGCGGTCTGCGGGTCCCGCGGCGGGTGGCCCGCCCGGTCAAGCGCGCGGTGCGGCTGGTCCCCGGCGTGCACTGGTAGCCGCCCCAACAGCGTTGTCCCAGGCCACCATTGCCATATCCACCGCCGCATCCATATCGGCGCGGGAGACGCCGTCCCTGGCCTGGATGGACAGTCCGTACAGCACCGTGATCATGAACGAGGCCATCCGCTGCGCGTCGAGGTCCGCGGGCAACTCCCCGTCGGCCATGCCTCCGCGGATCCGGGCCAGTAGCCGTGCGCGGTCCTCGTCGCGGCAGTTCTTGAGCAGGTCGCGCATCACCTCGGTTTCGGTCGAGTAGGCGATGGCGGCGAGCACGATCAGACAACCCGGCGGAGTCGAGGGATCGGCGTAGTCGCGCACGTTGTCACGCAGCATGGCCTCGACCGCGTCCCGAACCGGCCCGGGACGCTGCAGCGCGATCGTGGTCGGCGAACGGTCGGGCGCGTTGTAGTACGCGACCGCTTCGCGGAACAGATCCTCCTTGGAGCCGAAGGTGGCGTACAGGCTCGGCGCATTGAGGCCCATCGCCGCAGTCAGGTCGCTGACCCGGGTGCCCTCGTAGCCCCGCTCCCAGAACACGTCCAGTGCTGCCTGCAGCGCGGTGTCCCGATCGAAGGCACGGGGTCGGCCGCGGCGGCCTGAGGGTTGACGGGGCATGGAATGAGTTTATATTTGTAGTATTCATTACAAAATTGATTGGAGCTCCGGCATGTCACTGACATCGAAAGTCGCGTTGGTCACCGGGGGCAGCCGCGGGATCGGCGCCGCGATCGCGCAACGCCTGGCCGCCGACGGCGCCGACGTCGCCATCACCTACAACTCTTCGCCGCAGCGGGCCGCCGCAGTCGTCGACGCGATTACCTTGTCGGGAGCGAAAGCCGTTGCGCTGCAGGTCGACAGTGCCGCACCCGATGCCGCGCGGCGCGCCGTGGACGCGGTGATCGCGACGTTCGGCCGCCTCGACATCCTGGTGAACAACGCCGGGGTCTTCCCCACCGGTCCGCTCGACCAAATCAGTGCCGACGACATCGATCAGGCCATCGACCTGCACGTCCGCGCGCCGTTGCTGTTCAGCCAGGCCGCCGCGGCCGTGATGGGCGAGGGTGGCCGCATCATCACCATCGGCAGCACCCTGGCCGACCGCACGCCGGCTCCGGGGATAACGCTGTACTCGGCGACCAAGGCCGCCGCGGCCGGGTTGACCCGTGGGCTGGCCCGGGATCTGGGGCCGCGCGGGATCACCGCCAACGTGGTGCACCCGGGTAACACCGACACCGAGATGAACCCCGCCGAAAGCCCCGATGCGGCCGCGGAGCTGCCCAACATCCCGCTGGGCCGCTACGGGCAGGCCAGCGAGATCGCCGCGGCGGTCGCCTATCTCGCCGGCCCGGATGCCACGTACGTCAACGGCACCACGTTGACCGTCGACGGCGGCATCAACGCCTGACGTCCCGGAGGCGACGATGTCGTGGATCCTGCTGATCTTCGCCGGACTGCTGGAGATCGTCTGGGCGCTGGCCATCAAACAGTCCGAGGGCTTCACCCGACTGTGGCCGAGCGTGTTGTGCGTGGTCGCCGCGGTGGCCAGCTTCGTGATCCTGGCCCTGGTGGTCAAACACCTGCCGGTCGGCACGGCGTACGCGGTGTGGGCCGGCATCGGGGCGGTCGGGGTCACCATTGCCGGCGTGGTGCTGTTCAGCGATGCGCTGACACCACTGCGGATGACGTTCATCGCTCTGATCGTGGTGGGCCTGGTCGGCCTGCGATTTGTTGAGCAGTGAGCCTGCCCGCCCTTAAGGTTGGCCAGGTGACATCCCTGCCAGTGTTCGCCGACGTGGATACCGGAGTCGACGACGCCATGGCACTGGCATATCTGCTGGCCAGTCCCGAAGCCGAGTTGGTCGGTATCGCCTCCACTGCGGGAAATGTTCCGGTGCAACAGGTTTGCGCGAACAACCTCGGACTGTTGGAACTGTGCGGGGTGACCGGCATCCCGGTGTCCAAGGGATCCGAGCAGCCGTTGAGCGCACCGCTGCGTACCGCCGAGGACACCCACGGACCACAGGGCCTGGGATACGCGCAATTGCCGGAGACCGACCGGCTGCTCACCGCGCATGACGCCGCCGAGGCCTGGGTGCGGGCCGCCCGCGCCCACCCGGGTGAGTTGATCGGACTGGCCGTCGGCCCGCTGACCAACCTGGCGCTGGCCATGCGCGCCGAGCCCACGCTGCCCAAGCTGCTGCGCCGCCTGGTGATCATGGGCGGGGCATTCGACTACCGCGGCAACACCACTCCGGTGTCGGAGTGGAACGTCAGCGTGGACCCCGAATCGGCCGCTGAGGTGTTCGGCGGCTGGAACGCTGCCTGGGGGCTCGACGACGCGACGCATGTGCCAATCGTGCTGGGCCTCAACCTCACCGAGAACGTCGCGTTGACACCGGCACTGCTGAACCGGCTGGCGACCGCGGCCGGTTCACCGTCGGCGCCGATGAGCGTCCTCGACGAGCGGGGTACCCGGTCGACGGCGGCCAACCCGTTGATCCGCGTGCTTGAGGACGCCATGCGGTTCTACTTTGAGTTTCACTTCGACACCGACGACGGGTATCTGGCCCACCTGCACGACCCCCTGGCCGCCGCGGTCGCGCTGGATCCGGGGTTGGTGAGCTACCGGGAAACCACTGTCGATGTGGAACTGAGCGGCACCCTGACCCGCGGTATGACGGTGGCCGACTGGCGCGGGCATTGGGGCCGCGCACCCAATGCGCTCATCGGCACGGAGGTCGACCCGGTGGTGTTCTTCGACCGGTTCATCAGCCGGGTCGGAGCTTTCGCGCAGCGCCTGGGCTGAGCCACCCGCGCCCGCGCCTCATTCATAGGCACCCTCCAGATACCACCGGCGCTGCCGGTAACACAGCAGCAGAGCCAGGTCGCCCCTGCCGTCTCGCTCGTCACTACCCAGCAGCACCTGGACCCGCGCGGTGCGTCCAGCCCCCCGATTCTCCGGATCCCACCACCGCTCGTCGACCGGCCACGGCCCCGCCCACCAGCGCAGCCTGCCGTCGCGGCGACCGGCGCCGGCCAGTTGCGCCGGATCGGCCGAGAACAGGCCGCGGCTGGTGACCCGGACCGGGTTTCCCTGTCCGTCAAGAAGTTCCACCGGATCATCGAGCAGTACAGTCGGCGAAGGTTCTGGCAGTTGACCGGGCCAGGGCTGCCGAGGGTCAGCGCGCGGTACCGGCTCATCTCCCAGCGGGGTGAAGGTGATGCGCTCGGCCGGCCCGCGGCCACCACTGAGCACCGGCACCTGCACCGCCTCCGGCCCGAGCAGACCCTGAACCCGCAGCAGCGCACGCCGGGCCCGCAGGCGGTCCTCCTCCCCTATCCCTCCCCACAGCGGCAACTGCAGCGCCGCCGCCGACACCACCTCCACCGGGCGCAGGCTCAGCACCGTGACCGGAGCGGTGGGCCGGTCGGAGGTGCGGCGGTTCAGCCAGCCGTCCAGCTGCCAACGCACCCGGTCGGCGGTGGCGTCCTCGGTCAGCGGTTCGGCACACCGCCAGACCCGTTCCAGCTCTTCACCATTGGCGGTGACGGCATGGATGGCCAACCGGGTACAGCCCACCCCGGCCGCCTCCAGATGGCGATGCAGGTCACTGGCCAGTGACCGGCCGGCGAAGGCCGCGGCATCCACCCGTTCGATCGGCGGGTCACAGTTCATCACCGCATCGAGTTCGGTGGCCGGATCCCGCCCAGAGGGGCCCCGGTCGGGCTCCCCACAGGCGAATCGGTGCGCCGTCACCGCATCGGCCCCGAACCGGGAGGCGACATCGGTGCGGGACAATTCGGCGAACTGCCCCAGGGTCCGGATGCCCATCCGCCACAACAGGTCTGCCAGGTCTTCGCGACCGGGGGCGGCCAGGGCCGGTTCGGTGGCCAACTGCCGGATCGACAACCCGGACAGGAACGACGCGTCGTTTCCGGGTTCGACGATGCAACCGGCCCGGGCGGCGAAGACCGCGGTGGAAAGTTGATCGGCGATACCGACCTGACATTCGGCCCCCGCCGCGGCGACGGCATCGATCAATCGTTCGGCCGCAACCGCTTCGGACCCGAAGTAGCGGGCCGCACCACGCACCGAGAGCACCAGCAGGCCCGGGCGCAGCACCTCGGCACGCGGCACCAGATCGTCGACGGCAAGCGTCACATTCTCGAAATGGCGCGCATCCCTGGCCGGGTCGGCGGTGACGACATGAAGTTGTGGGCACCGCGCCTGCGCCTCCCGGCGACGCAGCCGGCGCCGGACCCCGGCCGCACGCGCCGACGCCGAGCAGGCGATCACCCGGTTGGCCAGGGTGACCGCGACCGGCACCGTCGACGTCAAACCTGCCGCCGTCGCCGCGGCCACCGCCGGCCAGTCCATACACCAGAGGGCCAGCACCCTGGAATCCGCGGGCACGGCTTATCCGCCTGCCGCACATGCCGACCCGATGCCCCGCCCCCGAGCGCGCATGGTCAGCCGGATCCGGCTGATCCGGCCGTGCCCGGGTGTCGGGGCGTCTGGGCCGGAACCGGCCACTTCGTAGCCGCACACCCGGGCCTCCAGCCGGGCCGATGCGCCCTGCCAGTCACCATCGGTGACCAGCAGGGTGCAGCCCTTCTGCCGGGCCCGCGCCACCATCACCCGGGCCCGGCTCGGCGGTACCGAACGCCCGCCCAGCCCGAGCACCACCAGGTCCATCCCGTCCATCAGCACCGCGGCCACCTCGACCGGATCGGCGCCCGGATCGGGGATCACCGCGAGCCGGCTCAGATCGGCACCCATCTCCACCGCGGCCAGCAGGCCGACATCGGGTTGCCCGATGATTGCCGCATGCCCACCCGCCGCCGTCACCGCCGCCACCATCCCAAGCGACAGTGACCGGGCGCCGGAAGCCACCGCGACGGACCCGCGTGGCAGCATCGTCGGCAGGCCCTCGGGCAACGTCTCAACCAGCGCCTCAGCTGGCTCCAGCAAAGATTCCGGCGCCGGGACGACCGCCGGGGACCGGGGTACGCCGCGGTGCGCCTGGCCGACCCTCCCCGACACCGAGGCAATCTTGCGGCGGAGGTGTTCTACCTGTTCAGACCGGGTGAGCAGGTGCAAATCGCGCTCTGCCGCAAGAGTCACAACAACACCTCCAACACCATCTGTTTCACCCGATTTTCGAATATATGTTCGATGGCTCGAGTAAACACCCACCCCCCGACAGCGTCAAGCTGCCGGAGGCGGTCACCGGCCCCGGAGAGCAGGGCCGGACGGAATGGCTCTGCGACCGCGCGGACCTTAAGTTAGAGTTCCGTTCACCAGAACCCGCTTCGGGATGGGACTGGCCACGACTTGCGTTGCAAGTAGTGGGAATCCACTGCGATTCGCCGAAGGCCAAGTTCTGTAACAGCACGGGGGACAGTGAGGACAGCATCATGAAGTCTGGGCAGTTGACTCGTCGGCTCACCGTCATCGCGGGCGGTGCGGCAGTCATCGGGATGATCTCGTTCACCGCGGCGTGCGGTACCGAGGAGAAGGGTCCCGAGACCACCACCCCGACCACGACGACAACGACGACAACCACCTCGCCGGCCACCCCGGCACCGCCGCCATCGGTCGAGCCGACCGAGAAGTCGATCAACCCCACCGGCGGCAACCTGTTCACGCCCGAGGTGAAGGCACCGCCGGCACCGACCGCGGTCCCCGGCGACAACTAGACGCGGAGCGCAGAAAGTCGGTCGTTCGCCCATGGCCGGGATGAACATCGCCCCCGGGCGGGCGGTACTGGCGCTGATCCTGTTCAGCGCCCTGCTGGTTTCCGACCTGCGAACCACTCCCACCGCGGAAGATTGGGCGTACGGGCCCACCCATATCACGGGTCCGTACGCCCAATTACTTTCCGCCTCAACCGATCTCGGCCCCGCCGAGGACGGCTCGGCACAGCTCACCATGACGCTGCGCCACACCACCCGACCGGCCGCGCTGTTCGGGTGGGCCGAGGCGAATTCGCTGTCGATCCGGTGGCGCCCCGGTGACGCCTGGGCGATCGCCGAAGGCCGATCCCCGGCAATGGCATCCGCATTCGGGGTGGACATCCACGACTACCGGGGCAGGCGCGGTCAGGAGTTCTACGCCTCACCGCAGCAGCCGTCGATACCCGAACCGCTGGCCGGGGAGGTGGCCGAAGTCGGCCGCATCCTGGGCTACACGCCCTACCGAATGTCGCTTCCGGACCTTCGGAACCTGCCGACCGACGTACCGGACCAGGGCCTGACTCCCCAGGGTGTGCTCAACACCTACAACCTCACCGAGCTGGCGAAGCAGGGATTCACCGGCAAGGGCACCACCATCGTGTTCTTCGCATTCGACGGTTTCGATCAGACCGATCTGGACACCTTCGCCACCACCTTCGGCCTGCCCAGGTTCACCCCCACCGTGGTCGGCGGGCAGCCGAGCGCACCACGCGGTGAGACCACCATGGATCTGCAGGTGGCCCATGCCATCGCACCGGATGCGCAGAAGGTCGTCGTCAATGCCCGCCCGACGGTGCAGGGTGACGGCGCCTACGAGAAGATCGGGAAGATGCTGGAGTCCGCGGACCAGCAGTTCCCCGGCGCGGTGTGGAGCTTCTCCATCGGCTGGGGCTGCGACAAGCTGATCACCGCCGCCGACCTCGCCCCCGTCCGCTCCGCCTTGGCCACCGCACATACCCACGGCACCACCGCATTCAACGCCAGTGGCGACCTGGCCGGCCTGGAATGCAAAGGCGGACAGGACTGGTCGTCCGCACCGGGCAAGGACGACATCGGCCTGGACTCGGTGGCCTCCCTGCCGGAGATGACCGATGTCGGCGGCACGACGCTGTCTACCGACGCCGATGGCGGCTGGCTGGCCGAGCAGGCCTGGTTCGACGTCCCGCTGTCGCAGGGCACGGGTGGCGGAGTGTCATCCTTGTTCGACCGTCCGGACTGGCAGCAGGGGCTGACCGCACCGGGCAGCACCGAGGCCGGCGGTGACCAGAAGCGGCTGACTCCCGACATCTCCGCGGTCGCCGACCCGTTCACCGGCGTGAAAATCGTTCTGAACGGCCAGGTTCTGGTCGGCGGCGGCACCTCCCAGTCCGCGCCGCTGTGGGCCGCGATGGCCGCGGTGATGAATCAGTACCTGACCGCCCACGGCGGCCACGCCATCGGTGACTTCAATCCGCTGCTCTACCGCATCGCCAAAGGGGCACCGCTGCCGGCTTTCCGTGACGTCACCCTCGGCGGCAACGCGGTGGCCAGTGCCGCACCCGGCTACGACATGGTGACCGGGCTGGGCACACCCGATGTGGAGAACCTCGTCAAGAACCTCCTTGTCCTGCAGAAGGCGAACCGATGACCGACACGCCTGACGACACTGACGTGCCGACCACCGAATGCCGCGTCTGCAAGGTCGATGTGCCTGACGGCAAGTACTGCGGGCTGTGCGGGGTGCCGATCGACAAGGAGCCAGGAGACGGGCCGGAATGGTTGCGCCTCAGCGCGTCCTGTGTCGCCCCCGATGAGCACCTGCTGCGCCCGTCGATCGCCAGCTCGCTGTTCCCCCACCTGTCTCACCAATCCCGCACCCCGTTCCGCGTCGCGATGCTGGCCTTGGTGGCCGGGCTGGTGGCGTGTGCTCTGTTCCGGTTGCCCGCGGCCCTGATAGCGGTCGCCGCGCTCGGGCTTCCGCTGCTGTTTCTGATCTATCTCTATGAGTCCGACGCCTTCCGTGACCTTCACCGCGCCAACCTCGCCCTGACCATCGGGCTGGGAATCGCGCTGGGCGTCGGTTGGGTTCTTCTCACCGGCCACGTCATGGCCAAGTCCTACGGTGTACCACTGGGTTCCGGGGTGACCGGATTCCGGATCATGCGCAACGGCTTGGGGATTCCATTGGGCGGCGCGATTCTGATGCTGGTGCCCGCCGTCGTGGTCCGGTTGACACGGCCCGCGAGCCGGGAATCTCTGGACGGCTTCATGATCGGCGCGCTCGGCGCGACGGCCTTCACCGCGGCAGCCACCCTGACCCGACTGGCACCACAACTCACCACCGGCATGGTGGCGCGCAACCGCCCGATGTCCGGGCTGATCGTTGAAGCCGGAATCCGCGGTGTCGCCGTACCTTTGACCGCAGCAGCCATCGGCGGTCTGATCGGTGCGGCGTTGTGGTTCACCCGTCCGGCCACCAAAGTCGACAAGCACGTCGGATACGTCCGGCTGGTGATGTTCTCGTGCGCGTTCGCAGTGTTGATCGTCTACACGGCACTGGGGCTGGTCGATGTCGCCCGTGTCCCCCAGTGGATCCAGTTGACCGTGCACATCGGCGTCGCGGTGATGGCGATCCTGGCACTACGCGTCGGTCTGCATCTGGCGTTGCTGCACGAAGCGCAAGACGAGATCGCCTCTGACCAACCCATCTACTGCCCACGCTGCGGCCACATCGTGCCTGACATGTCGTTCTGCCCACACTGCGGTGCGGCCACCCACGCGTCCTCGCGTACGTCCAGAGAACAACGCCGCGAACACCGGCCGGTACGTGACGCAGGACCGGACGCCGGATGAGCACGTTCTTTCCCGGATACGCGGTGCCCGTCGCCACCGGAAGAACCCGGGCCGTCCGCGGAACGTCAGCACTGAAAGTGCTGGGCATCCTCGTTACCGGAATCGCCCTGGTGGCCGGCATCCTGGTCTGGATCTCACATACGACGAGCAGACCCCCGGCCCGCTATATGTGCCCGCCCGACTGCGGGCGTCCCCCGACCGGGGAGGCGGTCGCGATCAACCCGGTGTTCACCGCACCCGACGGCAGTTTCTCGGTCTCCTACCCGGTGGCCTCGTCGGCCTACAAGGTCACCACCAATCCGACGGGTGTCACCGCGGAATTCCAGGCCGGTGACGGCGGCATGCTGCAGCTGTTCAGCGAGCCCGCGGGTGGACGCAGCGCCGAGGACATCGCGAATTCCCTGGTCAAAAAGACATTTCCGGACACCAAGACCGCCTACAACATCCCCAACGCGATGGTCGGTTATCACCCGGGGTTCGGCCTGGTCGCCGACTGCTGGCCGCAGGGCGCCACGAGCAGCTACATGCGGATGCGCGTGCTGGTATTGGTCGCGGTGAAGGACGACCTCGCGCTCGTCGCCTCGGCTGTCGGACCGTACCGGGAATTCGGGCCCGGCTCAGGTGCCAGTAAACCCTCGGGCGCCAACCTGCAATTGGCCCTGGACATGGGCAAGTACGTCAACAGCTTCCGCTGGCGCGGAGATCCCAGCCGCTGAACCCGCCGGTTCGGTACCGACGTCGGCGCCGATTGAAAAGTCGCAATTGACGCCCATGCCGGACGGCGCGGGGTTAAAGTTTGCTAGCAATTCGATTCGGTTGCTGATTCTGCACCGCCCAGCGGGGGACAGTTAGGACTAATCATGAGGTCACGTCGATCGACTCGTCGCCTCGCAGCCACTGCGGCCGCCGCCGCGATCATCGGGATGATCGGGCTCAGCGCTTGCGGTACCGGCGAAAAAGCACCTGAGACCACCAGCCCCACCCCGACCACCACCACAACCACAACGGTGACGACTCCGCCGGCGCCGCCGCCCGCGGAGCCCACCGAGAAGCAGGTCTCCCCCGGTGGCAACAACAAGTTCACGCCCACCCACGTCGAACCTCCGGCCCCGCCCACCGGGCGGCACGGGATCGGCAGCCCCCACCGGCAGTAGCACCGGCACAGATCGGCCGCTGATCCTGCGGCCACGCACGCCATGACCGCCGGAACCGGCGACGACCCGGTACCCACCATGGAATGCCGGGTTTGCCGAACCGAGGTTGCGGCGGGCGCATTCTGCGGCCGGTGCGGCGCCTGCCGCCAGTCACGCCGCGATCGGCCGGAGTGGTTGCGAATCCGGGCGTACTGCGCCGGACGGAACGAACATCTGCTGCGGCCGTCGGTGGTCAGTTCGCTGTTCCCGGAGCTACCGCACGCTTCGCGCGCACCGTTCCGGGTGGCGGTAGGGGTGTTGGCGGTTGCGGTGGCCGCCTGCACGCTGCTGCGACTACCCGCGGCGATGAGCGCGCTCGCGGCGTTGGGATTGCCGCTGCTGTTCGTCGCGTATCTACGCAAATCCGCTGAGCTTCAACGCCTTCCGGTGCATACCCTGCTGCTGACCGGCGCCTTGGGTGCCGGACTGGGCGCCGCCTGGGCACTGACCACCGGGACCGCGGTGGCCCGGGAATACGACATGCCGATGGGCGCGGATGTCCCCCAGTTCCGGATCATCCGCGACGGCCTCGGCGTGCCGCTCGGCGCTTTGGTGCTGATGCTGATCCCGGTGGTGGTGATCCGACTGCTTCGGCCGTGTACACGAGAAGTATTGGACGGCTTCGCAATCGGCGCCCTCGGCGGCCTTGCGTTCACCGCGGCCGCCACGCTGAGCCGGTTCGCTCCCCAGTTCGACGACGGGTTGGTCGACCACGATCGCCCACTGATCGGGCTGTTGGTCCAAGCCGGCATCCAGGCGGTGGCGGTGCCGTTGACCGCTGCGGCCACCGGCGCTTTCGTCGGCATCGTCCTGTGGTTCACACCGGCGGTGGACCACCCGCGTCAGCACCCCGAGTACACGCGCACGGCCCTGGTGCTGACAGCCGCGGCCATTCCCGCCTGCTACGTGATCCTCGGCCTGATGGACCTGGCCCCGGTGTCACAGATGTGGGTACTGACAGTGCATCTGGCCGTGATGGCGGCGGCGATGCTGGCGGTGCGGGTCGGTCTGCAGCTCGCCCTGCTCTACGAGGCGCACACCCCCGTGAGCGCCGGCGAATCTCTGCTGTGTTCGCAATGCGGCCAATCCGTTCCCGACGCGCCGTTCTGCCGCAACTGCGGAGTGGCGATCCGGGCGTTGTCGCGATCGCCGTACGAAATCGGTGATCGCCGCGTGCTGGGCGCGTGGGGCGCCGGTGTCACGGTGCTGGCCGCCGCCCTCGTCGGGGTGTCGGCGGTTCTCAGCCCCCCGCCCGCACGTTACGTCTGCCCGCCGGACTGCGGCCGCCCGCCGACGACGGAGCCAGTGGCGACGAATCCCCGCTTCACCGCCCCGGACGGCGCGTTCTCGGTCGCGTATCCGGCCACCGGCGCGGCCTATACGGTCACTACCGCGGACGACGGAGTGACGGCGGATTTCGTCGCCGGGGACGGCGGCACCATGCAACTCCTCGGCAAACCCGCGGCCGGACGGACGCCGAAAGAGATCGCCACGGCCCTGGTCGAGGGCACGTATCCCGATACCGACATGGACTACGAGATCCCGAATGCCATGGTCGGTTATCAACCGGGATACGGAATGGTCCTCGACAGCTGGCCGCAGAACGCCACTGGCGATTACATGCGGATCCGGGTGGTCATTCTGGCCGCGGTCAAGAACGACCTAGCCCTGATCGCCGTCGCGACCGGTCCTTATCACGCCTACGGCCCCGATTTCGGCCCAGGCATCCCGTCCGGCGCCAACTTGGACCTTGCCCTGGATATGGGCAAGTACGTCAACAGTTTTCGTTGGCGCGGAGACCCAGCTCGGTGAATCCCCGCCGACCATGCAGAAACAAATCATCGCCAATTGGTGACATTGACAAATGTCATCAATTGCTGATGTACTCCTCGCACGCTTCAACGAGGAGGCCCTCATGCCCGGAACCAGCCCGGCAGTGCCCCGACATGGATCTCTGCGGTCCCGCAGCGCATCCAGAGTCAGCAGCCTTACCCTGCGGAATCTCAGTGCCGCCCTGCCCCCGGACACCAGCTGGGGGTTGTGGAGCTCACGCAGGCTGATCGCGCGGATCATGGCCACCTTCGGGCCGTCTGTTTCGGGCACTCGCGTCGAACGCGTCGACGTACGCATGGCCGACGGCAGACGCGTGGTGGGCGAATGGGTGCGCGGTCCGGGGGT
Organism: Mycolicibacterium neworleansense; assembly: GCF_001245615.1. NCBI lineage: Bacteria > Bacillati > Actinomycetota > Actinomycetes > Mycobacteriales > Mycobacteriaceae > Mycobacterium > Mycolicibacterium neworleansense. The sequence continues at coordinate 2,871,841 of NZ_CWKH01000001.1, forward strand.
GACCGAAGGTGAGCGTGCCATCTACTACCTGCACGGCAGCGGATTCGTACTGTGCTCGCCGCGGACACACCGGCGGCTCACTGCGTGGCTGTCGCGCCTGACCGGACTGCCCGTGTTCTGTGTCGACTACCGCCTGGCTCCCGAACACCGGTTCCCCGCCGCCGCCACCGACGTCCGTGCGGGCTGGGATTGGCTGTGCACCGAACGCGGGCTTCGTCCGGACCGCATCGTGATGGCGGGTGACTCCGCCGGCGGGCATCTCGCCGTAGATCTGCTACTGCAGCCCGACGTGGCCCACCCCGCCGGGCTCGTGCTGTTCTCCCCGCTGATCGACCTGACATTCACGACCGCCCGCGCCTGCGAGAGTCTGCGCCCCGACCCGGCGATCCGCGTGGCCGACGCGGCGCGACTGGTCGAGTTGTATTGCGGACGAGTAGATGTCAGCCATCCGCGATTGAAGCTGGATGTCGCGGGCGGACGGGCGCTGCCGCGAACCCTGATCCAAGCCGGAGGCGCCGAGATGCTTCTCGGCGACGCCCGCGTTCTCGATACCGACATCCGTGCCGCAGGCGGCGATGCCGAACTGCAGGTGTGGCCGGATCAGGTGCACGTGTTCCAGGCGCTACCCCGGCTCAGCCCGGAAGCCGTCCCGGCCATGCAACAGGCCGCAGGATTCATCTCGGAATCCCTGCGCCACAACACCATCGAGGTCGTCAGATGAACATCTTCGGCTCGGGCCGCAAACGCAGCCGGCACGCCGATGCCGTCGTCACGGGCGCGGGCAGCGGCATCGGCGCCGCTTTCGCCCGCGAGCTGGCCGCCCGCGGTGGCCGGGTGGTGTGCAGCGACATCGACGAGGCCTCCGCCCGCGCCACCGCCGAGGCCATCGTCACCGACGGCGGGCAGGCCACCGCGCTGCGCTGTGATGTCTCGCAGATCGAGGAAGTCGCCCACCTCGCCGATACCGCCCAAGCCTGGTTCGACGGACCGCCCTCCCTCGTCGTCAACAACGCCGGCGTCGGCGCGGGCGGACAACCCATCGGCGAGGTCAGCATCGACGACTGGAACTGGGTCCTCGGCATCAACCTGTGGGGCCCGATCCACGGATGCCACGTGTTCACCCCGATTCTGCGCGCCGCGGACACGGACCAGCCGCGCGGCATCATCAACGTCGCCTCGGCCGCCGCGTTCGGCGCGGCTCCGGGAATGGCCGCCTACAACGTGAGCAAGGCGGGAACCCTGTCGCTGTCAGAGACCCTGGCCGCCGAGTTGTCCGGTACCGGCATCAACGTGACGGTGTTGTGCCCGACATTCGTCAAGACCAACATCGTCGAAGCAGGCCGAATCACAGCACAATCCACGCAACTGGCCGACCGGCTCATGCGCTGGACCGGTTTCTCCCCCGAACGGGTCGCCCGGATGTGTCTGGATACCAACGACCGCGGCGGCCTGTACTGCATGCCGCAACCCGATGCCCGGATCGGTTGGGGCATCAAACGACTCACCCCGACCGTGTACACCCGCGCGGTAGGAATAGCGACGCGCATCGCAGACGATCATTCTGCTCCTCACGTCCGCACCCACCAGGAGGTTTAGCCATGGCCATGGATATGGAACGAATGCTGGCGAAGATCAAGGACCGTCAATGGGCCTTGGCCGACATCGACTGGGAGGCCCCGGGTGCGGAGACCATCACCGATGAGATGCGGCCCAAGCTCAAGGCCTTCATGGCCGATCTGTGCTGGATCGAGAACGTCGGTGCGCGTGGATTCGCCGCCCTGGCGAAGAAGGCACCGAACCCGACCATCGCCGAGATCTACCGCTACTTCCACGCCGAAGAGCAGCGGCACGCCAATGCCGAACTGGCGCTGATGAAGCGTTGGGGAATGCTCGAAGACGGCGAGATGCCCGAACCGAACGTCAACATCCGGTTGGCCATCGAGTGGCTGGACACCTTCTCCGACAACATGTCGCTGTCGGTGCTCGGAACCGTCATCCCCATGCTCGAAGTGGCACTCGACGGCGCGCTGCTGAAGTTCCTGCTCGAAGAGGTCGACGACCCGATCTGTCATCAAGTCTTCGAAAAGATCAACAACGACGAATCCCGGCACATCGCGGTCGATTTCGAGGTGCTCAACATGATCGGCAACTCCACCGTGCGGCGGCTGGCGGTCGAGTTCGTCGGGAACGTAGCGTCCCCGGGCGTGATCATCGGCACGTTGATGTACGTGCCCCTGCTCAACCGGATGCGCAACAACATCGTCGACATGGGCCTACAGCCGGAAAAACTGTACAAGGCGATGATGCGCTTCAAGGAGATCGGCAGCCGTGGTGAGTACACCTGGCGCGTCCCGACCTATCAGCTACTCAAGCTGCACGGCCGGATGGTCACCAACCCACGCCATCCTTACCACTGGATCGCGAACCCGATGGTGTGGGCATCCGACCGCTATCCCAAGACCCTGCTGCGGCCGATACCCAGCTGGTTCAAAGAGCTGACCCACGAGCCGGCGGCCTGACATGCGCACCTACGACACCCTGATCGTCGGCGCCGGATTCACCGGCATCGGCACCGCGATCAAACTCATCGAGGCCGGCGTCGACAACTTCGTGATCCTGGATCGCTCGGACCGCGTCGGCGGCACCTGGCGCGACAACACCTATCCCGGTGCGGCATGCGATATCCCGTCACTGCTGTACTCGTTCTCATTCGTCAAGAACCCGGACTGGTCACGGGCCTACTCCCCGGCCGACGAGATCCGCCAGCACATCGAGGACATGGTCGACACCTTCGACCTGCGCCGGCGTATCCAGTTCGGGATCGAGGTCAACGGCCTGTCGTTCGAGGAAGCCGAGGGCATCTGGACGGTGAAGACCACGGGCCGCAAGCGGTTTCACGCGCGCACGGTGGTACTGGCCTCCGGCCCGCTACCTGACCACAAGTGGCCCGACATCCGCGGGTTGGAGACTTACCGTGGCCACAAGATCCACAGTGCCAACTGGGATCACGACTACGACTTCACCGGCAAGCGCGTCGCCGTCATCGGCACCGGCGCCAGCGCCGTGCAGATCATCCCGGAGCTGGTCAAGACCGCGGGCTTCGTCAAGGTGTTCCAACGCACCCCGGGCTGGGTGATCCCGCGCCTGGACATCGCCACTCCCCCGGTCGCGCGCACCTTGTTCGCGAAAGTTCCTGCCGCACAACAGCTCGCCCGCCAGTTCCTGTTCTGGGGCCATGAAGCGAGTGCGACGGCGATGGTGTGGGACACCCCGCTGACCGGGCTGGTCGCCCGGCTCGGCAAGGCGCATCTGCGCCGCCAGGTTTCCGACCCGTGGCTGCGCAGGCAGCTGACCCCCGACTTCACGCCGGGGTGCAAACGCATGCTGGTCTCCAGCGACTACTACCCCGCGCTGCAGCGCGACAACTGCAAGCTGATCGACTGGCCCATCGCCACGATGAGCCCGGTGGGCATCCGCACCAGCGACGGCATCGAACACCACCTCGACGCGATCGTGTTCGCCACCGGCTTCGACGTGCACCTCACCGGACCGCCTTATCCGGTCACCGGGCTTGGTGGCCGGTCCCTGGCCGACGAATGGAAGGGCGGTGCCCAGGCGTACAAGAGCATCAACGTCCACGGGTACCCGAACTTGTTCCTGATGACCGGACCCAACTCCGGGCCGGGACACAACTCCCTGCTGGTCTACGTCGAGGGCCAGATCGACTACGCCGTGACCGGCATCCGCACGATCCTCCGCAAGAATCTGCGCTACCTCGACGTACGGTCCGACGTTCAGGACCGGCACAACACCCGGCTGCAGCAGCGGCTGACGAAGACGACCTGGATGTCGGGATGCACCAGCTGGTACCTGACCGCCGACGGATTCAACGCGTCGATGTATCCGGGCACCGCGACCCAGTATCTTCGACAGATGCGGGATTTCCGGCTCGGCGACTATGACGTAGCGGCGCGCGAGGCGCGTGTCGCGATCAGCTCCTCGGCCTGATGGCAGCCAAGCAGCCCCGGCAGCCGGCGGGCGCCATCTCGACGATCCTCACCGGTCTGCGCCGGGCCCCACGGCAGATCCGGCGCGGATCACGAGACGTCATCGAAACGGCGGTGTCACAACTCTTCGACGCCGCCGTACAGCCGCACGGCGCCGCGGCGTCCGGCGAATACCGGATCGACGAACTTGCGCGGCTGGCCGGCACCACCACCCGCAACATCAGGGTGTACCGCGACCGGGGACTGCTGCACCCGCCGCTGCGGGTCGGCCGCATCGCGTTGTTCAACGACACCCACCTGACCCGGTTGCGGCTGATCACCTCCATGCTGGACCGGGGCTACAACATCGCCCATGTCCACGAGATGCTGTCGGCCTGGGAGCAGGGCAAGGACATCGGCGACGTCCTCGGCCTGGAGGACGCCATCGCCGGGAACTGGGCGACCGAGAAGCCACAACGCATGCCGGTGGCCGAGGCCCGGCGTCTGGTCGATGACGAGGCCGGGTTCGACAGACTGGTCGGCAACGGCGTGATCAAGCTTGAAAAGTCCTCGGATGAGGCAATCATCGTGCGCCCCAAGCTAATCGAGGCGTTCAACGAGGTACGGCGGTACGGCGTGCCGATCGACACGCTGATCAACGTGCACGAGCAGGTGGTGCCGCTCCTGGATCAGATCAGTTCGATCCTGGTGCAGGCGGGCGTGGAGCAGGTGTCCGAGAAGATCAAGCCCGGCGAGTCCCTGCCCGCCGATACCGAAGTGGCCGAGCTGATCACGATGCTGATCCAGTTCCGCACGCAGGCGGTGTCCGCGGTCAGCGCGACGCTGGCCGCCTCGATCGAGTCGACCATCGAATCCGTGGTCAGTCAGATGCTGACCGAGTACGTCGAGAAGGCTGCCACCAACCCTGCCGACCAGTAGAGGTCACTCCCACTCGATGGTGCCCGGCGGCTTGCTGGTGACGTCCAGCACCACTCGGTTGACCTCGGGCACCTCATTGGTGATCCGGGTCGAAATCCGTTCCAGCACTTCGTAAGGAACCCGGGTCCAGTCGGCGGTCATGGCGTCCTCACTGGACACCGGGCGCAGCACGATCGGGTGACCATAGGTACGTCCGTCGCCCTGCACACCCACCGAACGCACGTCGGCCAGCAGCACCACCGGGCACTGCCAGATCTGCTGGTCCAGGCCGGCGGCGGTCAGCTCCTCGCGGGCGATCGCATCGGCGCGTCGCAGGGTGTCCAGCCGGTCAGCCGTCACCTCGCCGACGATGCGGATGCCCAGACCCGGACCCGGGAATGGTTGGCGGGCAACGATTTCCTCGGGCAGGCCCAGCTCACGGCCCACCGCGCGCACCTCGTCCTTGAACAGCAGGCGCAGCGGCTCGACGAGCTTGAACTTCAGGTCGTCGGGCAGACCGCCGACGTTGTGATGGCTCTTGATGTTGGCCGTGCCGGTACCGCCACCGGATTCCACGACATCGGGGTACAACGTGCCCTGCACCAGGAAGTCGATGTCCGCCTCGCTGAGGGTGTCGCGTACCGCACCCTCGAACGCACGGATGAACTCCCGGCCGATGATCTTGCGCTTGCCCTCGGGGTTGGTCACCCCGGACAGTGCCTCCAGGAAGCGGTCGGCGACATCGACGGTCACCAGCTTGGCACCCGTCGCGGCGACGAAATCGCGCTGCACCTGCGCCCGCTCTCCGGCCCGTAGCAGGCCGTGGTCGACGAACACACACGTGAGCCGGTCCCCGATGGCGCGTTGCACCAGCGCGGCAGCCACCGCGGAGTCGACGCCACCGGACAGCCCACAGATGGCCTGGCCGTCACCGATCTGCGCGCGGACCGCCTCGATCAGCTGTTCGGCGATGTTTGCCGGGGTCCAAGTCGCACCGATACCGGCGAATTCATGCAGGAAGCGGCTCAGCACCTGCTGGCCGTGCGGGGAATGCAGAACCTCTGGGTGGTACTGGACGCCGGCCAGGCGGCGGGCCCGGTTCTCGAAGCCGGCGACCGGGGCGCCGGCGCTGGAGGCGACGACCTCGAAGCCTTCCGGCGCGGCCGTGACCGCGTCGCCGTGGCTCATCCACACCGGCTGGCTGACGGGCAGCTCAGAATGCAGGTCACCGCCCGCCACGTTGAGCTCGGTGCGCCCATACTCGCTGGTCCCGGTGTGTTCGACGGTGCCGCCCAGCGCCTGGGCCATGGCCTGGAACCCGTAGCAGATGCCGAACACCGGAACGTCGAGATCGAACAACGCAGGGTCCAGGCGTGGAGCACCCTCGGCGTAGACACTGGCCGGGCCACCGGACAGCACGACGGCCTGCGGATCTTTGGCCTTGATCTCCTCGACCGTGGCGGTATGCGGGATGACCTCGGAAAAGACCCGGGCCTCACGGACCCGGCGCGCGATCAGCTGTGCGTACTGAGCGCCGAAGTCGACGACGAGGACGGGACGGGGAGATGCAGATGCCACCGCAACAGTCTAGTGGGCAGGTCAGAGCCTGCTCGATGCGCCAGTACAACAGGCGATCAACAGCTCCGAAGCGGCGCCTGAGCGTCGGCCCCAGATATGTGACCACACGCCAAAGCTGAATCTGGTTGGGACACTCCCAATCAGATCTGGTTCGTTTCAGCGGGAGGCTTGAGCGGCCTTGCCCCGGCCCCGCCCCTTGGGAGCGTCGGAGAGCCCGGCGGCGACGGCGTTGGCTGCGGCCCGCCCGGCTGTTAGCACAGGCACCGGCGAGCGCGTCGTGCGTGACAACAACACCGCCCCTTCGATGAGGCAGAAGACCTCAACCGCGACATCGCGGGCACGCTCGGCAGACATCCCGGCAGCCGTGAAACGCCGCTCGAGTACTTCCAGCCACGATTCGAATGCCTCAGCGGCCGAGGCCCGCATCAGTTCGTCATTGTTCGCCACTTCCAACGCGATTGTGGCGATCGGACAGGCGCAACCGTAGTCGGTGTCCTCAAGTAATTTCGCGGCTCGCACGAACGAGTCCGCGGTCGCCTCCACAACGTCCGAGTCGACCGGGTATACCGATTCGAGCAGTTCCCGGCAACGCTGGCCACCATAGGTGAGCGCGGCAGCGCCGAGTTCCTGCTTACCGCCCGGGAAGAAGTGGTACAGCGACCCGTAGGGCGCCACGGCCGCCGCCAGGACCGCTTTGATCCCGGTTGCCCCGAAGCCCTGCCGACTGAACAGATCCGTAGCGGACTCCAGCAGGCGAACTCGCGTTTCAACCGGCTTACCGGCGGTTGAGGAAGTGGGAGGCACAAGGACAGATTACCCCGCTAGATCAATCTGTTGCGACTCTATCGTCGGCCTCACCCCGCCGCGCCAGCCCATCGGCAGGGTGGTGGTTCTACATCTGCCCGGACTTCAAACACGCCGAAGCCGTGTTTGAACACACCGCTCGCCCGGCGACTACACATGATGGAGGGGACGTCGGCGAAAGTGAGGTGCCCATGCCGGGCCTGCCCGAGCAGATCACCGCCTGCCTGTTCGACCTCGATGGCGTGCTGACAGATACCGCCAGCGTGCACAAGAAGGCCTGGAAGACCATGTTCGACCAGTACCTCAAAGGCCGGGCCGAACGCACCGGTGAGACGTTCACCGCTTTCGACATCGACGCCGACTACCTGAACTACGTGGACGGCAAGCGCCGAGAGGACGGCGTCCGGTCATTCCTGGCGAGCCGCGGAATCCAACTGCCCGAGGGCGCACCCGATGATCCCGCCGACGCCGACACCATCGAGGGACTGGGCAACCGGAAGAACGCGATGTTCCACCACACGCTGCACAAAGGCGGGGTCGAGGTGTTCGAAGGATCGCGGCGCTATCTGCAGGCCGTGGCCGAGGCGGGCTTTCGCCGCGCCGTGGTGTCCTCCAGCGCGAACACCGAGGAGGTGCTCAGGATCACCGGTTTGGACAAATACATCGAACAACGGGTGGACGGAGTGACGATGCGCGACGAGAACATTCCGGGCAAGCCGGCGCCAGACAGCTTCCTGCGCGCCGCCGAACTCCTCGGCGTCTCCCCCGCGCACGCCGCCGTGTTCGAGGACGCGCTGGCCGGGGTCGCCGCCGGCCGGGCCGGAAAGTTCGGTTTCGTGGTCGGTGTGGACCGCGTGGGACAGGCCGAGCAACTGCGCCGCGACGGCGCCGACATCGTCGTCACCGACCTGGCGGAGTTGATGTAGCGCCATGATGATCACCCACGACGCATACCCGGTAGAACCATGGCAGGTGCGCGAAACCCGTTTGGACCTCAATCTGCTGGCTCAATCCGAGTCGCTGTTCGCGCTGTCCAACGGTCATATCGGCCTGCGCGGCAACCTCGACGAGGGCGAACCGTACGGCCTGCCCGGGACATACTTGGCCGGGTTCTTCGAGGTGCGCCCATTGCCCTATGCCGAAGCCGGATTCGGGTACCCCGAGGCCGGGCAGACCGTCGTCGACGTCACCAACGGCAAGCTGCTGCGCCTGCTGGTCGATGACGAGCCCTTCGACGTGCGCTACGGCGAGCTGATCGATCATGAGCGCACCCTGGACCTGCGCGCCGGAACTCTCACCCGCTACGCCCATTGGCGTTCCCCGGCGGGAAAACAGGTCAAGGTGATCTCCACCCGTTTGGTGTCGTTCGCGCATCGCGGCGTCGCCGCCATCGAGTACAGCGTCGAGGCGCTCGATGAATTCGTCCGGGTGACAGTGCAATCCGAGCTCGTCACCAACGAAGACCAACCAGAGACATCCGACGACCCGCGCGTCTCGGCGGTGCTCAAACACCCGCTGCACGCGGTGCACCACGAAAACACCGACAGCGGTGCACTTCTGGTGCACCGCACCATCGGCAGTGGGCTGATGATGGCAGCTGCGATGGACCATGACGTCGAGGTACCCGGCCGCGTGGAGGTGAGCACCGACGCCCGCGACGACCTGGCCCGGACCACGGTGATCTGCGGACTGCGGCCCGGCCAGAAGCTGCGCATCGTCAAATACCTGGGCTACGGGTGGTCCAGCCTGCGGTCCCGTCCCGCCCTGCGCGATCAGGCCGCCGCGGCGATCACCGGCGCCCGCTACAGCGGTTGGCAAGGTCTGCTGGATTCTCAGCGCGCGTATCTCGACGAGTTCTGGGACTGCGCCGACGTAGAGGTCGAGGGTGATCCGGACTGTCAGCAAGCGGTGCGATTCGGGTTGTTCCACGTGCTGCAGGCCAGTGCCCGTGCCGAACGCCGCGCCATCGCCGGTAAGGGACTGACCGGCACCGGCTATGATGGCCACGCCTTCTGGGACACAGAAGGTTTCGTGCTGCCGGTGCTTACCTATACCAAACCCCAGGCTGCCGCCGACGCGCTGCGGTGGCGGGCCTCGACGTTGGACATGGCCCGCGAGCGTGCGCAGCAGCTCGACCTGAAAGGTGCGAGCTTCCCGTGGCGCACCATCCGGGGCGAGGAGTGCTCGGCGTACTGGCCCGCCGGCACGGCCGCATGGCACATCAACGCTGACATCACCGCCGCCTTCGAGCGCTATCGCGTTGTCACCGGCGATGATTCGCTGGAGCAGGAATGCGGCCTGCAGGTCCTGGTCGAGACTGCCCGGCTGTGGATGTCGTTGGGACACCATGACCGCCATGGGATCTGGCACCTCGACGGCGTGACCGGCCCCGACGAGTACACCGCAGTAGTCCGCGACAACGTTTTCACCAATCTGATGGCCGCACACAATCTTCGGGTGGCAGCCGATGCGTGCACACGCCACCCCGACGCCTCCTACGCATTGGGTGTGACCACCGAGGAGACCGCGGCCTGGCGCGACGCCGCCGACGCCGCCCACATACCCTACGACGACGAGCTGGGCGTGCACCCGCAATGCCAAGGCTTCACGACTCTGGCGGAATGGAATTTCTCCGCCAACACCAGCTATCCGCTCTTGCTACACGAACCCTATGTCCGGCTGTATCCGGCCCAGGTGCTCAAGCAGGCGGATCTGGTGCTGGCCATGCAATGGCAGAGTCACGCGTTCACGCCGGAACAGAAGGCCCGCAACGTCGACTACTACGAGCGGCGCACCACGCGCGACTCGTCCCTGTCAGCCTGCACCCAGGCGGTGATGTGCGCCGAGGTCGGCCATCTCGAGCTGGCCCACGACTACGCCTACGAGGCCGCCCTGATCGATCTGCGTGATCTGCACCAGAACACCCGCGACGGGCTGCACATGGCTTCATTGGCCGGCGCATGGACGGCACTGGTGGCCGGCTTCGGCGGGCTGCGCGACGACGAGGGCTTCCTCTCACTCGACCCGCACCTGCCCGACGGTATCTCATGCCTACGGTTCCGCCTGCGATGGAAGGGATTCCGGATCACCGTGCAGGCCAACCACCGCGACGTCACCTACACCTTGCGCGACGGACCCGACGGGTCGCTGACCATCCGCCACGCCGGGGACGAAGTGCAACTGACCACCCGCGCGCCGACCATCGTGGGCGTAAAGCCCCGGCATCCGCTGCTGCCTCCCCCGCCCCAGCCGCGCGGCCGCGAGCCGGTACGGCGCCGCACCGGCCAACCCGGTCAGTGAGAATCGCCCGGGCAGGTTTGGCGTCAGAACGTCGTGGGGTACACGGCCCCTATTAGGTGACAGCGGGGGTATCGCCGCGCGCGAATCGTCCGCTGAACTGCGAAAGGAGCGACGGGGTGACCGGTACCCAGCCCAAGCCGACAACCACCGATGCCGGAATTCCGGTGTCCAGCGACGAACATTCGCTGACGATCGGCCCGGACGGACCGATCCTGCTGCAGGACAACTACCTGATCGAGCAGATGGCGATGTTCAATCGCGAACGCATCCCGGAGCGCCAGCCGCACGCCAAAGGCGGCGGGGCCTTCGGCCATTTCGAGGTGACCAATGACGTCAGCGCGTACACCAAGGCCGCGTTGTTCCAGCCGGGTGTCAAAACCGATACCCTGACCCGATTCTCGACGGTGGCCGGTGAGCGCGGCAGCCCAGACACCTGGCGCGATCCCCGAGGATTCGCGACCAAGTTCTATACCACCGAGGGCAACTTCGACATGGTCGGCAACAACACCCCGGTGTTCTTCATGCGCGATCCGTTGAAGTTTCAGCACTTCATCCGTTCCCAGAAGCGGCGTGCGGCCAACAACCTGCGCGATCACGATATGCAGTGGGATTTCTGGACGCTCTCGCCCGAATCCGCACATCAGGTGACCTGGCTGATGGGCGACCGTGGCATCCCCAAAGACTGGCGCCACATGAACGGCTATTCCAGTCACACGTACAGCTGGATCAATGCCGCCGGCGAGATCTTCTGGGTCAAATACCACTTCAAGACCGACCAGGGCGTCGAGTTCCTCACGCAAGCCGAAGGCGACGAGATGGCCGGCATCGACGGCGACGCTCACCAGCGCGACCTGTACGACGCGATCGAGCGCGGCGAGTTCCCCACCTGGTCACTGAAAGTGCAGATCATGCCGTTCGACGAGGCCAAGAACTATCGGTTCAACCCGTTCGACCTGACGAAGGTATGGCCGCACGGCGACTACCCCCTGATCGACGTGGGCACCCTGACGCTGGACCGCAACGTCACCGACTATCACACCGAGATCGAGCAGGCGGCCTTCGAGCCGAACAACCGGGTCCCCGGAACCGGGCTGAGCCCCGACAAGATGCTGCTGGCGCGCGACTTCTCCTACGCCGATGCGCACCGACACCGACTGGGAACCAACTACAAGCAGATTCCGGTCAACGCGCCGAAGGTCGAGGTGAACAGCTACTCGAAGGACGGCGCCATGCGGATCAAGAACGTGTCCGATCCGGTGTACGCGCCGAACTCATACGGCGGCCCGAAGGCCGACCCGGCCCGCGCCGGCGAATCGCTGTGGCGCGCCGACGGTGACATGGTCCGCGCCGCGTACACACTGCACGCCGAGGACGACGACTGGGGGCAGGCCGGGACGATGGTGCGCGACGTGCTCGATGACGCGGCGCGGGCCCGGTTGGTCTCGAACATCGCCGGCCACCTGTCGAAGGGCGTCTCCGAGCACGTCCTGGAACGCGCCTTCGAGTATTGGAAGAACGTCGACAAGCAACTCGGCGAGAAGGTCGAATCGGCGGTGCGCAACGGCGGCTGACTAGCCCGTAGTCGAGGTGCCGGGATCGAGGATCTGCGCGATCTCGGCGTTCACCGCGGCGCGAACCTCGTCGTCATTGATCGAATCGAGACCCGACGCTGCCTTGAGGAATGGTTCGAAGAATCGCCAACCCAATTGCAAGGCAACCGCATTGGCGACAGCGAATCGTCCCATGCGCTCGTCATCGAACCGGGGTAGCACCTCCCCGAGCAGCCTGGTGACACCTGGGAAACGTGTCTGCAGTCGGCCGATCGGGAAGCCGTCCAGCAGTGCCCTGGCCATCACCCGCATGTGCTGGTCCATGTTCCGCTCGATCTCGTCGGCCGGGCCGCCGTCGTCCAACAGTGTGGTGAGGCGCGCGCCCAGGTGGTCCAGGACCGCTCCGACCAACTGCTCCTTGGTGCCGAAGTGCCGGTAGATCAGCCCGTGGTTGACCTTGGACCTGGCGGCGATGTCCCGGATCGACGTGGCGGACACTCCCCGCTCGGCGAAGAGCTCCGCCGCCGCCGTCAACGCGGCGGCCACCACCTCGTCACGGCCTACGGGACTGGCCGCGCCCTTGGCCGGTGGCGTCGGTGTAGTCATCCGGTTACACTAGCCCACATGCAGGTGTAGTCACCTGACTACAGTTGTTCCCACCAGCGCAAAGGACGAATCAGATGACCGCTTCCTCCACCACCGCCATCACCGTCAAGAAGCTCGGCAGCCGCATCGGCGCTCGCATCGAGGGCGTGCAACTGGGGGGCGATCTCGACGCCAGTACTGTCGCCGAGATCCGGCGCGCGCTACTGGAACACAAAGTGATCTTCTTCGGCGGCCAGCACCACCTCACCGACGAAGAGCACCAGGCCTTCGCCCGACTCCTGGGCAAACCCATCGGCCACCATGCGCTCAAACATCTGGACGCCCCGATCATCACGCCGCTGGACTCGGAGTACGCCAAGGCCACGCGCTGGCACACCGACGTCACCTTCGTGCCGGACTACCCCGCCATCTCGATCCTGCGCGCGGTGAAGCTGCCCGAGTACGGCGGATCCACTCTGTGGGCCTCCACCGCCGCCGCCTATGACCAGCTGCCCGCACCGCTCAAAGCCCTCACCGAGAACCTGTGGGCGGTCCACAGCAACCGCTTCGACTACGCAGCAGCGCCGGTCGCCAATTTGACCGAGGAACAGCAACAGATGCGCGAGGCGTTCGAGAAGCCCGATTTCCGCACCGAGCACCCGGTGGTGCGGGTACATCCCGAGACCGGCGAGCGCACCTTGGTGGCCGGCGACTTCACCCGCGGCTTCTTGGGTCTGGACAGCCATGAATCGGCCGCCCTGCTCGAGTTGCTCCAGCGTCGAATCACGCTGCCGGAAAATACCATTCGCTGGAACTGGGCGCCGGGTGACGTCGCGATCTGGGACAACCGGGCCACGCAGCACCGCGCGGTGGACGACTACGACAACCAGCGCCGCGTGATGCACCGCGTGACGCTCGCCGGCGACGTGCCCGTCGACATCCACGGGCAGTCCAGCCGCCCACTCGCGGATGCCGCTCTGCTGCAGGCGGTCTGAGTCACATCTTGATCGCGGGCATCAACCTGGTCATATTCCACAGCCTGTTACGCCGGGCCGACAGCGACGAGACGGTCAGGGCGCCGACCCAGATCACCAGCAGTGTGATGATCGCCTGCCAGAGCCGGTGGTCGATCCCGCCGAGAATGAGCTGGCGTAATCCATTGACGCCGTATGTCATCGGGTCGTAGTTGTGGAACGCCTGGAACGGCCTTGAGGTGGTCTCCACCGGATACATGCCGCCGGCGCTCACCAACTGCAGCATGAGGAGCGCCATCAGCAGCACCCGGCCCACTGCGGGGCCGACCAAGGCGTTGATCGCCTGCGTCGCGGCGACGAAGGCGCAGGACACCAGCATCATGAAGCCCAGCATCGCGACCGGATGCGCCACCTGCATGCCGAGGGCGAACCGCACCACGCAATACAGGATGATCGACTGGAATATCCCGATCACCGCGGCGGGCACGTAGCTGGCGAGCACCACCCGGATCGCCAGCACCTCCGCGGCGATCGGACGGTTCTGCAACGGCCGCAACACCATCCACAGCACGAGCGCACCGAAGAACAGGGCGAGAGTGATGAAGAACGGCGCCATCCCGGTGCCGAAGTTCGGTGCGGCGTTCTCGGCCGAGTTTTGCAGGTGAACCGGCCCGCCGATGGTGTCGGCGATCGCTTCCTTCTGGGCGGGCGTCCAATCGGGCACCTGGCCGGCACCGTCGGCGAGTTTGGTGGCCAACTCGGCCGATCCGGAGCGCAGCTGCGCGGTCCCGGATTTCAGCTGCCCGGCACCGGTGTCGAGTTTGGCTATGCCACTGGCCAGTTCGGCGTTTCCGGCGGCCAGCTGCTGGGCTCCGCTGCGCAGCTGGGTCAGCTTGGCGTTGAGATCAGAGTTTTTGCTGCCCACCTGATCGAGCGCGGAGTTCAGCGGGCTGCCCGGATTGCGCAGGGAGGAGGTCATCGAAATCGCCGCGTTCTCCGCGTCGGTGAGCTGCTGGCGGATCTGCGGGGTGAACTGGTGGGCCCGAAGATCATCCTGAACACCCCGCAGAGTTCCGGCGGCGTTGTTGGCGATGGGATCCGGGCTGGCCGAGAGTTGATCGATCACCGAGGTCAGGGCTGTCGCGGCCGAATCCTGTGCGCCGGTGATGGCACCGATCTGGTCATTGGCCTGCCGTAGCGCGACGGTGCCGTCTTCGAGTTTCTGCGTGTCGCCGCCGACCTTCGACAGCGCCGAGGTCACCGCGACCAACGGATCGGTGGCCTTGGTGATTCCGTCGGAGAGCTGCTTGGCACCGGTGGCCAGCTGGGCCGAACCGGACCGCGCGGTGTGCAACCCGGTCGTCAACTGGCCGGCGCCGTCGTCGACTTTCCCTGCCCCGTCGGCGAGTTGGGCCGCACCGTCTGCGGCCTGCTTGATGCCTGCTCCGGAGCTGACCACAACCGAGAGCACCTGGTTGACCGCCTGGCCCGAGATCCGCGTCGACACCGCATTGAGCACCTGATCGATCGCGGTGCGACCGATGTTCGACGAGATGTAGTTGTTCGCGTCGTTGTAGACCGCGTTCAGGTTGGCCTGCTTGGGGTTGCCGGTCAGCGGTGAGGCGATCGCCTCACTGAAGTCGGGGGGAAGCTCAAGCATGAAGTAGTACTTGCCGTGCTCGACGCCCTCGCGCGCCTCGTCGTCGTCCACCACATGCCAGTTCAGGCTGGCATCGTCGGTCAAGCTCTTGGCAATCTCCGAGCCGACGTTGACCTGCTGACCCGAAACCACCGCCCCCCGATCGGAATTGACCAGAGCCACCGGCATCTTGTCGACCTGACCGAAGGGATCCCAATACGCCCAGAGGTACAGCGCGCCATACACCAACGGCAGCAGCATGAGCACCACGATCGCGGCCCGGGTCATGCGGCTGCGGCCGAAGCGTTTGATTTCCGAGCCGAAGGCGAGACCGGCAGCCGGGGAGCAGCCTTTTGCGCCAAGACTTTTCACCGTCTTCATTCCTTTCCGGTCAGGATGCGGTGGTCGTGCAGACCGTGGTCGGGGGCTTCGGCACCGAGCGGATTGGTCACGCCGACAATGACACTGCGCTGGGTGGCGATGGCGCCGAGTCGTTCGACGGCGATCGCGCGTCGTGAGTTGTCCCGCACCTGCTCGAGATCGCCGACCACCAGGATCGGGCGGTTCGAGAACAGCGCCAGGGTGACTTTCAGCAGGAACAGTTCGAGGTCGGACAGTTCACTGATGTAGGTGTCGCCGGCGGGCGGCTCCAGATTGCCGAACACCTCGCTCAGTGCGGATTCGCCGGCCCCGATCGGGACCCGGCGGTACCACGGGGCCAGCCACCGACGCTGCTCGGCGAGCACCGTCTGCACGGTGACCGAGTCCTCCAGCTCGTCGATATCGGCGAAGGCCGCGATCGCGCAGTGCCGCCGGATCGCTGGCGGTGCCGTTTCGCCGCGGACCGTGACGGTGCCGTGAGTGGGTTTCAGACGCCCGGCCAGTGTCAGCAGCAGGGCGGTCTGGCCCCAACCACCAGGCATCTGGATGGCATGGAATCCCGGGGTGAGTTCGAGGTCGATGTCGCAGAACAGGGGGCCGTGCTCGCCATCGACCCCCAGCCCGGACGCGACGATCTCCGGCGTGTCCTGCACGTCGTCCGTCTCAGACGCCTGGACCTGCTCGGCGTCGTCCCTGTCTTCCATCTCAGACCTTTCGATACTCACTGGTATCCATACGATACTAGCGAGTATTGTGTTGGTCATGTCGGCTGTCAAACCCGCACGCACCCGCCCCACCCGAGACGAGGTGCGCGACCGGATCCTGGATGCTGCGCTGAAGGTTTTCGCGGCCGAAGGGTTCGCCGGCGCCACCATCGACGCCATCGGCCACGCCGCGGGATTCACCAAGGGCGCGGTGTACTCCAATTTCGAATCCAAGGACGAGTTGTTCCTCGCGCTGCTGGACCGGCAGTTCGAGAGCCGCGGCGCGCTCATCGCGACCGCGCTCGACAGCGGACACGGCGACACCGCGGCGATCGCCTCGGCGTTGAGCCGGTCAACGCTGGATTCGATACACGACCAGACCGAGTACCAGATCGTGCTCATCGAGTACTGGCTGCGCGCGGTAAGGGATCCCCAGTTGCGCGAACGCCTGGTGGCGCGCCGCCGGGCGGCTGCCGATCAGGCCCTGCGGATCGTCGAACAAGCCGGCACCACGCTGCCCGGTCACCAGCTGTCCGCACTCGCCCAGCTGGTGGTCACCATCATCTCCGGCATCGCCACCGAGGAGGTGCTGCAACCGGGAACGGTCGATGTCGACACCCTCACCCGGCTGTTCACCGCGCTGCTCGAATCCTCCCCCGCCGCCCCGTAATGCGGCTCAGGCCAGCTTCTTGTGCAGGGGCCGGCCGCCGGTGGCCTCGAAGATGACCCGCTTGCCGATCTCCACGGCGTGGTCCGCATACCGCTCGTAGTAGCGGCCCAACAGGGCGACGTCGACGGCCGAGCACACTCCGTCCTCCCACTGACGGTCCAGCAGCAGAGTGAACAGGTGGCGATGCTCGGCGTCGACGGCGTCGTCCTCATCGCGCAGCCGGGCAGCGGCGTCTGGGTCGCGCGACACCAGCACCTCCTGCGCGGTCTGCGCCAACCGAACCGCCTGCGACCCCATGTCGGTGAAGCTCGCGCGCACCTCATCGGGCAGGGCGCACTCGGGATGGCGTAACCGCGAGATGTCGGCGACATGCACCGCGAGCGCGCCCATCCGGTCGAGATCGGCCGCGATGTGCATCGAACCCACCACCGTCCGCAGCTCACTGGCGACCGGCTGCTGCAATGCCAGCAGACGGAACGCCGCCTCCTCGATGCGGCGGTTGTACGCGACGATGTGTTCGTGATCGGCGATGACCTGCTCGGCCAGAGACAGGTCGGAGTCGAGCAGGGCCGCGTTGGCCCGCTCCATCGCACTCACCGCCAGTGCACACATCTCGGCGAGTTGAGTGCACAGTGCCGCCAACTCGTCGTGGAACGCCTTCCGCATCTGCCACACCCCTCCCGGCCGGACCTCGCCGTCCGGCAAGGGTTTACGTACCCGGAATGGGGCGAGGCCTAACCGCCCGAGGTGACCGGCTCGATCGGCAGGCGCCGAAGCCCGGCGGGCGCCTCGGTCGGGACCACGGGATGCTCGGGCGCGATCGGCGCCAGTTTCCGGTACGGCTCATTCTGCCCCGGACGCTGATCGTCCTGCCCTTTGTTCGGCCACAACGACGCCGCGCGTTCCGCCTGGGCCGTGATCGACAGCGACGGGTTCACACCGAGATTCGCCGAGATCGCGGCGCCGTCCATGACATAGAGCGTCGGGTAGTTGTAGACGCGGTGATACGGGTCGATGACGCCGTGCTCGGCACTGTCGCCGATGGCCGCCCCGCCGAGGAAGTGTGCGGTCAGCGGGATGTTGAACAGCTCGCCCCAGGTGCCGCCGGCGACGCCGTCGACCTTCTCCGCCATCCGCCTGGTGAACTCGTTGCCCACCGGGATCCACGTCGGATTCGGTTCGCCGTGGCCCTGTTTGGACGTCATCACCCGCCTGCCCCCGGGCCCACGCTTGGTGAAGGTGGTGATCGAGTTGTCCAGGTGCTGCATCACCAGCGCGATCACCGTGCGCTCGCTCCACCGCTGCGGGTTCAGCAGCCGGACCAGCTTGCCCGGATCCTCACGGGCCTGATCGAGGAACTGCCGCCAACGAGGAACGTCGGTACCCGCCGGCCCGGTGCCGTCGGTCATCAGCGTCTGCAGCAGGCCCATCGCGTTGGAGCCCTTGCCGTAGCGCACCGGTTCCACGTGGGTGTCGGAGGTGGGATGCACCGATGAGGTGATGGCCACGCCGTGCGTCAGATCCATGCCGGGCGTCACCGTGAGGGTCTGTGCGCCCACGATGGACTCGGAGTTGGTCCGGGTCAGCACGCCGAGACGAGAGGACAGCTTGGCAAGCCTTCCCGTATCGCGCATCTTGAACAGCAGCTTCTGGGTGTTGTACGTGCCCGCGGCGAGGATCAGGTGTGTAGCGGTGAAGGTCTTGCGGTGACGGCGCAGCTTGCTGCCGGTCCGTACGGTGGTGACCTCCCACAGCCCATCGGCGCGCAGCTCGAAGCTCGTCACCGTGGTCATCGGATGCACTTGCGCCCCAGCCGATTCGGCCAGCCCGAGGTAGTTCTTGACGAGCGTGTTCTTGGCGCCGTGCCGGCAGCCGGTCATGCATTCGCCGCACTCGATACATCCGGTGCGGGCCGGACCGACACCGCCGAAGAACGGGTCCGGCACAGTCTTGCCCGGCGTCATCTCGCCGTCGGGTCCGAAGAACACCCCGACCGGTGTGGCGACGAAGGTGTCCCCGCAACCCATATCGTCGGCCACCTCTTTGACGATGCGGTCCGCGTCGGTGAAGGTCGGGTTCTTCACCACGCCGAGCATGCGCTGTGCCTGGTCGTAGTGCGGCATGAGCTCGGCGCGCCAGTCGGTGAT
The DNA here is from genome assembly GCF_001245615.1 of Mycolicibacterium neworleansense. Lineage (NCBI taxonomy): Bacteria > Bacillati > Actinomycetota > Actinomycetes > Mycobacteriales > Mycobacteriaceae > Mycobacterium > Mycolicibacterium neworleansense. The sequence goes on from NZ_CWKH01000001.1 coordinate 2,891,077, forward strand.
GTCCTTCCACTGCGGGTCGTTGAAGAACGGGTCCGGTGGCACGTACAGGGTGTTGGCGTAGTTCAGCGATCCACCGCCCACCCCCGCGCCGGCCAGGATCATCACGTTCCGCAGCAGGTGGATGCGCTGGATGCCGTACATGCCCAGCTGCGGTGCCCACAGGAACTTCCGCAGGTCCCACGAGGTCTTGGCGAAGTCCGCATCGGCGAACCGCTGGCCGGCTTCGAGTACACCGACCCGATAACCCTTCTCCGTCAGCCGTAGCGCACTCACGCTGCCGCCGAACCCAGAACCGATCACCAAGACGTCGTAGTCAGGCTTCATGTGATCAGTATGACGCTACCCGCAGGTAACTTCTAGACAGGAGGCCCTAACTTGTAAAGACGAGTTCTCGGCGAGCAGACACAGAATCGCATGATTTGCGCCTGTGCAGTGCGAGTCTCTGTCTGCTCGGCGGCGAGGGGTTATCCACAAGCCGAGGTCTATCCCCAAATGGCCGAAGTAGTGCGGCGCGCGACGAGCGCGGCGGCACAGGATTCGGTCATGACTGCATCGACCGTGACCGCCACGGCGCTGGCGCTGTTGGACGATCTCGGTGGATTCGCGACCACCCGCCAGTTGTTGACCGTGATGACGCGGCAGCAGCTGGACGTCCAGGTGCGCAGGGGTGCACTCACCCGAGTTTGGTACGGCATCTATGCCGCGGCCAAGCCAGATCTGAGGGGGCGCCTGGCCGCGCTGGACCTCTACATAGGCGGTGAAGCAGTCCTATGTATGGGAACTGCCGCCACGCTGTACGGCTTCGACTTCGAGAACACGACATCCATCCACATGCTCGATCCAGGTGTCCGCGTGCGACCGTGCGTCGGCCTGATGGTTCACCAACGGTCGGGCGCGCCTCTGCGGCGTATTTCCGGACGGCTGGCGACGGCCCCGGCCTGGACGGCAGTCGAGATCGCCCGGCAGCTACCTCGACCGCGAGCGCTCGCGGCATTGGACGGCGCGCTTCATTCGTTGCAGTGCACTGCCGCCGACCTGGACAAGACAGTGCGCGAGCAGCGCGGCCGGCGCGGCATCGTGGCGGTGCGAGACCTCCTCCAATATGCCGATGGCCGGGCCGAATCCGCGATGGAAAGCGAGGCCAGGCTGGTCATGATCGACTACGGGCTACCGCGCCCCGAACTTCAACATGAGATCCGCGGCCGGAACGGCGAGACGTGGCGAGTCGATTTCGCTTGGCCCGACGCGCGAGTAGCCGCGGAGTATGAGGGGCTGGACTGGCACAGCGGCCCAGTCAAGATGATCGACGACAAGAAGCGGTTCGCCGGCATCCAAGAGCAGGGGTGGACGGTCATTCCGATGGTGGCTGAAGATGTCCGTCGGTACCCCAGTCAGCTCGCCGAGCGGATCGACTATCACCTCTCGGCAGCGCCCCTCGCCGGTTAAGACCGCGAGCAGACACAGACTCGCACCAAACACACCCGGGTAATGCGATTCTCTGTCTGCTCGGCGGATATCAGGATCCGACGGTCAGGCCGACCTTCTGGAACTCCTTGAGGTCGCAGTACCCAGCCTTGGCCATCGACCGGCGCAGGCCACCGACCAGGTTCAGCGAGCCGAACGGATCGTCGGACGGGCCGTTGAGCACCTGCTCCAGGGCGGGCCGCTCCCCGACGGCCACCTGCAGCAGGGCGCCGCGCGGCAACGACGGGTGTGCCGCCGCCGACGGCCAGAACCAGCCGCCGCCCAGCGCCTCATCCGAGACCGCCAGCGGCGTGCCCAGCACGACGGCATCGGCACCGCAGGCGATCGCCTTGGCCAGGTCGCCGGACGTGTGGATGTCGCCGTCGGCCAGCACGTGCACGTAACGGCCGCCGGTCTCGTCGAGGTATTCGCGACGCGCGGCCGCCGCATCGGCGATCGCAGTCGCCATCGGCACGCTGATGCCGAGCACCTCGTCGCTGGTGGTGACCCCGGCCGTGGAGCCGTAGCCGACGATCACACCGGCCGCGCCCGTGCGCATCAGGTGCAGCGCGGTGCGGTGGTCGAGCACACCGCCGGCCACCACGGGCACGTCGAGTTCGGAGATGAACGTCTTGAGGTTCAGCGGTTCACCGTCGGACGCCACGCGCTCGGCGGAGACGATGGTGCCCTGGATGACGAGCAGGTCGATTCCGGCGGCCACCAGGGTCGGGGTCAGCGCCTGGGCGTTCTGCGGGCTGACCCGCACGGCCGTGGTCACACCGGCCTCGCGGATACGGGCCACCGCTGCGCCGAGCAGGTCGGGGTCCAGCGGTGCGGCATGCAACTGCTGCAGCAGCCGGATCGCGGCCGAGTCATCGTCGGCAGTCGCGGCGATGTCGAGGACCTGGGCGACCTTCTCCTCGACATCGGCGTGCCGACCGATCAGCCCTTCGCCGTTGAGCACCCCGAGCCCGCCGAGGCGGCCCATCTCGATCGCGAACTCCACCGACACCAGCGCATCGGTGGGATGCGCGACGACCGGAACCTCGAAGCGGTAGGCATCGAGCTGCCAGGCCGTCGAAACATCCTTGGACGACCGGGTGCGCCGCGAGGGCACGATCGTGATGTCGTCGAGTTCATAGGTGCGGCGGGCGGTTCTGCCCATGCCGATTTCAACCATGTCGCGCATGACTGCTCTTAGTCTCCTGCCCCACCGAGTCAGCGGGTGTAGTAGTTGGGGGCCTCGACAGTCATGGTGATGTCGTGCGGGTGGCTTTCCTTCAACCCGGCCGCCGTGATCTGGACGAACTGCGCCTGCTGCAGCTGCTCGATGGTCGCCGAGCCGGTGTAGCCCATGGCCGCGCGCAAACCGCCGGTCAACTGGTGGATCACCGTGCCCAGTGGACCGCGGAACGGCACCCGGCCTTCGATGCCCTCGGGCACGAGCTTGTCCTCGGACAGCACGTCGTCCTGGAAGTAGCGGTCCTTGGAGTAGGACTTGCCACCGCCGCGTCCCTGCATGGCGCCCAGCGAGCCCATGCCGCGGTAACTCTTGAACTGCTTGCCATTGACGAAGATCAGATCACCCGGCGATTCCGCAGTGCCGGCCAGCAGCGATCCGAGCATTGCCGTCGACGCGCCGGCGGCCAGCGCCTTGGCGATGTCACCGGAGTACTGCAGACCACCGTCGGCGATCACCGGCACGCCGTAGGGCTTGCAGGCGGCGACGGCTTCCAGGATGGCGGTGATCTGCGGGGCGCCGACGCCGGCGACCACGCGGGTGGTGCAGATCGAGCCGGGACCCACACCGACCTTGACCGCGTCGGCACCGGCCTGCACCAGAGCGGCGGCCGCGGCCCGGGTCGCGACGTTGCCGCCGACCACCTCGACGCGGTCGCCCACGGTCTTCTTCACGCGGGCCACCATGTCGAGCACCCCGCGGTTGTGGGCGTGGGCGGTGTCGACGATCAGCACGTCGACACCGGCATCGACCAGGGTCATGGCCCGGGCCCAGGCGTCATCGCCGACGCCGACCGCGGCGCCGACCAGCAGCCGGCCGTCGCTGTCCTTGGTGGCCAGCGGGAACTGTTCGGTCTTGACGAAGTCCTTGACCGTGATCAGGCCGGTCAGCTTGCCGTGTCCGTCGACGATCGGCAGCTTCTCGATCTTGTGCCGGCGCAGCAGCCCCAGGGCAGCCTCGGCCGAGACACCTTCCTGTGCGGTGATCAGCGGTGGCTTGGTCATCACCTCGGCGACGGGCTTGTTCTCGTCGACCTCGAAACGCATGTCGCGGTTGGTGATGATGCCCACGAGCTGCCCGTCGTTGTCGACGACCGGCAGACCGGAGATCCGGAACCGGGCGCACATCGCGTCGACCTCGGCCAGGGTGTTGGTCGGCGAGCAGGTGACCGGGTCGGTGACCATGCCGGCCTCCGACCGCTTGACCGTCTCGACCTGGGCGGCCTGTTCGGCGGCGGGAAGGTTGCGGTGCAGCACGCCCATGCCGCCGGCGCGGGCCATCGCGATGGCCATGCGTGATTCGGTGACGGTGTCCATCGCGGAGCTGACCAACGGCACGCGCAGCCGGATGTTGCGGGTCAGCTGGCTGGAAGTGTCAGCAGCGGCGGGGACCACATCGGAGGCCGCCGGAAGCAGCAGCACATCATCAAAGGTGAGACCGAGCATTGCGATCTTGGTCGGATCGTCGCCGCCGGTCGGCACCGGTACGGCGATGGGAACGCTGCTTTCAGCGATCGACATGGGTGGGGCCTCCAGTGGCAGGCGTGGGGCTTATAAACCCGATTCTATCGGCTCGGATATTTACGGTGATGTTGCCGCTCCTTGCACCTCAGGGCGCACATCAGCGTGCACATCGGGACGGCTGGCGCGATGGGAGTCCCGCTGCGTAGTGTGGGACTCGTGCGTGACCACCTCCCCCCTGGTTTGCCGCCCGATCCGTTTGCCGACGATCCCTGCGATCCGTCGGCTGCGCTGGACGCGATCGAGCCGGGCCAGCCTCTGGACCCCCAGGAACGGACTGCTGTCGAGGCTGATCTCGCGGACCTCGCGGTCTACGAAGCATTGTTGGCGCACAAGGGAATTCGTGGCCTCGTCGTGTGCTGCGACGAATGCCAGCAGGACCACTACCACGACTGGGACATGCTGCGGGCCAACCTGCTGCAACTGCTTGTCGACGGCACCGTGCGCCCGCACGAGCCGGCCTACGATCCCGAGCCCGATGCCTACGTGACGTGGGATTACTGCCGCGGTTATGCCGACGCGTCCCTCAACGAGGCCACCTCGGACACCGACGGCTACCGCTGAGAACCGCCTAGCCCCGGCAACAGGGGCAGTTCGGTCACCGGCAACGCCGGACCTTCACCACCACGCCCACCCGACGGGCTCTCGTGACCTGCGCCACTGCCAGTCTCGGCAGGGGCGGCCACCGTCGTGCGTACCGGCGGGGCCGACGGCACCGAGGTGGGCTCCACCGCAGGCGCGACTGTCGTGGTGACCGGCGGTGCCTCGACCGCCGGAGCGGCCGAAGTGGTGGCCGCGGAGGTGGTGTGGGTCGCCGATGCCGGCGGCGATGAGGTCGCGGCCGGTGCCGACACACTCGTCGTCGGCTCGGCACTGCTGGTCGGCGAGGGTGTCACCGACGACGAGGGCTGAGTGGTCGTCGGCTGAGATGTCTCCGACGGCGTGGACGTCGCGGACGGCCCGGGCGTCGTGGACGTCTCCGACCCGGGTGTGGTCTCCGTCGGGGACGTCGAGGGCGCTGTGGTCGGGGTGGACGTCGCGGTCCCGGGCGCCGGGCTCTCGGACGCGGGCGACGGCGTCGTCGTCACCGTCACTTCGGGCAACACCACCGGCGGCGCATCGGGCGGCACGGTCGCATCCGGGTCGCGGTTCTCCACCTTCACCGACAGCTGCTGCCACTGGTCGACGAGCTCCTGCTTGCGCTGCTCGTCACCGACGGTGGCGACCGTGGTGGTCAGGGTCTGCAGCTTCTGCTGCGCCTGTTCCCACTGCCCTTCGTCGATCAGCTGCTGCACCTGCTTGAGCTCGCTGGACGCCAGTTCGACGCCCACGTCGCGAGTCACCGGCGCCGACCCGAAGACCAGGCCGCGCACGCCGTACAGCGCGTCGCCCGGGCCCGAGCCGTACACGGCTGCACCGAACCCGCCGAGGCACAGCACCGCGGCCGCCATCGAGCCGACCAACGCCATCGGGAAGCGCACCCGCCCCTGCCCGGTGGCCTTGTTGAGCGCCGCCACGGCCTCGCGTGGCGTCGCGATGCCCGACATCGGGGTGCGGCGTGCGTCGTCGCGCCACCCGGCCAGCAGGACGGCCAGCTCGGCCTCTTCCCGGTCGGTCGCATAGACCTGGCGCTCCAGCGACAGCGCCTCGATGAATTTCTCGGACCGGTTGATCTCGTTGAGGGACGGATCACCACCGTTTGAGGTCCAGCGGCCGAAGTCAGGCATGATCACGCCCCGTCGCCATGATCTCGGTCTTCAGCCGGGCCAGCGCCCGGTGCTGAGCCACTCGCACCGCGCCGGCGGTGCTGCCGACGGCCTCGGCGGTCTCCTCGGCGCTCATGCCGACCACGACCCGCAGGATCAGGATCTCGCGCTGCTTTTCGGGCAGCACCGACAGCAGCCTGGCCATTCGTTCTGAGGACTCGGTGTCGAGCGCGGATTGCTCGGGCCCCGCGTCAAGGGAGAACCGCTCGGGCACCACGTCCGTGGGCTCGGCACGATTCCTGGCCGCCGCGCGATGCGCGTCAGCAACCTTGTGCGCAGCGATGCCATAGACAAAGGCCAGGAACGGGCGTCCCTGATCTTTGTAGCGCGGCAGCGCCGTAATGGCGGCCAAGCACACCTCCTGCGCAACGTCATCAGCTGAGAGACCACTGCGCTCGGTCGCCCCCACCCTCGCCCGCACATACCGAACGACGATCGGCCGAATGATCTCCAGCACTTCCGAGAGCGCGTTCCGATCACCTGCCACTGCCTCAGCAACGACAATGTCGAGACGGTCTCCCGAACTTGTCATCGTGGGCGATCTCTCCAGCGTTACGTTGCATCGACACTCGCGTCGATTGGCTCAGCTAAACAATAACGATCGATGAAGGCGGAACCATGCCGGTGCCGGTTCAGGCGCCGGCCCACACTCCACCTCTGCGACGCACTGTATCGGCGCTGAGGTCACGGATCTCGCTGATTTGTGCAGCGTCGTGCGTGGCGCTGCCGATGTCGGACAGCACGCAGGCCAAAGCCCAGCGCAGCGGGATCAGCCCGGATTTCTCGGTGGCCAGCAGGGCCGCGTCGGCGACCTCCCGCGCGGCGTCGATGTCGCCGGCACTGCACAGCGCCGCGGCCAGCACGACATCAGATTTGACCGCGTGACGCGTCGAGGGGTGTCCAGCTGCCGCGTCGACACCACGACGGGCGTGCTCGACGGCGGTGGCGCCGTGGCCCTGGACCATCGCCAGTTCGGCGCTCACCCACGACAGCCGGATGGCCTGACGTGAGCCCTCCGGGGTGGCGATGGCGCGCGCCCGCTCGAGCAGTCGGGCCGATACCCCGAACCGGCCCATGCCGAGGGCGTCGGCGGCCAAGCCGACGAGCGCGTCGGCAGCGGCCTCGTAAGCCCCGGGCAAGCCGGGAGGCGGGACCGGGGGCCCGCGGGGCGGCGCCGAACGGCAGGGGGAGAGCGGAGAGAACCGAGGACGGCAAGCGAAGCGGCTACTGCCGCCCTGGGGGTCGCCCCCGAAGGCGGCGTCCGCCAGGGCGGCAGTAGCCGCTGCGATTGCAGTCATCGGTTCGCGACGCTATCAACATGACGTTCGGCGCAGCACCGCGGGAACCAGGTACCGCATACCGGCGGAACCGGGTATTAAATATTGCGATATAAGCATCAGTTAACAATTGGTGGCTGGAATGTTAATGACATGTCAACTCGCTATCGGCCGCCTGGAATTGCAGATGACGCCCCTGCCAGCCCGAACAGGGAAAACCAGAGGTCTGTCGCCAGACCCTTAACACTGATGTCTCGGCCAAGGCGTCACAACGATGAACGTGATGTAAATTCTCGACCTGCAGTTATGCCCTTTAGCACACCGGCAGGCTATTGACTCGCTTTATTCAGTCCCCCTAGTTTGTGTGCACGAGCGGTCATCGGCGACATGAGCTCAGTTCGGTTCCACCGACTCAAACCCGCCCACTTTTGGCGAAATGGGCGAGCAGAGAGGGGTTTTCCATATGCCGCAGCCGCAGCAGCTTCCCGGACCCAATGCGGATATCTGGGATTGGCAAATGCAGGGACTTTGCCGTGGTGTCGATTCGTCGATGTTCTTCCACCCCGATGGCGAACGCGGACGGGCCCGGGCTCAGCGTGAGGTGCGCGCCAAGGAGATGTGCCGCAGCTGCCCGGTGATCACCCAGTGCCGTTCACACGCGCTGGCCGTCGGTGAGCCGTACGGCATCTGGGGCGGCCTGAGCGAGTCCGAGCGCGAGCTCTTGCTCAAGCGTGGCATCCGCCGCAGCGCCTGAGCCTCTACAGCAAACTTCACACGCCGATCTGCACAGGCTCCATCCTCCCCAGGGGTGGGGCCTTTGTAGTTGGCACCCTTTTGTCGTCGGGTCACCCCGCGAGAAACGCGCCCAGCGAGAGCACCGCGAGCACCAGGAAGGCGGCGGGAAAGGCGATGTTGTAGAACACCCCCGCACGGATGTGGGTGACGACGGCGCCGATGAAGAACGCGATGAGGCCGATCGCGGCGGCAACACCGAGCGGTGGGAACGCGACCAGGCCCACCAACAGCCCGACGGCACCCGCGCCTTTGAGTAGTCCGAGCGCCGGCACCCACGTCCGCGGGACGCCGACCTCCGCGGAGTTGGCCAGCACGAACCGAGCCCCGACGAGGTCCCCGAGGGCCATCGCCGCGTTGGCCACGATGGTGATCGTGACGAGCAGCGTCGCGACCATGCCGAGTTGCAGCGTCATGATTGTCGCCTCCGATGTTGAGCCGCCAAGTCGTTCACTGTGTTGACGAGACCCGACCGGGAAACGTGACAGGGCGAGCCGTCGCAAAAGTGCCCCATTCCGGGTGAAAAGGGGCACTTTTGCGTCTGGACGGGGTCAGGCGTTCTGCTGGGCCTCCTCTGCATCATCGGGATCCGGCAGGCTCTGCACATCGCCATCGAGATCAGAGGTGATGTAACCGGTCAACGACTGCTGGAACGCGTTCATCGTGGCGTCGGCCTTGAGCGAGCCGGTGTGCGTTCCGCTGACGGTGATGTCGGCCAGGTAGTGCACCTCGTTCTGGTTGGCCAGGTAATCGGCCAACTCATACCCGTTGAGGACCATGCCGTCCTTGTTGACGTAGTCGGTGTAGACCGCCTTGCGGGTCGTCCGGCCCGTCGCGTCGGTGGTCTCGGTGACCACTGCCGTGCCGCCGCCGGCCCCGGCATAGGTTCCGGTCGACGGCAGCGGCGTCGTGCCGGCCACGTAGCTGCCGAGTTCCGGCGCCCAGTCCGGGTTGGGAGTCGAGCGGTCGGCCGCCACCGGTCCGACGCTGGTCGTGTACTTCAGGTTGGCGATGACAAGGCGCGATTGCGTCGGATCATCGACGCTGGACTCCCAGAAGGTGACCGCGGTGCCGTCGGGATTCCAGCTGGGCATGCTGCGTGCGGCCCACCCGTCGCCGGTGTCGAACAAGGGGATCCCGTTCTCGCCCTCGAGCTCGTCTCCCACCTGAACCGCCCAGTTCTGGTTCGAGACGTTGATCGGCTGCGCATACATCCCGTACACGGGCGCGCCGACGTAGACCGGCAGGAAGTTCTGTCGCACGATCCTGGTCATCGGCGTCAGCGCATCGAGGCCGCGCGTGCTGCCGATCGCAATCCACTGCTGATTGGGCGAGAGGTCGGTGTCCTCGTCGTAGTCGAGGTTGGCCGTCAGCCGGGTCACCTCGCCGGTCTCCAGGTCGACCACGATGTCGTCGACGTTGCCGGCGTCGTACTGGCCGCCGAGGATGATGACGCCCTTGCCGTCGGGGGTCCACTGCTTACCCTCGCCGGTCGGGTAGACCACCCGCGCGTCGGTGACCTCGTACCCGTTCTCGGTGCGGGTCAGCGTTCCCACGACGGGCAGGGCCTGCAGGGCGCTGTTCTGCCCCACCACAATTCGGGTGTAGAGAACGTGCGTTCCGTCGGGCGATGGCCTCATCTCACGCTGACGGTCGATGATGTAGCCGCCGCCATCCGGCGTGGTGATCGGCACCAGTTCCCGGCCGTTCACTCCGGTTTCCAGGACGGAATAGCGGGGCGTCTCACCCTCGACGTTCACCAACACCATCACCCGTCCCGAACCGTCCGTGAAGGGAACGGGTTTCGCGAGGTTTCCGGTCTCGTCCGGGGACACCCCGCACGTGACGCATTCGACGTGTGACCCGTCGATGCTGATCTGGTAGATCTCGGTCCGGCCACCCGCGCTGGGCGTGCCCGAGAAGTAGATGGACTTGCCATCTTCCGAATAGCGCGGATTGACCGGATTCTTCACGCCGTCGGGCATCTCCAGGATGACCCGCTCGACTTCAGGACTCAGCACCGAGACAGAGATGTCCGACTGAGTGCTGTGCGGCTGGAAGAGGCTGAGCACGTTGATCTTTCCGTCGGCGACGGTAACCGTGAAGGTGTCGGTTTGGATCGAGTCGTAATCGATGTCATCGGGGGTGTAGGTGTACTCCCCCGTTTCCTGATCGATGGTGACCGTGCCGTGCTCGGGCTGCTGGGTGATGATGTAGGTGAGCTCATCGCCCTCGGCATCGACGGCGCCGATGTTGCCGGTGACGGTCTGCCCGGCCTGCACCGTGGTGGTCGGGTCCGAGGCGATGGTGGGCGCTTGGTTGAACGCGTTGCGACGCACCCAGGCCAGCACCGCCCACACCATCGGGGTCAGCGGCTCGGGCGAGTCCGGGGCCGGCGCCAGGAACGGGTTGAGTATCTCGGTGACGATGCCGTTCACGAATCCGAATACACCGGAACCGATTTCGGAAACGCCGGTGGTCGGATTGACCGGCGTGACCGCCGCGGCGGCCGTCGGTGTCCGCACGGCGGTACTGACGGTGCCGGCGTCGAGCGCCTGCGCGGTGGACGCGGCGATCGACTCGCTCACTGTGTCGGAGAACCGCTTCACGGCCGTGCGGACATCGTCGACGTCGAGGGAGGCGCTCACCTTCGAAGCCGCGCTGCTCAAGGCGGATGCTGCGCCACTCAGTGAGGTCTCCACGTCTTTGACCGACGGGAGCGGCGCCGAATTCGTTTCGTTCTTGGCCGGAACCGGTGCCGTGGGCACGATGTCGGGCAGCGAAATCGGCGGCACGGCGAGCTCGGCACCCACCTCGGCTATCGCGTCCGCCGCACTCGACGAGGCCGGCCCGAGCAACTCCGGCCGGGCCCCGGTCCCGGGGATCACTGCCGACGGGCGATGCGGCACCTTCACCGGCGGCCCGACCTTGATGTCGCGCGAACCGATCTTGATGCTGTGCACCCCACCGCTGCTGCTGATCGTCACGCCCGGCGCGACCTGGATGCTCGAAGACGTCTTTCCCGAATTCTTCGATCCCGGTGCGGCTTTCACATCCGTCGAGGCGGACCCAGCCGTCGACGTCGAGCTGCCACTCGTGCCACCGGACGTGGAAGCGCCTGCGGCCGTGGAGGTTCCGCTGGTCGACGCTGCACCGGCCGAGGTCGACGCCTCCGAACTCGTCGGCGAGTCTGCCGACGTGCCGTCGGTCTCGGCCGCAGATATCCCGTAGCCGGTCGCCACCGCGGCGACCAACCATGCCGCGACGGCCATGCCGCCGTATCCGCCGACCTTTGCGGCGGCCTGGGCCGCTCTTCGGGATGGCGCGCGGGTGGCCGGCGTGCTCGGCGCGAGTGCGGCGGTCACGTGGTGGACGGATTGACGGTCGCTGCTCATGCGCGGCTCCTACGACGTCTCGATAATTTGGTCGATCGATCAGGAACCGTGACACAGACCACAAAGCACTGTCAACGACAGATTTCGGTACACTGCTGCGCGCGGTCGCCGGAACGCGAAATCCGCAGCCTGTTCGACAACGAACCGGGCACTGTCCCGCACATCGACACATTCGCCTCGGCACGCCCTTTCCGGGAGGGCGACGCTGCCACCGATCACCGCATTCAGCTAATACTCATGGTGGGCGCCCATCGCCGTGGTGAACGGGATTCTTCGGACGCACACCAGGCCTGCAATGTTGTTTTATCGGTTAAGGAACGTCGAGATTCGGCCACATCGACAAGGTGCTTCCGCGAGCTTGGCAAACCATCAAACCGCTCCGATACGAAGGGCCGTCGACCTGGCCACAGCGCCGAAAAATAGGCAGGCCCGGCACCGCGGTCGCACTCCCGGTGCCGGCCACCGGCGGCACGCACACGCGCGGCTGCGCTTTGCGTGCCGCACCATCGTCGCCAATCGTCCGAGCAACAGCCGACATCTGATCGACTGATCAATTCTGAATCCGCACCACGCGCCGATCGACAACTGCCGGGATCAGCCGGATGAGTCGTGCGACGATCCCATCCGAAGCGATTCGGACAACCCAACGAGGAGGCTGGCATGACATCTGAGGAAGCCGAGCGCGACGGCGTGGTCACCGTCGCAGAAACCGGCGCCGGGACCTACACCCAGCAGATCACCGCCGGGCGTCACCAGCTCATCGCCGACGAACCCGCTCCGGTGGGCGACGATGCCGGCCCGAATCCCTATGACCTGGTATTGGCCGGCCTCGGTGCATGTACGTCGATGACGGTGCGCATGTACGCCAATCGCAAGGGATGGCCGCTTGATCAGGTACGAGTGATGTTGCGGCACTCACGTATTCATGCCAAAGACTGTGCCGACTGCGAGACCACCAAGGGCATGATCGACCATATCGATCGCGAGATCGAGTTGACCGGCGAGCTCGACGACAGCCAGCGGCAGCGTCTCATGGACATCGCCGAACGCTGCCCGGTGCATCAGACCCTGACCTCGTCGGTCCACATCACCACGTCCGAGGTGTGAGCGGATCCGGCGATCCGCCCATCGCCGCGATGCACAGGCGTAGGAAGGAATCATGACCGACAACTGGAATGACCAGATCATCGCCGAGTTCCGCGCCAACGGAGGCAAGGTCGGCGGACCGTTCGAGGGCGCGACGTTGCTTCTGCTGCACACCACCGGCGCCAAGAGTGGGAAAGAGCGCGTCAATCCGGTGATGGCGTTCGATCTCGACGGGAAGCTCGCCATCGTCGGGTCCTACGCGGGCGCCGACGTCGACCCGGCCTGGCTGCACAATCTGCGCGCGCACCCCGATGCGCACATCGAGATCGGCACCGACGCGTACGACGTGCACGCGCGGGAGATGCCGCGGGACGAGCGGAATGCCGCCTATCCGCGCATTGTCGAGAGGGCACCGGGATTCGGCGAGTACCAGACCAAGACCGACCGCGTCATCCCGGTGATCGAACTGCAGCGCCGCTGACGCCGGGCCAGACAGGCGGGCGTTTGTCGATGAACGCCTGGACACCCTCCAGAGCGCTCGGGTCCATCATGTTGCAGGCCATCGTCGCGCCCGCGTCGGCGTAGGCCGACTCGATGTCGACGTCAATCTGCCGGTAGAACAAGGCCTTTCCCATGGCGATCGCCACGCGGGGCTTCGCCACGATGCGCGCGATCACCGTCTCGACCTCGTCGTCCAGGGCGTCGGCCGGAACCACCCGGTTCACCAGCCCCAGCTCCCAGGCCTGTTCGGCCGAGACGAAATCGCCGGTCACGAGCATCTCGAACGCGGCCTTGCGTGGCACGTTGCGCGAGAGCGCCACTCCTGGCGTCGCACAGAACAGACCGACGTTGACACCGCTGACCGCGAAGCGCGCGTCCTCGCTCGCCACCGCCAGATCGCACATCGCGACGAGCTGGCAACCGGCTGCGGTCGCGAGCCCTTGAACCCGGGCGATCACCGGCACTGGCAGCCGCTGGATCGACAGCATCATCGCGGTGCATCGGGCGAACAACCGCTCGTAGTACTCCAACGACGGCTCGGCCCGCATCTCCTTGAGGTCATGCCCGGCGCAGAACGCCTTGCCGGTGGCCCCGAGCACCACGGCGCGCACGGTTTCGTCTTCGGCCAGCGCACCGAGGGCGTCACCGAGCGCTGTCAGCATTGCCTCGGACAAGGCGTTGAATGCCTCGGGGCGGTTCAGCGTGAGGGTGACGACACCGCGGTCGTCACGTTCGTGAAGCAGCAGCGTCATGGTTCGATCAACACCTTGAGAGCCTCGCGGTCGGCCATGGCGCGGTAACCGTCGGGCGTTTCGTCGAGACCGATGGTGCGGTCGAAGACCCGCCCGGGTTCGACGGTGCCGTCCAGGACGTCGGGCATGAGTTCCTCGATGTAGGCACGGGCGGGCGCGACACCGCCGGTCAGGGTGATATTGCGGAAGAAGGTGCCGAAACCCATTGGCACCTCGGTGTATTGAGATACCCCGAGCCGGCTGACGCGGCCGCCGGCGCGGACCGCGTCGAGGGCGGTGGCCAGCGACGGCTCGGTCCCGACGCATTCGATCACCGCGTGGGTGCCGTCGCCGCCGGTCAGTTCGCGGATCTTCTCGACGGCTTCGTCGCCGCGTTCGGCGACGACGTCGGTGGCGCCGAACTCGCGACCCAGATCTGTCCGGACGGTGTGGCGGCCGTTGAGGATAATCTGCTCGGCACCCAGCCGTTTGGCGGCCAGCACCGCGCACAAGCCCACCGCGCCGTCACCGATGACGGTCACCGTGGAACCCGGCCCGACGCCGGCGGTCACCACACCGTGGTGACCGGTGCAGAAGACGTCGGACAAGGTGAGCAGCGAGGGCATGAGCGCCGAATCCTCGGCCACCGGGAGTTTCACCAGCGTGCCCTGCGCCTGCGGAACGCGCACGGCTTCACCCTGCCCCGCATCGACGCCGGGCGCACCCCAGCCCCCGCCGTGCCGACATGACGTCTGCAGGCCTTCCTGGCAGAAGTCGCACGTGTTGTCCGCCCAGACGAACGGGGCCACCACCAGATCACCGCGCCCGAGTCCGGATACGTCGGTGCCGACATCCTCGACCACCCCGATGAACTCGTGGCCCATCCGCCGGCCGCCGTCCTTGTGCGGCATGGACTGGTACGGCCAGAGATCACTACCGCAGATGCAGGCACGGGTGACCCGCACGACGGCGTCGGTCGGTTCCTTCACGATCGGGTCGGGCACGTTCTCGACGCGCACGTCGCCGGCCCCATACATCACGGTTGCTCGCATGCTCGGTTCCTTCACTCGTTCAGCTGTCGGGTGAGACCCATCGCCTCGAGGCTAGGCCGGTGACGGTTGTCTGGCCGCGGATCGCAGCATTGACAATCGGTCACGCATCCAGCGGATTGGCCCTGATGCGCTCGGCACCGTGGTTGGCCACCGAAGCGGCAGCGGCACCATCCGGTTTGCGCCTCGCCTGGTCCTCGAAGCACGCGATGAATTCGCTGCCGAAACCTTGCCGGGGATAACGCGTCAGGATGTCGGTCCTCGTCTGATCGGGGAACTCCTCCGGCCGGCGTCCGACGACATCCCAGCCGGTGGCCACCTGCAAGAGGTGAGATTCGGGATCGGCAGTCGCCGAAACGTCGTCGCGCATGTGCAGCACGATGATCTCCGTCGCCCTGGCGCACCGGGTCGCAGGCCAACCGGCCGCCATCCCGAACACCCAGGCCAGATCCCCACCCGCCGCCTCGAACGACACCCGGTGACTGTCGAACGAATCGGTCAGTCCGATGTCGTGCAGCAGCGCCGAGACGTAGTACAGCTCGTCGTCGAAGGCGATGCCGTGCGCGGCTGCGTACGTTGCGCCCCACAGATATGAGCGGATGCAGTGATTGAGCAGTGCCGGCGAATAGAAGCGCGTTGCCACTGCCAGTGCCGCCACGGCCGCCGGAGTCTGCGGACCGGCCTCGTCCATCACGCCTCCATCAAAAGTTCAAGCCCGAGAACATGATCCGGGCCGGGTCATATTTCTGCCGAGTGGCGGCCAGCCGAGAGATGTTGGCACCGAAGTACCGCGAGGCAGGCTGGTTCGCCTCGAGATAGTTCACGTAGCCGCCTACCGAATACGGTGCCACAGCTCGGTGAGCGGTGTTGAGCCAGTTGGCCGCTGCCGCCGGCGAACCGGCGGTCTCCACATACCACTGCACCAACGCCGACTGCCGCCGCCATGGGAACGCGGAATCCCCTGGTCCCACGGTGGCGAGCGCGCCGTCGAGGGCATGCATGATCACCAACGGCCGACCGGCCCCAGCAGGAAATGCGTTGAACGCGGCGGCGATCCCCTGGGCGGCAGCCGGAGTGATCGACTGGAACACATCGGAACCACCGACATAGCCGAGCGGCGACGGATTGAGGTTGTTCACGGCCAGGTACTTCACCAGGTCCAAGTAGTTGAACGTCTGGTTTTCCACTCCCATCGGTTGCAGCCCTACCGCTTTGGACACGGCAGCCGCCACAGCATCACCGGAGCCGGCCGGACAGGTGGCCAGGATGCGACAGTGCGCACCGCCGCCCGGGTCGGTGACAGTGTCGGCCAGTGCCCAGCTGCTGCGGTCGGCAGTGCGCAACCAGTTCTGCCAGCCGAGGAGAACCTGGGCGAAAGACTGCAGCGGGAAATGAACGTTCACAGCGTCCACGTCGCTGGTGGGGAAGGTCGCGAAGGTCAGCGCGGTCGTCACCCCGAAGTTGCCACCGCCGCCACCGCGCAACGCCCAGAACAGATCTGGATTTTCGTTGGCCGACGCGGTGACCGCCCCGCCGCCCGGCAGCACCACCGTCGCCGACACCAACTGATCGCTCATCAGACCAGCATGCCGCGATTGGGCACCCAACCCGCCGCCCAGGGCATGTCCGGCCGCCCCGACCGTCGGGCAGGTTCCAGTCGGGATGCCGCGGCCGGCTCCGGCCAGAACCTGGTGGATCGCAAACAGACCGGTCGCCGGGGTGACGGTGACCTGCCCGGTGGCGGCGTCGTAGTTGATGTCGCCCGGCAGCTGCCGCAGGTCCAGGACCATCGTGCCGTTCGCGGTCGACGCGCCCACGTAGGAATGCCCACCGCCGCGGGGCGCCACCTTGAGGTTGTGGGCAGCAGCGAAGGCCATCGCCCGCTGCACGTCCACCGCCGAACTCGGGGTGACGACCGCCGCCGGCGCAAGACCGTTGAAGTTGGTGTTGAAAACCGCTTTGGCCGAGGCGAATTGCCCACCGCTGTCCGGCAGGATCACCTGGCCCTTGATGGCGGCGGCGAGATCGCCCCAGCCCGACGAGGCCCTGGGATCCGCACTCGCCCGGGTCGATCCGAATACCGCTCCGGCGGCCAACGCCCCGACGGCGCCCCGCAGGAACGTCTGACGCGAGACCCCGCGCGGCGACTCCCGCGGTTCCGTCATGTCCGCATTGTCAGCCACCTGGGATCAAAAACCGGCACGTAGCAGGGCGTGTCGCGCCGGCAGTCCGGCAACCGATGAGATCGTCACCGCCGGTGGCTACGATCGCCACCGCCGGGTGATCGCCCGGTAACGACAGCACACCTGGAGGCCAGCGCCGTGAGCGCACCGTCGAACCCGAACGCGATCCCCACCTACGCCACACTCCCAGACCTCCCGTTGGACGACGAGGACCGCGCCACCCTCACATCCGAGATCTGGGGCATGCTGGTCACCGGCAACGACGACGCCGAAGAGTTCCTCGAGATCTACGCCGAGGACTACGAGCTCACCGAAGACCAGCTCACGGCTGCCTTCACCGCCCTGCGTGAAGCCAGGCTGCGCCAGCAGGCCGAAATCGGTGATTACCGGTCGCGGACGCTGGCGGCATTCGACGAACTCAATGCCAACGGCGTGATCGCCCGCGCCGACTTCTCCTGCTGCGGAACCTGTGCCTCAGCCGAGATCGGCGATGAACGCGACGACAGCCGCCACTGGAGTGGCTTCGTCTACTTCCACAGCCAGGACACCGATCGTCTGGTCGAGGACGGCAGCACGTACATCGGTTATGGAGCGTTCGAGCCCGAGAACTTCGACGAGGACGCGTACAACCGGCTCAGCGATGAGGCGAAGGAGGACCTGTACTTTCGCGACGTGGCGCGGATGCTCGACGACGTCGTCTTCCCCGTCGTGCGACGCCACGGCATCGAGCCGGAGTGGAACCGCGACCTGGGAACGCGGGTGCTGCTGACCAACGCCGACTGGTACTCGCCGATCGAGAGCTGACGGCCTGTAACCCCGGCGGCGAGCAGACCGAAACACAGTTCAGTGGGCCGTCACGTCTGAAGGAGGGCTGCGCCGATGCCGAACAATTGCCGCGGCACGATATCCGGTATCGGTGCCGCCATGGCCGGGCTCGTCGTATCGGCCGCGCTGAACGTGGCCACGGCCCACGCGAGCCCGCTGCCCGGGTTCTGCGTGCCGCCCAACGTCGTCGATGAGGTCTGTACTGCGCGACTGACGTCGGTCACGGCTGATGCTGTCGACGGGACGATCACCGGGACACCGGTTGGTGGCACGGACCCGCTCACGCTGTCGGGGCCGCAAGACGCGTACCTGAAATCGACGGGGTTCGGAAACTCATCACCGGACCCGGTCCGGCAGTGGGACAACGAGATCGATCAGGTCGGCAACCTCGACACCTCGCCGGCCAACCCCAATTGGTACGGCAACGCCAAGGCCAGAGTGTTCCTCCCCAGGACCCTCAATGACCTGGCCACCAAGTTTCCGCCTGAGGTCCTCGTCGTCCGGTTCGTGTTCGACGACGCGCGGCCGGACACGTTCCGGCTGGTGTCGATTCAACCGTCGGCTACGTCCGCTCCTGGGCCAGCCCGGCCAGGTACTTGAGCGAGTTGTCCAGATGCTGCCGGTCGAACGGCGGGAACGCGATGTTGTCGCGGATCGCCTGCGGCACCGCCGACCAGTCATACGTCAGGGTGACGTTCGTCCGGTCGTCCTCCAGCGGCTCCAGGTCGTAGCGCCAGACCCAGCCGCCGAAGTCGAGATCGGCGTCGTCATCGCCCTGGCCCGGCAACCACGCGATCGCGCGAGGAGGCTCGAAGACCTCCACCCGGTTGGCCATCTCGTAGTGCATGCCGCCGTAGTTGTCGTGGTACATCGCCATCCGGAAGACCTGGCCGGCCGCGGTCAGCTGCTTGCCGTCGAGCGACTCCCGCACCCAGCCGGTGCCGTCGATTGCCTGATGGGTCCTCGGGTCGGCCAGCACCGCGAACACGGTTTCGGCCGGCGCGTTGACGGCGCACGTGGCGCTCATGGTTTCGTCAGTCATAGCCGTACCGACCGAGCATGGCTCAGAAACTCATCGAGGCTGCGCGTAGATCGTCATTTCGTCGGTGCGCCAACTCAGACGAAAACACCCCCGGCCCAAGAGGACCGGGGGTGTTCTACGGAACTACCTAGTGAGCGTGGCCGTGGTGGTGACCGGCGTGCTCATCTTCCTCGGCGGGCTTGTCCACGACGGCCGTCTCGGTCGTCAGGATCATGCGCGCCACGGATGCGGCGTTGAGCACCGCAGAGCGGGTCACCTTGGCCGGGTCCACGATGCCCTCGGCGACCAGGTCACCGTAGGACAGGGTGGCGGCGTTGAAGCCCTGGCCGTTGCCCTGCTCGCTGACCTTGTTCACCACGACCGAGCCGTCCAGGCCGGCGTTGGTGGCGATCCAGTACAGCGGGGCCGACAGTGCGGAGGCGAACACCTCGACACCGAGGGCCTCATCGCCCTTGACCTCACCGCGCAGCTTGTCCAGGGCCGAGCCGGCCTGCACGAGTGCGGCGCCACCACCGGTGACGATGCCCTCCTCGACGGCAGCCTTGGCCGCCGCGACGGCGTCCTCAACCGCTTCCTTGCGCTTCTTCAGGTCGGTCTCGGTGGCCGCGCCGACCTTGATAACCGCGACGCCGCCGGACAGCTTGGCCAGCCGCTCCTGCAGCTTCTCGCGATCCCAGTCGGAGTCGGTGGTCTCGATCTCGGCCTTGAGTTGCTTGACCCGGTCGGCGACCGCGTCCTTGGAGCCACCACCGTCGACGATCACAGTGCTGTCCTTGTTGACCACGATGCGACGGGCCGAGCCCAGCACGTCCAGGCCGGCCTCGCGCAGGACCAGGCCCACGTCGGGGTTGACGACCTGGCCGCCGGTGACGATGGCGAGATCGTCCAGGAACGCCTTGCGACGATCGCCGAAGAACGGCGCCTTGACGGCGACGGCCTTGAGCGTCTTGCGGATGGCGTTGACGACCAGCGTGGACAGGGCCTCGCCCTCGACGTCCTCGGCGATGATCAGCAGCGGCTTGCCGCTCTCGGCGACCTTCTCCAGCAGCGGCAGCAGGTCGGGCAGCGAGCTGATCTTGTCGCGGTGCAGCAGCACCACGGCATCCTCGAGCACCGCTTCCTGGGTGTCGAAGTCGTTGACGAAGTAGGCCGAGATGAAGCCCTTGTCGAAGCCGACGCCCTCGGTGACCTCGAGCTCGGTGTTGAGCGTCGAGGATTCCTCGATGGTGACCACACCGTCGTGACCGACCTTGGTCATGGCCTCGCCGACCAGCTCACCGATCTGCTCGTCGCGCGAGGAGACCGTGGCGACCTGGGCGATGGCGGTCTTGTCCGACACCGGGGTGGCGGCGGCCAGCAGGGCCTCGGACACCGCGTCGGCGGCCTTGCCGATACCCAGGCCCAGCGCGATCGGGTTGGCACCGGCGGCCACGTTGCGCAGGCCGGCCTTGACCAGGGCCTGTGCCAACACGGTGGCGGTGGTGGTGCCGTCGCCTGCGACGTCGTTGGTCTTGGTGGCCACCGACTTCACCAGCTGGGCGCCGAGGTTCTCGAACGGGTCTTCCAGGTCGATCTCGCGCGCGATGGTCACACCGTCATTGGTGACCTGCGGTCCACCGAAAGCCTTGGCCAGCACCACGTTCCGACCGCGCGGACCCAGAGTCACCTTGACCGCGTCGGCGAGCTTGTCGACGCCGGCCTCCATGGCCCGGCGCGCAGTCTCGTTGAACTCAATCTGCTTGCTCATAGATGTCTTTCTGCTTGAGAACGCATGCCGCCCCGGACATCACCCGCGTTGAACACGGGGATCTCCGGGGCGGACGCACGAGTGTGTTACTTGGAAACGACAGCCAGCACGTCGCGGGCCGACAGGATCAGGTACTCCTCGCCGTTGTACTTGATCTCGGTGCCGCCGTACTTGCTGTAGATGACGGTGTCGCCCTCGGCAACGTCCAGGGGGATCCGCTTCTCGCCGTCCTCATCCCAGCGGCCGGGGCCAACTGCGACGACGGTGCCTTCCTGCGGCTTTTCCTTGGCGGTGTCGGGGATGACCAGACCGGAAGCGGTCGTGGTCTCGGCCGCGTTGGCCTGAACGAGGATCTTGTCCTCGAGTGGCTTGATGTTGACTGCCACGATGGAAGCCCTCCACTTGTTTGGGTATCGAGTCCCGGTGTTCTCCGGGGCCCTCGGGTTAACCAGGTGTTCGGCATGCGTCCGAGCCCTCGCTCCGTCGTCGCGGGTGCCGGCGCTGGGGTAGGCCGCGTGCCACCTAGCACTCTATACATGCGAGTGCTAGCACTCAAGGGTGGGTTGTGCGCCGCCCGCGAACTCTTCTATGAGCTGAAAGCCTGCCAAAAAGTATGAGTCAGTGGACGGTGCTATACTCGAACACATGTTCGAAGTTAGTTGGAACATCGACCTTGACGCCACGGAAGCGGCGTTGGTCGACCAGCTAGCTGCGATGACCCGCGCGACCGCCGGCATTGCCGCGGCACAGGCCAGAGTGACGGCGATGCTGGAAGCCAAGCGCCTCGCCCGTAAGGCCGCTGAGGGTGTGCCTGCCGCCAGACGCGCTCAAGGGCTGGCATCCGAGGTGGGGCTGGCCCGCAAGTCCTCCCCTTGGCACGGGGCCAAGTATCTGAAGATGTCCAGGATCCTGGTCGACGACATGCCTTACACGCTCGCGGCTCTGCAGTCCGGCGTGCTTACCGAATACCGGGCAATGATCATCGCGGACCAGGCCGCCTGCCTGTCACCGGCAGATCGACACGCGATGGACGCCGAACTGTGCGCGGATCCTGCCGTGCTGGATGACCTGGGGGACAAAAAGGTTGAGGCTGAGGCCGGGCGGGTGGCTTTTCGGCTCGACCACGACGCGGTGATGGCGCGCATCAGCCGCCATCAGTGCGATCGCACTGTCACGCTGCGTCCGGCCCCGCACGGCATGGCGTACGTGACTGCGCTGCTGACCTCCGCAGAAGGCGTTACGGCCTATCAAGCGCTGCAGGCGGAGGCCGCCGCCGCCGGGGCCGCCTCGATCGCCGCCGGAGGTGGATGCCAGGGGCGAGGCCCGTTGATGGCCGATGCCTTCTACCGACGGGTCACCGGGCGTGAGGTCGAAGCCGCGGTCCCGGTCGCGCTCAACCTGGTGGTCTCCGACGAGAGCTTGTTGGCCCAGGGTTCCGAACCGGCGGTGCTGCAGGGATACGGCCCCATCCCGGCAGCGGTGGCCCGACAGATGGCCTTGGCGGCGCTGCTGGACCCCCAGGCCGAGGCCGCGGTGCGCAAGCTCTACGCCGATCCGGCCACCGGCAACCTGGTCGCCATGGAGTCCACCGCCCGGGCGTTCCCCAAGGGGCTGCGCTGGCTGATCGCCATGCGTGACCAAAAGTGCCGCACGCCGTATTGCGACGCCCCCATCCGGCACATCGACCACATCACCCGGCACGCCGACGGTGGCGCGACCACCTCCGTCAACGGGCAAGGGCTTTGCGAACGCTGCAATTACGCAAAGGAAAGCCCCGGGTGGCAGACCGCGACCACCTACGACGGTTACGGCCGGCACACCACAGAACTCACCACGCCGACCGGCCGGACCTATCGAAGTACCGCCCCGCCGCTACCTACCGGCGCGCGGGTGTTCACCAGCGACATCCACGTCGTGCGCATTCACGCTGCCGCCTGACCGGTCGACCCGGTCCAGCTCTTCATCCCGCGGCTGACCGCCCGGTATCCGCGTGGCCATGGCCACCAGTCCGTAGGCCACCGCGAACCGATGGCCCAGCTGACCGGCCACGTTTCCCCGGCCCACACTCACGTCGTGGCCGAGCTGCTCGCTGACCGCTCGGACCAGTTCGTCGTCGCTGGCGCCGCCTCCGACGAGCAGCACTCCGGCCACTCCGGGGGCCACCTGCTCGATACCCCGCATCACGTTGCCGCCGATCACCTGGCGTTTGGCGGCCAGGCGCCAACTGCGCCACTCGGCGCCCGACAGCCGCGCCGTGAAGGGCAGCCAACCAGTGGGGGCCGCCGTCAGCAGCCATCCGCTGCACCGGCCGCTGAGCGGCGTGTCCAGGAACTGCCGCCGGCCGTGTTCGTCCTCGATCAGCTGGACGGTGACGGCCGTGACCGCCTCCGCCCGTTTGGCGTATTCGGCCGCGCTTCGGGAGATGTCCAGGGCGGAGGCCGTCGCCGCGGTCAGCAGCTGTCCCGCACCCGGCAACACGACGCGGGATCCGTCGGACACGACGTCGACGGTGCCGCCGCCGACATCCACGACCACAACCCCGGGGGTGACCCCGGGAGTGGTGAGAGCGCCGACGCGGGCCGCTGCGGCCTCCGAGTCGACGGGCGTCACCGGCACGCCCAGCGCGCCGGCCAACTCGTCGGCCCCGGCCGGCGGTCTCTGCTCGCCGCCCATGCTCGCCATCACCAGACTGTCCACAGCGACCGATCCGCGACGCGAATTGGCCCGCGCCGCGATATCGGCGAGATGAACCACATGGGCACCGCCTCGCTCGGGCCGCACGACGGGCGGGGAAACCGCCGGCTCGGAATCGCCGAGGCTGACCACCGCGCAGGCACTGTCGAAGAGCTGATCGGCGATCACGCGCGCATCCGCGCGTTCGGCCTCGCTCAGGCCGAACACATCGGCGAGCCAGAAGGGATCGGTGAGGCTTTGCAGGGGCGCGATGCCCTGGCGCACTTCGGCTGCGACGCGGGACGCCGGCAGTAGCGCCATCACGTCGACGTCGTCGACGACCGGCAGAGCGGTGCTCAGCCGGTTCGACACCAGCACCGCCTCATCGTTGGCCGTCAGTACCGCGGTGACGTTGCAGCCTTGGGCTACAGCGGCATTCACTCGCAGCGCTACCTCACGGTAATCCCACTGCGCCGTCGCGCAGGCGATGACCGGACGGCCGGGCTCGACGTCACCGAGGCACTCGACCGGAACCGGCTGCCCCACCCCGACCGCATCGCCCGCGGTGGTGGCCGCCGACCGGGTGACAATCGTCAGCCTTCCCGTCCGCCTGGTCTCCAGTCGGACCTGTTCGACGGTCGACTGGACGGGCGGGGTCGGGGCGAACGCTGCCCGGTCGACCACCAGCCCATGCGCCTCGGCCAGGCGCCGCACCAACTGCGCGGCACCCTGCACCGCGCGGGGCGATCCCTTGCCACCACGGGTCGGGGTGCGGGCGCTGGCCAGCACCGTGAGTTCGCCGTCCATCCGGCAGAGCACCACCTCGGTGGTGGAATTGCCGATGTCGACACCGGCCCAGACGGTCACCGCAGCAGGCCGCGCCGCTGGTAGGCCGTCGCCGCCTCCCGGACGAGCGCCGCACAGGCGGGTGCATCCCGGTCTGCGAGCCGCTGTGCCAGGTCCTCCAACTCAGCGAAGCTCGACCGGTGCGGCCTCAGCGCCTCATAGGCGGCCAGCATCTCCTCAGAGCTGAGTGCGGTCATCTCAGCCGCCCGCCGCAGGTTCATCGCCAATTGCACGGAGCCGGAGCGCTCCGCGATATCCGCCTGGGACAGAAGGGTTTCCCGGCTTATCCGGATGTCATCGAGAATCAGGTCGCCGCTGCGGGCAGCCTCGACCGTCACCTCGGCGAGGCTGCGGCCCGAGTGCGCGGTGGTCGTCATCGCTTGAGCTCCAATTCCATGTTCACGCTGTCTTCGCGATCGCATTCGGACCGCTCGATCGCCACCATCGACACCACCCTGGTGTGGTACCGGGCGGTGATCGCCTCGTCGGTGTATGCGTTGCGCATCGGAGCCGGTGTCGCGCCCTTGGCGTGCCTGCCGGCGTTGATGCCGATCAGCCGGTACATCCCCGGGGTGATCAGCGGTGCGACACTGAGCAATTCGAGGTTGGCCAACGGCGGGAGATCTCGGCGGTGGATCAGGGTGGTGCCCTTGGCCTGAAGCCCGACACCGATCCCGGATCCGGACAGCCGGGCCGCGGATTTACCGATCACCCCGAGATCCACCGAGTCGGCGATCCGGACCAGGCGTGGCACACACTGCTCCTCTTCCAGCCCGGCCAGGATCTGCTCCAGCGCGTCGTAGACACTCATCCCCGACAGGGTGCGAAACAGCTTGACGCCGAATGCCGGAGACACCCCGATGACCACCTCGCGGGGATCGTCTCCGACGCTCGCGGGCCCCCGCACGATCAGCCGGTCCGGATGGGCGAAGGTCGCCTGCTCCTTGACCAGGTCGGTCACCGACCGCGCCTGGCGCACCGCGTCGATCTGGGCCTGGCGCTCCGCCGTCGGCCGGTACCCGGTGCCGGGACCGCGGTAGTCGTTCGGATCCTGTAGCGCCGAAAGCACATTCATCTGTTCGTCGAAGATCGCCGCGGTCTGCAGATAGTCGCCGGTGACGCGGGCCTTGGCCATGTCCAGAACCCGCTCGGCGATGTCGGTGAAACCCGTCTCCGCGAGCGCGGCGACGATATCGAGCACCGTCAGACCCGATTGCTCGATCATCCGGGCAGCACTGAGTACCTTCACCCCGTCGGTGGCGGGCAGATCCTTGGAACCCGCAGCGCCGACAACGGCTTCCACATGGTCATCATCGAAATCAGCGAGCCCGAGATATTCGAATACCGCCCGGGTGGCTTCGGCGGCCTGGCGGCGCATGGCCTCCAGGGTGGTCGGATCCACCGACCGCAGCCCGCCGTCGACACCCCAGTCGCGCTGCATCACCAGATAGTCGTCGAGGTCGGCGGCATTGAAGTTGGACGGGCCGAACATGTTGTCGTAGGCCACCACCGAGCCGAATCCGGAGAAGATGAAATCCGATCCCGACAACAGCACCGGTAGCGTCCGGCTGGTTCGCCGCATCGTCGACTCGGACACCAGCGAGTCGTTGCCGCTGCAGGATTCGAGCCCGCGCAGCATGACCATGAGGTTCTCGGCGATGAGTTCGCGGACACCACCCGGCACCGACGCGGTGATCGAGGCGCCGTCGATACCGCCGTTCTGAACCCCCTGTGCGCCGATGCCTTTGGCCAGGGCGACGCAGCGGGACTCCAGGTAGTTCATCGACTTGCGTTCGGCCTGGCCCATCAGCACCTCCGATCCCGCCCCGCTGGACAGCCGCATCTTGATACCGCGGGAGGCGTAGGACGAAGTGAGAAACGCTTTCGACCACGGGGTGTCGTCACCGTCGGTGAAGACCTGCTCGGTGCCGTACACCGAAACCGTCTCGGCGTAGGACACCAGGCCGCGCACCCCGAGTTCCAGCTCTCGCGCCTCCTCGACCGAACACTGTGTCAGCGCCCCGGGCGCGGGTACCTGGGAACCGATCAGCAGGCCCACCGCGACCGCCGGGGCGTCGTCGAGCACCGGGACGGTGGCCTCCAGTTCCCGGAAGCCGTAGACGACGGCGGTGGCGGCGTCGGCCGCGATGAGCAACGGGTCGTCGAGGCGGTTGGTGACGTGGGCCTGGTTGGCGGGAGTGCGGCGGGCCCGCATCTTCATCATCGCCATCTGTATCTCGACGGGCTGCAGCAGCGCCACCACCCTGGCCATCTTGGCCGGGGTCAGTCCACCGCAGACGCGCAGCACCTCCTCGCGCGGCACACCCGAGTCGACGATCATCCGGGCCAGCTCGACGTCACTCATCGCCATCGATCGCGGTGCCTGCTCAGGGTCGACGGCGTAGCGGACGATGAACTCGTCGATGGTGTCGAAGTCGGTGGCCGCCTTCGAGTCCATCTCCAGCACGGTGCCGTCGTCGGCCGCCTTCCAGGACGGTTCCGGATCGTGGGGCGACAGATGCGAGATCATGCCCAGCTCGGGGTCGGCCTGGGCGAAGCCGTCCAGGTTGACGCGCTGCTCATCCAGCAGTCGGATGCGCCCCAGCCGGTGATCCTGCTCGGTTTCGCTGCTGTCGTTCATGGCGGTCGTCGTACCTCTCTGTCGCGTGACCGGCCAAGCATCGACTGAACGCAGCGCCGGAAACAACGTCCGCCCGGCACCTTCCAACAATGTGTGTGACTCCGGCGCAGCCAATGTGAACTGGCTTACAACAAGGTGTTGGAAAGTGATCGACTGCAGTGGCGCAGCGGCCTGTGATTCTCGCAAACTTGCCCCGGACTTCACCTGGCCGCCAACTGCGGCCGGCAGTTAGGAGGAATCGACCCAATGACCGAGGTTGTCAACGCGGGCCAAAAGCCCGCACCTGATACGTCATCGGACGGCCGTCCGCCGAAATTGCGCGGACACCTCGGCGTGCCCGCGATCGTGCTGATGGTGGTGGCGGCCTCGGCGCCGCTGTCGACCATCGGCGGCAATGTGCCGATCGCGATGGCATTGGGCAACACCACCGGCATCCCGGTCGCCTTCATCGTCGCCGGGGTCATCTTCGGCCTCTTCGCGGCCAGCTTCGTCGCGATGTCGAAGTACGTCACCGACGCCGGTGCCTTCTACGCCTACATCCGCGAGTCGCTCGGCCGGGCGGCCGGAACCGGTGCGGCCGTGCTCGCGCTCCCGGCCTACATGGCGACCCTGATCGCCGTGGCTGCCTACGACGGCGTCATCCTCAACGAGCTGATCACCCGGTTCGGTGGACCTGATCTTCCATGGTGGTTGTTGACCGGCCTGGTGCTGGCGGCCGTCGCCTGGCTCGGCTACCGCGACATCGATCTCAGCGCCAAGGTGCTCGGTGTCTTCCTGGTGTCCGAGGTCGCGATCCTCATGGTGGTGGATCTGGTGATCGTGGTCCGCGGTGGTGAGCACGGCCTCACCGGCGACTCGTTCACCCCGCAGGGTATCGCCGGCGGATTCGGCATCGCCCTGCTGTACGCCCTGTGGGGATTCGTCGGTGTCGAGGCGACCGCGGTCTTCCGCGACGAGGCCAAGGACCCCGATCGCACGGTGCCCCGGGCCACCTACTGGGCGGTGGGCATCGTCGCGGTCTTCTATGCCTTCACCAGCTGGGCGCTGGTCGAGGGCAACGGCGGGCACGACGCCATCCAGCTGGCCACCGACGATCCCGACAACTTCATGGTGAACACCGCGGGCAAGTACCTCGGCATGGTGGGACGCGATCTGAACACCATCCTGTGGTCTGTCAGTGTCTTCGCGTGTGCCCTCGCGTTCCACAACATCGCGTCGCGGTACGCGTTCGTGCTCGGACAGAGCGGCGTGTTCTCGAAGAAGATCGGCAAGGTGCATGAGCGTCATGGCTCACCGTCGAACGCCTCGCTGGTCATCACCGTGGCCTCGTTCGTCGTCATGGGTATCTGCGCAGCACTGCAGCTGGACCCCGTGTTGCAGATCTTCGGACCTGGCGGTGGCCTCGGCATCCTGGCCCTGGCGCTCCTGTGGCTGCTGACCACGATCTCGGTGGTGATCTTCTTCGTCCGGCGTGGCAACTCGACCGGCAAGGTGGTGCTTGCCTCGTTCGCGACGCTCGCCCTGGCGGCGGCGCTGGTGCTGGTGGTGTCCAACCTGACCCTGGTGGTCGGTGGCACACCCACCCTGGCGGCGATCTTCGGTGTGATGCCGCTGGTGTTCTTCGCAACCGGCATGCTGCTGAGCCGACGATCTTCCGGGGAGCTGGCCTCCATATCGTCGGTCGGCTGAACAAGCCCCGGCGTCGGTGGCCACCTGCCGGGCAGGTGGCCACCGACGTGACTGGTCGCTGATACCGTCGGCTTCGACGCACCGCCGAGCAGTTGATCAGAAGGGAAGCGGCATGTCCGAGGACTCGTCGCTGAACGTAGCGGCGGTCTTGACGATTCCACCCCTGGACCAGGGTTCGGTGGTCGCCGGGCACCGCGGGCTGGCCCGCGAGGTCGGGTGGGTGGACATCATCCACGCACCCGCCGAGGACTTCGTCCGACCCGGTGACCTGGTACTCACCACCGGCGCCGACATCCACCAGCCGGGGGTCCGTGAATTCCTGGTCTCCCTGGTGGCCTCACCGGCCGCGGGCATCATTCTCAGCCCACCACCCGATGTGGACGCCCACGATCTCCTGGAGCTGCTGATCCCCCTCGCCGACCAGCATGCATGCCCATTTGTGCTGCTGCCCTGGGAGATTGCCTTCGCCGACGTCCAGAAGACCATCCTGCCGCTGGTCAGTCCGTCTCCACCGGACACCCGGGTCCAGATGGTCATCGGGCGCCGCTTGCATGACGATCCCCACTGGGGCGACGCCGCCCACAGTTTCGCCAAAGCGCTACACGAATTGGCGCTCGCCGCCGGTCTGACGGTCACCTCCTCGGTCACCGACGACCTGGTGATGAGCCACTTCTCTTCGGCCCCAACAGAAGCCACGGTATCGGGCTTGGTCGATTCCGCACAGCGACTAAGCAAGCTCCCCGAGGAGCTCGTGACCTGGGCGCTGCTGGCACCCGCACATGGCCATGCGGTCACCGTCGCCGCACCGGTCTCGCAGGCACTTCCCGAGGGCCCGGTCGGTCCTATGCAGTTCGCCGAGGTGCTCCGTCAGCACCCGCGCAGCATGGCAACCATCCTGCAAACGCTGCAGCCACTCATCGACTACGACAAGACCCGGCGTGGACAACTCGTGCACACGCTGGAGATCCTTCTCGACGAGGCCACCAACACCAGTGCGGCGGCGCGGGCATTGTTCCTGAACCGGCACTCGCTGCTGTACCGGATCAAACTCATCGAGGAACTCACCGGGCTGTCACTGAAGAACCCCGCCGACCGTTTCCAACTGGAGGTCAGCGTCCGGGTTCACCACATCAACGAAGCGCGCTGACTAGCGGTCGTACTGTCGAGGGTCGACGTTCAGATGCGCCGAAACGTCGCCCACCATCTCGACGTCGACCTTGCGCTCGGTGAAATACCAACCGTGTTCGTCACGGGCGAACATGTCGGCGTAGCGCCCGACCACGATGGGCTGCAGCGGAACCGTCTCGGTCTTCTGGACGACACAGAACGTCGAGCGAGCCTCGGCCCGATCACCGTCCAGCTCGACGATCGGGTTGAGCACCAGGTGGCGGGTCAGCGTGCGATTGCCGTGCTCCCGAAACCGGCGGGTGGTGTGTGCGAACAACTTGGCGATGGCCTGCTCCCCGGCGACGCTGCCCGATGCGGGCCCGCCGAACGTCGCACGGCCCAGCAGCTTGCCGACCCCGTCGAAGTCGCCGGCGTCGATCAGCTCGGCGTAGCGGTACAGCAGCTCGGTGACCTCGAGCTTGTCGGCCATTGCGGTCACGCCACCTGTCCCTTCACCACCGGCAGACCCGGATCACTGGCCGCATCCAGCGGCGACGGCGTCGCGCCTGCCGCGATCAGGTGTGCGGCGAACGAGGCGATCATGGCGCCGTTGTCGGTGCACAGCCGCGGCCGCGGCACCCGCAGTGTCAGGCCGGCCGCCGCGCAACGCTCCTCGGCAAGTTCCCGCAGCCGCGAATTGGCCGCCACCCCACCGGCGATCAGCAGCGTGGACACCTCGAGATCGGTTGCCGCGCGCACGGCCTTGGCGGTCAGCACATCGGCGACGGCCTCCTGGAAGCCTGCCGCGACGTCAGCCTGCGACGCCTCCGGGTGTGCTTCCACGTAGCGGGCCACCGCGGTCTTGAGCCCCGAGAAACTGAACACGTACGGGTCGTCGCGCGGGCCGGTCATGCCCCGGGGGAAGACGATGGCGTCGCGGTCACCGGTGCGAGCCAGCTCGTCGAGCACCCGCCCACCCGGATAGCCCAGCCCCAGCAGCCGGGCCACCTTGTCGTAGGCCTCCCCGGCGGCGTCGTCGACGGTGCTGCCGAGCTCGATGATCGGCTCCCCCAGCGACCTGACATGCAGCAGGTGGGTGTGCCCGCCGGAGACCAGCAGGCCCACGCTCTCGGGCAGCGGCCCGTGGTCGTACACATCGGCGGCCAGGTGCCCGCCCAGGTGATTGACGCCGTAGAACGGGACGTTCCAGCCGGCCGCGTACGCCTTGGCGGCGGCCACGCCGACCAGCAGCGCTCCGGCCAGCCCCGGCCCGATGGTCGCGGCGACGACGTCGGGCCGCTCGATGCCGGCCGCATCCAGGGCCCGGCGCATGGTCGGCCCGAGCGCCTCCAGGTGCGCGCGCGACGCGATCTCGGGGACGACGCCGCCGTAGCGGGCGTGCTCGTCGACGCTGGAGGCGACTTCGTCGGCCAGCAGCCGTACCGTGCCGTCGTCGGCGAGGTCGGCGATGCCGACTCCGGTTTCGTCACAAGAACTTTCGATGGCCAGGATGATCACGACGGGTCCCCTTGGGGAAGGCGTTGCATGGTGTAGGCATCGGCCCCGCTGGCGCGGTAGTACCGCTTGCGCAGGCCTATGTTGACGAATCCGACGCTCTCGTACAGCGCGATGGCCGGTTCGTTGTCGGTGCGGACTTCCAGGAAAACCGTTCCGCCCGAGGCGTACTCGAGCAGGTCGTCGAGCAGCCGGCGCCCGATCCCCTGCCCCTGAAAGTCAGGATCGACGCCGATGGTGTGAATCTCGTACTCATAGGGGCGCATTCGGCCCAGCCGGGAGATGCCGGCATAGCCGACCAGCACCCCGTCGTCGCGGGCCGCGATGTAGCGGTTGTGCTTGGCGTCGAGTTCGGCCAGGAACGCCCGGGCCGGCCATGGATCGTCGCCGGCGAACAGCTTGGCTTCCAGCTCCGCGCACCGCGTGGCGTCGGCCCGCGTCAGCGCGTCGAACACGGTCATTTCCGCACCGCCGCAGAGGGTTTGGCGTCGGGCCGGCGCAGATATAGCGGGACCAACGGCTGCGGGTCGCCCCAATCGGTGACGGCGAGCACCAAGCCCGCAGGCGTCGGATACACCACGTCCAGCCGTGGCAGGTCGAACAGTGCGGCGTGATCGGGTGAACCGGCCACGGCGGCGACCGAGGTCTGCAGTACCGAGGCCACATCGGCGGGAGCGTTGACGGCAGGACCATCGACCCGAACCCCGTCGCGGTAGTGCGCCCAGTACACCTCGCGTCGCCGGGCGTCGGTGACCACCAGCACGTCGCCCTCGGTGTGGATTCCGATGCCGTCCAGGCTGCACACCCCGTGCACCGGAACGCCCAGCGCATGCCCGAACGCCGCGGCACTGGCCATCCCCACCCGCAGGCCGGTGAACGGGCCGGGACCGCACCCGACGACGACCGCGTCAAGATCTGCGACGGTGATCCCGGCATCGGCGATGGCGCCGAGCACATTCGGCGTGAGCTGTTCGGCGTGGGCCCGGGCGTCGACGGTCACCCGCTCGGCGAGGGTCTGCACCGTGCCGTCCTCGGTCCGGCCGACCACGCCGGCGCTGACGGCCGGGGTCGCGGTGTCGACGGTCAGCACATTCATGGGGCGCTCCACTGCCAGATCACCGTGCGCGTCTCGGTTTCGGTGTCCCGCTCGATCCGGATGTCCAGGTGATGATCGGAAAGACGTTCGGCCAGGCCCTCACCCCACTCGACGACCACCACGGCGTCGTCCAGGTCGGTGTCGAGGTCGAGCGCGTCGAGCTCCCCCAGCAGGTCGACACCGGGGTGATCGAGCAACCGGTACATGTCCACATGCACCATCGCC
The DNA here is from genome assembly GCF_001245615.1 of Mycolicibacterium neworleansense. NCBI lineage: Bacteria > Bacillati > Actinomycetota > Actinomycetes > Mycobacteriales > Mycobacteriaceae > Mycobacterium > Mycolicibacterium neworleansense. Next base: position 2,923,487 of record NZ_CWKH01000001.1, read on the forward strand.
GGCCGGCCGGCCTGCCGGGCGGGGTGCACCCGGGCCAGCACGAACGTCGGGGAAACCACCGGCCCATCGACATCCATGGCCGCCGCGATGCCCTTGGCCATCACGGTCTTGCCCGCCCCCAGCGGACCGGACAGCACCACCACGTCGCCGGCCTTCAACCCGGCGCCGAGCCGCGCGCCCAAGGCGATGGTGTCCTCGGTGGTGGCCAGTTGCGCTGTGCCGGCGCTGCGCTCAGCCACGGAACCGCACCCGGTCGCGGACCCGACGGCTGAGGGTGACCAGTCTGGACGGGGTGGCCCGCTCCACCAGACGGACCAGTGCGTCGTCGATCACCACGGGCTCCTCCAGCTGGACCAGATGACCCGCTCCCCCGACGATCACGAGTTCGGAGCGGGGTAGCTGTGCGGCCATGGCCTTTGAGTATTCCATTGGCGTGAGCAGGTCACGGTCACCACAGGCGATCAGTGTCGGCACTTTCGCCAGCACCCGAAGGGCACCGGCCTCGTCGTGGACCTCCAGGGCATGCAGGAATTCGACCAGCGTGGTGATCGAGGTGCCGTGCATCATCCGTTGGGAGAACCGGACGACACTAGGGCTGACCGCTTCGTCGCCGTAGGACGCCGCGCGCAGTACCGGTCCGATCACCGACCGGGCCGCGCCACGAGTGTGGTGCACCGCGCCAGGGGCATACCGCGCCACGAACCGTACCGCCTCCAGCGCCGGGTTACGCAGGATCTCCCCCAGCGGTGAGCGGGTCACGCCTTCGACCGCCGACGAGATCACCGCCGCGCCCACGATCTGCTTCGGATAGCGATGCGGGAACTGGCGCGCATGCGAGAGCACCGTCATTCCGCCCATCGAGTGGCCGACGAGCACCGCGGGGCCACGCGGAACCGTCACGGACAGAACGGCTTCCAGGTCGCGCCCGAGTTGCTCGACGGTGTAGGTGTCCGGAGGTGCGGTCCCCGACTGGCCGTGGCCCCGCTGGTCGTAGAACACCATCCGCACCTGCGGACCCCACTGTTCGGCCAGTCGGGTGCGCTGAAAGTAGAAGGCGCCCATGCGCAGACAGAAACCGTGCGCGAACACCACGGTCAGCGGCGCGTCGTTGGGGCCGACTTCGCGTACCGCCAACGGCACTCCGTCGTCTGTCGTCACCACGGAGCTGCGGTCGGCATCGAGGCGTTCGAAATCCTCACCCAGGTAGGGGTCTTCGCCGGCTCTGCGCCGGGTCAGCGACCGCGCCACCGACCGGCCCGCCACCGTGCCCACAGCCGTCAGCCCGGCCGCGCCGGCCAACCACTGAGCATTGCGACTCAACGCCCGCGACCCGCCTGCAGATACGTACGGACGATCCGGCCGCGTGGGCTGGTCGCCACCTCATAGTTGATGGTGCCGAGCAGCTCGGCCCAGTCCTGGGCGGTCTCTTCGCCCTGGGTACCGGGGCCGAACAGGATCGCGTCGTCACCTTCGTGGACATCGGTGGCGCCCGGACCGAGATCGACGACGAACTGGTCCATGCAGATCCGTCCGACGGCCGGGCAGCGCCGGCCGTTGATCAGTACTTCGATCCGCCCGCTCAGCGAACGGAAGATGCCGTCGGCGTACCCAACCGGCAGCAGCGCCAGCGTGGTGTCCCGCTCGGCGATCCAGCGGTGACCGTAGGACACCCCGTCGCCGGCGTGCACCGAACGGACCAGCGCGACCGGACATTTCAATGTCATGGCGGGCCGCAGCCCCATGTCGCCGCGCTCCGGGATGGGGCTCAGGCCGTACACCGCGATGCCGGGCCGCACCATGTCGAACGCCAGATCCGGACGGGTCATGGCCGCAGGGGAATTGGACAGGTGGGCCAGCTCGAACTCCACGCCCAGGGCGGCAGCCTGCTCCCGCATCGCGGTGAGGCGCTTGCCCTGCAGGTCGTTGAACGGATTGTCGGGGTCGTCACCGTGCGCCAGGTGACTCATGATGCCCCGCGCCCGCAGCGCCCCGTCGGCTTGCGCACGTGCCAGCGCGGCGATGACATCGGGGAAATCGGCGGGGCTGACCCCGTTACGGCTCAGCCCGGTATCGACCTTCACCGTCACGGTCGCGGTGCGGCCGGTCTGACGTGCGGCGGCCACCACATCGTCGACCTGGCGCACCGAGGACACCGCGACCTGCACGTCGTTGTCGAGGGCGGGGGTGAAATCGGTGCCGGGCGGGTGCAGCCAGCACAGCACCGGAGCGGTGATCCCACCGTTCCGCAGCGCCACGGCCTCGGCGATGGTCACCACCCCGAGTTCAGCGGCCCCGGCGGCCAGCGCGGCCCGGCCCACCTCGACGGCGCCGTGCCCGTATCCGTCGGCCTTGACCACGGCCATCACCCGGGCGTCACCGGCATGTTCACGCAGCAGGCGGACGTTGTGGTCGATCGCGCCGAGGTCCACCATCGCCTGCGGCGAGGCGTGGGGGTTCAGCGATGTCTCGCGTTCGGTCGTCTGCATGTCATATCACCGCCGACCATTGTCCCAGAGGGTCACATCCGGGCAGATCAGCGGACCGGCCAGGCCCATCTAGTGCGCGAACGGTTGCAAGTCGTCGAACGCTCCGCGCGGCTTGAGCGCGTCCAGCCGCCCGAGCACCGTGATCGTGTCCTCCTTGAGCGCGCGGGCCAGATCGGCCGAGAATCCCTCGCGCACCACGACCCGCAGCACCACGACGTCAGTGGCCCCCTCGGGCATCGTGTACGCGGGCACCTGCCAGCCGAACGACCGCAGTCCCTCGGACACGTCGAATTCGGTGTATCCGGGATTGCCCTTGAGGCGGAAGCTGACCACCGGGATAGCCGACCCGTCGGTGATCAGCTCGAAGTGCTCACTGTCACGCAGTTCGTCGCCCAGCCAGCGCGCCGTCTGCGACAGACACTGCATCACCTGGGTATATCCGGCCCGGCCCAACCGCAGGAAGTTGTAGTACTGGCCGACCACCTGGTTACCGGGCCGCGAGAAGTTGAGGGTGAACGTGGGCATGTCGCCGCCGAGGTAGTTGACCCGAAATACCAGGTCCTCGGGCAGGTACTCCTTGCTGCGCCACACCACGAAGCCGATACCCGGGTAGGTCAGCCCGTACTTGTGACCGCTGACGTTGATCGACACCACGCGCGGCAGGCGGAAATCCCATTCCAGGTCGGGGTGCAGGAACGGGACGACGAAGCCGCCGCTGGCGGCGTCGACGTGCACGGGGATGTCCAGGCCCTTGTCCAGTACGAGCTGGTCCAGCGCCGCGCAGATCTCCGCGATCGGCTCCAGCTCGCCGGTGTAGGTGGTGCCGAGGATCGCGACGACGCCGATGGTGTCCTCGTCGACCGCGTCGAGAACCTGCTCGGGGGTGATGACGTAGCGCCCCTCCTCCATCGGCAGGTAACGCGGCTCGACATCGAAGTACCGGCAGAACTTCTCCCACACCACCTGGACGTTGGACCCCATCACCAGGTTGGGGGTGCGTCCCTTCCAGTCCTTGCCCACCTTCTCGCGCCAACGCCATTTCATGGCCAGCCCGCCCAGCATCACGGCCTCGCTGGATCCGATCGTGGAGACTCCGCACGCGGCCGACGCATCCTCGTCGCTCAGCCCTTCGGCGTGGAACAGGTCGGCGACCATACTCACGCAGCGCGCTTCGATCGCGGCGGTGGCCGGGTACTCGTCCTTGTCGATCATGTTCTTGTCGAACGTCTCGGCCATGAGCTTCTCGGCCTCGGGGTCCATCCACGTGGTGACGAACGTCGCCAGGTTCAACCGGGAGCTGCCGTCGAGCATCAGCTCGTCGTGGATGAAGCGGTACGCCGCAGCGGGTTCCATCGACTTGTCGGGCAGGCGCAGTGACGGGACCGGTGACATCGCCAGCCTGCCGGTGTACGCCGGCGAGATGTGCGGGGTGTGACGGTGCTTGTGCGACATGCGGATCCTTTTCTTCTACAGCGCGGCGATCGCGGCGCGGACATGGGCGAGGATGCGGGACGCCGAGGTGGGCGCCGGACTGGGACCGGGATCGGCCGCCGACAGGTTGGCGGCACGGGCATGGACGAAAGCTGCCGCGGCGGCGGCCTCACCTGGGGGCAGTCCGGCGGCCAGCAGGGCCCCGATGATGCCGGACAGCACATCGCCGGATCCGGCTGTGGCACCCCATGATTGGCCCGCGGGGTTGAGATAGGTGGTGTGCCCGGGCTCGGCGATGACGGTGACGTTGCCTTTGAGCAGCACGGTGACGCCGAGGCGGTCGGCGAGGCCGCGGGTGGCCGCGACGCGGTCGGCGCCGGGCGGATCTCCGGCCAGTCGCTCGAATTCGCCGGCATGCGGGGTGAGCACGGTTGGCGCGCTGCGGCCGGTGAGCAGGCCGAGATCGGCGGCCAGCAGTGTGAGGCCGTCGGCGTCGACGATCACCGGAAGATCGGATTCGAGTGCGAACCGCAGCGCGGACTTCGCAGTGTCGTCGGTGCCCATCCCGGGGCCGACCACCCAGGCCTGGACCCGGCCCGCTTCCTGCGGGCTGGGCGCGGCGATCACCTCGGGCCAGTGTGAAAGCACCTGCGGTCCAGCGCTTCCCGCATAGCGGACCATGCCGGAGGTCGCTGCCACGGCGGCGCCGGTGCTCAACACGGCCGCACCGGGATAAGTTGCCGAGCCGGACACCACACCCGTCACCCCTTGGGTGTACTTGTCATCGTGCGGTCCCGGGATCGGCCAGCGGGCACGGACATCGGCCACCTCGAACCCGGCCAGGTCGGCGGGCGCCAACTCCAGACCGATGTCGACGAGCTCGACGCGGCCGCATTCACCCAGGGCATGAACAGGTTTGAGGCCGCCGAACGTGACGGTCAGGGCGGCGCGCACATGCGGGCCGTCGGCGGCTCCGGTCTGCACGTCGAGGCCGCTGGGGATGTCGACGGCGATCACGGGTGCGGTGTTGGCCCCGAATACCGCCGCGGCGTCGGGACGCAGCGGGCCGCGTCCGGAGATGCCGACCACTCCGTCGATCACCAGATCGGTTGCCGCGGAGATGCCGGACACCACGCGGCCGCCGGCCCGGCGGAACGCGGCCAGGGCTTTGGCGTGAGTCTTCTCGGGGTTGAGCAGCACCGCATCGGCGGCGGCTCCGCGGCGGCGCAGGTACGTCGCCGCCCACAGCGCGTCACCGCCGTTGTCGCCCGAACCCACCACCGCGCAGATCCGCCGGCCGGCGACACCACCGGTGCGCAGCTTCAGTTCGGTGGCGATCGCCGTCGCGAGCCCGTACGCTGCGCGGCCCATCAGCACGCCGTCGGGCAGCGATGCCAGCAGGGGCGCCTCGGCCGCACGGATCGCATCGGCCGAGTAGTAGTACCGCATCAGCTCCCGCTCCGCTCGAATGTCTTCGACTTTGCCGCGCGCCAACAGGTTACGTGTGTTTGCTCGACGTGGTCACCGAAAGTGACGTCATGGCTGCTACCGAGTCGCCGGAACGACCGCTGCGTCACTTTCGCGCGATCCGCACGATCCTGGCTGCGGCCTCGCGTAACCGGTCCGGCGGATGCGATGCATACCCGAGCACCAGACCGGGCGCTCCGGGCAGTCGGCGGTGCCACGACACCGGATGTACGAGGACGCCTGCGTCACGCAGTTCGTCGGCGAGTGCGACGTCGTCGACGGTCTCGGGCAGCGTGACGAGCAGGTGCAGACCGGCGGCCACACCGCTCACCTTCGCGGCAGGCATTGCCACCGACAACACGTCCAGCAATGCGTCGCGCCGGGCCCGGTGCCGCGCCCGGACCAGCCGGACATGCCGGTCGTACTCTCCGGATTCCAGTAGCCGGGCGAGCACCAGCTGCGGCACGGTCGGGCTGCCGAGGTCAGTGGCATGCTTGGCCGCGACCAGGTCCGGATGGCGCTGCGCGGGCGCGACCAGCCAGCCCAGCCGCAGTGCGGGCGCCAGGCTCTTCGAGGTGCTGCCGGCATAGGCGATGCGATCGGGCGCCGACGGGTGCATGGCCGGGACGGGCGCCCGGTCGTAGCGGTATTCGGCGTCGTAGTCGTCTTCGATGATCAGCTCGCCGTCCCACTCGAGCAGCTCGCGGCGGCGCTGTGGGCCGAGCACCACGCCGGTCGGGAACTGGTGCGCCGGGGTGAGGAACACGGTGGGCGCACCGCCGGCGGCAAGGGCGTCCACCCGGATGCCGTCCTCGTCGACGGGGACGGGGACCGGGCGCAGGCCCCAGTACTCGAGTTCGTCGACCGCTCCGCGTGAGCCGGGATCCTCGACGGCGATCGTGTCGAGGCCCTCGCCGCGCAACTGCTGGGCGAGTAACGCAACGGCCTGGGCGACACCGGCCACCACCAGGATGTCGTCGGGGTCGATCCGCAGCCCGCGGGTTCGGCCCAGCCACGGCGCGAGCGCCGCCCGCAACCTCGGGTGGCCGCGGGGGTCGCCGTAGCCGAGGTCTTCCGGCGCCGTCTCGGCCAGCACCGCACGCTCCGCCCGCAACCAGGTACTGCGCGGGAACGCCGACAGATCGGGCACCCCCGGCGAGAGGTCGATTCCCTCCCCGACCGGCAGTCGAGGACGCGGCAGACGTGACACCGATGGCGGCGGAGCAGGGGCTACGCCTGAAGGCCGGACCGGCTGCGTGAGTACGTGGGTGCCACCACCGGCATGCCCGCTGACCAGACCTTCGTCGGCGAGGCGCCGATAGGCCTCGACGACCACGCCGCGTGACACCGCGAGTTCTGCGGCCAGCACCCGGGTCGATGGAAAGCGGGTGCCCGAGGCGAGCCTGCCGTCGGCGATCGCGGTGCGTAGCGCATCGGCGAGCCAGTCGGTGAGTCCGCGTGCCGGCGCGGTCGTCGGGTCGAGCTGTAGAAAATCCGCGCCCGCGACTTGGTCCATGACAGATGTCCAAACTTGGTTCTACTTGTTGGACCATATTGGCCGCAGCATGGGAGCATGTCCAGCCCCGCCCACGCCGGTTTGTCCGGCGCACTCGGCATGACGTTCGTCGGCGGCAGCGTGGCCGTCTCGGGCGCGCTCGCTGATGCACCGCTGCACACCGCGCAGGCGTTGCGCTACGCGATTGCGTGCGCACTGTTGCTCGCCTGGGTCCGATTCACCGGCCAATCGCTGCGCCTTCCCCGAGGTACCGAATGGCTGTGGCTGCTGAGTGTCACCGGCAGCGGCCTGGTGCTGTTCAACATCGCCCTCGTATACGGATCGCAGCATGCCGAACCCGCGGTACTGGCGGTCGCGGTGGCTTGTGTGCCTTTGGCTCTGGCCACAATGGGGCCACTGCTGGAAGGCCACCGGCCGCGGAGCCGGGTATTGGCCGCGGCGGTCGTGGTCAGCATCGGCGCCGTGGTCGTCGAAGGAATGGGACGGGCGGACGCGATCGGATTGTTCTGGGCCGCGGTGGTATTCGCCTGCGAGGCAGGCTTTACGCTACTGGCGGTGCCGGTGCTCGGTTCGCACGGTCCCGCGGGGGTATCGGTGCACACCACCTGGATGGCCGCCGCGATGTTCGGCGTGCTCGCGCTGACCACCGAAGGATGGAGAGCGGCAAGCAGTTTCGACACGGGCGAGATCCTGGCCATCGGCTATCTGGCTATCGGCGTGACGGCGGTCGCGTTCGCCCTCTGGTACACCTGCGTGCGCACGCTGGGCGCTGGACGGGCCGGGCTGCTGACCGGGGTGGCGCCGGTCGCCGCCGCGGCGATCGGTGTGCCCGTCACGGGAACCTGGCCCGCAGCAGCCGTGTGGGCCGGCATCGGCCTGATCGCGTGCGGGCTGGCACTGGGCCTGAGCGACCCCGGTGGCACCGGTCAGGCGCGGCCTTCGCCGGAACACATGCCCGACATGAGCAGGTTCAACCCGAACTCGAACCGCGCGTCGAAGTCGAGCAACTGCTCGACGGGGCTGGACGCGAGGTGCGGATAGTCCCCGGCGCGCACCACACCTTCGAGCGTCTCGGTCTCTCCCCCAGCCGCGCCCTGCTGCTCCAGGACTTCACCGAGGACGTAACAGAAAAGGGAGCTGGCAGCCCACAAGGCGTGTTCGCGGGCCAGACCGCCGGCCTGGATGCTGCCGACGAGCGTGTCGACGAAGGTCAGATTCGCCCGCTTGGCGGCGTAGTTGCCGCCGACGATACGGGCTCCGTCGCGCTGCGCCAGGAGCGCTGAACGCAGGGCCGCGGCAAGGCTTTTGGCACGATGCACCCACTCCGCGTCGGCAGTGCCGGCGTTTTCAAGCGCCTTCGCCAAAATCGTCTCGGCCATCTCGTCGATAAGCGCGTCCTTGCCGTCGACCAGTCGGTAGATCGTCGGGAGGTGGGCCCGCAGCCGGTCGGCCAGCCGGCGCATCGTCAGTGATTCCAGACCGCCCTCGTTGACCAGCGCCAGGGCTTCTCCGACCACGCGGTCCACCGACAGGTTGGCCAGCGCCACGCGATCGCGGCCAGTCGAGGCAGTTGACACGTTAACGATGTTAACACTACGCTCTGACCTGCAATTAACATTGTTAATCAACGAAGGAAGGTGCGGCGTGGGAAGCGAACTGCCAGCCGACGGGATCGCCGTCGCCGTCCGCCAGCTCCGATGGGAGGCCGATGGCGTGGTGTCCGTGCAACTGCAGCCGCGGTCCGGCGGGCCACTTCCGCCCTGGGACCCCGGCGCACACATCGACCTGGTCCTGCCGACCGGTATCCGACGCCAGTACTCGTTGTGCGGGCCGATCGGTGAACGGTCGTACTACCGCATCGGGGTGCGGCGCGAACGCGCCAGCCGCGGCGGTTCCGAGTATGTGCACGCGTTTCTGCGTCCAGGGCAACAACTTACGGTTGCCGGACTGCGGAACACCTTTGAGCTGCGTCGGGCCACTTCCTATGTGTTCGTGGCCGGCGGCATCGGAATCACCCCCATCCTTCCGATGATCCGTCAGGCCGAAACCTGGGGCGTGGACTGGGAACTGCTCTACGCCGGGCACACCGCAAGCTCGATGCCGTTCTCGGACGAACTCCGCGGGTACGGACCGCGGGTGCGCTTCTATGCCTCTGACGCCGACGGCCGCATCCCCCTCAGTGAGCATTTCGCCCAAGTGCAGCCCGGGGTGAAGGTCTATGCGTGCGGGCCCTCGGCGCTGCTGTCGGCAGTGCAGGACGCCACCGCACATTGGCCGGCCGACAGCCTGCATCTCGAGCGCTTCAAACCGCGCAAACTGGTAGCCTCCGCCGCCGACAAGCCGGTCGAGGTGGTGTGCGCGGCATCGGGCAAGACGGTCAACGTCGAAGCGGGCCAGAGCATTCTCGCCGCGCTCGACCGCGCCGGGGTCAGCGTGCCGTCGTCGTGCCGATCGGGGATCTGCGGTGCGTGCGAGACGGCCGTAGTCGACGGTGTACCCGACCATCGCGACGACATCCTCTCCGAGTCCGAGCGGGCCGCCAACGACCGCATGTACATCTGCGTCTCCCGGGCCCGAACTCCGCGGCTCGTCCTCGACGTCTAGGGAATTCAATGATGAAAACGACAGGCACAGCGGCAGACTCGTACTCCCCCGTCTCGATGGAGCGGATCAGGGAGATTGTCGGGCACCCCGAACGGTTCATCGCGGAGAAGAAGGAACCGAAACTCGGTGAGTTCTCGGCGCGGTTCATCGCGCACAGCCCGTTCTTCTGCATGGCCACGGTGGGCGCCGATGGCCAGTTGGACACCAGCCCGCGAGGCGACCCACCGGGATCGGTCCGGATCCTCGATCCGTCGACGCTCGCCATCCCCGACCGGCCGGGCAACAAGCTCGCCGACTCTCACGAGAACATCACCAAGCACCCCGCGGTCGGGTTGGTCTTCTTCGTGCCCGGCCTCCGCGAGGTCATCCGGGTCAACGGCGACGCGTTCGTCACCGACGACCCCGAATTGCTCGAGATGCTCAGCGCCGACGGCAAGCCCGCGGTATTGGCCACCATCGTGCGCATCCGCGAAGTGTTCGGGCAGTGCGGCAAGGCGGTGATCCGGGCCAAGCTCTGGGAGGGCGACAGCCGAGGGCTGGCCGACGCCGTGACGTTGGGCGGGGACTTCTACACCCTCTCGATCACCGAGAGCGCGGCGAAGATGGCCGAGAAACTCGGCGACCTGGCCGGCTCACTTCATGCGGTGATCGACGATCACTACAAGAACGAGCTGTACTGACCGTCAACGGCGGCGACCGAACCGTCAGACCGCTGCTGCGGCAGCGGCAGGTTCGACCGTCACCTTGATGGCCTCACCGTTCTGCACGATCGAGAATGCGTCGAGCACGTCGCCGAGCGGGATGTGGCGCGTGATGAGATCCTTCACCGGCACCTGACCGGTCGAAATGTACTGCAGCGCACGCTTGTTGTGCTCCGGAGCGGAACCGTTGGCGCCGTGGATGTGCAGCTGGCGGTAGTGCACCACATTCGAATCACACGTGATGGTCGGATTGGTCTTGGGCAGCCCCCCGAAGAACGAGATGCGCCCGTTTCGGGCCGCCATCGCAATGGCCTGTTCCTGCGTGACGTTGGCAGCGGTGGCGGTGATGACGACGTCGGCGCCGCGGCCGCCGGTCAGTTCCATCACCTTCTCGACGACATCGACCTCCGAGGCGTTGATCACCTCGTCGGGATGCACGGCGTCGGCGGACATCTTCAGCCGGCTTTCGTTCACGTCGACGAGATAGACCGGGCCACAGTTGTGTACACCGCGGGCGATGCGGATGTGCATACAGCCGATGGGGCCGGCACCGAACACCACGACGGTGTCCCCCTCTTCGATACCGAGCAGATCTTGTGCGTTGATCGCGCATGCGAACGGTTCGGCCGCCGACGCCTCGTCATAGCTGACGTTGTCCGGAATCCGGTTCAGGCCATCGACTTTGAGCACCTGGCGCGGAACGATCATGTACTCGGCGAACCCGCCGTCGTACTGGTAGCCCATCGATGTCTGGTTCTGGCACACGGCCATCCAACCCTTGCGGCATTCGTGGCATTCACCGCACGGGACTGCCGCGATCACCTGAACCCGGTCGCCCTCGGCCCAATCGGTGCCGTTCGCGGTGTTTACCTGGGCACCCACCTCCACGATGTCACCGGCGATCTCATGGCCGATGGTGCGCGGTGGGGTCAGGTTCTGGTGCCCGTTGTGCAGGATCTTGACGTCGGTGCCGCAGGTGGAGCAGTTGCGCACTCGGATCTTCACCTCGTCGGGGCCGCACTGCGGCTCCGGTACATCCTCCAGTCGAACATCCTCGGGGGCGTAGTAGCGCAGGGCTTTCATGGCGGTCCTCTCGACTCACAGGGACTGGCGCTAACCGGGTCGGTATGAGCACCCTAACGCCAATCCGGTCATAAAACCACAATTTCTTCTGCCCATTTACGCCCGCTTGCTTGCAGTGATGCCCACTTATGCGGTGTACTGGGTATGTATGTGACCGGCGTCACCCAGCAGCCGGCAAGATCGGAGGTCGTCAGATGTCCACTGTCGAAGCGCCACGCACCGGAGTTCGGGTGCACGTGCAGAAGCTGGGCACTTCGCTGTCGAACATGGTGATGCCGAACATCGGCGCCTTCATCGCCTGGGGCCTGATCACCGCCCTGTTCATCGAGCAGGGCTGGTTGCAGGCCATCTTCGCCGGGCTCAGAGACCCCGACGGGTGGGTGGCCAGAATCGGCGGCTGGGGCAGCTACGACGGCGCGGGCATCGTCGGCCCGATGATCACCTACCTGCTGCCCGTCCTGATCGGGTACACCGGCGGCCGGATGATCCACGGCAACCGCGGTGCCGTCGTCGGCGCGATCGCCACGATGGGGGTGGTCGCCGGCGCCGACGTCCCGATGTTCATGGGCGCCATGATCATGGGGCCGCTGGGCGGATGGGCGATGAAGAAGGCCGACGCGCTCTGGGAGGGCAAGATCCGGCCCGGTTTCGAGATGCTGGTCGACAACTTCTCCGCGGGCATCCTGGGCATGCTGCTGGCCATCTTCGGCTTCTTCGGTATCGGACCGATCGTGTCGTCGTTCACCCGCGCCGCCGGCAACGCTGTGGACTTTTTGGTCAACAACGATCTGCTGCCGCTGACCTCATTGCTCATCGAACCGGCGAAGGTGCTGTTCCTCAACAACGCCATCAACCACGGCGTGCTGACCCCGCTGGGTACCACCCAGGCCCTGGAGACCGGCAAGTCGATCCTGTTCCTCCTTGAGACCAATCCCGGCCCCGGCCTCGGAGTCTTGTTGGCGTTCATGGTCTTCGGCCGCGGCGCCGCCCGCGCCTCGGCACCGGGCGCCGCGATCATCCAGTTCTTCGGCGGCATCCACGAGATCTACTTCCCGTACGTGCTGATGAAGCCCAAGCTGATCGCCGCCACCATCCTCGGAGGCATGACCGGCGTCTTCATCAACGTGCTGTTCGGGTCCGGACTGCGCGCCCCCGCCGCGCCCGGTTCGATCATCGCGATCTACGCGCAGACCGCCGGCGGCAGCTTCCTCGGTGTGACGTTGTCCGTGCTCGGGGCCACCACCGTCTCGTTCGCCGTCGCCTCACTGCTGCTCAAAACCGACCGTGCCGACGACGAGCCCGACCTGGCCGCGGCCACCGCCGAGATGGAGGCACTCAAGGGCAAGAAGTCGAGCGTGGCTTCCACCCTGGTCGCTGCGCACAGGAGCCCGGTGACCAGCATCGTGTTCGCCTGTGATGCCGGCATGGGGTCCTCCGCGATGGGTGCGTCGGTGCTGCGCAAGAAGATCCGTTCCGCAGGATTCGCCGACATCGCGGTGACCAACCAGTCGATCGCGAATCTCACCGACACCTACGACCTGGTGGTGACCCACCGCGATCTGACCGACCGGGCCCGCCTGAAAACCGCTTCGGCCGCGCATGTCTCGGTCGAGGATTTCATGAGTTCACCGCGCTACGACGAGATCGTCGAGATGCTGCGGACCACGAACTCCTCTGGAGATGAGCACTCGCGCCAAGACCAGAAAGACGAGAAGCAGCCCGAGAGCGCTGCGGACGACGTTCTGCCGCTGGAATCGATCGTGCTGGCCGGCAGCGCCACGTCGGCGGATGCCGCCATCGACGAGGCCGGCGCCCTGCTGGTCGCAGCCCACGCCGTCGACCCGGCCTACGTGGAAGCCATGCACGAGCGTGAGAAGTCGGTGTCGACCTACATGGGCAACGGTCTGGCCATCCCGCACGGCACCAACGAGGCCAAGACCGCGATCCGCCGTACCGGGATCTCCTTCGTGCGCTACCCCGAACCCATCGACTGGAACGGCAAACCCGCCGAGTTCGTCGTCGGCATCGCCGGACTGGGCAACGACCACATGGCACTGCTGACCAAGATCGCGCACGTCTTCCTCGACAAGGACGAGGTGGCCCGGCTGCGGGCGGCGACCAGCGCCGACGACGTGCGCGCAGTGCTCACCGACAGCAAATAACCGACGCCGCACCCGGACTCCCCCAGAATGGCAAGCGTGGATTCAGATACCCGCCAGAGTCGCATCGTCGAGTTCGCGCGCAGCCGGGGCCGCGTCGACGTGCTGACGCTGGCCGACGAACTCGACGTCGCGGCCGAGACCATCCGGCGCGATCTCAAGGCACTGGCCGGTAGACGACTGCTCAAACGCGTGCACGGCGGCGCGATCCCATTGGAGACCGCGGCGTTCGAATCCACCGTCGAATACCGCAGCCAGGTGGACCTGGCCCAGAAGCACCGCATCGCCGCCGTGGCGGCACACCTGTTGCACGGAGCCGAAACCGTCTACCTGGACGAGGGTTTCACGCCACGGCTGATCGCCGAGCAGCTCGCCGATCAGGAGCTGACCGTGGTGACATCGTCGCTGCTGGCCGCCGAAGCACTGGCACACAGCGAGACCGTCACCGTCCTGATGATCGGTGGACGAATGCGCGGGCGCACTCTGGCCACCGTCGACCACTGGGCGGTGGAACGACTGAGCAGCCTGGTGATCGACATCGCCTTCCTCGGCACCAACGGAATCACTGCCGAGCATGGCCTCACCACACCGGATCCCGCGGTGGCAGCGGTGAAGCAGACAGCGGTGACCGTCGCGCAACGGTGCGTACTGGTGGCGGCGCATTCAAAGTTCGGGGAGACCAGTTTCTGCCGGTTCGCGCAGGTCTCCGATTTCGAGTCGATCGTCACCGGCACCGAATTGCCCGCCGACCAAGCCCAGCGTTATGAAGCGCTGGGGCCGTCGGTGATCCGCGCCTGAGGTCCCCCACGCCGTCAGACCTCGTCCCAGAACCGCCCCGCGCGCCGAGCGATCTCTTCCGGGTATTCGCCGTTGATGGCGTGGGACGCGTCGGCCCAGAGCTCGACTTGTCCGCGCGGCAACAATTCTCGCGCGCGTTCGACGGCACGCGGCGGGTTGAGCATGACGCTGCGACCCGCGATCAACGCCAGCACCGGCACATCGAGATTTCGCAGTTGCTCATCGGTGAACAGTTTCGGCGCCGGTGTGCGCAGCGTGAAATCCGTTGAACCCGCCGAGATCAGCGCGGCCTCCGTCTCGGCGTCACTGATATCGGCGCCGCCGGCGATCCAGCTCTGCACCCTGCGGCGCCAACGCTCCGGTATGCCGGGAGCGAACAGGGCCACCGAGGCCAGGATCGCCTTGGCCGGGGCACCGGTGAAAGTGAACACCGGATCGAGCAGGGTGAGCGACGCGATCCGGCCGGGCCGGTGCGCCGCGCAGTTCGCCGCCGTCCACCCGCCCATCGACACTCCCAGCAGGTGCGCCTTCTCCAGGTCCAGGCCGGCCAGCGCCTCGTCCAGCCATTGCGCCTGATCCGGTGCACCGCGAATCACCTTGTCCTGCACCGACAGACCGGCCTCACCGAGCAGGTCGACGCCGTAGACGGTGGACCGTTGCAGCAGCGGCCCGAGGTTGGTCTGGTACATCGGCGTCGACGCGTTGCGCCCGGGCAACAGCACCACCGGCGGACCGGCGTCGGGCCCGGCGAACCGGTAGGCCCGCACGGTGCCGAATGAGGTGGGCACGTCGAACAGTTCAAACGGCGGCAATGTCGCCATCCCGGCCCGGTAGGCACCCAGGAAATGCTCGAACGCCGCATCGGAAAGAAAGGCGCCCAGCCCACTGCGGTCCCACCGCCCGGCGATGTTGACCTTGGGAACCCGCAGATCCATCACGTCAGCCCCGCCAACGGCCTCCAATGTTGGCTTGTGTGCCAAATTCTCGCCAAAACTCGCACACAAGCCGACATTCGAGGGCAGCCGGGTTATTCGACGGTGACGGACTTGGCCAGGTTGCGCGGCTTGTCGACGTCGTACCCTCGCGACCGGGCCACCCCGGCAGCGAACACCTGCAGCGGAATCGTCGACAGCAACGGCTGGAAAAGCGTTGACACCGCCGGGATCTCGATCAGGTGATCGGCGTAGGGCCGGACCGTGTCATCGCCCTCCTCGGCGATCACGATGGTCACGGCACCGCGGGCCTGGATCTCCCGGATGTTCGAGAGCAGCTTGGCGTGCAGCATCTGCGCGTTCTTGGGCGACGGCATCACGACGATCACCGGCAGGTCCTCGTCGATCAGGGCGATCGGACCGTGCTTGAGCTCACCGGCGGCGAAGCCCTCGGCGTGCATGTAGGCCAGCTCCTTGAGCTTGAGCGCGCCTTCCAACGCCACCGGGTAACCGACGTGCCGACCCAGGAACAACACCGTGGGCGACTTCGCGAAACGCTGTGCCAACTGCCCCACCGGCTCGATGCCGGCCAGCACCCGGCCGATCATGTCCGGCATGGCCTCCAGATCGTGGTACTCGCGCTCGACCTCGTCGGGGTACTTGGTCCCGCGGGCCTGCGCCAGCGCCAGCCCCACCAGGTAGTTCGCGGCGATCTGCGCCAGGAACGTCTTGGTGGCGGCCACGCCGATCTCCGGTCCGGCCCGGGTGTAGAGCACCGCGTCGGCCTCGCGCGGGATCTGGCTGCCGTTGGTGTTGCAGATCGCCAGCACCTTGGCCTTCTGCGTCTTGGCATGCCGCACCGCCTCCAGGGTGTCGGCGGTCTCGCCGGACTGCGAGATGGCGATCACCAGGGTGCTGCGGTCCAGCACCGGGTCGCGGTACCGGAACTCGCTGGCGAGCTCGACCTCGACGGGCAGCCGGGTCCAGTGCTCGATGGCGTACTTGGCCAGCAGACCCGAGTGATAGGCGGTGCCGCAGGCGACGATGAAGACCTTGTCGATCTCTCGAAGCTCTTGATCGCTCAACCGCTGCTCGTCGAGCACGATGCGGCCGTCGACGAAATGCCCCAGCAGGGTGTCGGCGACCGCGGCGGGCTGCTCGGCGATCTCCTTGAGCATGAAGTAGTCGTAGCCACCCTTTTCGGCGGCATCGAGGTCCCAGTCGATGTGGAATTCCCGGTAGTCCCGGCCGGCCTCCAGATCGTCCCGGCCGAAGAAGTCGGTGATCCGGTAGCCGTCGGCGGTCAGCACCACGGCCTGGTCCTGGCCGAGCTCCACGGCGTGGCGGGTGTACTCGATGAACGCCGCGACATCGGAGCCGACGAACATCTCGCTTTCGCCGATGCCGACGACCAGCGGGGTGGACCGGCGAGCGGCCACGATCGTGCCCGGATCGTCGGCGTTGGCGAACACCAGCGTGAAGTGGCCTTCCAGGCGCTGCAGCACGGCCAGCACCGAGGCCGGGAAATCGCCCGCGGTGTCGCCGTTGGCGTACTGGCGGGCCACCAGGTGCACCGCCACCTCGGAGTCGGTGTCGCTGGAGAACTCCACCCCGTCGGCTTCCAGTTCGGCGCGCAGGACGGCGAAGTTCTCGATGATCCCGTTGTGCACGACGGCGATCTTGGCCGCGGCGTCACGGTGTGGATGGGCGTTGCGGTCGGTGGGACGGCCGTGAGTGGCCCAGCGGGTGTGGCCGAGGCCGGTGGTGCCGGTCAGGATGCCGTCGTCGGTCTCGGCGAGAGCGGTCTCCAGGTTGGCCAGCCGGCCGGCGCGGCGACGTACCGTCAACCCGCCGTTGCCGTCGATCAGGGCGATTCCCGCGGAGTCGTAGCCCCGGTATTCCATCCGCCGCAACGCGTCGACCACGATGCCGCGGGCCGGGCGCGCCCCGACGTAGCCGACGATTCCACACATAGGGTCCCAGGGTAGTGCAGTCGGCCGCGTGGCCCGATTCTGCGCGACGGCGTTTGACGCATCTCACCGCGAAAGCACGCGGGCGCGGATTCGGCGGGGTGGGTTACGGTCAACGCGTGGCCAGCACAAAGAAGCTCTTCGCAGGGTTGACCCGCCGCGGACCGCACCGAGTCCTGCGCGGTGACCTGGCGTTCGCCGGCATGCCGGGAGTGGTGTACACACCGGAGTCCGGCCTGAACCTGCCCGGTGTGGTGTTCGGCCACGACTGGATGACGAAAGCGGACAACTACACGCGAACGCTGGAGCATCTGGCGTCCTGGGGCATCGTGGCGGCGGCACCCGACACCGAGACGGGGCTGGCTCCGTCGGTGCTCAATTTCGCCTTCGACCTGGGAGCGGCCCTCGAAATCATCACCGGGGTGCGGCTGGGTACCGGCAAGATCAGCGTGCACCCGGGCAAGCGGGGCGTGGTGGGACACGGTTTCGGCGGGTCAGCAGCGGTGTTCGCCGCCGCGGGCATGGGCGGTGACCCACACCGCCCGAAGGCGGTGGTGCCGTTGTTCCCGACGGTGACCAAGCCACGGGCCGAAGAACCCGCGTCGGCGTTGAAGGTGCCGGGCCTGGTCCTCACCGACCCCGGCGACCCGATGACGCTGCGCTCGAACGCTGTGGAGCTGGCCCGGGCCTGGGAGGGCGCGACGCTGCGGACGGTCAGCAAGGCCAAGGCCGGCGGCCTGGTCGAAGGGCGCCGCCTGGCCCGTTTCATCGGGCTGCCCGGCGCCGACCGGGAGACCCAGAAGATCGTTCGGGGCCTGCTCACCGGGTACCTACTGGCCACGTTGACCGGTGACAAGACCTACCGCGACTTCGCCGACCCAGAGGGCGACCTGCCGCACACCGAACCGGCCGACCCCAATGCCGATCCCGTGGCACTCGAGGACAAGGTGGTCGCGCTCCTCAAGCCGTGATCGAATCCGTCGAGCATTCACGTCCCGCCGAACCCAGCCATCGGCATTTCCCACTCTTGTGCCAGTACCGGGAATGAGACGGAAATAGGGAAAGGCCCCGTTTCCCATGGCTGCGTCGGGGAGCAGTAGGAAACGGGGCCGGTACCGGGCGGGGTCAGAAGGATCTACCCGGTACGTCTACCTATTCGGAGCCGCCGCCGGAACCGCCGTTGTCGGAGCCGTTGTGCTGCTGGCGCTGCGTCTTCCTTTCCTGCTTGTCGGCCTGCCGCTGGGTCTTGCGCTCGGCGGCCTGGGCCTTGCGCTCTGCAGTGCGCTCGGCCCGGGTGGACTCCTGGTTGTCCGCCCGGTCGGCCTTCTGCTCCGCACGGGTGGCCTTGCGGTCGTGGCTCTGCTGGTCGCGGAGTTGCTTGCGCTCATCCCGCTTGGTGGGTGCGGGCGCGGAGTCGTCGCCGTCGGTGGCACTGCCTGCGCCGGTGCCGCCGGACGAGCCGGTGCCTTCGCTGCCGGTGCCGGCCGAACCGCTGCCCGTGCCGCTGTCGGTGCCGCCGGTCGACGCATTGTCCGTACCGGTGCCGGTACCGGATTCCGATCCACTCGGCCCGGTGGTGTCGCTGCCGGTACCAGCCTTGGCGTCGGTGGCGTCCGTACCGGGCGCAGAGCCCGCCGACGTTCCATCAGCTCCCGTGGCAGAACCGTTCCCGGTCCCGGCTGTGGTTTCCGTCTTGCTGTCGGAGACCGGCTTCACGCTGGTATCGACGGCACCCGAGGAAACTTCGGCCTTGGGCAGCGAAACGTTGACCAGTGCCTTGGTCTGCGGAAGTGCCGCCGGCCCAACGGTTTCTGGCGCTTCGGGCTGCGGCACCTGGAAGCCGATGGCGGCCAGGAATCCGGCGGTGAGCGCGGTCGCGGCGGTTTGGCCAGTCTGCGCCAGCGAGGAGGAGATATCCGAGAACGCCACGGCCCCAATGTCGGCCACGTCGGCCAGTCCGGCCAGGCTGGCATTCAGCGCCGCCAGCCCACCGAGGGTGAGGTTGCCGACCGCATCGCGGACGGTGCCCGGGCTGACCAACGATGCAGCTGTCGCGGTGGCCTGCTCCACCGGCGGTTGGAAGCCGATGGCGGCCAGGAATCCGGCGGTGAGCGCGGTCGCGGCGGTTTGCCCGGTCTGCGCCAGCGAAGCGGAGATATCCGAGAACGCCACGGCCCCAATGTCGGCCACATCGGCCAGTCCGGCCAGACTGGCGTTGAACGCCGCCAGCCCACCGAGGGTGAGGTTGCCGACCGCATCGCGAATGGTGCCCGGGCTGACCATTGCCGCGGTCGCCAGCGTGCTGGTCTGCTCCTCCGTCGGCACCTGGAAGCCGATGGCGGCCAGGAATCCGGCGGTGAGCGCGGTCGCGGCGGTTTGCCCGGTCAGCGCCAGCGAGGCGGCGATGTCCGAGAACGCCACCGCGCCAATGTCAGCCACATCGGCCAGCCCACCCAGGCCAGCGTTGAAGGCACCGAGGAAGCCGAGCGTCAGGTTGCCGACGGCATCACGGATACCGCCGGAGCTGACCATTGCCGCGGCTGCCGTCGCCGGTGCCGTCGAGTCCGGAACCTGGAAGCCGATGGCGGCCAGGAACCCACTCGTCAGCGCCGTCGCAGCGGTCTGACCGGTGACGGCCAGAGACGTCACGATGTCGGAGAACGCCACGGCACCGATGTCGGCCGCGTCGGCCAGTCCGCCGAGGGTGGCATTGACCGCGGTCAGGAAGCCCAGGGTCAGGTTGCCCACAGCATCACGAAGATCGTTGGTGCTGACCATCGTTCGTGCCGCAGACGCGGTGACTGCGCCGCCCTCGGCCGGCATCTCGAACCCGATGGCGGCGAGGAACCCTGCGGTCAGCGCGGTCGCGACGGTCTGACCGGTCAACGCCAGCGAGGCGGCGATATCCGAGAACGCCACGGCACCGATGTCGGCGACATCGGCCAGCCCACCCAGGCCAGCGTTGACCGCCGTCAGGAAGCCCAGAGTCAGGTTCCCGATCGCGTCACGGATGTCGGCCGTGCTGACCAAGGTGGTCGCCGCAGCTGCCGAGGCATTGTCACCGGCCGGAATCTCGAAACCGATCGCGGCAAGGAACCCCGCCACCAGAGCGGTATTCATGGTCTGCCCCGTCAGCGCCATCGACGATGCGATGTCCGAGAACGCCGTCGCGCCAATGCCCGCGGCATCAGCCGCACCCGCCAGGGCGATGTTGAATGCCCCGAGCCCACCGAGAGTGAGGTTTCCGAGAGCATCACGGATGGCAGCCGCGCTCGGCAGCCCCAGCAGCGCCGAGCTCAGCGCCGTCGGCGTGTAATCGGAAAATACGGCCGACAGATCGCTTGCCCTGACCGTGATGTCCGGCGGCGTGGGAGCGATCGGAGCGGCAATCAACGCTGTTGCCCCGACCGCCGCGATTCCGGCGGTGACATATGACCGTGCAGCAACTTCCATGGCTTCCCCTTTGGGAGGTGTGAATCTTGGACGAGCAAACCGTACCTGAGAGCCAGATAAGTAACCAGCCGAATTCGTAGAAGTTGTTTTTTCAATTTCCGCCATCTCACCTGCGTGTTTGCTCTCACGCTGTAGCGGTGCGGGCCCGATCGTTCCGTTCCGGCATATTTAGGCAAACAATTATTGAAACGTTCCCGGGTATTGACGATGAGCCGGCACGGCCGCCCTTTCCTTCGGGTATTGGAATAGCTGAGCTCGCGGCTGGAGACAGATGATCGACGCCAGGTGGCCGGGGTGCCTTGGGTGACGCTTTGCGCGAATTCCGTGCGCCTGCCTTACCGGGAGGGTTGCCCTCGGCGCGCCGGTCGGTGCGCCGACAATTCAGCAATCCGCGCCCGAACCTCTGGCCGGGCCGCGCGGGGATAACTGTACTCGCTGGTAGGAAGGCTTTATTTCTTCGAAGCAACGCCGGCATCACGGCGAGAACACCGGAGTGTTGCGGTCGTGTCGGGCCACTTTCGACCCGGCCGGGTCGGGCTGGGCGGTCGGTTGCGATGCCGCGAACAGCGGCCTGACGGGACTACCGGCTCGCGTGTTGCCGCCAGTACCGATGCGTGTGCAGCCACAACCGTTGATTGGTTTCAGGTGCTCGCCGCGCCAGCTGCGGCCGGACGCTACCCGCGCATCGAACCGTTAACGATTATTCGAGGGTGGCCTGGGCGGACTACCGCGACGAGCACGCGCTTCAGAAAGCTTGCTATTGACGTCGGACTCCGCTGTACAGACCGTTAATTTCGCCCTTTGCTTTTCGACCTCGGCCGCGGCGTCCCGGCCGTTCACCATCCGGTCAGCAAATGTTATGGAAGACGGATTCGGCTAACCTTTCCGAGCCGACTGCTCACGCCCTGAACCAACCGGGCAATGACGTCAGGGCGCTCGTAAGGTGGTGCCCTGTCCCAGTCGGGGCGGTGCACTGCGGTATTGCACGGGTGTGGCAGACAGCGACACGGGATTGGCGACCTGAGGGGTGCTGCTCCCGGGCACCGGGACGGTCACGGTCAGTCCCAGCTTCTCGGCGAACGTGAACGCCTCGGCCATGTCGTTGATGGGCCCGGCGGGCACCCCAACCGCAGCGAGCACGCCATACCAATGGTCGGCGCCATGCTTGCTGAATTCGGCCTCCAACAGAGCACACAGCTCCTCGCGGTGACGCACCCGCAGCGCGTTCGAGGTGAAGCGGTCGTCGTCGGCGAGTCCGTCGAGTCCGAGGGCGGTGACCAACAGCCGGAACTGCTTGTCATTGCCGACGGCCAGCGCGATGGGCCGATCCGCGGTGTGGAAGGTCTGGTAGGGCGCGATGCTGGGGTGGCGATTTCCCATGATCGCCGGGATGCTGCCGGCGCCCAGGAATCCCGACGCCTGGTTGACCATGGAGGACAACAGCACTGACAGCAGGTTGGTGTCGACGCGTTGGCCCTGCCCGGTGCGGTCGCGGTGGGCCAGTGCCACCAAGATGCCGGCGATGGCGTGCATGCCGGTGAGCACGTCGACCAACGCGACCCCGACCTTCGTGGGATCGCCGGGTTGCGTGCCGGTGATGCTCATCAGCCCACCGACGGCTTGAACCAGCAGGTCGTAGCCGGGCAGGTCGGCACCGCCGTCGTGTCCGAATCCCGTGATGGCGCAGTAGATCAAGTCTGGTTTGACCTCGCGCAGCGCGTCGTAGCCGAGACCGAGTTTGTCCATGGTGCCGGGCCGGAAGTTCTCGACGACGATGTCGGCGCGGCTGACCAACTCGCGGGCACGGGCGACGTCGTCGGGATCGGTGAGATCGAGCACCACAGAACGCTTGTTGCGGTTGACGGAATTGAAGTAGGTGGCGACGCCGTCGGCGTCATAGGGCGGTCCCCACTCGCGGGTGTCGTCCCCGACGCCGGGCCGTTCGATCTTGATGATGTCCGCGCCGAAGTCGCCCAGCAGCATGGTGGCATACGGGCCGGCGAGTACACGACTGAAGTCCACGACGGTGATTCCGTCGAGCGCACCGGCGATCATGAGCGCGGCGCTCCGCCGCGCAGGTACACCGTGGTGGTGTGGGTGAAAAATTCCCGGGCGGCCGAGCCCTGTTCCTTGGGGCCAAGACCACTCTTCTTCGCGCCACCGAACGGCACATGCGGATCGGCCCCGGCCGATTCGGAGTTGACATGCAATACCCCGACATCGACGTGTTCGACCGCCTGCAGCGCCCGGGTCAGGTCCTGGGTGAAAAGCGCTGCCGAGAGGCCGAATTCGCTGTCGTTGGCGAGTGTGAACGCTTCCTCGGCGTCGGCGGCGCGGCGCACCGCGAGCACCGGGCCGAACAGCTCGTCAGTCCACAGGTCGGCGCGCTGGTCACCGAGTTCGATAACGGTCGGCGCGATGAAGTAACCGGCCGCGCGGCCTTCGTCGGTATACGGCTGCCCGCCGGCCAGCACTGTGGCTCCTTGGGTCCGGGCGGTGTCGATGCCGGTCGTGATCGTCTTGTAGGCCGACTCGCTGACGACCGGTCCCATCTGCGTGGCCTCATCCACCGGATCGCCCACCACGAGTGCCCCGGCCCGTTCAGCCAGGGCATCCAGGAAGCGGTCGGCGATTTTCTCGGTCAGGATCAATCGCGATGTGGCCGTACACTTTTGACCGGTCGAGCGGAAGGCACCCAGCATCACCTGCTCGACCGCCAGATCCAGGTCCGCGTCGTCGAGCACGACGGCGGCGTTCTTGCCGCCCATCTCGGCTTGCGCCGGAACCCCGCGGGCGGCTGCCATGCTCGCGATACGCCGCCCGATGCCGGTCGACCCGGTGAAAGTGACGGCATCGACGTCGGGATGGTTGACGATCCCGTCACCGATGGCCGAGCCGCCGATCAGCAAGTTGAGCACACCCGCCGGCAGGCCTGCGGTGTCGAGGGCGCGCGCCAGGTGCATCGCGAGCAGCGGCACCGTACTGGCGGGCTTCCACACCACCGCGTTGCCGTAGATCAGGGCCGGTGCGATCTTCCACGCCGGGATGGCGATGGGAAAGTTGAACGGGGTGATGACCCCGACGACGCCAATTGGCTTGCGGGTGACCAGGATTTGCTCACCGGCACGCGGTGAGGCATAGATCTCGCCGGCCTGCCGGTCCCCCTCGTTGCCGTAGTAGCGGAGGATCTGGGCGGCACGACGCACTTCACCGACGCCTTCGGCCAGCGTCTTGCCCTCTTCGACCGACAGGTCGCGGCCCCACTCGGCGGCGTTGCCGTCGAGGATCTCGGCGGCGGCCAGCAGCACGCCACCGCGCGCGGCCATCGGGGTGGCCGCCCACGCGCGAACCGAGTCGCCGGCCGCTGCCACCGCCGTTGCGAGATGGTCCGCGCTCGCGGCACCACCCTCGGCGACGACGGACTGGGGCCGCGAAGGATCGATACTGCGAACTCCGTCACCCTCACCGGAAATCCATTGCCCGGCGATGAGGTGCTGCAGCCGGGCGGGTGTGTGCATCGTCATCCGATTGCTCCAATCAGGTTGCAACGGCTCAGCGGAAGGCGGCCTGGCCGGTGAGGGCTTTGCCGATGGACAGCAGGTGCATTTCGGAGGTGCCTTCGTAGGTGAGCACGGATTCGAGGTTGTTGGCGTGGCGCAGCGGTGAGTATTCGAGGGTGATGCCGCTGCCACCGAGCAGGGTGCGGCATTCGCGGGCAATGGCCAGCGCTTCGCGCACGTTGTTGAGCTTGCCCAGGCTGATCTGCTCGGGCCGCGCCCCCTCGGCGTCCTTGATCCGACCCAGGTGGATGGCCAGCAGCATGCCCTTGCCCAGCTCAACGGTCATGTTGGCCAGCTTCTCCTGGGTGAGCTGGTAGCTCGACAAGGGCTTGTCGAACACCTCACGCGAGCCCGCGTAGTCGATCGCGGTTTCCAAGCTGTCCCGGGCCGCACCAAGAGCCCCGAACACGATGCCGAACCGAGCCTCGTTCAAGCATGACAGCGGCGCGGACAATCCCTGAGCCAGCGGCAGCTGCGCCGAGGCGGGCAGCCGCACATTGTCGAGCACCAGCTCGGAGGTCACCGACGCGCGCAGCGACAGCTTGCGGTGAATCTCGTTGGCGGTGAACCCCGGAGTATCGGTCGGCACCAGGAAGCCCCGGATGCCGTCGTCGGTCTGGGCCCACACCGTGGCCACATCGGCCAGGTTGCCGTTGGTGATCCACATCTTGGTGCCGTTGAGCACCCAGTCGGCACCATCGCGGCGGGCGCGGGTGCGCATGCCGGCCGGGTTGGACCCGAAGTCCGGCTCGGTCAACCCGAAACAGCCGATCGCCTCACCGGTGGCCAGCTTGGGCAGCCATTCGTTTTTCTGGTCCTCGGACCCGTAGCGGTAGATCGAGAACATCGACAGCGAGCCCTGCACCGAGACGAAACTGCGGAAACCGCTGTCGCCGGCTTCCAACTCCATACAGGCCAGCCCGTAGCTCACCGCGTTGGTGCCCGCGCAGCCATAGCCCTGCAGGTGCATGCCCAGCACGCCCAGGCCGCCGAACTCTTTGGCCAACTCCCGAGGCAGGGTGGCCGATTCGAACCACCCCTCGACATTCGGCCGCAGCCGGGCATCGACGAACTGCCGCACTGTCGCGGCGATATCGCGCTCATCCTGATCAAGCAAGCGATCGGTATCGAACAACTCCAACGGCCGGTAAGAGGACTTCTTGGCAACCGGTACGGCGGGGGCGGTCAGCGTCATGGGGTAACTCCTAGGCGAGATTCGGTGGATGAAGATGAATCAGAGGGCGGCAAAGGCGTCGCGTACGACCGCCAACGCCTCGATGAGCAGGTCGTCTGAGATCGACAGCGGCGGCAGGAACCGCAACACATTGCCGAAGGTTCCGGCGGTCAGTGTCAGCACGCCGTTGTCCAGGCAGTGGCGGCTGACGGCGGCCACGGCGTCGCGGTCGGGGGTACGAGTGCCGGGAACGACGAGCTCGGCGGCGATCATGGCGCCACGGCCCCGGATATCGCCGAGAACGTCTGTCGTGCTGGCGATCTCGCGAAGTTCGCGCACCAGAATGTCGCCGATGACTTGCGCACGGTCGAGCAATCGATGCTGCTCGATCTCGTCGAAGACACCGAGGGCGGCGGCACAGGCCACCGGGTTGCCGCTGTATGTGCCTCCGATCCCGCCGGGATGCGCGGCATCCATGATGTCGGCGCGTCCGGTGACCGCCGCCAGTGGCATTCCTCCGGCCAGGCCCTTGGCGGTGACGATCATGTCGGGCACCAAACCGTCATGCTCACTGGCGAACCATGTTCCGGTGCGGGCGATGCCGGCCTGCACCTCGTCGGCGACCAGCAGGATGCCGCGGTCGCGGCAGAAGTCGGCCACCGCGGGCAGGAATCCCTCGGCGGGAACGATGAATCCGCCTTCACCCTGGATGGGTTCGACGACGACGCAGGCCACCGCGTCGGCGCCGATCTGGGCGTCGATCAGTTGGGCGAACTGGCTGAACGCTTCGGCGGCGCAGTTTTCCGGACCGGACGGCCAGCGGTACGGATAGGCCATCGGCGCGCGATACACCTCGGGAGCGAACGGCCCGAAGCTGTGCTTGTAGGGCTGGTTCTTGGCGGTCATGGTCATCGTCAGCAGCGAACGGCCGTGGAAGGCGTGGTCGAAGACCACGACGGCGGGCCGCTTGGTGGCGGCGCGGGCATACTTGACGGCGTTCTCGACGGCTTCGCTGCCGGTGTTGAACAGTGCGGTGCGCTTCTCGAATGCTCCGGGGGCGAGTTGGTTGAGCCTTTCGGCCACCTCGATATAGGGCTCGTAGGGGGTGGCCAGGAAACAGGTGTGGGTGTAGCGGGCCAGCTGATCGGTGGCGCGCGCGACGACGGCCGGCGCGGCGTTGCCCACGGTGGTGACGGCGATGCCACTGCCCATGTCGATGAACGAGTTGCCGTCGACGTCGACGATCACCCCGCCGCCGGCACCGGCCGCGTAGATCGGCGCGCTGCTGGACAGGCCCGCGGGCAGGGCGCCGGCACGGCGCGCAGCCAGTTCGCGCGACCGGGGCCCGGGCACCTCGGTAACCAGTCGGCGTTCCTGGCGCAGTTCCGGCCCGCCGATCACCGTGTCGAGCATCGTCATCTCGCTCGTTCCTTCCGTCGATGTGACGTCAGCCTATGAATCACCAGGCTATGGCGCCCATCGCCGAGTTGGACAATTTCATTCAGATAGTTGTCCATAGTGGAGATTCCGGACCGCAGCCGAAGTCTTCGACACTGTGGGCCTCGAACAGCAGGAAATGCCGAATGGAGAGACTGTGATGAGCTGTGACGTCGCCACCGCCGGGCGGCTGGATGCCGACGCGATCGCCGATGCGCTCAACCGGATGCAGTCGACGGACGAGCCGCCGCTCGAGCAGATGCTCTTCGTCGGCCCCGGCGCGCCACAGACCCACCGCGCGGTGGTCGCCTGGGCCGACCCGGCACCGTTGCTGACCGAGGCCTGCGCCCTGTTCGACCATTTCGGCCTCCAGGTGGCCAACCAGTATCCAGTCACAGTCCCCGGTCATCCATTGACCGTGTCGGCATTCGATTTCGTTGCCCCGGACAAGTGGCGTGCCGGCAGCGAGAACAAGGTTGCCGACGCGTTCGCTGCGCGCAGCGCCCATGGTTTCCGGATCGATGACCATGCGCGCCTGATCATCTCGGCGGGCATCACGTGGCGCGACGTCGTCCTGGTGCGGTCGGCCGGCCGCTTCATGCGCCAAGCGGGGTTGGCCATGTCGGAGGCCTACGTCCTCGACACCTTGACGGACCATACAGACTTCGTTGCCACCCTGGTCGACCTGTTCGCGGCACGGTTCGACCCGCAGTTGTGCGATCGGGAATCACGGGTGGCCGACGCGCAAAGCCGATTGGAGAGCCTGATCGAGGCAACCACGTCCGTCGATGAGGACCGGATATTGCGGGCATTCACCTCATTCATGTCGGCGACGTTGCGCACCAACTGGTTTCAGCGTGGTTCCGACGGCCGGCCCAAACGTCACGCCTCGTTTCTCATCGACTCCTCGATGCTCCACCCGCGCGGACCGATCGTCCCGTTCCGGGAGATCTTCGTCGACAGTGAGGACGTCGAGGGAATCCACGCCCGCAGCGGACCGGTCGCGCGTGGCGGGCTTCGATTCTCTGACCGACCTGAGGACTACCGCACCGAAGTCCTCGGGCTGATGAAGACCCAGACCGTCAAGAACTCACCGATCGTACCGGTCGGCGCCAAGGGCGCATTCGTGCGAAAGGACCCGATGGTCAGTGCCGAACAGTGCTACCGCACCTTCGTCGCCGGCCTGCTCGACCTCACCGACAACCTCCTCGACGATCGTGTCTGCCCGCCCGAACACACCGTGACCTACGGCGGAAATGACACCTACCTGGTGGTGGCGGCCGACAAGGGCACTGCCCGATTCTCCGATGTCGCCAACGAGCTGGCGGTGGACCGCGGATTCTGGTTGGGAGATGCGTTCGCCTCCGGTGGGTCAGCGGGATACGACCACAAGAAGATGGGCATCACCGCCCGCGGGGCATGGGTGTCGGTCCGCGCACACTTCGCCGACCTCGGCCGCGATGCCGACGCCGAACCCATCACCGTCGTGGGTATCGGCGACATGTCCGGCGACGTCTTCGGCAACGGAATGCTGTTGTCGCCCAATCTCAAACTGCTGGCGGCCTTCGACCACCGCCACATCTTCGTCGACCCGGATCCCGACCCACGGGCCGGCTACGCCGAGCGAACCCGATTGGCCGCCATGCCGGCCAGCAGCTGGGACGACTACGACCGGACCGAGCTGTCTCCCGGGGGCGGGGTCTGGTCGCGCAATGCCAAGCGAATCGGCCTGCCGGTCGCGGCTCGCGAGGCACTGGGCATCACCGCAGAAACCGTCACCCCCAACGACGTCATCCGTGCCATCCTCACCGCCGACGCGGATCTGCTGTGGAACGGCGGCATCGGCACCTATGTGAAGTCCGCACGCGAAAACAACACCGACGCAGCCGATCCGGCCAACGACGCCATCCGCGTCAACGCAGACCAGCTGCGCGTGACCGTCATCGGCGAGGGTGGGAACCTCGGGCTGACGCAACGTGCCCGCGTCGAATACGCTCTGGCCGGCGGCCGGATCAACGCCGACTTCATCGACAATGCCGCGGGAGTGGCCTCATCCGACCGCGAGGTCAACCTCAAGATAGCCCTGCAATCGGCCCTACTCGCGCAGCGCGTCAGCGCTGCCGGACGCGACGAGATGTTGGCCGGCTGCCAGGCCGAGGTCGCCGCCGCGGTACTGCGCGGCTGCGAGAACCAGGTTCGGGCCATCAGTCTGGCCGAGGCGCAGGCAGCTCAGCTGCTCAACCGCCACGAACGACTGATCGATAATCTAGAGCAGGTCTCCGGCATCAGCCGCACTGCCGAAATGCTGCCCAGCAGAGTAGAACTCGTCTCGCGTACTCGCGCCGGCCGCGGGTTGACGCGTCCGGAGATCGCGGTGCTGCTGGCGCATTCCAAAAACGTCGTGCGCGACGAGCTGCTGGATTCCGCGGTGCCCGACGATCCGATCTTCTCTACCACGTTGCGCGACTACTTCCCCACGTCATTCCGCATCCACCTCGATGCCGACATCTCTTGTCATCGACTTGCCCGGGAGATCATCGCCACCCAGATCGCCGACGACCTGATCAACCACGTCGGTCCGGGCCTGATCTATCAACTCGACGAGCGCCTGGGCGTACCCACACCGATGGTTGCCGCGGCCTACACCGTGGTGCGCCATCTCTTCGGGATCGATGAAATGTGGCGCGAGGCACTCGAGCAGACCGCAGGCGGCCCGGCCCAGCGCAACGTTGCGCTGCACTCGGTACAGCACTTCATCGAACACACCGCGGGGCGCTTGTTGCTACGCCACGGCGGCAACCTCGACATCGGCACCACCATCGCGGCCTACCGGCGACACGTCGATACCCTGCACCACCACCGCCGTGACTTCGGCGACCGTTGGCCCCGGCTGCGCCCGGACTCATTGGACCTCAGTCGCACGGCGACCAGAATGGGCGTCGACATCACCGCCGTGGCGCACGTGTTCCTTGCGATCGACGACCAACTCGACCTGGACTGGATCGAATGCGGACTGCGGGCACACATCACGCCGACCTGGTGGGATGCCATGGGCACCAGCGCTATCCGCGATCAACTGGCCGACACCCGCCATCAGCTGACGGCTGCGGTGCTGAGTCTGGCCGCCGACCCGGAGGAAGCACGGCGCCTGTGGCGGGACGGCGCAGCGACGGCGCTGGCGAGGTTCAGCCGGATGCGCGCCGAACTGGGCCGCGACAACGTCGTCGATGTGGCCCGCGGGGCCAGTGTTCTGGCCGAACTCGCGCTACTCCTTCGCCACACCCACGGCCTGGCCCGCTGAGCCGGCGCAACCGGTCAGCCGGCCACTCACAAAGTGCCGCTCAGCGACACCAACGCCCATGGTGTCGCTGAAACCGGCAGAGCTGTAGGCGAACTCGGGTCCTCAAGTTTGGACCCTGCGACATGCTCAGCGTCGTTGGCGACGATCACCCGACCCTCGGAGTTGGTGAGCGCCACGGGCGTGCGATGCGCGGCGAACGTCGGCAACAGTGCGGCGTCCAGTCGGGCCACCGGTACATCGGCGCCTGCCACGCCGATGAATTCCCCACGCCCGGAGGTCACCGGCACGGCGAACGTACACACGTACAGATCGACGCCGGTGTAGTCCAGGTAGGGCCCGTACACCCACCGGGTGCCGCGATCGCGGGGCACGGAATACCACTCCATCGTGGAGTAGTCGTAGAAGTACTCGCTGCCCGGATTGAGATCCAGTTCGAGTCGTTGTGCCTCCCCACCGGTTTTGGGGTTTGGCTGCCACCACTCGAGGTACCGAGGAACGTCGGCCAACGCGCTGTCCGCGACGACGAATCCGACCCCGTTCACCAAATGTGCTTGCCGATGCAATTCAGCGATCACCGGGTCGCGGAGTGCCGCGAGGTCGGTCGAGGTCGGCCTGGCACCCGAGTCTTCGACGCGGTCCCACAGTGCACGGGTCGTGACTGCGACCGTGCTCAGCGAGGCGAAGATGTCCTCGACGAGTGAGGTCACTGCCGCGGACACCAACTCGAGCGCCGCATCGCCGTTCTCGGCGCGAAACGACCGGTCCGTTCCGTTCGCCATCATCTCGAATGCCCTTCCGTCTGTATCGGCGTCAGCCTCGGCACCGGCGCCCGGCAGGATGCCGGATCGATCTTGCGGACTCATGCTCTGGCGAGCTCCATCCGCAGGCCGATGAGCCGTCGGATGGTCAGCGCGCCGTACTCCTCTGCCAATGATCGCGCGGCAGACTCATCCCCGGCCTCGATCGCGTCGACAAGACGGTGATGGGTGGCCGCCTCAACCGCGGGGTCCAACCCCAGCCGCGGCAACCAGACCATCGCTGCCAGCTCAGCCTGAATGTTCACCTCCGCGCGGGTGAGGCGAGCGGACTGCGAACACACCGCGATCTCGATCTGGAAGCGACTGTCGGCACGACGGCTGGCGATCGCGTCCTGGCTGTTCGCCAGACGATCGGCCAGCGTCCGAAGCCGGGCGATATCGGCTGACACGGCTCGGCGGGTCGCCAGCACGGCAGTCGCACCGGCGACCGCGAAGTGCTCGTCCCCCAGGTCACGCAAGCCCTCGACGGTCAGCTCCTGCAGCAGCGCGAGCGATCGCGTGTGCACGTCTTCAGCTGACGCACGGACGAAGCTTCCGCCGCCGCGACCTCGCTTCGTCACCACCAGCCCCTGCTCCCGCAAGATGGCCAGCGCTTCACGCAGGGTCACGGTCGATACGCCGAGTTGAGTGGCCAGATCGATCTCGCTCGGAAGTTGCTCCCCGTCAGAGATCACCCCGAGACCGATCGCGGCAGAGATCCGCGCCACCACGGCATCCGTGCGTGGGCCACTGCCCGCCAGCGGCGACAGCACGGCCCCTACCGCGGTCAGGCCGCGCAACTGTTCGACCGCCACTGTTCCCTCCTGCCAGGGCAATTTCGACGATGGTACGCGATAAGTCTTGAACTATGAACTATGGTCCTTTATGTTTTAATTCTATGGCTTGTCTCACAGCCCGCCCCTGAACATGGCCCCTGACACAGAAAGCCGGCCGCCTATGTCGAAATCTCCCGAGCCGCACGACGAGGACCACGCGCAACTCGCCGCGCTCGGCTTCCAGTCCGAGTTCAAACGAGACATGAGCCTGTGGGCCAATTTCTCGCTCGGCTTCACCTATCTCTCGCCGGTCGTCGGCATCTACACCGTCTTCGCGTTCGCACTCGCCGCGGCAGGGCCGCCAATGATCTGGAGCCTGCTGATCGCCGGCTTCGGGCAGATGCTGGTCGCGCTGGTGTTCAGCGAGGTCGTCGCGCAGTTCCCGGTGGCCGGCGGCGTGTACCCGTGGGCCCGCCGACTGTGGGGCCGCAAATGGGCGTGGATGACCGGGTGGGTGTACATGTTCGCACTGCTGGCCACCATCGCCGGCGTCGCCTACGGTGCCGGTCCGTTCGTGGCGACCGTCTTCGGCTTCACCTCAACGGTTTACACCACCGTCGTCTGCGCGCTGATCGTGCTGCTGCTGGCCACCGTCATCAACCTCACCGGCACCAAGATGCTGAGCTACTTCGCGATCTTCGGCTTCACCGCCGAACTCATCGGCGCGCTGATCGTCGGCGGGTGGCTGCTACTCACCCAACGTCACCATGGCCTGGGCGTGCTGTTCGACAGCTTCGGGGCGCAGGGCGAGCACAGCTTCCTCTACGCGTTTCTCGCGGCCAGCCTGATCGGCGTTTTCCAGTACTACGGATTCGAGGCCTGCGGTGACGTCGCCGAGGAAGTCCGCAACCCCGGAGTGCAGATCCCGAAGTCGATGCGACGGACGATCTACATCGGCGGCGCCGCAGCTACTTTCGTCTGCCTCAGCCTGGTTCTGTCGGTCGTCGACATCGGCGCGGTGATCCGCGGCGAGGACGTCGATCCGATCTCGACGGTGCTGGCCACGGCCTTCGGACCGGTCGGATCCAAGATCGTGCTCTGCATCGTGCTGATCTCGTTCGTGTCCTGCGCCCTGAGCCTGCAGGCCGCGGCCAGCCGGTTGCTCTACTCGTACGGCCGCGACGGCATGATCGTCGGCTCCAAGTTGTGGGCCCGGTTCGACAAGAAACGGCACGTGCCTCCGTACGCGCTGCTCGCCGCCGCGGTCATCCCCGCCGCCCTCATCATCGGATCGATCGTCTCCACCGACGCGCTGACCAAGCTCATCAGCTTCGGTTCGGTCGGCATCTACATCGCTTTCCAGATGGTCGTGTTCGCCGCCCTGCGGGCACGCATCAAAGGATGGAACCCGAGCGGGAAGTACCGCCTCGGCCGGTGGGGGATGGTGGTCAACGTTGGCGCCCTGGTCTATGGGGTCGCCGCGATCATCAACATCTGTTGGCCCCGGACGCCCGAGGCGCCCTGGTACGACAACTACATCGTGCTGCTGATGTCAGCCGTCGTCATCGGGCTTGGTCTGCTCTACATGGCCATCGTCCGCTCCCACTCCAACGGCACCACGCCGCACGCCGACGCGATCCCGACGGCCGCGACCGATACACCGGAGACATCCGTTGTGGCGCAGCCGGTTTAGCCGATCAGCCAAATTACGATCACCAAAGGAGAGTCGCCATGACTCCGAACACCATCGCCGCCGGCACCGGCACCGAGGCGCCTCGCCTGCAGGTCACCGATCCCTCATTCTCGATCACCTCGGACGTGGTCCACGATGCCCGTGAGGCCAGCTGGTTCGCCCATACCGAGTACGGGATCGCCGTCCTGCGCTACCACGAGGTCAGCGAGCTCATGCACCATCCGAGCCTGCGCCAGGGCAGCGTGCACTGGCCGTCCCACAACGGGGTCACCGCCGGCCCGTTCCTGGATTGGTGGAACAGCTGGATCCTCAACAAGGAGGGCCAAGAGCACCGCCGACTGCGGACGCTGCTCAACCCGGCGTTCTCCAAGCGGTTGATCAAAGGCCTGGTGCCTCGATTCCAGGCGCTGGCAGGCGAACTCATCGACGCCTTCGCCGAGCGGGGCGAGTGTGAGTTCATCTCAGAGTTCGCCGATCCGTACGCCGCCCGGGTCATCGCCATCATGCTCGGCCTGCCCGAGTCGGAGTGGGAAATCATCGCCCGCGAATCCGCCACCATCGGGCTGGCGATGGGCATCACCTTCAAACAGGAGCTGCCGCGGATCGAAGCCGCCCTGGCCACGCTGTTCGAGTACGCCGATGCCGCGATCGCCGACCGCGAGGCCAACCCGCGCGACGATTTCACCACCACGCTGGTGCAGGCGAAGAACGACGGTGGCCTGTCCACCGACGAACTGCGCGATGCCTTCGTGCTGATGATCTTCGGCGGTTACGACACCACCCGCAACCAACTCGGCCTGGCGATGCGGAGCTTAATCGACCACCCCGCACAGTGGGATCTGCTCGCGCAGAATCCCGCTCTGGGCGGCAAGGCGGTCGAGGAGGTGATGCGGACCAACCCGACCGTCCGCTGGGTGACCCGCGAGGCCACTGAGGACTTCGAATACCAGGGACTGGCGATCAGCGCCGGAACCACCGTCCACCTGTTCAGCGAATCATCGGGCACCGATCCACGGGTGTTCGGGGAGCCCAGCTTCGACATCGCCGCAGACCGCAAGCCGCACTTCGGTTTCGGTGGCGGAGCGCACCACTGCCTGGGGCACTTCGTCGCCCGCGCCGACATGGCCGAGGCGCTGCCGCTGCTGGCCCGCCGGCTGCGTGACCCGAAGCTGCTCGACGGTGCCGACTGGATGCCCGACTCGGGCAACACCGGCGCGAACAAGCTCCCGATCAGCTTCACCCCGGCCTGAGCGGGCCATCCAATCCAACCACCACACTCATCCCGAAAGGTCCGCGTCCATGAGCACAACAGCGCTCGACCAACACCGTGAGGCCAATTCCGCACCCGGAGCCCTCGATGCCGCACTCGCGGCGATCGAGGAGTACGGCGTGGAGTTCGTCTACTTCCAGGCTGTGACGATCACTGCGAGAGTCGTCGGAAAAGTCGTTCCCGCCGACCAATTCGCCCGGTTGGCGACCCGCGGGGTCATGCAGCACCGCACCGCCATCGCCAACTTGCAGACCACCCGCGAGGGCGTCCTGCTCGGCGGCGGCGTCGGCGCGGCCGAGTACTGCGCGATGCCCGACCTCGACACCTTCTCGGTCCTGCCCTGGGACCACAAGACCGCACGCGTCTTCTGCAGCCTGTATGAGCCCGACCACGTGATGGTCGATCCCGGCGCTCCCCTGCCGACCGACACGCGCGGCCTGATGAAGCGACTGCACGCCGCGTTCACCGATCGCACCGGGCTGGAACTGCGCACCGGCACCGAGCCCGAGATGACCTGGGAAGGACCGGGATTCATCACTTCATCACGCCCCGACTCGAGCCCGGCCTATCACATCGAGCACCTTGAGCGATACCGCGCGATCTACCAGAAGGTGATCACCTACGCGAAGTTCATGGGCTTCCAGATGGTCGAAGGCGACTTCGAGGACGCCGGCCAGGTCGAGCTCAACTGGATGTTCGACCACAGCGACGCAACGGCCGACCGGCTGATGACCTACCGGCAGATCTGTAAGCAGGTCGCCCGGGAGCTCGGAATCGAGGCGAGCTTCATGCCCAAGCCCGGCCAGGGTTACATGGGCAACGGCTGCCACCACAACTTCAGCCTTTGGCGCGGCGGCGTCAACATCCTGGCCGACGAAGGTCGCCACGATCTGCACCTGACCGAGGAAGGACAGTACGCCCTGGGCGGGCTACTCACCCACACCCCGGGCGCGATGCTGATCATGGGGTCAACGGTCAACTCCTACAAGCGATACTGGGACGCGGGTCAGTTCGCCCCGTCGAAGATCAACTGGGGCCTCGACAACAAGACCTGCACGGTGCGCCTGTCGGCCAATGGCCGGCTCGAGTACAAGCTTCCCGATGCGGCATGCAACCCGTACCTGACCCACGCGGCGATGCTGGTCTCCATCGACGACGGCCTGAAGAACCAGATCAACCCCGGCGCACCCACCGTCGGCTCGAGCTACGAGTGCACGGACGCCGAATTGTTCGGAGAACTGCCGCTCACCCTCGGCGACGCCCTGGCGGCGTTCAAGGCCGACGACTACTTGATCAATGCGCTGGGCGCCCCGTTGGGGAACCTGTTACTGGAGTACAAGACCGACGAGTGGGCGCGGTTCAACAGCTCCATCACCGACTGGGAGCGCAACATGTACTGGGAGGACACCCCGTGACCGAGCCGTTGCGCCTGGCCTGCATCGACGCCGACGCTCCGCCGCTGTTCGGGCTCGCCTCGGCCCCCGGCGGCCGGTCCGGATACGAGCCGGCCGTGGCCGAACTCCTTGCGGCCGAACTGGACCGGCAACTCGAGTGGGTCATCATGCCGTGGGGCGACATGCTGCCCGCTGCCCGCGACCATCGGGTGGACGGTGTGCTGTGCGGGCAGGGCATCATCCCCGCCCGCCTGGAGCAGGCCGATTTCACCCGGCCGTACGGGATCTTCCACGAAGGCATCCTGATGCGCCGCGGCGAGGGCGTGCCCAACCCCGCGGGCCTGGCCGGCAAACGGATCGCCGCCATCCGCGCCTCGGCAAACTACAACCTGGCCGCCTCGTTCACCGGGGCCGAGGTGATCGAGTTCGAGTCGGAGCACGTCTACGAGGACATGCTGGCCGCCTTGCGCTCGGGTGAGGTCGACGCCGTCTGTGACGACGACGTCGTGTTCGTCCCGCTCGGCGACTCCGATCCGGACTTCGAGCTCGCCTTCGTGGTCAAGACCAACAACCCGTGGGGCATCGCCGTCGCCAAGGACCGGCCCGAAACCCTTGCGGCCCTTGATGGTGCACTGGCCCGGATCATCGCCGACGGAAGGCTGAAGTCGGCGTGGGCGCAGTGGCTGCCGACGCTGGACTACCCCTTCGAGGTGAGCTGACATGCGACCACTGATCGCGGTGCCGGGACGGCGCGCGGCCCGCGTGCCGATCCTGCGCTTCAGCGCGACGCTGGCCGCAGAGGCCATCTGCGAGGCGGTGTGGGCCGGCGGCGGTGAACCACTCGTGCTGCACGGACCGGACGGCGCGCCTGCCGCCGAGCTGGCCGACCGACTGGCCCGGTTCGACGGCATCTGTATGCCCGGCGGAGCTGACCTGGACCCGCGGCACTATGGCCAGGAGCCCGTCGCGGAGACCGAAGATCCTGTGGCACACCAGGATGCGTTCGACATCGCGGTGATGTCCTGTGCCGTGCGGCTCGGCATCCCGACGCTGGCGATCTGCCGCGGTATGCAGATCCTCAACGTGGTGCAGGGCGGAGATCTGATCCAGCACCTACCACCGAGCGACGTCGCACACGGGAACGCCGTGCACGACGTGGTGGTGGCCGAGGGCAGCCGGCTGATCGAGGTCGTCGGGTCCGCCCGGGTCCCGGTGTCGTCGTATCACCACCAGGCGGTCGGGGTGATCGGTGCCGACCTGCGGATCGTCGCCACCGCCGACGACGGGTGCGTGGAAGCTCTCGAACACACCGGCGGGAATGTGCTTGCCGTGCAATGGCATCCCGAGGATCTGCATGCATCCTCGCGCACTGACGCTGCGCTTTTCGCCGACCTCTCCGAACGAGCCGCCAAATCCAGGATGGAGGCCTTTGTATGAACAACCCCGTCGTCCTGCGCGACGAGGTCGAACCGTCCGGCACACGTTCCCGGGAGCCGGGACGGCAGCACATCGCGGTGTTGGTGTCACTGAACTTCCCCGATCTCACCGCATCGGTCGCGGCGCTGCACCGCCGCTTCACCCGTACGGCCCTGACGGCACTGGCCGAGCTCGATGCCAGCTTCGAGCTGGTGGACACCTCCGAACCCGGGTCCGTCGACGTGGTCGTCGATGCCGACGGCCTGCTGGTGCTCGGTGGTGGCGACATCGCCGCGGCCTGCTACGGCGGGCTCGACGGCACACTGCCGAACTCCTATGGGGTCGACGAACAAGCGGACCGCGTCAGTCTCGACATGATCCGGGCCTACGTCGATGCCGGTCGGCCGGTGCTGGGCATCTGCCGCGGTTCGCAGCTGATCAACGTCTGCTACGGCGGCACCATCATCGGGGACATCACCGACTACCAGCTGCACCGCGGCGGGCCGGGCGAACACCTTTTCATCGACGAGAAGGTCGAGGTACTACCCGGGACCCGGCTGGCCGTCATCCTGGGGGCCGGCCCCCTCGTCGTCCGGTCCGGACACCACCAGGCCGTCGATGAGGTGGCAGATGAGCTCGTCGTCGCCGCCCGGGCTCTCGACGGCATCGTCGAAGGCGTTGAGCACCCAACGGACTGGGTGCTGGGTGTCCAGTTCCACCCGGAAGACGACGACGGCCCCCTGGAACCGCTGTACCAGCTGCTTGCCGGCTTCATCGCCGCCGGTCAGCCCGACCTGGGAGCCCGATGATGGAAAACAGCATCGTCGTCCGGATCGCCGAGATCCAGGTCGAGACACCGGAAATCCGAGGTCTGCGCCTGGAGCAGCTCGACGGGTCCCCCTTCAGCGAGTGGCGTTCCGGTGCCCACATCGACGTGACCGGGCCCACCGGGGTGCTTCGCCAGTATTCACTGGCCGGCTCGCCGAAAGACGATTCGTCGATGTGGGTCGCGGTGAAAAAGGAAGGGACTCAGGGCGGGTCAGCCGCCATGCACGAGCTCAAGGTCGGAGACCACCTGAAGATCAGCAAGCCGCGCAACATGCTCGGCATCGTCCCCGAGGCGACCAAGCACATTCTGATCGCCGGCGGTATCGGCCTCACGCCGCTGATGAGCATGGCTTTCGAGCTGTACAGCTGGGGCGCCGACTTCGAGCTGCACTACTTCGCCCGGTCACGGGAGGAGATGGCTTTCGACGACTTCCTCACCGAACGAGTCGAATACCGCGAGTTCGTCACCCTGCACATCGGCGTACCGCGAACCGAGCAGCCCGCGCTGTTCGAGCAGATGGCATCGACCATCTCGGCCGAGACACACATATACACCTGCGGCCCAGAAGGGTTCATGGACCAAGTGGTTGCCGCATTCACCCCCGCCGTCGGTGCCGATCACATCCACCTCGAGGCCTTCACACCGAAAGAAGTCGACACATCCGGCGACAAGGCGTTCACCGTCGAACTGAACACCGGTGAGGTGTTCGAGATCCCGGCCGACCGCTCGATTCTCGACGTACTCGAGGAAGCCGGTTGCGACGTGTTCAGATCGTGCGGGGAGGGCATCTGCGGATCCTGCGTCTCCGGTGTCGTCGAGGGCGTTCCGGATCACCGCGACAACTGCCTGTCGGCAACCGTCAAGGCCAACAACGAGGAAATGGCGCTGTGCGTATCCCGCTCTCTCAGCGACAAACTCGTCATCGAACTGTACTGACCACGCAAAGACTGGAGAACCACCAATGAGCCTGTACGTCGTGACCGACCCAGCCACCGGCGATGTCGTCAAGGAGTATCCGACCGCCACCGACACCGAGATCGACAATGCCCTGTCGGTTGCCGTGACAGCGGCCAAGACGTGGGCACGCGAGACGACCGTTGCCGAGCGCGCAGCCCTCATCCGTCGCATCGGAGAGTTGCATGCCGAGCGCGCCGACGAACTCGGCGCGATCATCGTCCGTGAGATGGGCAAGCCGCTCGGCGCCGCCATCGGCGAAGTGAAGTTCAGCGCCTCGATCTACGAGTACTACGCCGACCACGCCGAGGAGCTCCTGCGCGACCAGCCGATCGAACTGCTCGACGGCACGGGCGAAGCGGTGATCACGAACAGCCCCTACGGTGTCCTCCTGGGGATCATGCCGTGGAACTTCCCGGCCTACCAGGTCGCCCGGTTCGCCGGCCCCAATCTGTGTGTGGGCAACACGATCCTGCTCAAGCATGCCCCGCAGTGCCCGGAGTCGGCCGCGGCAATCCAGCAGATCTTCGACGACGCCGGTTTCCCGGCCGGGGCGTACGTCAACATCTACGCCACCAACGAGCAGGTGGCCAAACTCATCGAAGATCCACGGGTGGCTGCGGTTTCGCTGACCGGCTCCGAGCGGGCCGGTGCAGCCGTCGCCGAGATCGCCGGACGCAACCTGAAGAAGGTCGTCCTGGAACTGGGTGGTTCGGACCCGTTCATCCTGCTGTCCACCGACGATCTCGACGACACCGTCGCCAAGGCGGCGGCGGCCCGCCTGGACAACACCGGGCAGGCGTGCAACGCCGCGAAGCGGTTCATCGTGGCCGACGACCTCTACGACGCGTTCCTGGAGAAGTTCACCGCGGCCGTGCTCGCCGCTGCCGACGACATCACCCCGCTGTCATCGGAATTGGCCGCCGATCGATTGCAGGCACAGGTGGACATCGCCGTAGAACAAGGCGCGACGCTGACCAGTGCGGGCGAACGCAACGGCGCGTTCTTCCCGACCGGCGTGCTGACCAACGTCAAGCCCGACAACGACGTCTACCACCAGGAACTGTTCGGGCCTGTCGCGATGGTCTTCAAGGCAGGTTCGGAGGACGAGGCCCTGGCGCTGGCCAACGACACCCCGTTCGGTCTGGGCTCCTACGTCTTCACCACCGACGCGGAACAAGCCAAGCGGGTGGCCGCGAAGATCGACGCCGGCATGGTGTTCATCAACGGCGTCCAGGCCGATGGGGTGGAACTGCCCTTCGGCGGCATCAAGCGTTCCGGCTTCGGCCGCGAACTCGGCACGCTCGGCATCAGCGAATTCGTCAACAAGAAGCTGATCCGCACCGTCGGGTGATGGGCGGCACCGTCACGACGCGGTGGTGTGCTGAGTCAGTTGCGAAGCGATGGACTCGATCGCCTGGCTGAGGTCCAGATACGGGATGTTCGGGTCGCGTTCGTGGTAGATCGCGGTGACGATGACCGGTAGCGTCGCCATGGCTTCCGGATAGTTTCGGATGTCCATTCGAGCGACCGCCTCGGCCACCGGGACACCCTGGTCGTAGAGCCGCGTCGCGTCGGTGTGCAGGTTCGACCAGAATCGGATTCCGCGATCGATGGCCGCGTTGATCTCGTCTTCGATGAGTACAGGGCCGTGCCCTGCGACGACTTTCTGAGCCCCGAAAGAGCGGATACGCTCCAGCGCTTTGATCCAGTTCGGGATCGAACCCGACCATGTGACCGCAACGACGTTGTGAGTCAGCAGATCTCCCGCGTACAACACACCCAACTCTGGCAGATAGGCGATGGCGTCACCGACGGTGTGCGCCGGCCCGAGCTCGTGAAGCTCGACGTCGAGGTTACCCACGCGCAGAGCCTTTTCTCCGGCAAATGTGGTGTCCGCGGGCCGCACCTGCACCTCAGAAAAGTTGAATGGCCGGCCCAGCGGTTCCAGTGCGTGCAGGGTGCCGCCGGGTTTGGTCTCCGTGCCAAGCAGTTTCGCAGTCAGGTCGACATGTTCCTGAGTCATCAGCGCGCTGGCAGCTTCGGTGGTGATGATCTCGGTATCGGCGGAGAACACCTGGTTGCCGAAGAAGTGGTCGCCATCGGTGTGGGTATTGAAGACGTACCGCACCGGCGCAGTTGCGGTCAGTTCGGCCATGCAGGCGCACATTGCCCGCGCATGCTGCACGTCATAGAGCGTGTCGATCACCAGTGCTTCACCGGCGCTGACCACCAGACCCGCGTTGGCCAGACCGAGCGCCTCGTTGCCGGAGAGAAACACATGCGCTCCGCGGCCGAGATCGAACAAGCCTTCCTGAAAAGGAATTTCGTCTGTCATCGTCCGTCCATCATTCGTTCTCGGTCGAGTTTGGCGGTGGCTTGGGCCAGAACGCTCGCGGTATCGACGTCGCCCTCCTCGGGGACGATGCCCAGCGTGTTGATGAACAGCGCGGTCATCACGTAGTGCCCCGTGAGCAAGACGATTTCGGCGATTTCGTTGTCGGAGTAGAACTCCTGTATGCGCGCGGTGTCCGCTCCCCCACCTTTGATCCGCGCCAGCAGCGCATCGACGAAAGCGACGAGCACATCGACCCGTCGGTCTCCGAACGATGTCGCCCCTGACAGCAGGTTGCCGATCGCCGAATCCGAGATTCCGGCATCGCGCGCCTCGCCCACATGGTGGTGGATCTCGTACTCCGCGCTTGTCACCGCGCCGACTCGCAAGATCACCGACTCCCGCGTTTCAGGCGACAACACGCCCGTGCGGAATGAAAGGCCGAGTGCCAGATAGGGCTTCGCGCTCGACCCGGTCATGGCCAGCCCCCGGGACAAGTTGGCCGGAAATAGGTCGTAGACCTCACGCCCCGCGGGATCGAGGTCAGCGACATCTGGCAATCGAACAGCCATGAACTCCCACCTTCACGTGAAATAGTCCGCTCCAGAGCCGGAAAATAAGATACGTTCCGTTCCCTATAGCAGAGAGGCTAGCGCGGACGATTAAGATACGCAACGTGCCTAACCGAAAGGCGACTGCAGAACCCGAGCCCGCATCGCGGCGCCGGGACGACGTGCTGATGTCGGCGATCCGCGACGCCACCTGGGCCGAGCTGACGGATCGCGGCTACGCCGGCGTCACCTTCGAAGGCGTAGCCCGCCGCGCGAAGACCGGCAAGCCGGTCCTCTACCGCCGCTACAGTTCTCGGGCTCAGATGGTCACCGACGCGCTTCCGACCCTTCGCACGCCCGGCGCCCAAGTACTTTCCCAGAATCTTCGCGACGACATCGTGACCATGGTCGAGTCGCTGGTCAACCAGTGGCAAGAGATCGGAATCAACACCTACCGCAGCCTCATCGCCGAAGCCGACGACGCCACGCTGCAGACTTTCCAGACGAAGGTGGCGGCGAAGACCGACCACACGATCCGCGCGGCGCTGGACGCTGCTCGCGAGCGAGGCGAAATAGGACCCGCCAAGATTTCCGACCGGGTGGCACTGAGCATCTTGGCGCTCATGCGAAATGAATTGCTGTTCGCCCGCAACACGATCCAGTCGAGCACCGTCGCCGAGCTGGTCGACGACATCTACCTGCCGGCGATCGACGCGGCATCCCGCAAGCCGTCGTAGAGTCCGCGGGTCAGGCGCGACGGGCCGGGTTCAACAGCCAGCGCGCGGCAGCGTCGAGTAGGAAACCCAGCAGGCCGATGACGACGATCACCGCGACCACCTGGTCGTAGGCCAACTGGTCGCGGGCGTTCAGGATCTGATAGCCCAGACCCGAACGCACCCCGAGCATCTCGGCGGGCACGAGAACGATCCACGCGACACCGAGCGCCAGCCGTATCCCGGTCTGCACGTGGGCGCGGATCGCCGGCAGGACCACCGCGAGCAGCAACTCCCAGCGCGTCGCGTGGA
This sequence comes from Mycolicibacterium neworleansense, assembly GCF_001245615.1. Lineage (NCBI taxonomy): Bacteria > Bacillati > Actinomycetota > Actinomycetes > Mycobacteriales > Mycobacteriaceae > Mycobacterium > Mycolicibacterium neworleansense. The sequence goes on from NZ_CWKH01000001.1 coordinate 2,966,599, forward strand.
ATGAGCGCGCCACATTGAGCAGCCCCGGGTCCACGGCGCGCACCCCGGCCGCGGTGTTCAGCAGCACCGGCCACACCGCGGCCACCGCGATCAGGAAGATCACGGGCTGGTTGCCGATGCCGAACACGGCCAGCGCAATCGGTGTCCACGACAGTGGTGAGATCATCCGCAGGAAGGCGATGATCGGACCGCCGGCGCGTTCGGCGATGCCCGAAGACCCGATCAACAACCCCAGCGGCATCCCGATCACGGCCGCGACGGCCAGGCCGATCAACAACCGCCACAGGCTGACGCCGAGATCGCTGAGCAGCACACCGCGTTCGAGGAGCTCGGCCAGCGCCGGAAAGACGTGCTGCGGCGCGGTCTGACGCAGCACCGATTCGGGTCCGCTGAGCACGGAGGTCGCGAGCCACCACAGCACCACGGCGGCCAGGATCGCGATGGCCGGCGGCGCGAGCCGGCCCCACCAACTCGAAACACCTTCCGACGCCTGGGCTTTGCTGGCGCTGACGACGGTCATAGCGGTTGCACCTGTTCGGTTCGGGTGAGGTCGGCGGCCAGTCCGAAGGCGCCGGCCCCGCCGTGAGTGGTGAGGGATCGGCGGACGAAGTGGTCCGCCACGAGATCGGTGTGCACCGCATCGGGGTCAAGCCGGTCCAGGAACCGGCGGTCGCCGTCGACGACGGTGTCGTGCATGGCCTCGGCGAGGCGGCGGGTGAAGCTCGGATACGGGAAGGGCTGAAACCCCAGGCGCTGTGGCTGCCAGTCCGGATGCGCCAGCGCATAGGGCGGTTTCGGGTAGGTCAGCGCCAGTGCGATCGCCGGTGTCGGCTGCGGGAGATACCTGCCACCGGTCAGCGCGGCCGCCGCGGCAGCGCGGTCGGCGTCGATGCGCAGCTGCGCTGCCACCACCGCGTCGGTGACAGCCTGTACGGCCTGTGGGCGGCTCGCGATGACATCCTCCCGGGTGACCAGCGCACAGCAGGCATGATCCCGCCAGACGTCACCGAGGAAGGTGTGGATGTGGCCGATCTTCTTGATCTGTGCGACGGCGTTGAACGGGTCGGCCACCACGTACCCGCCCAGCGTGCCGTTGGCCAGGGCGGGCACCATGTCCGATGGGCTCATCACGATGAGTTCCACGGTCCGGTCAGCACGGGAAGCACTGCGCCGCAACACCGGTCGCAGACCATGCGCCCGCAGTTGTTGCTGCAGGACGATGTTGTGGATCGACCACCAGAACGGGATGGCCACCTGGGTGCCGGCCAGATCGCTCAGCTCCCGGATGTGCGGTGCCACCGTCAGCGCCGATCCGTTGGTGTGGTTCCAGCCCAACACGCGCACTCCGGCGCCCAGGGTGTAGCGCAACTGGACAGCCATCGGCATCAGCAGGTGCACCACGTCGACCTGACGCGTGATGAATGCCTCGGCCAGCGCGGCCCAGCTGCGGAACAGCACCGGGCGCGCCGGATACAGCCCGGCACTGTGGGCCATCAGGAGCGGTGCGGCATCGGTGATGGGCAGATAGCCCACCCGCAACGCATCCTTGGCGCCCGGCGCGCCGCTGACCGCGCTGTGCGCCAGTCCCCCGATCCCGAAGAGGCCACCGGCAGCGGTCAGTCCAGCCGCTCCGGCCAGCAGCGAGCGCCGGGTCAGCACCGTCACCGCACCTCCACCGTGGCATCCGCGCGATACTGGGCGAGAACCTCACTGCGCGTGGGCGTTCCGTCATTGCCAACTGTCCAGTCCGCGCGGATCCGTCCCCCGTCGAGCAGCACGATGCGCTGCGCCAGCGACAGCGCCTCGTCGACATCGTGGGTCACCAGCACCACTGTGACGTCCAGTTCCCGTGCCAGCTCCCGGAGCCACTCGACCAGATCGTTACGGGTCGCCGGGTCCAGCGCGCTGAACGGCTCATCGAGAAGCAGCAGCTGCGGGCGGGTGGCGACGGCACGCAAGATCGCCACCCGTTGGGCCTGTCCACCCGACAACTCGTCGGGGTAACGCGCGGCCAGGTGGTCCAATCCGAACCTGGTGATGAGCTTCGCGGCGTCCTGGGCGTCGAAGCCGCTGCGCTGCGCGGTGAATCGGCGAGCGAAGGCCACGTTGTCCGCGACGGTCAGCCACGGCATCAGCAAGGGCTGTTGGAAAACCACCCCGGTGCGCGGCCGGCTGCCGTCGCCCGACCAGGTCAATGTGCCGGAGCTCAGGGCGTCCAGCCCGGCGCAGATCCGCAGCAGGGTCGACTTGCCGCTGCCACTGGGACCCAGCACCGCGAGAAACTCTCCCGTGCGGATCTGCAGATCGACATCGGTCAGTGCCGGTGTCGCACCGAAATGTCTGGCGCCATTCGCTATTCGTAGCGCGTGAGTTCCCACCGCAGTTGTCCTTCCGAGGGTGATTGCACGGGCAGGAAGGCGGTTTCCCGGAACCGCCGGTTGGCCGCACTTCCCAGGGTGTAGCCGGCGCCGCCGGTCAACGAGAGCTCCAGCCTGGTGATGTCCACAGCCACCCGCGCCGCATCCAGTCGCAGCCGGATCAGGTCGGGCACTTTCGCCGCACCGGGATCCGCAGCCCAGCGATACAGCCGCGATCTGACATCGTCGCCACGCGCAACCGCGTCTTCGAGTTCGATGCCGAATCGGGCCAGCGGGCCGGTGTGCGCCTCGGTGGCCGCAGTCAGTGCCGCTCGTGTGACGCCGACGCAGAACGCCGTCTGCAACAACAGGAACGCCGGCCGGATCCCGGCGACGAACGCATCCAGGTCGGTGGTGAGCACGTGATGTGCCGGAACCCGAACCCGGTCCAGGCGCAATGAGGTGGACGCGGTGGCCCCGAGTGCCGTGAGCGTGGGAGCGGGGTTGACGGTCACACCGTCGGCACCGGCGTCCACGGCGACGACCAGGGTCCGGTCCCCGACGCGGACCGGCAGCACGATCAGGGCATCGGGAAACACGTTGGAGGCCCAGCGAATCGGTCCGCTGACGATCAGGCCTGCGCCGTCGGTGTCGCCGGTGATCGGTACCTGCCCGAGCCCGGCGACCTGCTTGAGCCCGGCCGCCATGGCGGTGACGCCGATCCGCCGTGCTGCGGCGAGGCTGCTGACCTGCTCGCCGAACCCACCGCCGGGCGCCGCGTGCAGGTACCGGATGGTCATGTGATGGGCCCAAGTGGAGAAGCCGACGGCGAGGCTGTTGGCCGATACCTCGTCGATGACGCGCGCCATGTCGGACAACTCGAGGTCGAGCAGCCCAGCCTGGCCGAGTTCGGCCAGATCGGTGCGGACATCGGTGCGCTGCTCATCGAGATCGGCGGCGCGAGCGGCGACGGTGTGCGCCACCCGGTCCAGGACGGATTCCGCGAGCGCGGCGGTCACGGCAGCGGCCCGTCCAATCCGTGCAGGCGGTCGATCGGCGTGCTCACCGCGTCGCGGGCCCGCCGCACCGCGGCCTCGTCGGGCGCGTCGTAGAAACACAGGCATTTGTCCATGTCCTCACGGACATAGGTGCGCAGGAACTGAACCTCGGGCACGTCGGCGTACTTGGGCGCGTTGGCCTTCTTGCGGGCCAGATAGGACTCCATGTCGAGTTCGGCCGGCAGGTCCCACTCGACCAGGTAGCCGGCCCGCGGACGGGCGGCTTTGAGATCCGACAGGTCCGCGCCGACCAACCGAACCTGATGCGGACCCGCGACAGTGGCGGCCGCCAGTTGCGTGGCGTCCAGGGCGGTCGCATCCTCTGCGAATTCGGCGATCGCGAAGACCCGCCGGCGCTGAGCGGTGACCTGAGCCTCGATCAGTTCGCCACCACCCCCGGCGATTTCGTTATCGATCGCCTTGAGCAGCTGCCCCACCGCGGCGGCATCGGTGGCGTCGGGGGTGATTTCGTAGAGGTACAGAGTCACGTGGCAATCCTCGGCATCGCAGGGGTGGAACGGCACCGACAGTCGCATAGACAGACAGGTCTGTCTATTGCACGTTCCGGGCTACGCTGACGGCATGAGCACGCCCCAGACCGCCACCGCACCCAAGGCTGCGCCGTCCTCCGGCACCGTCCCGCCGGCCCAGCGATTGCTCGACACCGCGGCCGAACTGTTCGCCGGCCAGGGCATTCGTGCCGTCGGCATCGACCAGATCCTGCGCGAGGCGGGGGTCGCCAAGGCCAGCCTTTACAGCACCTACGGCTCCAAAGACGCGTTGGTGATCGCCTACCTCACCGATTTGGATCACGCTGATCGCAACCGCTGGGGGCACGCGGTCGCCGGGGTCGACGATCCGGTGCAGCGAATCCTGACGTTCTTCGACCTCGCGTCACGCTCGGCGACCCGGCGCGACTACCGCGGCTGCCTGTACGCCAACGCCGCCACCGAATACCCCGGCGTCGAGCTCGAACCGGTACGGGCACACCGCAAGTGGCTGCGGGCCACACTGACCGGGCTGCTGAACCAGGCGGGCGTCGAATCCCCTGCCGCACTGGCCCGCAACATCCAATTGCTCTACGACGGCGCTCTGCTGGGTTCAAAATTGGAGCGCTCCACCAAGCCGATCACTGCCGCGCGTGCACTGACAGCGGAACTGATCGGGCTGTCGCGGACATAGGCCACGGCATACGAGCGCAGCTGCGCGCCCTGCTCGCCGAACAGTGTTGCCCAACACAACAATAAACTGCTGCCACCCTCGTCGTCCTCGGTTCAGTACCCGCCGACGGCCCCTTATTGACCAATCTCCATTGCATCGCGACATCGGGGTCCGGCCTGCCGTCGGCACCGCACCTCCCAACCAACTGGTTGGGTTGCTACACTCCTGCGATGCGCACTGGCATCTTCCTGAGTTATGCCGGCGGCTTCAAAGAAGCAGCCGACCAAGTCGTCGAGCTGGAGAAGGTAGGCGTCGATATCGCCCTAGTCGCCGAGGCGTACTCCTACGATGCGATCAGCCAGCTCGGCTACCTGGCCGCCAAGACCTCCACCATGGAGCTCGGCACGGGCGTGGTCCCGATCTACACCCGCACCCCGGCCCTGCTGGCCATGAGTGCGGCCGGCGTCGACTATGTGTCCGACGGCCGGTTCCGCCTCGGCATCGGCACCTCCGGCCCGCAGGTGATGGAGGGCTTCCACGGCGTCCCGTTCGACGCACCGCTGGGCCGTACCCGCGAGGTGGTCGAGATCTGCCGCAAGGTGTGGCGCCGCGAGAACCTGGATTACGACGGCAAGTACTACCAGCTGCCGTTGCCCGCCGACCGCGGCACCGGGCTGGGTAAGTCGCTGCACCTGATCAATCACCCTGTCCGGGAGCGCATTCCGATCACCATCGCCGCACTGGGGCCCAAGAACGTGGAGCTGACCGCCGAGATCGCCGAAGGCTGGCAGCCGGTGTTCTACCTCCCGGAGAAGGCCGACGACGTGTGGGGCGACGCGCTGCGCGCCGGAACCGCCAAGCGCGATCCGTCGCTGGGACCGCTGGACGTCATGGTCAGTGCCAGCCTCGCCATCGGCGACGACGTCGACGACCGCCTCGCCTGGGCGAAACCCCAGCTGGCGCTCTACATCGGCGGCATGGGCGCGCGCGGGCAGAACTTCTACCACAAACTGGCCACCCGCTACGGCTACGGCGAAGTCGCCGACCATATCCAGGACCTCTTCCTCGCCGGCAAGAAGGCCGAGGCCATCGCAGCCGTGCCCGATGACCTGGTGCGCAACGTGTCGCTGGTCGGGCCGAAGGGGTTCGTCAAGGAGCGGCTCGCCGCGTACGCCGAGGCCGGGGTGACCACGATGCTGGTGCACCCGCTGGCCACCGATTCCGCCGAAACCGTGAGGTTCTGCGAGGAGCTCGTCTCACTCACCAGCTAGGGGCCGCGGCGCCCGGGGCAGTCCCTGAGAACACTCCCCCCGGGCCTGCCGTCGCTCATAACGGGCCGCACCGAGGAGATGGCGTCATCGAGGCCGCCACGGTGTCCGTGCTGGCCACGAAACCGCAGACGTCCTGAGGACCGGCTGACGACCGCGCAAAACCTGCCGGACCGATGTCAGCCGGACGTCGCGGCCGTAGAACGCTTTCCGAGTGCGGCATTCAGGAGCAACGATTCGAACAGCCGGTTCACGCCGTCCATCTCCTTCGGTTCGGTGACCGACGCCGCGTGCGCGAAACCGTCGACGATCGCACCGATCACCCGCGCCACCTGAACGGGGTCGTACTCCGTGGAGATCAGCCCACCCCGCTGGCCCTCGACGACCGAACGCGCGAGCGCGTCCGTCATCCGCACCCCCTGCCGAGCGAAGCCCGCGCTCAACTCCTCGTGCCGGCGGGCGTCGATCGGTGCGGTCGCCACGAAACCGGCCAGCTCGGGAAACTCGCGGTTGATCCGCATCGATTCGGTCAGCGCCGCCCGCAACAGTTCGTGCATCGAATGCGGACCGGCCATGGCCGGTGCGGCACTGGCCAGGATCTTGCCGTAGACGTCATCGCAGACCGCCTCGAACAACTTGTTTTTCGTACCGAAGTGGTAATAGACCGAGCCGGCCGTCACGCCGGCCATCTCGGCGATCTGATTGTTGGTCGCCGGTCCGTAGCCGAACTGGGCGAAGCACCGGCAGGCCGCATCGATGACCCGCTGCCGGGTGTCACCACTGTCGATGCCGGCGGGCCGTCCAGGCCCGGTCTTGACGGTCTTGGTCGCGCTCATCGGACCATCTTGACGCAGAAATCGGGGTGCCGGGTGACCACGTCAGTTGTCAACGAGCGCCCCGGACGACTCACCCCGGGTGATCTGCCAGCGGCAACACCCCGTCGACAGCGGCCGCCACGGCGTTCCATTGCACGCTGGTCTGTGTCCAACTGCTCTTGCGTGCCAGCACGACGGCACCGCAGCTGCGGCACGACACCGGCATCATCGGCAACTCCTCGAGCCGGGGGTCGAGACGGACGGTCATCGCACCGGCTCGGTGGTGGAGCGGGCGGCGATGTTGTGTTCGATCTCGCGGTTCCAGGCGTCCTGCGCGCCCGTGGTGTCGACCTCGTATTCGAATCGGTCGACCATGTCGGCCGCCACATCGCCCGCGTCGACGTAGAACTGTTCGTACCACCGGCGCAGCTGGTACACCGGCCCGTCTTCCTCGCACAGCAGCGGGTTGTCGATGCGGGCCTTGGTTTTCCAGATCGCCACATCCTGTTCGAAGCCGACCTTCACCCAGTCGCCCAGCGCGACGGCGCTCTGCAGGGCCAGCTCGTCGGACACCCCTTCGGGTTTCTTGACGATGATGCCGTATTGCAGGACAAACGAATTCGCGTCGATCGGGTAATGACAGTTGATCAGCACGCTGTGATGGTCAGCGTCGACATAGTGGTACGTCAGGTCATCGATCATGAAGGCCGGCCCGTAGTACGACGCCACCGATGTGGTGCCGAGCATCGTCGGACCCCCGACGTCCTGGCGATCGGCCCGGGTGTCGGAGTTCATGTACTGCGTTGCGATGTGGCCTTCGAAGATGTTCTTGAAGTGCGTGGGCAGTGATCCATGCACATAGAAGAAATGCGCCATGTCCACGACGTTGTCCACCAACTCACGGCAGTTGGCATTGACAACCGTTGTGTACCAATGCCAATCGGTCCACTGATCGCTGTTCGCGCCTTCGATGCGCGGAATGGTCACGTCGGCCGGCGGAGGATTGCCCTCCGGGTCGTTCCAGACGAACAGCATCCCGTCCTGCTCCAGGGCCGTCCAGGTCGCCGTACGCGCCAGCCGCGGCGTGCGCTTGGCGTACGGCACGTTCTTGCAGCGACCATCACCGCCCCACCGCCAATCGTGAAATGGGCAGGCGATCTCATTGCCCTTGACCTGGCCTTGAGCCAGATCTCCGCCCATATGCCGGCAGAACCCGTCGAGCACGTTGATCCTGCCGTCCCCGCCCCGGAACACCACGAGCTTCTGACCGAAGACATTGATTCCGTGCGGTTTCCCGTCGCCGAGGTCACGGGTCAAACCCAGGCAGTGCCAACCACGAGCGAAACGCGTGGGTGGCGCGTCGGCTTCGATCTCACGTATCTCGTCGATCTCACACTCGGACTCCATCGTCATCGAAAGACCCCTCCGAACTTTCCTCGGCGACTGTTATCCACGTCTCAATCAGGTCTAACACCCGGACGGGTCACTGGCGCCGAAAGTCCCACTGGCAGGGATCGCAATCCACTGCCAATCGATCTAGCCGCCGACCTGGGGCAGCTCGTCGGCGGCGATCTCACACGGTGTCTTCGCCGCAGGTGCTACCTCTGGCACGGCCGGGGGCACGACGGCGGGCTGTGCGGCCTGCGGCTCGGCGGGCGGTTCAACGGCGGTCGCTTCGGGCACCGGCGCAGCGACGGGATCCACCGCGGCCGTCTCGTCGTCAACGGCCACGTCGGTGGCCTCGTCGTCCTCGGGTGGCGCCTCGTCATCGGGTTCGACGTCTTCTTCGTCGTCCGGTTCGAGTTCTTCTTCGTCGTCCGACTCCCCGGCGCTGCCCGGTTCGTCGGCCTCGTCGGAGATCTCCGGTGCATCGAGCTGGCCGGAGTTCAACCCCGACGATCCGCTATCACTCGAGCCGATCAGGCCGCCGAACAAGTCGGCGAGTTGCCGGCCGAGACCGGACACCCCGGATCCCGCGCCGGACAACCCGGCCCCGGGCAGTCCGGCGCCGAGGGACGAACCCCAAGCCGAGGCCGGATCGGCTGCGGTGGTGCCGGCGGCCGGCGCAACGGCCGGGGTGGCCGGATCCAACGGCGGCGGCGCGAAAGTCGGTGCAGTAGAGGCAATCTGAGGCATCGATGGCGCCATGCCGACGGAACCCGCCGAAGGCATCGCCGGCGCCGGGCCGGAACCGACCGACGGTACGAACCCGGCAGGAGCCGTGCGGGCACTGCCCACCCAGGACTCCGCGGTAGCGCCGGCGCGCGGCGTCCAGGACGGCCCCAGGTCACCGGGAATCGCGAACACCGGAGGCGGGCCGTCGGCCAGGGCGGCGATCGCCGCGGCATAGGCGTCGGCCACTGCGGCGGTCGCCGCACGCATTGCCGGAACCCACTCGCCGCCGACGTCGGTGTCGACGAACGGTTTCACCCGCGCATCGATCAATTCACTGGCTGCGTCGCGATCTCCGAGACCGGCCCGCACTGTGCGCGCCGCGGCCAACCATTGCTCGCGCTGCGCCGCACATCGCGCCTCGATCCGTTCGGTCACGCCGACCTTGGTGTCGACGGCGCGCCACAGCTGATCACGCAATGCGGCCACGGTGTCGGCCGCTCGGCGCACGGCGACGACGGTCTGCTGCGCGGCGCTACCGTGGCGGAGCAGAAATTCACGCGCAGCCTGGGCACCGCGCCCCTGCCACGCCCCGTCGAGCACGGCCGGCTGATCGTCCTGCAACCGCAGCGCCTGCTCTGCCGTCCCGGCGGCCGCCGCCAGCGCGGTGCAGTCGGCGTCCAGCATCCGCAGGTCCAGGCCGTCCTCCGTGGCGTACCAGTCGTGCACCTGGCCGGCATGCGCGGTGAGGTCCGGATGCTGGTAGCCCAGCAGGCCACAGGCCCACACCAACTCGGCAATCGTCTCGACCGCGGACTGGCCCTGATCCAAACGTCCTGCGACATCACCGGTTTGGACCACGTCTCAGCCCACCCGGGCCGCCGCGCCGGCGTCTGCAACGACGTACCGGTCGGTGGTGCTCCGCAGCACCGCGGCCACCTCGCCCGCCGCGCGGGCCCATTGATGCAGGGATGCGATCCGCTCGTCGAGCGCGGTCCGCAGCGAGTCACCCGAAACCGCGTGCACCCGTCCGGCCGTCGCGCCGTCGAACCGCAGCCGCACCCGGACGCCGGACTCGATGATCTCGGCGGCGGCGCCGTACTGGCGCGCCACCTCAAGCAGCGCATCGGTATCGACTCGGGCGGCAGTTACATCTCCCATGCCCGGTTTAGACGCAGCCAACCCATATCGGGTTCCCTCGGGGTTGAATGTTCCTCGCGCGAGCGCTCGTCAGGCCGACTGGCCGCTGACCGATTCGGCCACCCGCACCGCGAGCAGGCGCGCCGTGTTCTCGTCGGCGGCCTCGACCATCACCCGGACCACCTGCTCGGTACCCGAGGGGCGCAACAGGATTCGGCCGGTATCGCCGAGTTCAGCCTCGGCCTGGGCCACCGCGGACTGCACGGACGGCGCCTTGGCCACGGCAGCCTTGTCGTCGACCTGGACGTTGATCAGCACCTGCGGCAAGGTGCGCATCGGTTCGGCAAGCGACGCCAACGTGGTGCGCGTCTGGGCCATCCGCGACATCAGCCGCAGGCCGGTGACGATGCCGTCACCGGTCGTGCCCAGGCCGGGCAACACGATGTGACCGGACTGCTCACCACCGAGCGAGAACTCGCCGGCCCGCAGTTCCTCCAGCACGTAGCGGTCCCCGACACTGGTGGTGCGGACGTCGATACCGGCCGCCCGCATGGCCAGGTGCAAGCCCAGATTGCTCATCACGGTGGCCACCAATGTGTTGGAGGCCAGTTCGCCGGCCGCCTGCATGGCCAGTGCCAGCACCACCATGATCGCGTCGCCGTCGATAACCCGGCCCGCGGCGTCCACCGCCAGGCACCGGTCGGCATCGCCGTCGTGGGCCAGCCCCAGATCGGCGCCGTGCTCGAGAACGGCGGCCTGCAGCACCTCCATGTGGGTGGATCCGCAGCCGTCGTTGATGTTGAGGCCGTTGGGTTCGGCGTTGATCGCGATGACATTGGCGCCCGCGGCCCGGTAGGCCCGCGGAGCGGCGGCCGATGCCGCACCGTGCGCACAGTCGACGACCACGGTCAGGCCGTCCAGCCGCGTGGTGACAGCCTTGGAGGCGTGCCGCAGGTAGCGGTCCAGTGCGTCCTCGGCGTCGAGCACCCGGCCGATACCGGCACCGGTGGGCCGGCCGCCGGGGCCCGCGTGCACGAGTTCTTCGATGCGGTCCTCGGCGTCGTCGTCGAGCTTGTGCCCGCCGGGACCGAAGATCTTGATGCCGTTGTCGGGCATCGGATTGTGCGACGCGGAGATCATCACCCCGAAATTCGCGTCATAAGCGCTGGTCAGATACGCCACCGCAGGTGTCGGCAGGACACCGACCCGCAACACGTCGACACCCTCGCTGGTGATACCGGCGATCACCGCGGCCTCCAGCATCTCGCCGCTGGCCCGCGGATCACGGCCCACCACGGCCACACGCCGGCCATGTCCCGCCGAGGTGCCGAGACGCCGTGCGGCCGCCGAACCGAGTGCTACTGCCAGTTCAGCAGTCAGATCGCGATTGGCGACCCCGCGCACCCCATCGGTGCCGAACAGTCGACCCATGCCCTTAAACTTCTCATAATTGGCCGCCGGAAACACAACCGACGAGGTCGGCAGCCATCTCGGGGCTGAATTGATGCGCCATCGTGATCACCGAATCCCCGCCCGCGGCTGATCCACGGACGGGGTCGGCGCGGAATCGCTAGCTGCCTTCGCTGTCAGACGAGGCGTGGTTTCCGCCAGGAACCTGCGGCGTCGTCGGCGCCACGCTGTGCGGCGTCGGAGCGGTCCCCTGAGCCGCATTGCCCGGACGCTCGGCGGTGCCGTTCTGGCTGAACGAGATCGTCCCGAGGTTGTTGGTGCAGACCACGTGATCGGTGCTGTTCGCGTCGACGCCCTGCACGGCGGTGGTCAGCGATGCGGTGTCGGTGTTCTCGCACACCCCGGCCGCGATCTGGGCAGCGGCGGCGTCGTCGACGTTCTCCAGAACCGAGACGTTGCCCAGGGTGAGATTCACCTTGCCGTCCCCGGCCGTGTCAGGCGCCGCGTTGGCGACGCCAAGGCCGACGGTAAACAGAAGCGAACCACCGAGCATCGCGCCCGCCGTCGCTGTCTTCACGAAGTTCCCCACAATTACTCCTTCCGGTGGGAAAGCGGCCCCGGTCCCCCGACGTCAAAAACGACGTTCACCGGCGGCAGGAAGGTCCTGCGGGCTCCACCCTGCGGACACAAAGCGGCCCCCTGCTCTCCGCGCACTTGGCTTCCACGTCTTTGCGAGGCTCAAACCTCGAATCCGCAGAAAATCGCCTCGCGGCGGTATCTGCCCAGCTGAGAGGTCAGAAAATCAGCTCGATCAACCGCCGGCTTCCCCGGCCGCGGCGGCGTAACGAGTGATCCGCTGATTTTGTTATCGTCGGAAACATGGTGACGGCACAGCAGCAGCGGCCCAGCAACGCCGACAATCTGCTGCGGGCGGCCGCCGAGCTCCTCGACTCAGGCGGCGTCGATGCGGTCTCCACGCGCGCCGTGGCCGCGGCCGCCGGCGTCCAGCCACCGGTCATCTATCGGCAGTTCGGCGACAAGGACGGTTTGCTCGACGCACTGACGCACTATCTGCTGCGCGACTACGTCGCGGCCAAGCGCCAGCTCATGGACGAGTCCTCCGAACCACTCGACCAGCTGCGCAAGATCTGGGACCTGCATCTGGAATTCGCTTTCCAGCATCCCGCCGCCTATCAGCTCGCGTACGCCCCGACGCGCCGGCCCGGTGCGCTGGGCGCCACCGCCAAGACCGAAACCGTCAACCTGCTCGCCGAGACCGTGGCCAAGCTGGGTGATGAGGGCAAGCTCGCCATGAGCGTCGACCGTGCCACTCGCTACATCTATTCCGCGGGCCTCGGCGTCACCCTGACCCTGCTGCAGCAGGCGCCGGACGATCGGGATCTTCGACTTTCGGAGATCGTTCGTGAGAATGCCTTCGCGGCGATCCTGCACAGCGCGTCGACACCGAACGATCACAGCACCGAGCTCCCCGCCCGTGCCGTGGCTCTTGCCGAGGCACTGCGGGGAGCCGGTGACGTCCCGCTCAGCTCAGCCGAGCGGGCGTTGCTGGAGGAATGGCTGAGCCGACTCGCCGATCAGACACCATCCTGAGCGCCTCGACCCCAGCCACGCGAAGCACCAGCGATCAAGTCGGATGCCCGCTCGGCCAGTCCGTACACGGTTGCCATCGGATTGTTCGACGGCAGTGACGGCATCACCGAAGCGTCCGCGATCCGAAGGTTGGCGATGCCGTGCACGCGGAGGTCGGCGTCGACGACTGACTGCGACGTATCACCCATCGCGCACGTACCGACCGGATGGAAGTAGGAGCTGGCGCTGGACCGGATGAACTGTCGTAGCGAATCCTCGTCCACCACGTCGGGACCAGGAGCCAATTCCTCGCCCCGCCAGGTCGACAACGCCGGCGCGCCCCCGATTTCGCGGGCGATCCTGAAGCCTTCGACCATGACCTTCCAGTCCCGTTCGTCGCTGAGGTAGTTCGGGTCCACCACCGGGGCATCGTCGGCGTGCGCTGTGGCCAGCCTGACGCTGCCGCGGCTGTACGGCTGCATCGCGGAGACGCCGATCAGATAGGTGTCGGGTAGGTCGAGCCCGGTGACGGCAGCTGTGTCCACGAGCAAGATCTGTAGATCCGGAGGGCCGTCGGTGGACGTCGTGCGGATCAGACCCATGGCTTCACCGTGGTTGTTCTGTGGTGTCGGAATTTGTTGTGCTGCACGGTATATGACGCCGGTGAGCGGATGATCCTGCAGATTGGACCCCACTCCGGGCAGATCGTGGACGACGTCGACACCGACCTCCCGCAGGTGTGCGCGTGGTCCCACCCCGGACAGCATCAGCAGTTGGGCCGACCCGATCGCCCCGGCCGCCAGCACCACCTCGGCGGCGAAACGCTCCGTGACTGTGCTGTCTGACGCTCCGCGGAACTGCACACCGACGCAGCGTCCGGCAGTGATCAGCAACCGGTGCACGGCGGCGCCGGAGACCAGTTCGAGATTGGGGCGCCTCAGCGCAGGCTGCAGGTAGGCGTCTGCCGCACTCTGTCGTCGTCCGCCGTCGATCGTCAGATCCGCTGCACCAAAACCGATTTCGTCACCGCTGCTGACGTCGCGCACGAGAGGGTACCCACACTGTTCGGCAGCTGACAAAGCCGCGGCCAGCACAGCGTTGGGCGGGTCTGCCTTTGCGACCCGCAGGGGACCGTCGACCCCGCGCAAGACCGGATCTCCGGTGCGCGCCGTTTCACTGCGTTTGAAGTAGGGCAGCAGATCGTCGAACTGCCAACCGACGGGCCAGTCCGCGTAGCTCTCGCGGTGCCCGCGGGCGAACATCATGGCATTGATCGACGACGAGCCGCCGAGGCCGCGGCCACGAGCCACATGGATGGCCGTCCCGGTGCCCGCCTGCACTGACGTGAGCCCGCCGGCATCCGATGGACCGCCCACCAGAGTCTGCCATTGCGGCGGGATCGCACTCGCCGGTTCCGCGACAGAGCCGCCCGCCTCGATCAACAACACCCGGACCTCGGGATCCTGGCTGAGCCTCGAAGCCAGGACCGAACCGGCAGTGCCCGCTCCGACGATGATGACGTCGTAGTCGCGCCGCTGTGCCATTCTTGCCTCCAGTGATATCGCCGTTATCGATCGCCACGATACCACCGATAATATCGATGGAATCGTCGTAGCGATATCACTGGAAACAACCGGCCGTGACAGCGAGCGGACACAAAAACAAACCCGCCGGGTGTGTACGTGACACACCCGGCGGGTTCGTTCGGCCAGAAAGGCGACAGATCAGCGCTTGCTGTACTGAGGCGCCTTGCGGGCCTTCTTGAGGCCGTACTTCTTGCGCTCGATGGCACGCGGGTCACGCGTCAGGAAGCCGGCGCGCTTGAGGGCGGGCCGGTCCTCCGGCTGCACCAGGATCAGCGCACGGGCGATGGCCAGGCGCAGGGCACCGGCCTGACCCGAGGGGCCGCCACCATCGAGGTGGGCGTAGATGTCGAACTGCTCGAGGCGGTCGACGGTCACCAGCGGGGCCTTGATCAGCTGCTGGTGCACCTTGTTCGGGAAGTAGTTCTCCAGGGTGCGGCCGTCCAGGTTGAACTGGCCGGTGCCGGGGACCAGGCGAACCCGCACCACGGCCTCCTTGCGGCGGCCGACGGTCTGGATGGGACGGTCGATGATGACCGGCTCGCGGTGCTCCTGCTCCACCTCGACGCTTTCGGTCACGGCTTCGACGACGTCGCCGTTCTCAATCGTTTCGGTCATTGGGCCACCTGCTTGATCTCGTACGGAACCGGCTGCTGCGCGGCGTGCGGATGATCCGGGCCGGCGTAGACCTTGAGCTTCTTCTGGATCTGCCGACCGAGCTTGGTGTGGGGCAGCATGCCGATGATCGCGTTCTCGACGACGCGGGTCGGGTGCTTCTCCAGCAGCTCGCCGATGGTGCGCTTGCGCAGACCGCCCGGGTAACCCGAGTGGCTGTAAGCGAACTTGTTGGTGAGCTTGTTGCCGCTGACGGCAATCTTGTCGGCATTGATGACGATGACGAAGTCGCCACCGTCGACATTCGGCGTGAACGTCGGCTTGTGCTTGCCGCGCAGCAGATTGGCAGCTGCAGCGGCGAGCCGGCCGAGCACCACGTCCTGGGCGTCGATGACGTACCACTGACGCGTGGTGTCACCCGCCTTCGGCGTGTACGTAGGCACAGCGCTTACCTCTTCTATCTCGGGTTAGGTGCCGGTCAGGTGAGTGCGCTACGACGCCCCGGCGACCGACGTTGACCCGGGACCCGCTCGCCCATGAGGGCAGCACACACCAACGGAGCAGCTTACCGGTGGGTGTCCTCGCAGGTCAAAACGCGGCTTGCGCGGTCGAGCGTTGGCTTGTGTGCGAGTTCTTCGAGAAATCTCGCACACAAGCCAACACTCGGCGCTCAGAACACCGAGTCCTGCTGGTCGGGCACGACGCTACCGTCGGGCCGGTGCAGCGGGGCTTCCTTACCGCTGGGCTCGATGTAGCCCTCCGTCGCGCATTCGTAGGGGTCACCCTGCTTCTTCTTCGGCTCGATGAACATCGGATTCACCAGCCAGCGGCCATCGGAGTTGTCGTAGGCCGAACACATCAGCTCGGTCTTGTTGCGGTTGATCACCAGGCGCAGAGCGGTGGCATCGGTGAGGAAGGTGACGTCGGTGTCGGAGTCTCCTGCGCCGAAGGCAGCGCGCTTCGGCTCGGCCTGCTGCTCGAAGGCGGCGGGCCCCGTGACGCCGAAGACCTCCTCGTTGACCCGGCACCGCTTGCCCTCGATGTAGGGGATGGCGGTCTCACCACCGCAGGGCACAAGCTTCGAAGTGAGCACCCTACCGTCCAGTTCGGTCCGCACGCCCATCACCTTGTCCGGCGTGAATCCGAGATCGGCCGCCCATACCCGCACCACCGGCTCCGGCGATGCCGAGATCACCCGCACGTCGAAACCGTTGGCGCGCAACGTTTCCACCAGATCCCGCATCTGCGGGTAGTAGCGCACCCAGCCGGTCTCCTCGCCACTGCCCACCTTTTGCTCGGCGCCCTCGGGGGCCTGGATATTCTCCTGACGAGCGGCCTCGGCGAACTCGGTCAGCTCGGATTCCGTCCAGCCGGCCAGCATCTGCGCGTTCCATGCGTAGGCCGGTTCGACCCGGCGGGCGTTGAACCCGGCGAACGCCGGCTCGTCCGTGCGCGTCTCGGCATCGGTGTAGACCGACAGCAGCTCATCAGCGCAGCCCAGGTCGGTGTCGGTCGGCATCGGCTGGCCCGGTTTGGCCGCGGCACACGCCTTGGTCAGGGCCGCAACTGCCTGTGGGGTGAGGTACGGGCTGGTGCCCGACCAGTCGCCGTTCGCGGGGGCCCGCACCTTGCCATTGCGCACCATCCAGAAGAACGTCGCATCGCCGATGTCGTTCTTCACCAGGGTGTTGTCCCAGTCGAAGAGTGCGACGGGTGCGCCGTCGGCCACCGAGCCCGTGGCCCCGCAGTTCCCCACTTCCGCGAGCATCGCATCGATCCGGTCCCGGTTGTCGCCGTACCAACCGGGGTTGTCGGCGAGCGTGCGACACCCGGCGGTGGATGTCTGCGCCGACTCCGACTCGGTGCCCGAACCGCAACCGGCGAGGACCGACACCGCGGTGGCCGCGGCGACAAGGAGGGACAGCGGTGCGCGTGAGGTCATCGAGGGATTCCTGTCAGGTGAGTTCGACTAGGTCAGTTCGGCCAGGCCCGGGGTGCCGAGCGCCGAGGTGCGTGAGGTGTCCTTCAGGTCGACGCCGGAGCGCCCGAGTGCCAGCGCGCCGTCGACCAGGCCGGCGGCCACCCGCGCGGCTTCGGCGTATCCCAGGCCGTCGGGCGGATGAATGTTGGAGATGCAGTTGCGGTCGGCGTCGGTGCGGCCGGGCATCGGTAGGTGGGTGAGATAGATGCCGAGGCTGTCGGCGACGCTCAGACCGGGCCGCTCCCCGATGACGACGAGCACCGTGCGCATGTGCGCCTGGGCTGCGACGTGGTCGCCGAGCGCGACGCGGGCCTGGGTCGCGATCACCGGCGGTGCCAGGGTGTAGCGGTCCTGTAGTTGAGCCACCAATGCCGACAGCAGCGTCGCGCCGTGCCGGTCCAGAGCAGTCGGGGACAACCCGTCGGCCAGCACGAAGCCGATGTCGGCCGGGGTGTCGGGCACCGCCATACCCTCGGCGGGTTCGCGTCCCAGATCGGGCCGGCGCAGATACTCGTCGCGGGACGTGGCGCGGCTGGTCACCACCGTCGGCTCACCGATACCCACGGCGCGGACCTCGTCGGCGAGTTTGTCGACGTTCAAGGGCACGTGCACGGCGTCGCGGGCCGCGGCGTGGGCCGCGGCCAGCTCGAGCACCCGGCGGGTGGGCAGGGCGTTGCCGGCCCGCCCCAGCCCGATCCTGGCCTGCGTCGTCTTGCGCAGCTCATCCCAGAACTCTTGAACCGCAATCTCATTCGGGCTCATGACGTCTCCGCCGAAGTCAGCGACCGCAGCACCGAGCGCTCCAGGTCGAACGGGGTCAGCTTGCCGGAGTCATCCACCATGCCGACGCTGCGCAGCCAGGCCTCGAACTCGGCGGCCGGCCGCAGCCCCAGGGTGCGCCGCGTGGTGAGCACGTCGTGGAACGACAGACTCTGGTAACCGAGCATCACGTCGTCGGCGCCCGGCACGGTGATGACGAACGCCACTCCCGCCGCGGCCAGCAACGTCAGCAGGTTGTCCATGTCGTTCTGGTCGGCCTCGGCGTGATTGGTGTAGCAGACATCCACACCCATCGGCAGGCCGAGCAGCTTGCCGCAGAAGTGGTCTTCCAGCCCGGCTCGGATGATCTGCCTGCCGTCGTAGAGATACTCCGGCCCGATGAACCCGACGACGGTGTTGACCAGCAGCGGCTCCAGATCACGGGCCACCGCGTAGGCGCGGGTCTCCAGGGTCTGCTGATCAACCGGTTTGCCGCCGACCCCGAGGTGCGCCCCCGAGCTGAGCACCGAGCCCTGTCCGGTCTCCAGGTACATGACGTTGTTGCCGACGGTGCCGCGGTTCAGGCTGCGTGCCGCCTCGTTCCCCTCCCGCAGCAACTGCAGGTTCACGCCGAACGCCGAGTTGGCGCCCTCGGTGCCCGCCACGGACTGGAACATCAGGTCCACTGGCGCCCCGGCCTCGACCAGCCCGATCGTCGTGGTGACGTGGGACAACACGCAGGACTGGGCGGGGATGTCGTAACGGGTGCGGATCGAATCGAGCAGGTACAGCAGGTCCGCGGTGGCCTGTGGCGAGTCGGTGGCCGGGTTGATCCCGATCACCGCGTCACCGCAGCCCAGCAGCAGCCCGTCGAGCACCGCCGCGGCGATCCCGCGGGGGTCGTCGGTGGGATGGTTGGGCTGCAGCCGGGTGGCCAGCGTCCCGCGGGCGCCGACGGTGGTGCGGAATGCCGCGGTCACCTCGGCCGCGGCCGACACCGCGATCAAATCCTGGTTGCGCATGATCTTGCTGACCGCCGCCACCATCTCCGGGGTCAGCCCGGGCGCGACGGCGGCCAGCCGTTCGGCGCTGTGATCATGCGCGGCGGTGTCCATCAGCCAGTCCCGCAGCCCGCCGACGGTCAGGTGCGAGATCTCCGAAAAGGCTTGGCGATCATGGCTGTCCATGATCAACCGGGTCACCTCGTCGGTGTCGTAGGGCACCAGCTCCTCGTTGAGGAAGATGTCCAGCGGCAGGTCCGCGAGCACCCAGGCGGCCGCGGCGCGTTCACCGTCGTGCTCGGCCGCGCAGCCGGCGAGCTGATCGCCGGAGCGCAACGGGGTGGCCTTGGCCATCACCTCGACCAGACCGTCGAAGCTGTAGGTCACCCCCGAAACCTGCTGGTGGTACTTCATTTCAGGGCACTCTCCGCTTCCGCGAGCATCGCGAACTCCTCGTCGGGCGAGTTGGCCACCAGGCGGTGGCGACTGTAGACCGCGAAGTAGAGCATGAACGCGCAGAACACGGCCAGGCACAGGCCTGCGGCCACCGGGCTGACCACGAAGGTTGCGATGAGCGCCACGATCGCGATGACCAGGGCGAAGCCGGTGGTGACGATTCCGCCCGGCGTGCGGTACGGCCGGTTCATCTCCGGCTCGCGGACCCGCAGCACGATGTGGCTGATCATCATCAGCACGTAGCTCAGCGCCGCACCGAAGACCGCCATGTTCAGGATCAGATCACCGTGGCCGGTCAGCGACAACAGGAAGCCGATGATGCCCGGGACGATCAGCGCGAGCGTGGGCGCCTTGCGCTTGTTGGTCACCGACAGCGAGGTGGGCAGGTAACCGGCCCGCGACAGCGCGAAGGTCTGCCGCGAGTAGGCATAGATGATCGAGAAGAAGCTCGCGATCAGCCCGAACAGTCCGATGTAGTTGACGGCCTTGGCGGCGAACCCGGTGCCGCCGAGGGCCTGCACCAGTGGATCGTCCACGGTCGACATCGCATCGGCGCCGCCTGCGCCGGCCGTCAGGAACAGCACCGTCACGCAGGTGATGATCAGCACCGTCATCGCGGCGATGATGCCGCGCGGCACGTTGCGCTCCGGGTTGGCCGTCTCCTCGGCAGCCAGCGGGACGCCCTCGACCGCCAGGAAGAACCAGATGGCGAACGGGATCGCCGCCCAGATGCCCAGGTAACCGTGCGGCAGGAAGCTCGACGCGCCGGCCGCGGCCGCGTCGGGAGCGATGTCGGTCAGGTTGGCGACATCGAAGTGGCCGATGGCGCTCACGGCGAAGATCACCAGGCCCAGCAGCGCGATCGCGGTGATGACGAACATCAGCCGCAGCGCTTCACCGACGCCGGCGAGGTGGATTCCGATGAAGATGACGAAAGCCGCCAGGTACACCCACCAGCCCTTGTGAATGCCGAACAGGCCGAGCGATTCGACGTAGCCGCCGATGAATGTGGCGATCGCCGCCGGTGCGATCGAGTACTCGATGAGGATCGCGGTGCCGGTGGCGAAGCCGCCCCACGGGCCGAGCGCGCGACGCGCGAAGGTGTAGCCGCCGCCGGCCGCGGGCAGCGCCGAGGACAGCTCGGCCAGGCCCAGGACCATGCAGAAGTACATGGCGGCGATGACCACCACAGCGATCAGCAGGCCGCCGAAGCCGCCCTGCTCAAGGCCGAAGTTCCAGCCCGAGAAATCACCCGAGACCACATAGCTGACGCCGAGGCCGGCCAGTAGCAGCCACCCAGCGCTTCCGGATTTGAGCTGACGTTTGTTCAGATAGTCAGCGCTCTCCAGGTGTTCTTCCACACCCGCCATGTCAACTCCTTCAGTTACGACGGTTTCGTCTGTCTCGTATGTGATGCCGTCAGCTGATGACGGTCTTGCGGGCGGTGGCCCAACCATTAACCCGGCAACACCGCCGGGTCGGCGCTCGATCTCCGACGAGGTGACCTTCCAAAGGTATGAAACTCAACCTTTAATCGAAGATTATTGCCCGACTACGCGGCGGTGTCTACCCCAACGGCCAATTTGGTTGCCAATCGTCGGGTTTGAGCGGCACACCGGCCACGATGCGGGCCGCGTTGTGGCCCAGCCTACGGACAGCGGCATGACCGGCGCCGCCACCAGAAGACAACTCGGGCAACGGATCTGACAATTTCGCGTGCTGCACGCACACCTCACCCCGCGTGCCCACACCCACCCCGACATGCAGCGGCGACCTGAGCGCCGCGCGGCGCGCCAGTTCCGCGGCCGGCACCTGCGCGTCACCCGGAACCAGCAGATACGGGACACCTTCTTCCTCGATGCCCGCCAGCACATTCCGTTCGACCTCACGGCTGCCCGCACTCAACACCACGATCGCGGGACGATCGGGCTGACCAACGCTATGCACTGATACCCGCTCCGACCAGCCGTGCATGAGACGCCACCAGACCTGTGGCCACCGCATTCCGCGGGCCTTCTGAACCACGCACATTGCCTGTGCCGCAGACAATTCCGAATGGAGCAAGGGCATCGGCGATGAGCTCGGGGATCTCGAAGTCCAGCGCGCACCCGCCGAGCAGCACCACGAACCCGATCCGACGCAGATCGCCGCCGGGCGCGACAGCGCGCAACGCGCGCAGCGCGTTGACGACGAATACCCGCTCCTTCGCCCCGCGGCGCACCAACCTGATCCGCTCCATGGAATGCCGGGTGGGGATCGCATTCATGCCGTACTCGGCCAGTGTGACCACCCGCGCGAACGACGCCGCGGGCAATGGCTTTTCGAAGAACATCACGTTGCCGTTCTCCAACCGGACGTGAAAGAAGCTCTCCGCCTTGCCCAATGGTGATCGTTTGATGTCCTCGGCCAGCTCCAGGTTGTCCAGGCCGAGCTCGGCGTCGATCAGCTTGGTGACCAGATCCCCCGCGCCGGCCAGGTGTACGGCCTCGATGTCGGCGTCCTCGATCAATGCGGCATCCGTCGACCCGCCGCCGAGATCGAGCACGACGAGCGGCTTGTCGGTTCCGGGCGTGGTCAACGCGCCCTGCGCCGCCATCTCGGCCTCGACACCGCCGACCATCACCTCGACAGATCGGGCGCCGGCAGCCTGCAATCGCGCGCGCACCTCATCGGCCACCGCACGCATACCACTTTCTCGAGTCCGGACCATGGCAGCCAGCGCGACCGCATTCTCCAGTGCCACCTCACCGGCCACCCCGCCACGAACCTCTTGCGGCACAAAGGTATCCACGGCCAGTAGATCTTGTATCCGCACGTCTTCCGGTGCGTGACCGGAGAGTTCGGCCATGCTGTGCCGGACGTTGGCGATCATGCCTCCGGTGTTGGTGCCGGACTCCCCGGCCACATCCGCCAGTGGAGCGACCCGCTCGACCGCGCTCATGATCTCCGGCGCGCCGCGGGATACGTCGACCGTCGCGCGTTTGTGCGCGCCGGACAACGCAAGTGATCCGGCCGGGATACTGCGATCCGCGACATCGCCTGCGGGGGTGCGTACCACCACCGCCGAGCGGTTGCCGGTCAGTGCCCGGGCCACGGGTGAGATCACCTTCGTGGCCGCCGCGTCCAGGTCGAAGATCGTCGCCAGCCCATAGGCATTGGACAAGGTCCGGATCGAGTTGCCGGGCGCGGCCACCTCGACCGCG
Organism: Mycolicibacterium neworleansense; assembly: GCF_001245615.1. NCBI lineage: Bacteria > Bacillati > Actinomycetota > Actinomycetes > Mycobacteriales > Mycobacteriaceae > Mycobacterium > Mycolicibacterium neworleansense. The sequence continues at coordinate 2,989,108 of NZ_CWKH01000001.1, forward strand.
GCCAGCATGCCCAGCGGCACCGCATCGATGCGCGATACCTCGTCGATCACCGGAATCACGGTGTCGAGCCGGTTGGCCACCAGCACGGCGTCGTCGTTACCCAGGATCGCCCCGCGCACAACAAGTCCCTGTGCGGCCGCAGCATTGATCGTGCGGGCCGCGTCCTCGAAGTCCACCTCCCGGGGGACCACAACGATCACTTCGGTGCCAGAAGGAGATTCGGTGAGGGCGTCGAACGCGACGGTGACGCCCACCCCGAGACCGCGACCACCGGGGGTGCGCGGGTCATGACCGATCATCGTCGACTCGGTGATGATGGTTTCGGTGATGGTTTCCATCGCCATGCCGCTGATCACCGGGGTCGCCTCGTTCAGCAACACGATGTCCAGCTCGGCCAGACCCATCGCGCTCGCCTCCAGCGCACGAACCACCGCCTGGGCCACCCCGTCGACATTCCGTGGGGTGCCCTTGATGCCCGTCGTCGGGGTCAGCGCGGCGCCGCGGAACCGGATGGAGCCGTCAGTCGCGACGACCGCGGCGCTGGCCTCGGTCGTCGAGTTGCCGATGTCGACACCGACAACAGTCAGAGCCATCAGGTACCCAGTGCCTCAGGGGTCAGCTCGGCGAACTCCGGCGTCACCTCTACCGGGCGGGTCTGCTTGCGGATCTGCTCGGTCTCCTTCAGATGCAGCAGCGCTGCCTTGGCCTGCCAGCGGGGCCGGGCCATCTGGTCGTTGAGCGTCGGAACCGGTTCTGGTGACTCGCCTTTGGCGTACTGGGCGGCGTTCGAGCCGATGCGGCGATAGGTCTCCAACGTCATCAGCGGGCTCTGCGGGAACAGCTCGAGGCTGGACAACCGCGGGAGGTCACGCTGATGGATCATCGACGTGCCGCGAGACAGGATGCCGATACCGATACCCGACCCGCTCAGTCTGGCCGCCGCATGCGCGACCACCGCGAGGTCGCTGCTGTGCCGCACCCGGATGCATCGCGCGGCCACCTCCTGCTCCTCGATGCCTGCCAGGATCTGGCGGATCACCTCGGCATGGGACAGGCCGATGATGGTCTGACTGAAGAAGTCGGCGAACGCCGGCGAAATCGCCAGCACCACTTCATCGGAGCGCTTTCCCGGTTCGGCCGGCTGCTCGCCGGTGAACGTCAGGGTGCGCTGCCCGGTCACTGCCGACATGTCACTCGACCTCCAGTTCGGGGTTCTCGGCGCTGGTCACGTGACGCAGCCGCTTCATCTCCTCCCAGCGCGCACCCGTGGGGCGGTAACCCGTGCCCGGACCCGCGTAGTCATTGCGATCGTTGACCGCCGACAGCGGCTGCAGCTCGCGCGTCATGATCGCCGAGGTCTGCAGGAGGTCACCCGAAACCCGCTGGCGCAGCACGGCCAGGAGGTTCTCGGCGATGTCGGAGAACCCGGTGGCTTCCAATGCCTTCACCAGGTCCAGACCGGTGACTCCGCGATCCATCACCTGCTGTGCGCCCTTGAGGTCCTCCAGGACGTCACGCGGGACCAGTTCGCGGCTGCCATGGGCGTACACCGCGGCCTCGATCTCCGCGTCGGTGATGGCCGGCAGGTCGAGGTAGGCGAAGACCGCCTGCAGCGCCTTGCCCGCCCGGCTACGCGCGGCCAGAATCTCGGACTCGTTGACATGGCGCAGGCCGCCGTCGATCTGCAGGTCGCGCTGGATGGTGTTGAAGTCGTCGAAGTCCTCGGCATCGACGTTGGATCCGGCAAACATGTTGTCGTAGTTGGGCGTTGCCGAGTATCCGGAGGTGATGAAATCGGTGCCCGGCATCATCTGGGGCAACAGCCGCGCCGTCCGGCGCATCGGCGAATGCGAGAAGGACTGGTCATTGCCGGACGCGCACTCCAGGTCCACCGCCGACGCGATCAGGTTCTCGGCCGCCACCGCACGGATACCCGCCGGCACCGCACCCGGTACGCCGATGCACGAGATCGAACCGTTCTGCAGGCCCTGTACGCCGGCGCCTTTGGCCACCAAGATGCAGCGGATCTCCAGATACAGCATCGAACGGCCCTCGGCGTTGCCCATCTGCACTTCCGAACCAGTGCCCGAGGTGAACCGCATCTTGATCCCCCGCGAGGCATAGGCCGCGGCGAGAAAGGCCTTCGACCACGGTGTGTCATCGCCGTCGACGAACACCGACTCGGTGCCGTATACCGAGATGGTCTCGGCGTAGGCGGTGATCCCGCGCATGCCCAGCTCCAGCTCGGTGGCCTCCTCGAGTGCACACTGCGTCAGGCGCCCACCACAGCCGACCTGGCTGCCGATCTGCAATGCCATCGCGACCAGCGGGGCGTACCGCACCACGCCCAAAGTCGTTTCGACTTCCGAGAATCCGCGCAGCGACGCCTCGGCGGCTTCGCAGGCCACCTGCAGCGGGTTATCGCGCGCGCTGGTGCAGTGCGCCTGGTTGGCCGTGGTGCGACGGGCCCGCATCTTCTGCATTCCCATCATGATCTCGACGATGTTCAGCGTCTTGGCGACCGCGAGCAGCTTGGCCGGGGTCAGGCCGCCGGTCACCGCGATCACCTCGTCACGGGTCACGTGAGGGTCGACCAGCATCCGCGCGATCTCGACCGCCGGGATCGCCATGGCCTGTTCGGTGGTCGCCACGTCGATGGCGTGGTCAGCGATGAACTGGTCGATGAAATCGAAGTCGGCGCGGACCCGGCCGTCCATCTCGACGATCACCCCGTCGGCGACCCGCACGCTGGGCGCGGGATCGAACTCGCTGTCCAGCGCAACCATGCCCACCTCGGGCCACTCCTCGACGAAGCCGTCGAGGTTGACCGGCCGGTCCTCGAGTACCTTGGTGCGCTCAGACTGCCTGCGCTGGCCGGCCGTGGAATGTTGTGGCGATACTGCCGTCACCGGTGTTCTCCTATTCGCTGGTGGCCAGGATGTCGCGGCGCTCGTAGACGTCGGCGGCCTCGCGGACGAGATCGGCCAGCAACTCCGCCCCGTATTTCGTGTCCAACTCGTCGGCGATCGCGTCGAGTTCGGCCTTCGTGGAGGCGTTGGGCCGCAGCGCGTTGTAGATCTGCAGCACCCGCTCGTCGCTGATCGCGGTCATCTCCGCCGCGCGCCGCAGGTTCGAGCCGAGCTGGCGGCGCCCCACCTTTTCGGCGATCTGAGCCTGCAGTCGCAGGGTCTGCGGGGTGATCCGGAGGTCCGACGCGGCGACCTCACCAGACATCACCGCATCCATGGTGATATCGCCGATCGGCTTGCCGTTGGGCGTGAACAGCAGGTCCTCGCGATGGATGCTCAGCGGGTAATCGACCGAAGGATCAAGGATCGGTTCCGTCATTCACTACTCCAACTGACTCGGGGCGGTTCTCCCACCGATGTGCGACACAACGCGACCCAATTGTGCGCTGCATCACGTTGCATGAAGGTTGCGCCGCAGGTCAGTGCGGCTACTGCGGCGACTGTGTACTCGTCGACTAGATTGCCGCTGGCGCAGCCTCGACTACATTGCCGCTGCCGCAGCGGAAGCCACCGCGACGTCCTGCTCGACGCTGCCGGCACTGACCCCGACCGCACCGATCACCGTGCCGTCGGCTTCCAGCGGTATCCCGCCGCCGAACACGACTAAGCCGCCCGAGGTCTGCTCCAGGCCGTACAGTTCGCCGCCCGGCTGACAGGCCGCCATCAGCGCGCTGGTGGGCAGGTTCATCATGACCGCGGTCCGCGCCTTGCGGATCGAGATGTCGATGCTGGCCTTGATCGCACCGTCCATGCGGACGAACGCGACCAGGTGACCTCCGTCGTCGACCACGGCGATGTTCATCGGCTGGCCGATCTCCTCGGCCTTGACTACTGCGGCGTCGATCACCTTCTGCGCGGTCGGCAGCGGCAGGGAACCCATGGGTCTCCTCGTGAATCATGTTGATGGACAGTGCTTGTCAAGCAGTACCGCGAGTGTGAAGCTGTTACGAGCGTGCGGGTCAGATGTCGCAACAGCTTCACACTCGACGGCAGTTCAGGGGACCTCTACTACCGGTAATCGATGACGATCCGGCCGTCGATCTGCCCGCGTTCCATCCGCTCGAACACGTCGTTGATCTGATCGATGGACGTCGTCTCAACGATCGGGTGAATCAGGCCACGGTGGTAGAAATCGAGGGCCTCAACCATGTCCTGGCGCGAACCCACGATCGAGCCGCGGATGGTCAATCCCTTGAGCACGATGTCGAAGATCGGCGCCGGGAAGTCTCCCGGCGGCAGACCGACGAACACAATGGTGCCACCGCGGCGGGCCAGCCCGATGGCCTGGCCGAACGCCTGCGGATGCACCGCCGTCACCAGCACGCCGTGCACGCCGCCGGTGGCCTTCTGCACTTCGGCCACGACGTCGGACGTCGTGGCATTCACCGTCACCTCGGCGCCGAGTCGGCCGGCCAGTTCCAGCTTGGCGTCGTCGATGTCGATGGCGACCACCCGCAGACCCATCGCGCGGGCATACTGCACCGCGACGTGACCCAGTCCCCCGACCCCTGAGATCGCGACCCATTGACCGGGCCGGGTATCGGTCACCTTCAGGCCTTTGTAGACCGTCACCCCGGCACACAGGACGGGCGCCACCTCGACCGGGTCGGCGCCGTCGGGGATCCGAGCGGCATAGGCGGCGTTGACCAACATGTATGAGCCGAAGCTCCCGTTGACGCTGTAGCCACCGTTGCGCTGCTGCTCACACAGGGTCTCCCAGCCGGTGCGGCAGTACTCGCACGTGCCGCAGGCCGACCACAGCCAGGCGTTGCCGACCTTGTCGCCGATCTTCAGGACTGCCACGCCGGGCCCCAGCGCCACTACCGTGCCGTATCCCTCATGGCCCGGCACGAACGGCGGGCTGGGCTTCACCGGCCAATCGCCATGTGCGGCATGGAGGTCGGTGTGGCACACGCCGGAGGTCTCGAGCTTGACCAGTGCCTCGCCCGGTCCGGGCGTGGGTAGGTCGAGTTCGGAAACCTGCAGCGGCGCACCGAATTCGGTGACCACCGCCGCGCGCATCCGGCCAGCGCTGTTGGCGCCGACGCTGTCGTCGAGGGTCTGAGTCATGAGCCGTTCCCATCATTGAAAGGTGTTGCTGGCAGCCGATTTTTGTTGTTATTCGGTTGTGCGATCCCGCTGGCAGCACCGGCACGCACCGGTGCTGCCCGCGCGCAGCATGACGACCCTTCCGGACCGGACTCGTCGACCTCGACGGCCTAGAAGAAGCCCTGCGCCTTGTTGGCGTAGCTCACCAACAGGTTCTTGGTCTGCTGGTAGTGGTCGAGCATCATCTTGTGGTTCTCCCGGCCGATGCCGGACTGCTTGTAACCGCCGAACGCCGCATGCGCGGGGTAGGCGTGGTAGCAGTTCGTCCACACCCGGCCGGCCTTGATATCCCGGCCGGCGCGGTAGGCGGTGTTGCCGTTGCGGCTCCACACGCCGGCACCCAGGCCGTAGAGGGTGTCGTTGGCGATCGAGATGGCGTCGTCGTAGTCCTTGAACGAGGTCACGGCCACGACCGGCCCGAAGATCTCCTCCTGGAACAGGCGCATCTTGTTGTGCCCGGTGAAGATCGTCGGCGCCACGTAGAAGCCTCCGTTCAGATCGCCGCCGAGGTCGGCCCGCTCACCACCGGTGATCAGTTGGGCGCCTTCGGATTTGCCGATCTCGATGTAGGACAGGATCTTCTCCAGCTGATCGTTGGAGGCCTGCGCACCGATCATCGTCTCGGTGTCGAGCGGGTCACCCTGCCGCACCGCCTTGGTGCGGATGGCGGCCAGTTCCAGGAACTCGTCGTAGATGTCGGCCTGGATCAGCGACCGCGACGGGCAGGTGCACACCTCACCCTGGTTCAGGGCGAACATGGTGAACCCTTCCAGGGCCTTGTCCTGGAAATCGTCGGCGGCGGCCAGCACGTCCGAGAAGAAGATGTTCGGGCTCTTGCCGCCCAGCTCGAGGGTTACCGGGATCAGGTTCTGGCTGGCGTACTGCATGATCAGCCGGCCCGTGGTGGTCTCACCGGTGAAGGCGATCTTGGCGATCCGGTTGCTCGAGGCCAGCGGCTTGCCGCACTCGACGCCGAAGCCGTTGACCACGTTGACCACGCCGGCGGGCAGCAGGTCACCGATCAGTGACATCAGGTAGAGCACCGAAACCGGTGTCTGCTCAGCAGGTTTGAGCACCACCGCGTTGCCGGCGGCCAGGGCCGGGGCCAGCTTCCACACCGCCATGAGGATCGGGAAGTTCCAGGGGATGATCTGGCCGACGACGCCGAGCGGCTCGTGGAAGTGGTAGGCGACCGTGTCCTCGTCGATCTGCGAGAGCGAGCCTTCCTGGGCGCGCAGCACACCGGCGAAGTACCGGAAGTGGTCGACCGCGAGCGGGATGTCGGCGTTCAGCGTCTCACGGATCGGCTTGCCGTTGTCCCACGACTCGGCCAGCGCGACGGATTCGAGATTCTCCTCGATCCGGTCGGCGATCTTGTTGAGGATGACCGCGCGCTCGGCCGGCGAGGTCTTGCCCCACGCCGGGGCTGCGGCGTGAGCGGCGTCCAGCGCCTTCTCCACGTCGGCCTCGGTGGAGCGGGCCACCTCACAGAACACCTGACCGGTGACCGGCGTCGGGTTCTCGAAGTAGCGGCCCTCGGCGGGGGCGACCCACTCGCCGCCGATGTAGTTGTCGTAGCGGGCCTCGAACGACATCAGGGCGCCTTCGGCGCCCGGACGTGCATAAACAGTCATGGCAATCTCCTGCATCGGACACCAGATGTGTCGGTCATCACTAACGGTAGTCGGCAGTAGGTTGCAGCACAGTTGCACACGTCAAAAGCAACGTTGCAGCCCGCGAGCGGGGCGATCAGCCCAGTTCAGAGTCGATTCCGGCCAGATGTCCACTCGCCTGAGCCCGGGCCACCGGGTCTGCGTCGGCGTGGTCGTGCAGCACCCGCCAACCCTCCCGGTCGTCGCGGCCGTCGGGCAGCGCCAACCAGCGCCGCAACAGGCTGAGGTTGCCCCCGGCCAGTACCGACTCGCGCAGGCTGGCGCTCAGCTCTGTGCGCAGCCGCGCGACGGCCGGCGACACCGACTGCGGCAGCAGCGCCCCCGAGTATGCGTCCAGGGCAGCCGAGACGTTCCTGGCCTGCAGCGCGTCGTAGACGTCGCCCATATCGCTGGCGACCGGGGCCATCAACCGGTACGGCCGGGACTCAATGTAGGTACTTCCGATGACCCGCCGCAGCCGCGACACTTCGGCCCGCACGGTGACCACGTCAAGGTCTTTGTCGTCGAGGAGCATGGCCAGATGGTCGGCGCTCAGTCCCTCGGGATGCCGGATCAGCAGAACCAGGATGTCGGCGTGCCTCCCGGTCAGGACGCTGGATTGGGGGCGGCCGGCGGCGTCGGCCAGGTGCCAGCGTGGACGTTCGGCGCCCAACACGGTCAGCCGCGCCCCCTCGGCGGTCGCAGGCGCGGGTGGCGCGGTGAGCCGGAGCAGGGCCAGCTGGTTCTCGACCGCGACTGCAGTCGCCCTGACCAGTGCCAAGGTCTGGGTTGAGGCCACCTTGGACCCCCCGGTCAGATCGATGGCACCGAGCAGCGCCCCGGTGGCCGGGTCGTGCACCGGAACCGCGGTACAGCTCCACGGGTGCACGATCCGGGAGAAGTGTTCTGACCCCAGGATCTGCAGTTCGCGATCGAGCGCCAAAGCGGTGCCGGGGGCATTCGTCCCAGCCGTCCGCTCACTCCAGTCCGAACCGGGAACGAAGTTCATCGCCTCAGCTTTGCGGCGCACTCCGGAGTCGCCCTCGACCCACAGCAGGGTGCCGTCGGCGGCAGTGATGGCCACCAGGACGCCGGCGTCGACGGCATCCTCGACCAGCAGACGACGGATCAGCGGCAGCGTGGGCGCGAGCGGATGCGCGTTGCGCAATTCGGTCAGCGCGGCCGCCGCGGCGGCCGCCCGGGTGCCCAGGTCGGGATCCACCCCGGTGGCCAGGCTGCGCTGCCAGCTCTCCACGATGACGCGACGCACCGGGGTGGAATCCAGCGAAGCGGCGTCCACCTGGCCCTCGATGAACAGGTCATGGATGGCGCGCACCTTCGCCGGAAGGGCCCGGGTGGACATCCGGCCTCCCGCGTTCCTCGATGCGGCCACGGCGATCATCTCTCCCGGCGTCGGGCCATGGGTATGGCATTCACGCGTAACCGCCAGGATAGTTGACCCGTCTGGGCCTGTGATGGATACCACCCGCTGGTCAGCAGCCAGAACTCGGGGAAACCGGTCCGCTACCCGTATAGTCGGGGCACGGCGGCTTGTCTGTTCTGCCTTTGCCGCCTTCTCGATCGTCACACCGAGCGCCGCGAGATATCACTCGCGCCGGGCAGGACGACCGCCCTCTATTTTCGGAGCTTTCATTTTGTCTGTCCAAGAAACCCCGGGCACCGCTGTGCCCACATTCGCCGAGCTCGGCCTGCCCGCCGAGATCGTCGCCACCCTCGCCGCGAACGGAATCGAGACCCCCTTCCCGATCCAGGCCGCGACCCTGCCCGATTCACTCAAAGGCCGCGATGTCCTCGGCCGCGGCCGGACCGGGTCCGGCAAGACGTATGCGTTCCTGTTGCCCCTGGTGGCGCGGTTGGCGACCAGCGGCACCCGCCGGGCGCCGAACCGCCCCCGCGCGCTGATCCTGGCGCCCACCCGTGAACTGGTCACCCAGATCGAGGCCTCGCTCACCCCGCTGGCCAAGGCCACCGGCCTCCGGTCGGTCAACATCTTCGGTGGCGTGGGCCCCAACCCGCAGATCTCCGCGCTCAGAAGTGGCGTGGACATCGTGATCGCTTGCCCGGGCCGGCTCGAAGACCACATGCGGTCCGGCCACGCCGACCTGTCCGCGGTCGAGGTCACCGTGCTCGACGAGGCCGACCACATGGCCGACCTCGGCTTCCTGCCCGGCGTGAAGCGCCTGCTGGACCGCACGCCGAAAGACTGCCAGCGCCTGCTGTTCTCGGCCACTCTCGATGCCGGGGTCGACGTACTGGTCAAGCGCTATCTGCACGACCCCGTGGTGCACAGTGTCGATTCGGCGCAGTCCCCGGTGACCGCGATGGTCCACCACGTGCTGCACGTGGACAACGCCGCACGGGTCAACGTGGTTGCCGATCTGGCTGCCGCCCCGGGCCGGACCATCGTGTTCGCCCGCACCAAGCACGGTGCGAAAAACCTGACTCGCCAGCTCAATTCGCGTGGCGTGTCGGCAGTTGAGCTGCACGGCAACTTGTCTCAGAATGCCCGCACCCGGAACCTGACGGCGTTCTCCGACGGATCGGCGGCAGTTCTGGTGGCCACCGATATCGCCGCCCGCGGGATCCACGTCGACGACGTGAGCCTCGTGGTGCACGCCGATCCGCCGGTCGAGCACAAGGCCTACCTGCACCGGTCCGGGCGCACGGCCCGCGCCGGGAACGAGGGCACCGTGGTGACCCTCATGCACGACGCGCAGGTTTCCGATGTGCGCACCCTGACCAAGAAGGCCGGCGTCAAGCCCACGATCACCCGGGTGAACGGAACCGATCATCCGGTGCTTCGCGAGATCGCCCCCGGCGACCGCGTTTTCGGTGATCCCATTCGTCCCGAGCCGGTCGCCCAGGCCGCTCCGGCGCCGCGGCGCGGGGGCAACCCGGTCCGGATCCGGTGGTGGCGCCGGCGGCCAACAGCGCGGTGGACACCGCCGCCCCCGCCGCGCAGGCGATTCCAACTCCAGCCGCTAGACCGTCGCCAGAACGGAAGTGTGCGGTCCCGCTCGGTCCTCTCCACCGAACGGGACCGCACCGGCTTTTCCGAACCTGTCACACACGCCAGGCGTTGGCGGCACTGCGATCGGTGGCGTCCACTTCGTCGGCACCGTCGCGCACCGCATTGCCCAGGGAGAACAGGATCTCGTTGAGGGCCGCCGCGGCCTGGTTCCAGCGCGCCTGCTCGACTGCATAGGCTTGCGCTGCTTCGCGGGTCCAGACCTGCTGCAGCGGCGCGATCTGGGAACGTAATTCGTCGAGTGCGGCATTGAACCGGCTCGAGGTGGTGTGGATCTCCTGGCGGACCGAGTACTCGATCTCGCCGAAGTCATAGGACAGAACGTGATCCATCGCCGGGGCCGGTCAGATTCCGTCACCGACGGTGCCCAGCCGCTGCGCGTGCATGTCGGCAGCCGCGCGCAACGTGCGCTCATTGGTCCGGATCGTCTCCGCGATACGGCTCAACGTGGTGTGCAGGGTCAGCGATTCACTGTTCCAGCGGTCAACCACACTGCGAAAGCGCACCGCAGCCACCCCGCCCCAGACCGACGGCGGCACGCTGCTCATCTTCCCGATGAATGTCTGCAGCATGGCCCGGACATCGTCGTTGAGCACGTCGATCCGGCCGGCCACGCGATTCATCACCTCGAAGTCGGTGCCCAACGGCCCCGTCGGTCCTGGTGGCATTTCCTCTGCCCCTTCCGGTCTTGTGTTGCGGGATATAACAATTCGACGCAGCAGGGACAGGTTCGGTTCCATCTGATTTCTACAACGCTGTGTGGGCCGAGCGGGTGGCTGCCTCACACGCTGAGCGCACCGCCTCCGCATGCCCGGGAACGCTCTGGCATCCGATCGCGATCCGCACCGCACCGTCGACGAACACCGCCCAACGAATCTCCCGGCCGGTGCGGACCTCCCGGTAGCTGACCACCGGCCGTGCCGCAACGACCGCGGCCGGATCGAAGTCGGTGAAGACCCCATCGGGCTGCCCCTGCAGGGCCCGCCGCAGGATGTCGGCCACCGCACCGTCCCCGACACCGGACTGGGTCAGATGAATCATCACCATCGGATCG